>CANQMO010000044.1 GCA_947624985.1 uncultured Oscillospiraceae bacterium | reverse complement strand
TATGTGCGCCCGGTGAGCGCACGTTCTATAGGGTGAAAGTCCCGAACGCGCCCGGCAGTGGGAAGCGTTAGCCAAAGGCAAGGGTGTCCGTCGCGAGGCGGAATCTGAAGAAAGCCGGATATGGAGGGTTGAACGGTCCCTCCATGGGCAAAGCCCTGGCCCGACGAACAGGAATCTTGTCAGGCCGCAAGTGAGGGTAAAGCTGCATATCAAGTCAAAGCCCAATAACTGCACGGAATCACTTGCGGTAAACAAGGCGGGTATAAGGGTGAAAGAATGTGTGAGTACCCGGGGAGGTCTCACAGGCGGCGGATGAGTAGACATATTCGAAAAGAAGCCGTAGTAACAACGAACTGTGAGAAGTCAGCAGAGGCCATAGTACCGGGAGACCGGGAAGGGCCGAACAATCGTAAGTCCGAAGAAAGCTGAGAAGGAGGCCGGCATGGAGAGAGCAGAATACTTCCAACAGGAGGGCTGCCTGCAAAGGGATAGTGCGGAACACGAAGAGTATGCAGGAGCGCAGAGTGCCGGTGTTCGGGAAAGCAAAGAAGCGGACGGTGCAGACCTGCTTGAACGAATCCTGAGCCGAGATAATCTGAACAGGGCGTACAAGCGGGTAAAGGCCAACAAGGGAGCGCCGGGAATCGACGGGATGACCGTGGAGGAAGCGCTGCCGTGGCTCCGGCAACACAGGACGGAACTTCTGGAGAGCATACGGGCGGGAAAGTACAAGCCCCAGCCGGTGCGCCGAAAAGAGATTCCAAAACCGGATGGCGGAGTGAGGAAGTTGGGAATACCAACAGTCATAGACCGAGTCATCCAGCAGGCGATCGCACAACAGCTGAATCCAATCTTTGAACCGCAGTTCACAGACGGAAGCTATGGCTACAGACCGAACAGAAGCGCACAACAGGCAATCCAAAAGGTAAAAGAGTACGCGGAACAGGGGTACACCACGGCAGTGGAGATAGACCTGTCGAAATACTTTGATACGCTCAACCACGAACTGCTCATGAACATGGTACGGGAAGAGGTCAAGGACAAACGCGTGACAGACCTGATAAAGAAGTACCTCAAAAGCGGAGTGATGGTGGAGGGCTTGCTGGTCAAAACAGAAGAGGGAAGTCCGCAGGGCGGGCCGCTGAGTCCGATCCTGGCCAACATCTACCTGAACAAATACGATCAGGAGATGGAAAGGAGAGGGGTCAAGGTCATACGATACGCGGATGACATAGTAATTCTGGCAAAGAGCAAGCGAGCCGGAGAGCGGCTTCTGGAATCCAGCAAGCGCTACCTGGAGGGAAAGCTGAAGCTGAAACTGAACGAGGAGAAAAGCAAGGTCGTCAGTGTGTACAGTATTCGAAATTTTAAGTTTCTGGGCTTTGCATTAGGGAGGGGACGGAAAGGAGTCTACATCCGAGTCCATGCGAAGTCCCTGAAGAAAGCGAAGCAGAAGCTGAAAGAACTGACTTCCCGCAGTCAGGGCAGAAACGTCCGGAAAGTGATGGAGAACGTAAAAGTATACATCCGCGGATGGCTTAGCTACTTTGGAATCGCAAGCATGAAGACGATAATGCAGGAATGGGACGGCTGGCTTCGGCGAAGACTCCGGATGTACATCTGGAAGCAATGGAAGAAACCGAGCGCGAGAGTGAAGAACCTGAGAAAGCTGGGTATGCCGCAATGGAAAGCCTACCGTAATGGAAACAGCCGAAAAGGATACTGGGCAGTAGCCGGAAGCGGCATACTTACCAGCACCATTACAAATGAGAGACTCGCACAAGCCGGATATTACAGCCTATCCGACAGGTACGAGTCCCTGCACTTATACGATTGAACCGCCGTGTACGGAACCGTATGCACGGTGGTGTGGGAGGTCGGCCCCGTCAGGGGCCTCCTACCCGATTAGCATTAAACTCTTGTGCAGCCCTTATAGAACAGGCGCTTGTTTTCCGCCGTGACGAGGATACCGTCGATCACGCTGGTCATCATTGAACGCATTGCCTCGGCGGCGTCGTATGAGCCGTCGTGTATGGCCCAGTCCATTACCACCCCGCGGTAGGCGACCCTGATGTGGCGGATCAGCTCGTCGAGCGTGTAAACGTCCTCGAGCCTGTACCCGTGCCAAAAGGCCTCGACGAAATGGTCGGTGTACGACGGGCCGGACTTCTGAATGGCCAGGTGCGAGTTTTCGCCGCTGAACAGCTTCTTTACGAGCTGCAGGCCGATGGAGGCGTTGTGCTCGGCGTACCACACTGTATACTGGATCAGGTCGCTGCGGGAGTCGCCGCTGGACTCGTTTGCGATCCACTCGCTCAGCTGGTCGTTCAGCAGGTAGTAGGTGGAATGTACCAGGTCGTCTATGGACTTGAAGTAGTGGTAAAACTGCCCGACCGATATATTAAGATGTTTGCAGAGTCCGGTGACCGTTACCTGGGGCGAGTCCTGCCCCTGACTGAGCTCCACATAGCCCCGGATTATTCTCGCCTTGGACTTCCTGGCC
>CANQMO010000043.1 GCA_947624985.1 uncultured Oscillospiraceae bacterium | reverse complement strand
AAGAGGAAGGCCACCCGGTACTGCTCCCAGAGCGTACTGAGCGGCCTTTTGGTTTGTGAAGAATGCGGATGTAACTATCGGCGAATCACTCGTCCTTCCGGCGAGGTGGTCTGGCGGTGTGTTAACCGTGTGGAGCATGGGAAACGGTTTTGTAAGAGCTCACCAACTATTACTGAGCAGGAGGTAATTACTGCTATATGCAGAACACTGAGAATGACAGAATTTGATGAACAGAAGGTAAGAAATCAAATCGAGAAAATCGTTGTTGGAAAGAGCGGTACACTGAACATTGAAATAAGGCATCAGATACTGGCGCAATCTTTTTGATGTCAGTATTCCATTTTCCCAACTACTCTGTTATAATATCCCTATATGTAGATTTGCGGGGGATATTATGACAGATGAAGAAAAGCGGGCGGAGGCACTCTGGACTTATTTCATATCGAGGGAAAGAATCCTCCGCCGTTTGGTGGAGAAGAAGATCATGACTCAAGAGGATGCTGATGATTTTGCAAATCGGATGTATGAGCAGATTAATTTGGATGAGATTCCGGGCTCTCGCATTTCTTACCTGGGTGAAAAGATGCGAAGCCCTGACCCTTGTATGAATCCATATGTTTCATTAACGGACATTGCAAAGGAAAAGGGTACAGCATCTCCCGGTTATCTGATACAAAGCTGGTTGCGAAGTAACACCACAACGGATTATCTAAAATGCTGGGAAAAGAAACACAATATAAAGTTTCAGGAAGATGCATGTGATAAGTTAATCAAGCGCGTTCACTCAACGAGTTTAACATTGACACCGACGGTGTGGATAACGACCACACAAGCTACGGGACTAAGGACCTCACGTGGCAAAAGGGGTGGAACAATGGCTCACCCGGAGATTGCTTTAATGTTCAGGGCTTGGCTGTTCCCGGAGTTTATGATGGAGTTAGTGAAGTTTTATCGGAACTTTCAACATTCGGATAGTGAGGGAACAAGTTAAGGTTATTAAATAATCCCTTTGTGGATAAGTAAAGAAAAATCACGAAGACATAAAATAATTAGGCATTTGAAACTGTAATAGCAGGAACAGGTGCTTCTCAGTTTTCTGAAAGGCTACAAAAAATGGAACTGGACTTTAATTCAAAAATCAAAAGGTTTAAACAGTATAAAATGCTTTCGCCCGATACTGTACTCTCAAAAGCAGAAATCCACGAAGATTATCCACACCTAACATTCTATATACACAGTCTTTTGGAATATCTTCATATCCTGAAAATATTGGAATTGGCAAAGGACGAGCAAGACATTGTTTTTCGCGGAATGTCAAACTGTGAATGGGCTCCGATTCCAAGTTTGGCAAGATATAACGGTTATGATGAGACTATAGAACATTACATGGTAGATGAGTTTTTATCACTTCGACCTGAAGCTTTTCAAGGCCTACGGACAAACTTTGAAATATTGGCAAAAATGCAGCATCATGGATTACCCACGCGTATATTAGATTTTACAGAGAATCCTCTTGTTGCATTATATTTTGCTTGTGAAGATAACCCCCACAGTGACGCTCGAGTACTTTGCGCTCGTGCGAGCCTAATCGAAAGCCAAGATAACCTTGTTGAAGCAATTTGCAGTTCTTGCATGCAGACTGCATTGCAAAATCTCAGATTAGAAGATTTTCTTGAAGGTACCAGTGTCACCCCCTATGAATATTTATCTCGGCTTTACTTATTACGCGATTCACGCCTACTATTTGTACGTCCTTGGTATTGGAATCAACGTATATCAAATCAACGGGCTGTTTTTCTGATTTTTCCAAATGCCCTACATGATTATCTTGGATTTTTGACGCATTACAAAGAAGAACCATATGATAATGACAACATAATCATAAATCAGATTAATGAAATAAAAAAATCTGAAGCTTTAGAGATGGTGTATCCAATTTGGCAACCAACAAATCAGACAGAAGAACGTTTTAAGGAATGGAGCGAAAAACACTTACCTGTTGAGAATATCCCACCCGAGAGAGATTTCGTAGTTAACCATGTTACAATGCAGAAGCTATTTTCTTTTCATAGTCATTCAGACATTATTCTACAAAAAGGTATTCATTTTGACTATTCTAAATACGGTCAACTTTTATTTGGAAGGCGCTTTCTCCTGAACAGTTGGTTGGATTCCATTGACAATGAGAGTATGAAAACGACTTTTTGTAGTATAATTGTTAGCAAGAAAGCAAAGAAAAGCATTTTGTCTGACTTGGAAAGCGTTGGAATTGACAAGTCATTTATTTATCCCGAATTGGAGTATACAGCAGAGAAAATCAGAAAAAAATACTTTTTTACTTGATTTGATTACGCTGTACATCCAGAACAATGCGTATCCAGTCAAACATTATAAATGTTGGAAGAGGTATCAAAAACAATAATCATTTTCAAAAAGCTTATATATGCGGTTTGCAAGATATACATAGTGAGAGACAAACGTGGATATACAAGCACCTCTTGGGATGACGGCAATAATTGATGTCGAAAATCAGAAAATACGTATTGTGAAGGTAAACAATTCAAATCTAGGGAACAGATGATCCTGAGAGACTGACTGATAATTCGATACTGAAAAATAGTGTTTTTAACCACTTATTCCAAAACCCGCCGGATTTCCCAAGAAAATCGGGAAATCCGGTACTTTTTTTGCTGTTTCACTTAACCACTGACCCCTTTCTGACCCCAACGGGATTTCGGAGCGGAAAGGGCGGGATAGCACAAGGCCGTGGGATTTTGGTTCCCACGGCTTTTTTTAGTTATGGCTGCGTAAATTTTGCTCATATATGAAGGACCGAAACAAGATAGCAATAGGAGAAAAGGTAAGATTGGTTCAGCAGTGCCTTGCAGGAGAGATAGGCCAGATGGAAGCCAGCCGGCAAGGCGGAGTGGACGAAAGGACAGTGGCTGATTGGATCCGGCAATACGAGGCCGAGGGGATCGAAGCATTCATGCCCCGGAGGAACCGGGTATATAGCCTGGAAACGAAGCTGGCGGCGGTGAAAGCGTACCTGGGCGGGGAAGGAAGCCTGTCGGATATCTGCAAAAGATTCAAAATTCGTGGGAAGAGGCAGCTACGGGATTGGCTAAAGGTGTATAATGCTCATGGAGACTTGGACTCCGTAAAACATTCAGGAGGCGGGAGCACCATGAAGCAGGGACGGGAAACGACGCAGGCGGAGCGTATCCAGATCGCGCGAGATAGCTTGGAGTCGGGGAAGAATTACGGCGAGATGGCCAAGAAGTATCATGTGAGCTACCAGCAGGCGCGCAACTGGACGCTGCGGTTCGAGGAACTGGGCGAGGCGGGCCTGGAGGACCGCCGGGGGAAGCGGAAGAAGGATCAGGCGCCCAGGAGCGAGCTTGAGAAAGCACAGATAGAGATAGCGGAGCTCAAGCACAAGCTGTATTTTGCTGAGATGGAGCGTGACCTGCTAAAAAAATTGGACGAGATAGAGAGGAGGAATGCCTC
>CANQMO010000042.1 GCA_947624985.1 uncultured Oscillospiraceae bacterium | reverse complement strand
GAACTCCTTGCCCACCTCCTCCAGGGTGCGGGTGCGGCCGTCGATGATGCCGAAGCGCAGCTCCAGCACCTTCTTCTCCCGGGGGGTCAGGGTGTCCAGCACGTTCATGAGCTGTTCCTTGAGCAGGGTGAAGCTGGCGGCCTCGGAGGGCTCGGAGGCCCCCTCGTCCTCGATGAAGTCGCCCAGGTGGGAGTCCTCCTCCTCGCCGATGGGCGTCTCCAGACTGACGGGCTCCTGGGCGATCTTGAGGATCTCCCGGACCTTGTCCACCGGCAGATTCATCTCCTCGGCTATCTCCTCGGCGGAGGGGTCGTGGCCAAGCTCCTGCAAGAGCTGCCGGGAGACCCGGATGACCTTGTTGATGGTCTCCACCATGTGTACGGGGATACGGATGGTGCGGGCCTGGTCCGCGATGGCCCGGGTGATGGCCTGGCGTATCCACCAGGTGGCGTAGGTGGAGAATTTGTAGCCCTTGGTGTAATCGAATTTCTCCACGGCCTTGATAAGGCCCAGGTTGCCCTCCTGGATCAGGTCCAGGAAGAGCATGCCCCGGCCCACATAACGCTTGGCGATGGACACCACCAGACGCAGGTTGGCCTCCGCCATGCGGCGCTTGGCCTCCTCGTCGCCCTCGCTCATGCGGGCGGCCAGGGCCACCTCCTCCTCGGGGGTGAGCAGCGCCACCTTGCCGATCTCCTTCAGGTACATGCGCACCGGGTCGTCGGTGGAGAAGGTCTCCGCCACCGCGTCGGTGTCCACGATCTCCTCCTCGGGCATGTCGGCGATCTCCTCCAGCTCCTCCAGAGCCGGCAGATCGTCCAGCGGCGGCAGGAAATCGTCGCTGGAGGTGTCGATCCCCAGATCCTCCAGCTGGTCATAGAACGCGTCCAGTTCCTCGGGCCCCAGGCTCATGTTGTCCAGCACGTCGGAAAGCTCCTTGCTGGTCAGCTTACCGGCCTTCTTGCCCTTTTCGATGAGCTCGGCGATCCGCTCCTCGTTCGTCTTTTCGGGGGCGGGCTGGCCGTCCGCGGACGGCGCCGGCGCCGTCTCCGGCGTGTCGGGCGCTTCCGGCTCCGGGGGAGGCGCGGCTTTCTTTTTGGCAGCGGACTTCTTCTTCGGCGCGCTCCGGGCGGCCTGTTCCGGCTCCGGCACGGAGACGATCTCGTCCGTAGTGGTCTTTTTTTCTTCTGCCATCTTTATGAACCATACCCTTTCGTTCGTTTGAGCTTTTCCGCGTAGCCCCGCAGGTCGTCGGCGCGGGACTGCCGTTCTTTTTCTGTGCGTATCTTATTTATGTAGTCGTCCATGGCCTGCCGTGCCGCGACGGCGGGCACGCTGTCCCGCTGGAGGATACCGGCCAGCAGCGTGAGCTCTTCCGGGGAGAACGTCTGGCCCAGCACGTCCAGACTGACGCTGCGGCCCTGCCTGACCCGCTCCGCCACCGCGTCGTAGAGCCGGCCCAGGGCCGGGGAGGTGAAATCCGCGCCGGTCAGGGCAAGGTCGGAAAACTGCTCCGGGAACCGGCAGAGCAGGTTCAGCACGCCTTCCTCCGCCACGGCGCTGCGGACGTTGTCATAGCGCAGGGTGCGCTCCTTCGGCTGGGCGGCGCGGAGGGGCGCCGTCTGCTCCCGGTCCAGCCGCTTTTTGGCGGCGGCGGCGCTCTGCCGCCGGACCCGTTCCACCTCGGTGAGAAAGGCGTCCCGGGAGACGCCGGCCTTTTCCGCCGCGCGCATGCCGTATATCTCCCGCTCCACGCTTCCCGGCAGGGAGGCGATCAGCTTGGCGGCGGCCTTCAGGAAGCCGACCCTGCCCTCGTCCGTGTTCAGATCGAAGCCCGCCGCGGTCTGTTCCAGCCGGTACTCCACCTGCCCGCCGCTGCGCTCGATCAGCTCCCGGAAGGCCTGGGGGCCCTTTTGCTGGATGAACTCGTCCGGGTCCTTGGCCCCGGGTATCTCCACCACTTTTATTTTCAGATCCAGAGGCTGGAGGATACCGATGGCCCGCTGGGCGGCCTTCCGGCCCGCGCTGTCCGCGTCGTAGGCGATGATCACCTGCGAGGTGTATCGGGCAAGCAGCCGGGCCTGATCCGCGGTGAGGGACGTGCCGAGACTGGCCACCGCGCTGTCGAAGCCCGCCTGATGCAGGCTCACAACGTCTATATTTCCCTCTGCGAGAAGAATATATCCGCTTTTGGACTTTTTAGCCAGATTCAGGGCGAAAAGACTGCGGCTCTTGCTGTAGACAAGGGTGTCGGGGCTGTTCAGGTACTTGGGCTCCCCGTCCGACAATATCCGCCCTGAAAAGCCTATGACGTTGCCCCGCACGTCGATGACCGGAAACATGAGCCGGCCCCGAAAATAGTCGTAAAGGCTGCCGTTTTTGCCCGCCCGGGCCAGGCCCGCCTCCACCAGATCCTGGCGGGTATAGCCCTTCGCGGTCATGGCGTCGATGAGGCTCTGCCAGCTGTCCGGGGCGAAGCCCAGGCCGAAGGGCTTGACCATGGACACGATGCCGCGCCGCCGGACGTAATCCTGTCCGGGCCGGCCCGTGTCGGCCATAAGCTGGGCGTGGAAGAACCGGGCCGCCTCCTGATTGAGGGCCAGCATGCGGCTGCGCCTGTTCTGCCGGGGGTCATAATGGTCCTCCGGCACCTCCATCCCGGCCCGCTTGGCCAGAAACCGCACCGCGTCCGGGTAAGACAGGTTCTCGATCTCCATGATGAAGCTGATCACGCCGCCGCCCTTGCCGCAGCCGAAGCAGTGGTAGATCTGCCGCTCCGGGTTGACGGAGAAGGAGGGGGTCTTTTCCCCGTGGAAGGGGCACAGGCCGAACATGTTGACGCCGCTGCGTTTGGTCAGCGGCACATAGGAGCCGACCACGTCCACGATGTCGTTGCGGCGGGTAAGTTCGTCCAGAAAATCGTCTGAAAACGCCACGGTTGTCCCCCCTTTCCGTCAGACTGAAGGCCGGGTCATTTCACGCTCCAGCCCTTGGGGATGAAGAGCGACTCGAACGTGTCCACGGCAAAGCTGTCGGTCATGCCGGAGACGTAGTCGGTGACCGCCGTGACGGCGCCCTCCGCCTCGGCGATGGCCAGAAATTCCGCCGGCAGCTTCCCGGTGTTTTTCAGATAGTACTCCATGATGGGCGCGAGGATACCCTTGACCTTGGATTCCTCCCCCTTGGCGGTGGGGTTGTGGTACACGGCGGCGTACATGAACGTCTCGAAGGCGGCATAGGCCTCTTCCATGGCGGGGGAGAGACGGATGGTCCCACCGGCGCTGTTTTCAATGGCGTCGGTGACCATGGCGTTGATACGCTGGGAGTTGCGGGTGCCCACCCGGGTGCGGATGATCTCCGGCACGTCCTCCGGCAGCACGATACCCGCCCGCTCCGCGTCGTCCAGATCGTGGTTGAGGTAGGCGATGTGGTCCGCCAGACGCACCACGTCCGCCTCCAGCGTATCCACCGGCTTGCCGGTGGTGTGGTTCAAAATGCCCATGCGGGTCTCATGACAGAGGTTGAGGCCCTGGCCCTCCTTCTCCAGCTTGTCCACCACCCGCAGGCTCTGCTCATAGTGGTGGAAGGAGCCGGTGATGTCCCGCAAAGCCCGCTCTCCGGCGTGGCCGAAGGGGGTGTGGCCCAGATCGTGGCCCAGGGCGATGGCCTCGGTCAGGTCCTCGTTCAGGGCCAGCGCCCGGGCGATGGTCCGCCCGATGCGGGCCACCTCCAGCGTGTGGGTCAGCCGGGTCCGGTAGTGGTCTCCCTCCGGCTGCAAAAACACCTGGGTCTTGTGCCGCAGGCGGCGGAACGCCTTGGAGTGGGTCACCCGGTCCACGTCCCGCTGGAAGCATGTGCGCACTGCGTCCTCCGGCTCCGGCACAGGCCGGCCCCGGCTGGCGGCGGACAGGGTCCCGTAGGGACCGACGATGGCTTTTTCCTGCTCCTGACGGAGCTCCCGGAACGTGGGCATGATACGCGCCTCATATGTAAAAAAGGTATCGCAGATACTTCTGCAATACCTTTATACGCCGCATTCTTCCATTTTCCCTTTTTTGAATCGAAAAAATTTTTCAGATCATCCGTGTTCCCTTATTAAATTGGGAAATCGTCAAACTCTGTTCGAGAGATCGATCCAGTATCGTTCCAGATATCTGTCCCGGTCCGGTTCGTAAACAGTGGACTCATATGCCCCGCCGTTTTTCAGGATCGTTCTGCGGCTGCCCTCGTTGCCGCGGATACAGGTGATCAGGACTTTGTCGATCCCGAGCTCCAGGCATTTCGGCAGGACCGATCTCAGCATTTGTGTCGCGTATCCCCTGCGTCGTTCGCTCGGTGCTACAGAATACCCGATATGGCCGCTGTATTTTGCGAGCACATCATTGAGTGGGAATAAGTTGAGAAGTCGTAAAAACCCAGTATTTATGCGGGTTTGCAGACTTTCGAGAGGTCTTTTGA
>CANQMO010000041.1 GCA_947624985.1 uncultured Oscillospiraceae bacterium | reverse complement strand
TCTGGTTATTTCCCGCCTTTATACAAAAACGTGCCGTTCTCGCTCCCTGAAAACAACTCGTTCTTTGACAGATTGAAGGAGAGCCTTTCCCAAGGGAAAGGCTCTCCTGCTGTGTTTTTCAGGCGGTTTTTTCCGTCACATATCCCAGCTTACCGGCGTAAGCGCTTGGGTCGAAGCTGGCGGAGGAGGCGGTGATGAACTCCCAGGAGCCGCCGTTTCTGTGCATTAGGAAGAGGTCGTGGTCCGACACGGGATAGCCCTGCGCCCAGTGGCCGGCGGCTACCGCGGTGCCGTCGGACCAGGTCCACCCGCCGGGCGTCAGGACGGCGTCCAGCCAGATATACTCCAGAGCGGGGGCGGTGTTGTCCACCTCCCGGGCGATGGCCTGCATGAGCTCGTCGGTGGCGGCGGACGCCAGTTTGCCGCCGGCGGCCTCCACCATGGCCTTCGTCTCGGCAAAGCTCTTGCCCTCCGCCGTCACTGTGTACGCGGACGTGCCGCCGGGGGCGGCGGTCGTCTCCGGGGCCGGCGCGCTGGGCGCGGGGGCGGTGTCGGCCAGATACTGGCTGTAGACATAGCCGGTGACGCCCTTGTATGTCACCTGGGTCCAGCCGCCGTCCACCGTGCCGGTACGGGTAAGACTGTCGCCCTTGCTGACCGCGCCGAGGATCCCATAGCCTGTGCCCGGGCCCGTGCGCACCCGCACCTGGTCGCCGGTCAGATAGACCGTGCCGCTGGCGGCGGATACCGCGTAACTGGCGGTGTTGCCGGTGGAGCCGGTACCGCCTGTGTAACCGGTACCGCCCGTGTAACCGGTACCGCCCGTGTAACCGGTACCGCCCGTATAACCGGCACCACCCGTGTAGCCGGTACCGCCTGTGTAACCGGAACCGCCGGTGGAGCCGGTACCGCCGGTGGAGCCGGCTGCCGTGCCCGCGTTCGCGCCCAGGCCGGTGGCCATGGCCGCCGTGTCCGCGCCGGTCAGGCCGTTTTCGCTCCCGTCCGCCGGTCCGGCGGGTGTGGGCGTGGGTCTGGCGGTAGGCGTGGGAGAAGGCGTGGGCGAGGGCTCCGGCGTGGCGGTGGGCGTAGGCTCCGGCGTGATCACCACCGGACCGTCGGAGGACTCGGCCGCCGCCGGGGACACGAAGGGCTGGGAGGCGCTGGGGGCTTCGGGCCGCAGGAACCAGTATCCCGTGCCGCCCAGAAGTATGGCCGCGGCGATGCCGCACAGAACGGGCACGGCCCGGGAAGTCTTCTTTTTCCGCTGGGCGGCGGGGACCACGGACTTGGTCCGCCGGTTCCCCGGCGTTCTTTCAAAATCCTTCTGGACCTTGTACTGCTGCCGGCCGCCGCCGGAGGGGACCGAGGCCGTCTCCCGGGCGCCCGCCGCGGGGGCGGCTTTGCTTCTGCCGCCGCCGGGCATGGAAGGTCCTTTCCCGCCGCTGACTGAGGCGGCGGCGCCGGCGGCGGCAGCCGTGGCCGCCGCCACAGCGGCTCCGGTACCGCCCTCGTCGGAGATCAGCTTCTCCTCCGCCGGAGCCGGCGCTTCCTCCGGCTCCGGGCCGGGATCGTCCTGAATGAATTCGGGCTCTTCCGCCGGGGCCGCCTCCTGGGAGGGGACCTCCGGTTCCGGGGACCCGGCTTCCGCCGGGGTCTCCGCCTCCGGGACGGGGGCCGTCTCCTCCGGCTGGGGAAGGTCCTCCTCTACCGGGGGAACGGTCTCGTCCGACTGGGGAAGACTCTCCTCTGGCTGGGGAACGGTCTCCTCCGCCGTGGGAGAGGCGGCCGCGCTCTCATCTACCGGCGCGGCGGCACCAGCTACCGCGGCGGCGATGGCGGCGGCGCCTGCCGCTGCGGCGCCGGCCTTCGCCGAAGCGGAGGGCAGGGCCTCGTCCGTCCGGCTCAAGGCCGTCAAAAACTCCTTCGCGGTGATATACCGGTCCTCCGGGTCGTAGGCCAGGGCCTTTTCCATGACCTTTTTCAGTTCCTCGCTGACCCCCTCCGGGGCGGTCACTCTCTCGCCCTTCATCCGCCGGCGCAGAGCGCCGGAACGATCCCGGTCCGTCAGCTCGCCGGTCCTTGGCTGGAAGGGCAGATAGCCGCCGCTGCACCCGGCATAGAGCAGCAGCCCCACCGAATACACGTCCGCCGCCGCGGAGCCCGCGCCGTCCCAGAAAAACTCCGGCGCCACATACTCCACCTGGTCCGCCGGACGCTGGCCGGCGGGCACGGTGTTGGACGGGCCCAGCACGGCCTTGCCCTCCACGTCCAGATCCACGTTCCCCGGCCATATGCCGCCGTGAAAGCTGTCCGGGTCGCCCTCTAGCTGACCGCACAGTTCCCGGGCCAGCTTTACCGCCTGGTCCGGGTCCGTCTCTTTCAGGTATCCCCCCAGCAGAGCCGTGGGGCTGAATCCGCTGTCTGCCATATCGCTCACTCTGTTCCTCTCTTAAAAAGTTACAAATTGGTTACGATATGGAACAAACTTAACACAAATATTTCAAAATGTCAACACTATATTTCAAAATACCAAAAAAATCCCCCACACGGGGTGTGGGGGAGATACGGTCCATGGGGCTGTGGCCGGGCTGCTCTACGCCGTCTGGCAAAACTTCTTTTCCATGTCCTTCAGGGCCTTGCGCAGGAAGAAGATACTGGCGGCAAGGCTCATCAGTTCCGCGATGGGGAAGCACCACCAGACGTTGTTCACGTCCCCGGTGAGGGAGAGCAGCCACGCGGCGGGGATCAGGGCCACCACCTGCCGCAGCACAGACACGAAAAAGGAGAACATGCTCTTGTCCAGAGCCTGGCAGGCGGAGCCTGCCACGATACAGAAGCCCGCCAGCAGGAAGCTCAGACTGATACGCCGCAGGGCGGGCACGCCGATGGCCAGCATGGTCTCCGAGGGGCTGAAAATACCCAGCAGCACCTGGGGGATGAGCTGGAAGCAGGCCACGCCCAGCAGCATGAAGCAGCTGGCGTATATGACGCCGTAGCGGATGGTCCGGTAGATACGCTCTTTTTTCCGGGCGCCGTAGTTGTAGCCGATGATGGGGATGATACCGTTGTTCAGGCCGAACACGGGCATGAAGAAAAAGCTCTGGATCTTGAAGTAGGCCCCGTACACCGCCACCGCCGTGGAGGTGAAGCCGATCAGGATGATGTTCATCAGGTAGTTGGTGACAGAGCCGATGGCCACCATGAGGATAGAGGGGAAGCCGATCCGATAGATGTCCCGGACGATGGGCCAGGGCAGACGGATGTCCCGCAGATGGATGGGCAGTTCCCGGTTCTTTTTGAAGTGGAAGATAAAGCCCACCGCCGTGCCCATGGCCTGACCGATCACCGTGGCGATGGCCGCGCCGGCGGTGCCCATGGCGGGCAGGCCGCACCAGCCGTAGATGAAGAAGGGATCGAGAATGATATTGGTGACCGCGCCGACCATCTGGGTCCACATGGATAGGGTGGTCTGGCCGGTGGACTGGAGCAGCCGCTCCACGGTGATCTCCTGATAGACGAACAGGGACCCGATGGTGACGATACGCAGATACGAGTCGGTGTAGGAGCGGATGCTCTCGATGTCCGTCTGGGAGCGGATGAACCAGTCCGCGCCGAAAATGCCGAACAGGGCCATCAGCACCCAGCAGACCACGCCCAGAGCCACGGCGGTGCCGGCGGTGCGGCTGGCGAGCCGCTCATCCCGGCTGCCCAGGGCCCGGCTCACCAGCGTGCTCACGCCCACGCCCGTGCCGGTGCCCAGGCCGATCATGATGTTCTGGGCCGGAAAGGCCAGGCTCAACGCCGACAGGCAGTCCTCCGACACCCGGGAGACATAGATACTGTCCACGATGTTGTAAAGGGCCTGCACCAGCATAGACAGCATCATGGGGATGGCCAGGGTCAGCAGCAGCTTGCCCTCCGGCATTTCCCCCATGCGGCTGGAATCCAATGTCTTTTGTGTTTGCGCCATGGTTCGCTCCTTGCTCAAATAAACTACTTTACCTATTATTATGAAGGATTATTTTTTCTCACACAAGAGACAAAATCGCCAAACCGCGCCCCCGGCACAGGGACGCGGTTTGTGCGTTGCGGAGATGTGTCAGGCGCGGCGCCACTTGACCCCCTGGGGGGTGTCCTCCAGGATGATGCCGGCGGCCTTCAGTTCATCCCGTATCCGGTCCGCCTCGGCCCAGTTTTTGGCCTTGCGGGCGGCCTGCCGGGCGGCGATCTTCTCTTCGATCTCCTGGTCCAGATCCTCCGTCGCGCCGAAGGGGATACCCAGCACGCCGCACAGCTCCAGGAACACGTCCCGGCAGGCGGCGGCCAGAGCACCGGTGGGGTCGGAGGCGGGGGAGACGGCGGTGTTGATCTCCCGGGCCAGTTCAAAGATCACACTCACCGCGTCGGCGGTGTTGAAGTCGTCGTCCATGACCTGGATGAACCGCTGGCGGTACTTGTCCAGCCCCGCCGCGAAGGCGGCGTCCGCCTCGGAGAGGCCGCCGTCCCTGCCGTTCCGGACGAAGAAGTCCAGATTCTCTCTGGTGGTCCTGAGCCGGTCCAGCGCCGCCTGGGCCTGCTCCAGCACGTCGGTGGAGTAGTTCAGGGGGGAGCGGTAGTGGCTCATGAGCATGAACATGCGTATGCAGTCATAGCCGTACACCGCCGCGGCCTCCCGGACCGTGAAGAAGTTGCCCAGGGACTTGCTCATCTTCTTGTTGTCCACGTTGATGAAGCCGTTGTGCAGCCAGTAGTGGACGAAGGGGACCCCGTTGGCGGCCTCGGACTGGGCGATCTCGTTCTCGTGGTGGGGGAACACCAGGTCCTTGCCGCCGGTGTGTATGTCGATGGTCTTGCCCAGATACCGGTTGGACATGGCCGAGCACTCGATGTGCCAGCCGGGCCGGCCCATGCCCCAGGGGGACTCCCAGGCGGGCTCGCCGGGTTTGGCGGCCTTCCACAGGGCGAAGTCCATGGGGTTTTCCTTGCCGTCGTTGACCTCCACCCGGGCCCCGGACATGAGATCGTCCAGATTCTGGTGGCTCAGCTTGCCGTAGCCCTTGAATCTGGCGGTGCGGTAATACACGTCCCCGTTCACCTCGTAGGCGAAGCCCTTGTCCATAAGGGTCTGCACCAGCTCGATGATCTGGGGGATGTTCTCGGTGGCCTTGGGGTGGAAGGTGGCCTCCCGGACGCCCAGGGCCTTCACGTCGGACCAATACTCGGCGATGTATTTCTCCGCGATCTGGGCGGAGGTGACGCCCTCCTCGTTGGCCTTTTTGATGATCTTGTCGTCCACGTCGGTGAAGTTCTGCACGAACGTCACCTCATAGCCCCGGTA
>CANQMO010000040.1 GCA_947624985.1 uncultured Oscillospiraceae bacterium | reverse complement strand
AAAGCAAAGTACCTCTGACTAACAGAAACTTGCACTTACGGAACGCTTTGGAGCAAGTAAAAAACGTCAAGCGTGCATGGAGAAATGGCGTAATGGTAGCGCAGCTGATTGCTAATCAGTCCAACAGAAATGTTGTGTAGGTTCGACTCCTGCTTTCTCCGCTAGGCGTTCCTGCCGTTCCCGCGTTTGGGGACGAATACTAGTTGCAGGAAACGCTATGGCATGGAGCGGCGGCGAATGTACACGTTGCTTGCGGTGAAGTGCCAATATCAACTTTCAAAGGCGGCGGGTGGTACTACAGCCAGAATGAATGTTCAGAAGTTGATGAAAACCATGCACAGCCCTTGCAGTCATAAGATGGGCGTGGATATGTGGCGGAATAAGACGCTAATGCTCATTAGGTTCTGACAGTGGTTCAAATCCACCAGTTTCTTTGACGGCGTAGGAGCCGACGAAACGAGAGCGTGACGTAAAAGTAGTGGCAGAGTTCAGGCCGTGTGTGATGAAATTTCATACCATATCCATTTTGGAGCGTGGCGCAAACACTTGTCTGGAATTGGCAAAGATTGCGGGTTCAAATCCCGTCGCTCCAACGTAACCACTCACTACGCCGAGGAAGAGGTAGTATAAGGTTGAGGGAATAGATAAGCTATTCGTGTAGGTGTGAGCGGTTATTTTGGCATGTAGCATAGTGGAAATGCGCCGTGTGAACGGAGACAGAAGTTCGATTCTTCTCTTGCCGATTTTGGGAGGGCGGCAACGATTGGCGGTGTTGCGGCAGACTGTAAATCTGTTCCCAAGTGGTAAACACTGGAGGTTCAATTCCTCTCTCTCCCACGATGCAAGGTCGCTCCTTGCTATGTGAGCGTGGCAGATTCCTCACAGAAAATGACAATGGTCGCTGAAAACGGTATGAAAATACCGACAATCTAAGTGGCAACCGCACAAGGCATTGTAGCCAAGTGGCAAGGCGGAAGTCTGCAAAACTTCTATTCAGCGGTTCGATCCCGTTCAATGCCTTTAAGATGTAATCAAGAAGGAGATTTAAGAAATGGAATACAGAGCGGTTTACAAGTGTAGATTGTGCGGAAAGGTATTTACGTCGCCGAACGGATATTTTTTCACAGATGACATAAAGAATGACGCAAAAATAGACCTTTTCTTTGATAGAATGTGTATTCAGGTACATGGGAACGACTTGCCGTATGAACACCATGTTTGCGATAACGGAGATGTTGGGTTTGGCGATTTGCTTGGTCTAAGAAAGGTTGAGGAAGAATGAACGACAAATTAAGCATTGCAATACAAAACTTCATGTGGGTAGCACATTACAACGGCTATCTGGAAGAAGTAAACGATATTTACGAAAAGTTAAAGAATCCTAACGAACACGGACAAGTGAAATGGCCGGAAAAGTGGAAAGAAAAAGCTGGATATGGAGTTGACGAATTTGGCGGCATATTCTGGTCTTGGCTGGTGATGATGTTCGGAGATTACGGAACTTCGCCGAGGTTCGGTTGGATTGACCCAGAGAATGTGCAGTATTTGATTGAGGTATTTGAGGATTTTAAGACAGATTGCGACTTTGCAAACACGGAGGAATGGTGACAATGAAGAAATTATCTGTATGGATAGTTACTTGTTTTTTCTTGGAAATGATGAACTCGATTCCGAAATACATAAGTGCAGACTTCTACGCATTTTATCAAGAAGTAGTGGAGTTCGCGTTGATTTTCATTTTGGCTGAGAAGATTAACAAATGGGTGTTTGGAGATAACAACAATGATTGAAGAAAATAGACTTATGAAAATTGAAAATGTTGCGTCTATAGGTGGAGATGGAGAAGAAATGATAGAGACAACGGCACTTTATGACGAGCCGGTTTTTTGCCCAGACACAGAAGAAACAAGAGAAGAGTTCAAGGACGTATTTAATATTCCGATTTTCCACCACTATGTATGTGACAAAGACGGAAACAGAGAAATGGAGATTTGGTTCAATCCAAAAAATTATGAGTTTTCCGTTCACTATCCGAGGTTTGAATGTTCCAGAGCAAGAATGGGAGAGGCAACCTCATTTCAAAAATTCGGAATGGCTCAGCTTGCTATGATGATATTTGCCTACAGCATAGAAGAATACTGGAAGTTTGAAAAGGCGTTTTGTGAATGGATAGGAAGAAATGATAAGAATGGTAATAGAGAAGAAGTGTGAGGGCTGTCCGTATTTTGACGTAGAACAAGAAGCAACGGATATAACGACATTTGGAGACAAACACCGTCAGTATTTGCATGAATTAAAATGTGAGCATCATCACTTGTGCGAACATCTGGAAGAATATTTGAGAGAGGTAATTGCGAATGAGGCATATTGAAGAAAGAGAGTGGTACACTTGTGATAGGTGCGGAGAGTACATAAAAGATGTGCCGTCATCATTGCCAATTCTACCGTTCAGGAGAACGAAATTGACAAATTTATCTACGACCACTGCCTCACTAGATAAATATTTGGAGAACTTAGAGCCAGTTTTAGAGAATGTTTGGTCTATGGATATTATTGAATACTACTTTAACAAAGAAAAACACTATCATTTATGCGGTAAGTGCCGGAAAGAATTTGAGAGGTGGATTAAAAATGAGTGAAATTGAAACAACGTGCCTTGATTACATAATGAGGTGTGGAATTAGGGGAATTGAAGATATACAAGCATATAATTGGTATTTGGAACAAGGATATGACAAAAGACTTCTTGATAATGCAGATAAAAAATTCAAGGAATTAGAGTTGCTTGGAATGCTGATGTATGGAGATATTGAGAATGAGTGAGCGCGAAATAGCAATCCGAATTGAAGAACTGGCGCATTACATGGCCAGAGCAATCGTAAAAGGGAAAGATATTGAGATCACAAAAACCTCAAGCGGAATAGCTATTAAAGAGATTTCAAAGAAAAAGTTGGCATAGATAATATTCTTGGCTTGTCCGAGCAGGGGCAAGTATCACGCAAGCAGGCGTTCTTTTTTGATAAGGGGGCTTGCTTTCTTTATGGCTTCAAAAGAACTGATCACAGCAATAGATTCCTACGAGGACTACATACGGCGCAAAGGCGAAGATGAGCAGTCGATCAATGCGTTTGTAGCCGGAACACAGGTTGCGTTTTCAGAAAAAGATATTGATTACGCGCTGAAAGTGTCCGCAAGCGCAAAACAGCATATTGAGAATTTTGTCTTGAAGCAGACGGGCGGGACTGTATGGGATTTGGAGAAGTATGCGTTTGCGAACAAAACGTACTATGACATTCTGGAAAAGCATTACAGCGTCCTAAAGTGCGAGGCGCAGAACAAGGTCGTTGAAAGCTACTTCCTTTATCTGGAAAAGAACAGGGAGCCGCGAGAACGCTTTTACGCGCCGAAAAGAAAGCAGTTTGCGAAGTTTGGGCTGGTAGACGCTTACCAAGGTATGCTTGACGACAAGTATGACATACTTTGCATATCTATGGTTCCGGGCAGTGGCAAAGCACAGCCTTTATATTCAAAAGTACTTACGCCGAACGGATTTATCCGAATGGGTGATGTTAAGGTCGGAACAAAGGTAATATCCGGCACAGGAAACGTATGTAATGTGGTAGGTGTATATCCACAAGGTGTAAAAGAAATTTATGAAATCACACTTGAAAACGGCGATAAGTGCAGATGCTCCGCAGATCATTTGTGGAACGTCAGATACAATTACTTTTCTAACAAATTCAAGGAAAAAACGGTTGAATTGAACGAAATTATGTTTAATCCGTCAAAGTACCTTATCCCTGTAACAAGCCAAAGGCTTTCAAACATTTTCTATCTTAGAGTCGGCGCAATCGAGAAAGTAGGAGAAGAAGAGTGCCAGTGCATTTATGTTGATGATGAAAGCCACTTGTACATCACGGACAACTACATAATTACCCACAACACAACCATGCTTAAATTCTTTAATTCTGGCGTTATTGGCTGGTTCCCTAAAGACTATAACTTGTTTTATTCCCACAGTGGCGATATTACCAGAATGTACTATGACGGCGTATATCAGATTGTATCGGACAGTTTGGAATACACATGGCATGAGATATTCCCAGACTTGCAGATTACGTCTACCAACGCCAAAATGCAACAGTTTAACATCGGTTCGTACAAGCCGTTCCCATCTTTACAGACTGCGGCGGTCGGTTCGGAGAACGCCGGTAAAGTCCGTGCATCAAAGTTTCTTCTCGTCGATGACATGATCGGTAAGCTGGAAGAAGCACTAAACAAGAATATCCTTGAAAAGCTGTGGGGCGCGTACACGGTTGATGCAAGGCAGAGAAAGACGATGGACAGCAATAATAAGCCTTGCAAAGAGATTATACAGGCAACGCGGTGGTCTACGCTTGACCCGATAGGGCGCGTGATTCAGATGTACGACGGAAACGAGAGGGTAAAGGTTATATCCATACCAGACATAGACCCTGTGACCGGCGAGAGCAATTTCGACTATGAGTTTCAGGGGTTCACGGTGGACTTTTTCAACGATCAAGCCTTGCTGATGGACGACATATCCTATCGTTGCCTGTACAAGCAGGAGCCGATTGAACGTGAGGGGCTTCTGTACCATGAGAATGAGGTTAGGCGGTATTCTTCGTTGCCAGACCGTGAGCCGGACGCGATCATCGGCGTGTGCGATACCAAGTCTAAGGGCATAGATTACATGGTCTTGCCGTGCTTTTACCAATACGACAACGATTTTTACATGGTGGACTGCGTTTGTGACAATACGGCAGATTACGCCGTGCAGTACAAAAAGATTTCGGATTTGATTCTGGAACACAAGATGCAACAGTGCGAGTTTGAGTCAAATGCTGGCGGCGACAGGCTGGCGCATGAGATCAACAAGATTGTCGAGGACAACGGCGGCAGATGCAACATTACCACGAAAGCGACGGAGACGAACAAGGAAACCAGAATCATTGTCAATTCGGACTGGATAAAGAAGCATTGTCTTTTCAAGAGCAAGGAAGATTACACGCCGAAAAGCGACTACGGCACATTCATGAACTTCATGTTCAGTTATTCCATTGCCGGAAAGAACAAATTTGATGATGTATGCGACTGTCTAGCAAACTTTGCGTTGTACATAACCAAGAAAAACAGGGTAAGAAGAGCAATTATTATGGAAAGTCCGATATAAGGAGGTATGTACGTTATGACGACTAAGGAATATTTGGGGCAGATCAGCAGACTTGACAGAATCATAAAGAACAAGCTGACGGAACTGGCGCAGTTAAAGGAATTGTCACTTGGATTGTCGGCGATACCGAAAGACGAAAGAGTGCAGACTACGCCAAACTTTGACAAGATCGGCGCGGCATATGCGAAGATTGACGAGATGGAGCGGAAGATTGATGAAATGATAGATGATTACGTTGATAAGAAGCAGACTATCATTTCGCAGATTGAGAAGATGGAGGAGGAGACATATTACGATCTTCTGTTTTCACGCTACATAGAGAAAAAGACATTTGAGAAGATCGCGTCCGATATGCACTATTCTTTCAGAAACACGACACGACTACACGGCAAGGCGTTGAACGCTTTTGAAAGAAAGTACGGAAATTTGTATCTAAATAAAGACAACATGTCCTAGAATGTCCCATAGGTGGCCGTGTATAATGTAAGCTGTAGAGAAGTAGGAAAACAGATACTTTCTTTTTCATTATAATCACTCCTTTCACGTTGAAAGCATCGTCAGAAATGGCGGTGCTTTTTTCGTGGAGAAAAGAGGCTTACATGTTATATCCGCAGAATATATACTGTCCGAACTGCAATCGCAAGGTAGGGCGATACGACGGAAGAGGAACCATGAACAAGTATATCAAGTGCCGTAAGTGCAAAAAGATGATCTGCTTTTATCCAGACGGCAACAAGACGGAAGTAAAGCCTATGCCGCCAAGAGCGACGGCAAGCGGTATGACGTTTATATAGAGTTAGGCGGTGCAAGTGTGAGTACGCAAATTGGAAGGATTCAGCTTTTTACAGATGAGCCGGAAATTACATACGAAAACATCATACCTGTTCTCCGTGACGCTTACGGCGACTATCAGCCCACAATAAGTAGAATTGACTATCTTTTGGACTATGAAGCCGGTAAGCAACCGTTAGTAAGAAAAACACCAAAGACTTATAGAGCAGATATTGATTGCGAAGTCATAGACAATATCGCAAATGAGATAGTCGAATTTAAACTTGGTTTTAACTGGGGTTCACCAATTACATTGGTACAGCGCGGTTCCAAGGACAGTGGTAAAAGCGGTGAAACGGATGCCATATCACTTTTGAACGAGTGCTACGATGCAGAGGGAATTAAGAAAAAGACGCAGGAGTTAGCGAGATTCATTGAGATTAGCGGAATCGGATATACCTATGTGGAGATCAATAAAACATATCAAGATGGTGACAGTTACTTCAAAATCGAGGTTTTAGATCCCAGGTATGCCTTTGTTGTTCGTTCTGGTTACTACATGGACAATAGGGTTATCCTTGGCGTGACATTTCGTGTTGATAAAAAAGGAAACCGGCACTTTACCTGTTTTACCAAAGACAGGCGATTTGAGATCCTTAATCTGAATGAGATTGTAAACGGAGAAGTCGTACCAGACGAAAGGCGTTGGCAACATAAGCTGAGAAGCGGTGAAGAAAATCCGATTGGCAGAATACCGATCACAGAATATATCCGTTCCCATGACAGAATGGGGTGCTTTGAGCGTCAGATTTCCGAGATGAACAATCTGAATCTGATGCTAAGTGATGTGACGAACGACATTGAGCAGACCTGTCAGAGCCTTTTTCACACAAACGATGTCGATTTTCCAACAAAAATCGAAAAAGTTACAGACGAAAATGGAAACGAGACAGAGAAAGAAGTAGTTGACAAGCCAAAAAGTGGAGATTGGTTGCGAACCTATACAACGCCTGATGGGAAAACCCCAATTGTCGAGGCACTGAACATCAATTACAACTACGAGGGAATGCTTGGGAACATAGAATCCGCAAGACTTAGAATCCTTGAAAAGTGCCATGTGCCACAACGGAACGACAATTCTGGCGGTTCCACAGGAAGCGCAACAAAAGCGGCGACAGGATATACGGCGGCAGAAACGGCGGCGGAAAAAGAGCAGAACATTATTGAAAGTTGCAAAATGGAAGAAGTAAAGTCTGTTTTAGCTGCAATCAACAATTCTACCGATGTTCCGGCAGACAGCCCGCTTCTTACGCTTCGATATATCGACATGGAGCCTAGCTTAAAACGGAATAAAAACTATGAGCTGACCACAAAAGCTAATTTCTTTGCGACAATGATTAGCCACGGCGTTTA
>CANQMO010000039.1 GCA_947624985.1 uncultured Oscillospiraceae bacterium | reverse complement strand
GGCTCCGTGGGCGTGGCCCAGGAGGCCGAGCGGGGCATCGTGGACCTGGAGACCCTGCAGCAGACCAACCAGGAGCTCATCGCCACGCTGGAGGACGTGCGCAAGATCCAGGACGATGGGCGGGCCCGCCGGGCCCAGGCCGAGGAGGAGCTGGGCCGTATCGAGGGACAGCTGAAGCAGAAGCTGCTGGAGATGAAGGGCTGAGCCCCCGGACCGACCGGTCTCGCCCGTCCATACGCGAGCCGCGCCGCCGGCCTTGTCCGGCGGCGCGGCTCGAACCGTCAAAGCCTCTCGGAACAAAAGCACTTGTAACATAACAGGATAATATGCTAAAATAGCCTTGACAAGGGATAGTCAATCTGACGCAAGGACGGAAATGACGATGGCAAGACCATACGACGAGACCATTCAGGACGCGGTCTATCACGAATTGAAAAAAGGGATCATGGGGTTACATATGCCGCCGGGCATGGCCATGAGCACCCAGGAGATGGCGACCCGCCTGAACGTGAGCCGCACGCCTGTGCGGGAGGCGTTCCTGCGCCTGCAGCAGGAAGGTCTGGTGGACACCATCCCCCAGAAAGAGACCGTCGTATCACGGATCGACCTGAAGCGCGTGGAGCAGGAGCGCTTCATCCGCGAGAGCCTGGAGCTGGCCATCATAGAACCGTTCCTGCGCAACCGCACCCCTGAGGTGCTCGCCCGGCTGAAGGAATCCATCGACCTGCAGATGACGCTCTACCGGCAGCGGGACTTCGCCCGCTTCATCCGCTCCGACGACCAATTCCACAAGATCCTGTTCGACACGGCGGAGCAGCCCCTGGCCTGGGAGACGCTGATGAATACGAACGGCCATTACAACCGTATCCGCGTATTGACCGTTCAGAACGAGATCACCGGCATCAGCTCCATCCGGCAGCATGAAAAGCTGCTCGAGCTTTTGCAGCATGACGACGCGGACGCGATCCGGGCAGAGCTGGCCGATCACGTGCGAAAGCTGAACATCGAAAAGACGGAATTGCAAGCCCTGTATCCGGACTACTTCTCCACGGGACAAGATCTCCCCCGCATCCGCATCGCCGCGCTTTGAGCCACATCATACATATTCTATTCGCCGCACCTGGACCTTTCCGGTGCGGTTTCCGTTTTTTTGTTTGTTTTACATAAATTTAGCAATGAAAATTTTAACATATTAACATTATTGACTATAACATGTTAACATGTTACTATGTCAGTATCAATTGCAGAACCATTCCCTGCAGGAAACAGACCGGAATGGACATCACTATTCTGGAGCTGACCGCTCCAAAAATACTTAGGAGGAACGATTTGATGAAGAAGAGACTGATCGCCCTTGTGATGGCAGCCCTGCTGCTGATGAGCCTGGCCTCCACCGCCTTTGCGGACGACGAGACCTACACCCTCACCTTCGCCTGCACGATTTCCAACACCCAGCCCGCCTCTGAGCTCTTTGAAGAAGCGCTGGCGGAGATCACCGAGCGCACCGACGGCGCTATCACCTTCAACACCAGCTACAACGGCGCGCTGGGCAACGAGCACGACCTGGGCGTCAACATCGTGGACGGCGCCATCGACATGGCGCTGGTAGGCCCCGGCGAGTGGGCCAACTACGACCCCGCCTTCTATGTCTTTGACTGCCCGTTCCTGTATGACAACTATGACCACTTCCATGAGGTCCTCAATTCTGACCTGTACAAGGACTTCCTGAAGGAAAAAGGCGACGCCATCGGCATGGAGGTGCTGGTCACCGTATGCCAGGGCATGAAGGGCATCATCAACTCCAAGCGCCCGGTCTACAGCCCCGAGGACCTGAACGGTCTGAAGATCCGTGTTCCTGACTCCGACTCCCTCATCCGCGTGCAGACCGCCCTGGGCGGCATCGCCACCCCCATCGCCGCCTCCGAGCAATACACCGCCCTGTCCCAGGGCATCATCGACGGCGCCGACCACAGCCTGTTTGCCCACTGCAGCTGGCAGCTGTATGATTATGCCAAGTACTACACCGAGACCAACCATGCCCTGCAGACCAGCTACTATGTGATCTCCGCCCAGACCATGTCCTCCCTGCCTCAGGAGTATCAGGACATCATCCGCGAGGTCATGGCCGAGCAGCAGGAAGCGCAGTATGACCTGTTCATGGACGACACCGCCGGCTATGAGAAGACCTTTACGGATAACGGCGGCGAGATCGTCCGCAACGACGAGATCGACCACGAGGCCTTCAACGAGGCGCTGGCCGACATCATCGACGAGTTCAGCAGCTATGACACCGACCTGTACGAGGGCATCCGTGCCATGGCCGAGTAAAAGCTCGCCTGTCACCCGCTGAACGCAGCGATCGTTAACCAACGTGTGCGGCACTTTTCAAAACAGAAAGGGCCGCACACGTTTTTTAGAAAAAAAGGAGGTCATCTCTTTGTCTTTCATCCGAAAGCTCAACAGCGGTCTGAGCAAGCTGGAGGATATCGCCGTCTCCATTGCTTTTGCCGTCGTGTTCGTTGTGATCTGCGCCCAGGTCGTGATGCGCTTTGTGTTCAACAACCCGCTGACCTGGAGCGAGGAGTTCAGCCGTTATATCTACGTGTGGATTGTCTGGCTGGGCTGCGCCTCCTGCGCCTCCCGCCGCGGCCACACCCGCATCACCGTTCTCTATGACAAATTCCCTCCTGCCATGCAGCGGTGCTGTACAGTGCTGTGCGACCTGATCATCATCGCCGTGCTGCTGTACATCCTGCCCTATTCCTGGACCTTCAGCCTCCGGCAGAGCATGTTCAAATCCGGCGTCATGCGGGTGCCCATGAGCGTGGTGTTCCTTCCGGTGGCCTTCACCTGCGTGCTCACGTCGCTGCAGACGCTGCTGACGTGCATTCTCTACATCTTTGAAAAGAAGGAGGCGTGACCTATGTTACTGATGGCTCTCATCATTGTCGTACTGATCCTCATCGGCATGCCCGTCTCCTTCTCCATGCTGACCGGCGCGCTGGCCTATTTCATCTCCGAGGGCACCTCCATGAACATCCTGGTGCAGCAGATGGTGGTACAGATGAGCGGTTCGTTCTCCCTGCTGGCGGTGCCGTTCTTCATGCTGGCCGGCGCCATCATGAACAGCGGCGGCATCGCCCGGCGGATCTTCCGCTTCTGCGACGCCATGATCGGCTTCGTCCCCGGCGGCCTGGCCCACGCCAACGTGCTGGCCAGCGTTATCTTTGCCGGCATGTCCGGCAGCGCCATCGCCGATACCGGCGGCCTGGGCGCCATCGAGCTGAAGGCCATGAAGGATGCCGGTTATGACGACGAGTTCAGCTGTGCCGTCACCGGCATGTCCAGCTGCATCGGTCCCATCATCCCGCCCAGCATCGGGCTGGTGCTTTACGGCATGATGGCGGAGATCCCGGTGATCCGCCTGTTTGCCGCCGGCATCGTCCCTGGCCTGCTGATGGCGGCGGTCATGATGGTCATCATCTTTGTGACCGCGAAAAAGCGCAATTATCCCGTCAGCCGCAAGTACAGCCTGCGGGAAAAATGGGAGGTATTCAAGGACGCCTTCCTCAGCCTCATGAGCCCCGTCATCCTGTTGGCAGGCACGCTCACAGGCGTGTTCTCCGCCACGGAGGCTTCGGTGATCTGCTGCGTGTACTCCATCATCGTGGGCCTGCATTACAAGGAGCTCCGTCTCAAGGACCTGCCCCAGCTGTTCATACAGACCATGCGCAGCACTGCTATGATCATGACACTGGTGTGCTGCAGCCTGGTGTTTGGCGCCGTGCTGACATATGAGTACTTCCCCCAGACCGTCGCCACCTATTTCACCAGCAACATCACCAGCCCCACCAGCATGATGTTCGTCATGATGCTTTGCACCCTCGTGGCCGGTATGTTCATGGACCCCACCGCCCTCTCCCTGATCCTGACGCCCGTCTTCCTGCCCGTGTGCCACGCGCTGGGCATAGACCTGGTGGCCATGGGCATCATCAATGCCATCGCAGGCGTCATGGGCCTGACCACTCCGCCCGTGGGCAACATTCTTTACGTTCTGCAGGAATATACCGGCGTGACGATCCTGCGCATCGGCAAGGAGATGATCCCCTATTACATCGGCTTTATCCTGCTGATGGTATTCATGGTCCTCTTCCCCGCCATCTCCACATTCCTGCCCACGCTTGTATTTGGATAAGGAGGCTGCTATGAAGACTGTCATCAACCACGTCAAGCTTTACGACGGAAAGGGCACCGTTCTGGAAAACGCCTCCCTGTCCTTCGACGAGACCGGTATCCTGGCTGTCAGCGAACAGCCGGAGCAGCCCGCCGAGAAGGGCGACCGGGTCGTAGAGGGCAGCGGCAGAACGGTCCTGCCAGGCCTTTTTGACTGCCACGTCCATCTGGGAAGCATGGAGGGCGACAGCCAAGTGCAGACCGGCGCTCTGGCAGCCGCCCAGATCTGGGAGCACCTCCGTTATGGCATCACCACCGTGCGGGGCTGCGGCTCCCGCTGGAACGCAGATATCACCGTCCGGGATATGGAACGCTCCGGCCATCTCACCGGCGCGCGGGTCGTTGCCAGCGGCATAGGCATCACCATCACCGGCGGCCACGGATGGGCCATGTGCCACGAGTGCGACACAGCCGACGAGGTCCGCAAGGCTGCACGCCTCCAGCTTCGGGCCGGAGCCGACCAGGTCAAGCTGTTCGCTTCCGGCGGCATGGCCACCAAGGGCTCCGACCCGGACATGTCCCAGTATACCGTAGAGCAGATGCACGCTGCCGTCGAGGAGGCGGAGAAAAAAGGCGCCCTCACCTGTGCCCATGCCACCGGGCTCGGCGGCGCCAAGTGCGCCATCCAGGCCGGCGTGCGCTCCATCGAACATACCCAGCTGGACCGGGAGGCCTGCGAGATGATGGTCCGGCAGGGCACCTGGTACTGCTCCACCATCACCACCCGTTACGGCATCGTGAACAGCACCGATCCGTCCGTCGCCTGGATGCGCCAGAAAGCAAAGCCCACAGACATTGAGAACATGCTCCGCTCCATCCGCCTGTGCCGGGAATACGGCATCCCCATGGCCGCTGGCACCGACAGCGGATTCAACGAGCTGATCTGCCCTTTGGGAACGGGGCTGTACCGCGAGCTGTGGCTGTATACCGAGGCCGGCCTGTCGCCTATGGAGGCGCTGCATACCGCCACAGGTAACGCCGCGCTCCTCTGTGGGCTGCAGGACGTGACAGGCTCGCTCCGCTCCGGTCTGGAGGCGGATGTGCTGCTGGTGGACGGGGACCCCTTAAAGGATATCCGCCAATTGGCCAATGTCCGCATGACCTTCCGCAAGGGGAAGCTCGTCTATGAAAATCTTTGAATGCCCCGTGGCCGTGCCCCAGGGAGACAGAATGGAGTGACAGAGACACTTATGAAAGCTGTTCAAATCGTAAAACCGCATGAATTGCGGCTCATCGACCAGGAAAAACCCGTACCCGACGAGAAGAACAACGTGCTGGTCCGCGTGCGTGCCACCGGCATCTGCGGATCGGATATCGGTATTTATCAGGGCACCAACGCCGCCGCCACCTACCCCCGCGTGATCGGCCACGAGATCGTGGGCCAGGTGGACCAGCTCGGCCCCGGCGTCAAGAGCCTGAAGCTGGGCGACCGGGTCATCATCGACCAGGTCACGTCCTGCGGCCACTGCTACGCCTGCCGGAAGGGCCGGCCCAACGTGTGCCAGAACCTCCAGGTCCGGGGCGTGCATATCGACGGAGGCTACCGGGAATTCATCGCCGTCCCGGAGAGCGACTGCTACGTCATCCCCGACGACCTCTCCATGGAGGACGCGGTGATGATCGAGCCCACCACCATCGCCGTGCATGCCTGCGGCCGCGCCCAGATCGGCTTCGACGACACCGTCCTGGTCATCGGCGCCGGCACCCTTGGCGCCAGCCTGCTGCGGATCCTGCGGCTGTATTCGCCCCGCAAGCTCATCATGGCGGACATCGTACCGGAAAAGCTGGAGGCCTGCCTGCGGGACGGCGCCACCGACGTCATCAACAGCGCCAGGGACGCCCTGGTGGCTGCGGCCCGGGATCTCACGGATGGATACGGCCCCACCGTCGTATTCGACGCGGCCTTCTTCCCCGGCAGCTTCCTGACGGCATGCCAGTGCGCCGGGAACGCGGGAAGGGTCATCACCATGGGCTTCAGCGTGGCGCCGGATGAGATGAACCAGTTCCTCATCACCTCCAAAGAGCTGGATGTGCGGGGCAGCCGTCTGCAGAACCACAAGTTCCAGACGGTCATCGACCTGATCCGGCAGGGCAAGATCGACCTGCGCGGCGTGGTATCCCACCGCTATCCCCTGACGGAGGCCCAGGCGGCCTTTGACTTTGCCTGTACAAGAGACCCCTCCATCCGGAAGATCGTTCTCACCATGGACTGACAGCCACAGCACGCCAGGGCAGCGACGCGGTTTTCCCTATTGACAAAACAGTGAGCGAGTGGTTAGAATAAAAGTATCCGATATGTTGGGGAATACCGCGCCGCCGTCGCCGCACGCTGACCTCCATGTCCCGGAAGCCCGCCTCATGTCCCGGGGCCGGCTTCCGGCCTGAAAGCGGACAGCTTCTCAAGCGGTGCACGCCTTTGTGTGCACCGCTTGTTTCTTTGGCAGGGCTCCGTCGGACAAGTCGCGGGAAGAATGCAGCGGGGTGATCATCATGTCTGTTTTCAAAAAACGCTCTGTCGCCATCGGCATGTTCGTTCTGACGGTCGTCCTGTTCACGCTGCTGGGCAGTCATCTGAGCCTTGACCGGGCCTGCCGGCAGGCGGAGGCCGCCTTCTTCGACAGGAGCCTTTTACGGGACGAGGGGGCCTACTCCTGCCCCGCCGACCATCTGGAGAACTGCGTGGCTCTGGCAAACCGGCTGCTGTCCGTGGTGGGCGACGGAAACGAGCCCTACGCCCAGGCGTATGAGCGGCTTCGCGCCGCCCGTCTGGACCTGATCGACGCTCTGGACAGCCGGGATATCCCCGCCATCGGCGCGGCCGATCAGGCTCTGGTGGAAGCGGTGGATGCGGTGAAAGCCGTCAAAGCCTCCGGCGCGGCCGTGTCTGACAGCTACGACGATTACGACACCATCCTATCCGACTTTGACAGCGCCCAGGCGGCTCTGGACAACAACGCCTACAACGACCATATCCTGGCCTTCCGGGATGAGGTGCTGCGCCAGTTCCCCGCCAGCCTCCTCCGGCACCTGGCCTTCGTTGCCCCGCCGGAGACCTTCCCATAATGATCATCGCAAGGCGAAAACAAATGTTTTTGCCGCCAAACGACACGTTTGGCAGCAAATGATCCAAGGATCATTTGCGCGATGCTTATTGCAATGACTATCTGGCAAAACAGCCACGCTGTTTTGCTTCAGCCGCAAAGCGGCTCGGCACAACGCCTTGCGGCGTTGCGCCATCAGATGATCATTATGAGGTGACGACATGAAAAAGATCGTATCCTGCGTTTTTGCAGCGCTGCTCATTCTGTGCGCGTCGGCGGTCCCGGCCCTGGCCGCCGGTCTGGAGCCCGGCACCGGCAGCGGTTTTTATGTGGTGGACCGGGCCGACGTACTCAGCAGTGAAACGGAAGAGCTGATCGCGGAATATAACGCGGCCGTCCTGGAGCCGGCGTGCGACAACGCCCAGCTGGTGGTGGTCACAGTCAGCTATCTGGACGGAGATTCCGACCTGGCCGCCACGGAGCTTTTGAACGACTGGGGCGTGGGCAGCGCCACCCAGTCAAACGGCATGCTGCTCCTGCTGGTCACGGAGGAATACCGGGGCTGGCTGGCCGTAGGCCACGGGCTCTCCGGCGCCTTTGACGACGATCTGGCCGGACGGTACCTGGACGAGTATTTCTGGGACTACATCGACCGGGACCAGTTCGACGAGGGCGTACAGACCCTGGCGGGCAAGCTGGTGGAGTGGTATGCGGACTACTACGGCGCGGACCTGTCCTCCTACGCAGGCGGCGCGGACTACTCCCCCGCCACGCAGTACGCTCCCGCGCCGGCCCCTGCCGCTTCCGGCGGCGCCGGTTTCATCACGGCCATATTCGTGATAGACGTGCTGCTGTTTCTCTGGGTGCTGGGCGCTATGGGCCGGTTCACACGAATGCGCCGCTGGGGCTATACCGGCGGTTTTTTCCCCATCTTCTGGTTCGGCGGCAGGCGCCGCTATAACGACTGGTACCGTCGCCAGCCCCCACCTCCCCCCGGCCCGGGGCCCGGGCCGGGCGGTCCCGCCGGCTTTGGCGGACCCGGCGGTTTCATGGGCGGCGGCTGGGGCCGCGGCTCAGGCGGCGCAAACAGGGTAAGCGGAGCCGGCCGGCGGACCAGCAGCTTTCGCGGCGGCGGCGGCGGTTTTCACGGCGGCGGCCACGGCGGCGGCTTTGGCGGGCACAGCGGCGGCGGCGGGGCCGGACGCCGGTAACGGACAAAAAACGCCACGGTGGACAGCGCGTTGCGCTGTCCACCGTGGCGTCAGTCTGTCAAAAAACTCCCCTATTTGGGGAGTTTTTGGTATAATAGGGACAGAGGGACAGTTTGAGTGCATGTATG
>CANQMO010000038.1 GCA_947624985.1 uncultured Oscillospiraceae bacterium | reverse complement strand
CTGCTGAACAAGGCCGACAAGATCATCATCGGCGGCGGCATGGCCTATACCTTCATCAAGGCCCAGGGCCATGAGGTGGGCGACAGCCTGCTGGAGGCCGACAAGGTGGAATTCGCCCAGAAGATGATCGCCGAGGCCAAGGCCAAGGGCGTGGACCTGCTGCTGCCCGTGGATACCGTGGTGGCCAAGGAATTTGCCGCCGACGCCGAGCACAAGACCGTTCCCTCCACCGAGATCCCCGCCGGCTGGCAGGGTCTGGATATCGGCGAAAAGACCCAGAAGCTCTTCGCGGACGCGGTCAAGGGCGCCGGGACCGTGGTGTGGAACGGCCCCATGGGCGTTTTTGAGTTTGACGCCTTCGCCGTGGGCACCAGGGCCGTGGCCCGGGCCGTGGCCGAGTCCGGCGCGGTGAGCATCATCGGCGGCGGCGACAGCGCGGCTGCCGTGGAGCAGCTTGGCTTCGCCGACAGGATCACCCACATCTCCACCGGCGGCGGCGCCAGCCTGGAGTTTTTGGAAGGCAAGGAGCTGCCCGGTGTGGCCGCCCTGCAAGACGCCTGAAAAGGAGGGTATACTAGCTATGGATAAGAAAAGCCGCAACGCCCTCATCGCGGGCAACTGGAAGATGAATATGCTGGCCTCTCAGGTCCCCGCCTACTGGCAGGGGCTGGAGAGCGGCGCGAAGCTGGCCGAAGGCGTGTCCTCCGCGCTGTGCGTACCGTTCCCCATGATCCCGGCCATGAAGGCCGCGCTGGCCGGCAGCCAGGTCAAGGTGGGCGCCCAGGACGTGTCCGCCCATGACAAGGGCGCCTATACCGGCGAGGTCTCCGCCGCCATGCTGGCGGATCTGGGCGTGGATTACTGCATCATCGGCCACTCCGAGCGCCGGGCCTATCACGCCGAGAGCGACGAGCTGGTCAACGCCAAGCTGAAGGCTCTGTTGGGCGCGGGGATCACGCCCATCATGTGCTGCGGGGAGACCCTGGAGCAGCGGGACGCGGGCGTGACCCTGTCCTTCGTGGAGAGCCAGATCAAGGGCGGCCTCGCGGGCGTGAGCGCCGAGGAGATGAAAAAGGTCGTCATCGCCTATGAACCCATCTGGGCCATCGGCACCGGGCGCACCGCCACGGCGGAGCAGGCCCAGGAGGTCTGCGGCTACATCCGCGGCGTGCTGGCGTGCCTGTATGGCGCGGAGCTTGCCAAGGGCGTGCAGATCCTTTACGGCGGCAGCATGAACGGCAAGAACGCCGCCGAGCTGCTGGCCCAGCCCGACATCGACGGCGGCCTCATCGGCGGAGCCAGCCTGAAGCCGGAATTCGCGGACATCATCGGTGCGGCCAATGAAGGATAAGAAACCGACTGTACTGCTGATCATGGACGGGTTCGGTCTGGCGGAGCCGTCGGACTACAACGCCGTCTATGTGGCCGACACTCCCGTTCTGGACGGGCTGTTCGCCACCTGCCCCAACACCCGGCTGCAAGCCAGCGGGGAGGACGTGGGTCTGCCCGCCGGGCAGATCGGCAACTCCGAGGTGGGCCACACCAACATCGGTGCGGGCCGGGTGGTGTTCCAGCCCCTGCCCCGTATCAGCCGGGCCGTGGACGACGGCAGCTTCTTTGAAAATCCCGCCTACTGCCACGCCATGGACGAGGCCGTCAGGACCGGGCACCCGGTCCATGTGCTGGGCCTTCTGTCCGACGGCGGCGTGCACAGCCACATCAAGCATATCTTCGCTCTGGTGGATATGGCGAAAAAGCGGGGCGTGAAGCAGTGCTATGTCCACTGCTTCCTGGACGGCCGGGACGTGCCGCCCTCCTCCGGACAGGGCTATGTGCAGCAGCTTGCGGACCACTGCGCGCAGATCGGCTATGGCAGGATCGCCACCATACAGGGCCGCTTCTGGGGCATGGACCGTGACAAGCGCTGGGAGCGCGTGGAGAAGGGCTACCGGGCCATCGTCTGCGGCGAAGGCGTGCAGGAGCCGGACGGCCCCAAGGCCGTGGGCGACAGCTACGCAAACGGCGTGACGGACGAGTTTGTGGAGCCCGTGGTGTGCGATAAGCAGGGCATGATCGGCCCTGGCGACAGCGTGATCTTCGCCAACTTCCGGCCCGACCGGGCCAGGGAGATGACCTGGGCGCTGATGAAGCCGGACTTTGACGGCTTCAGCCTGCCCAAGGGCCACTTCCCTCTGAACTATGTCTGCACCGCCCAGTACGACGAGGCCATGACCGAGCTGCCCATCGCGTTCCCGCCGGTGGTCCTGGAGGACACGTTCGGCGAGATCGTCAGCCGGGCCGGTATGAAGCAGCTTCGTATCGCCGAGACGGAGAAGTACGCCCATGTGACGTTCTTCTTCAACGGCGGCGTGGAGCGGACCTACCCCGGGGAGGACCGGGTGCTGGTGCCGTCTCCCAAGGAGTATCCCACCTACGACCTTATCCCCCAGATGAGCGCGGAGGAGGTCACCGCCAAGGCCGTGGAGCGCATTGAGTCCGGCGCCTATGACGCGGTGATCATGAACCTGGCCAACTGCGACATGGTGGGCCACACCGGCGTCATGGAGGCGGCGGTGAAGGCCGTGGAGACCGTGGACGCCTGCGTGGGCAAGGTCTGGGAGGCGGTGCAGAAGATGGGCGGCGTGCTGCTCGTCACCGCCGACCACGGCAACGCCGACAAAATGCGGGCCGAGGACGGCACGCCCCATACGGCCCACACCACCAATCCCGTGCCCTTCATCGTCTGCGGCGCGGGGGACGTAAAACTCAAGTCCGGGCGTCTTGCGGATATCGCGCCCACCATGCTGCGTCTGATGGGGCTTTCCCAGCCCGCCGAGATGACAGGCGAGTGCCTTATCCAATAAGCGCTGCCGCCCGTGGCGGCGCTGCAACTGCGATACCAGCCATGCGGTCCCGGTCCATGCCGGGACCGCATGGCATAAATCAAAGTAAAGGAGCATCAACTTGAAGGACTATTTCGAGATCGTTGACGTGAAGGCACTGGAGATACTGGACTCCCGCGGCAACCCCACTCTGGAGGCGGAGGTGACGCTGGACGACGGCACCGTGGGCCGGGCGGCGGTCCCCTCCGGCGCGTCTACCGGCGTACACGAGGCGTGCGAGCTGCGTGACGGCGACAAGGACCGGTATCTGGGCAAGGGCACGCTCACGGCGGTGAACAATGTGAATACCGAGATCGCCGAGGCCCTACAGGGCATGAACGCTCTGGACCAGCCCGCCATCGACGGCGCCCTCATCGAACTGGACGGCACGCCCAACAAGACCCGTCTGGGCGCCAACGCCATGCTTGGCGCGAGCCTTGCCTGCGCCAAGGCCGGGGCCAACGCTCTTGGCCTGCCCCTGTATCAGTATGTGGGCGGCTGCAACGCCAAGACATTGCCGGTGCCTATGATGAACGTGCTCAACGGCGGCGCTCACGCCACCGGTTCCAATGTGGACATCCAGGAGTTCATGATCATGCCCGTGGGGGCCGACAGCTTTGCCGGGGCGCTGCGCATGTGCGCGGAGGTGTTCCACACCCTGAAAAAGGTGGTGCCCGCCTCCGGGGTGGGCGACGAGGGTGGCTACGCCCCCGATCTGGACAGCGACGAGGACGCTTTGAAGGCGCTGGTGGAGGCCATTGAAAAGGCCGGCTACAGGCCCGGCGAGGACTTCAAGATCGCCATCGACTGCGCCGTCAGCGACTGGTACGACGCCGACAGGAAGATATATCGCCTTCCCAAGCGTGGTATCGACATGACCGCCGGGGCGCTGGTGGAGATGTACAGGGGCTTCGTGGAGAAGTACCCCATCATCTCCATCGAGGACGGCCTGGGCGAGGACGACTGGGACGGCTGGAAGATGATGACCGACGCACTGGGCGACAAGATCCAGATCGTGGGCGACGACCTGTTCGTCACCAATGTGGAGCGGATCAGGACCGGTATCCAAAAGAAGGTCGCCAACTCCGTTCTCATCAAGCTCAACCAGATCGGCACCCTGACCGAGACTCTGGACGCCATCCAGATCGCCCACCGTGCCGGTTACACCGCGGTCATATCCCACCGCTCCGGCGAGACGGAGGACACCACCATCGCTGACCTGACCGTGGCGGTGAACGCCGGGCAGATCAAGACCGGCGCCCCCAGCCGCACGGACCGGGTGGCCAAGTACAACCAGCTTCTTCGCATTGAGGACGAACTGGGCGGCGCGGCCCGGTATCCCGGCGCCGAGGCGTTCTTTTCCATTAAAAAATAAGCGGGAAGAAAAAAGCTTCCTTCCAAAACCTGTATAGATTGGTGTTTCTCTGGCAACAATAGCCTCGGAAACACCAATTTTTTTGGAGGGTCAAAGAAAATGGAAAACAAACATGGGTCCGGCGCCAGAGCCGGGTCCCTGGAGGGGAAGGGCTTCTACATAGTCCTTTTCCTGTGCGCGGCGGTGATCGGCCTGTCTGCTTGGCTGCTGCTCACCGATGCGGGGACTAATGTAGAAGATGAAACAGCGGAAGAACAGATCGTGGACGTGTCCGGGGCGTATGTGACTATGATCCCGGCGGACAACGCCAGCCGGGAACCGGCTGCCCCGGAGACGACCCAGGCCCCTGCGGCGGAGCAGAGCGCCCAGCCGGAGGAGGAGACCTCCGCGGGGGAGGAACTGGACGCCATCGAAATGGAGGCGCTGGAGACGGCGGATACGGAGCCGGAGGAGGACCAGAGCGTGTTCTCCGAGGATACGGTCAGCTATGTCTGGCCTGTCCAGGGGGAAGTGCTGCGGCCCTGGTCCATCGAGACACTGCTCTATGACAGCACGATGGCCGACTGGCGCACCCATGACGGCATAGACGTGTCCTGCGAGCTAGGCACGCCGGTGATGGCAGTGGCGGACGGTCTGGTGGTGGACGTGAACAATGACGACCTGCTGGGCACGGTGGTGGAGATCGACCACGAAAACGGCGTCCACAGCGTCTACGCCAATCTGGCGGCGCAGCCGTCCGTGACGGCGGGGGACAGGGTCACCATGGGCCAGGTCATCGGCTCCGTGGGCGGCACGGCCCTGGGCGAGGTCAATCAGGTCAGTCACCTGCATTTCGCCATGAAGCAGGACGGCATGTCCGCCGACCCCACGCTGTATCTGGCCTCCGACTGGACGGAGTGAGCGGATAAATGAAAAAGGCGGGACAGTCGTCCCGCCTTTTTCATTATCGGATGGGATTGCACATGGGGCCGGTTCGTGCTATACTTTCAAAACGTTGATATATACAGGCCCTTGTCCGCAGAGGGGAGAGAGATATGACAGTCGTTATCAAGATCGGCACCTCCAACATCACCCACGCCACCGGGCACCTGAATATCCGGCACATGGAGGAGCTGGTAAAGACCATCAGCGACCTGAAAAACGCCGGCCACCGGGTGGTGCTGGTGTCCTCCGGCGCCATCGCCATGGGGGTGGGTAAGCTGGGCCTCGCCAGCCGTCCGGAGGATATGCCCACCAAACAGGCGGCCGCCGCCGTGGGCCAGTGCGAGCTCATGTACATATATGACAAGCTCTTTTCCGAGTACAACCATGTGGTGGCCCAGATCCTGCTGACCGGCAGCGACGTGGCGGACGAGAAGCGGCGGGTGAACATTGAAAACACCCTGTTCCGGCTGCTGGACATGGGGGCGCTGCCCATCGTCAACGAGAACGACTCCGTCGCCACCGAGGAGATCGCCGTGGGCGACAACGACAGCCTTGGGGCCATCGTGGCCTGCGCGGTGGGCGCGGACCTGCTGGTGCTTCTGAGCGACATCGACGGCCTTTATACCGCCGACCCGCGCCGGGACCCGGCGGCGCGGCTCATTCCTGTGGTGGAGACCATCACGCCCCGGATCGAGGCTCTGGCGGGGGAGGCCGGGAGCGGTCTCGCGGTGGGCGGCATGGCCACCAAGCTGAAGGCGGCCAAAGAGGTCAGCGCCCGGGGGATCGACATGGTGATCGCAAACGGCGCCAAGCCGGAGCTTTTGTATGACGTTGTGGCGGGAAGACCCGTAGGCACCCGGTTTCTGGGCTGCCGGAAGGAGGATATATGACTACCCATGAAATGCTCCTGGCCGCCCAGGAGGCAAAGCGGCCCCTGGCCGCCGCCGGACCGGACAGACGCTCCGCGGCGCTGCTGGCCATGGCGGACAGCCTTGTGGCTCGCGCGGCGGATATCCTGGCCGCCAACCGGCTGGATATGGATGCTGCCCGGGGGACCATGTCCGATGTGATGCTGGACCGTCTGCTGCTGGACGAGGCGCGTATCGCCGCTATGGCGGACGGCGTGCGTCAGGTGGCGGCGCTGCCGGACCCGGTGGGGCGGGTGCTGCGGCATGTGGAACGGCCCAACGGCCTTGTGATCGAGCGGGTCAGCGTGCCCATGGGCGTGGTGGCCATCATCTACGAGAGCCGCCCCAACGTGACGAGCGACGCGGCGGCGCTGGCAATAAAGAGCGGTAACGTTTGCGTGCTGCGGGGCGGTAAAGAGGCTTGGCGGACCTGCAACGCCGTTACGGAGGCTCTCCGGGCCGGCTTAGTGAGCGCGGGCCTGCCGGAGACGGCGGTGGGTCTGGTGCAGGACACCTCCCGCGCCAGCGCCACGGAGCTTATGACAGCCAGCGGCCTGGTGGACCTGCTGATCCCCCGGGGCGGCGCGGGGCTGATACGGGCCTGCGTGGAAAACGCCACCGTGCCCTGCATCCAGACGGGCACCGGCATTTGTCACATCTATGTGGACAAGGCGGCGGACCTTAAAAAGGCCCTTGCCATCGTGGAAAACGCCAAGACCAGCCGTCCCAGCGTTTGCAACGCGGAGGAGGTGCTTCTTGTCCACCGGGCGGTGGCGGACAGGTTTTTGCCCATGCTGAAAAAACGGCTGGTGGACGAAAGGCAGGCCGCGGGGGAGCCGCCGGTGGAACTGCGGCTGGACGAGTCCGCCGCCGCCATCATCCCCGGTACGCCCGCGGCAGAGCGTGACTTTGACACGGAATTTCTCGACTACATCCTGGCGGTGGCGGTGGTACCGGACGGGGACGCGGCCATGGCCCACATCGCCGCCCACTCCACCGGTCACAGCGACGCCATCATAACGCAGGACGAGGCCCTGGCGGCCCGGTTCGCCGCCAATGTGGACAGCGCGGCGGTATATGTGAACGCCTCCACGCGCTTTACGGACGGGGGCGAGTTCGGCCTGGGCTGCGAGATGGGTATCTCCACCCAGAAGCTCCACGCCCGGGGCCCCATGGGTCTGGAGGAGCTTTGCAGCTATAAGTACGTCATCCGCGGCGACGGCCAGATAAGATAGGGGAGACAGGCCCCAAAAAAGATCATGCGGCGGCATATGGCATTTTGCCATATGCCGCCGCTTTTGTGAAAGCGGACCGCCGGACGGCGGCGCGTTACTGGTTTTTCATCTGTCGTAAAAACGCGCCCACCGCCGCGGCGGTCACGACGGCGGCATAGCCCGCCACCCACCAGAAGTGCGGGAATGCGCCCGCGTAGTCCCCCCGGACGGCGGCCCGTTCCATCTCCACGGCGTGGAAGAACGGCAGCAGCCCGGCGATCTTCTGGAACGCGCCGCCCACCAGACCCAGGTCGAACCAGACGCCGGAGAGCCACGCCGTCAGGTTCGTGAGCAGCGCGCCGCAGATCCCGCCCACCTGCTTATCCGTGAAAATGCTGCCGCAGAGCAGGCCCAGCGACACGAACAACAGCGCGACAGGGAGGGTGAGAAGGACCGATATCAATACATGGACCGTTACCTCCAGTCCCAAAACCACGGCCACCGCGTAGCAGATGACCGACTGCGCCATACAGATAGGCAGGATGGGAAGGAGATAGCCCAGGATGAAATCCCCGGCGGTCAGAGGGGTGGTATATAACCTCTGTAGAAAGGAGCTGCTACGGTCCTTTGCGATCAGTGTGGCGGAGAACAGGGTCATGAACGAGAGACCGAACACGGCGATACCCGGCGTCAGGCGCTCTATCTCAAACAGGGTCACGGGGATATTGGCCTGGATCGCGGTCAGCAACAACAGCAGAACGATCGGGAAGCCTACCCCGAAAAACAGGTTGAGCGGGTCGCGCAAAACCTCCAGATCGTTCCGTTTGGAAAACGCCAAACCTTTCACGGCTGCCCCTCCTTTACGATACGCACGAACGCCTCGTCGAATTTGTCCGTACCCGCCCGGCTCTTGATCTCCGCAGGGGTGCCGGTGAGCAGGAGCCGTCCGCTTTTCAGGATGGCCACGCGGTCGGAGAGGGCCTCGGCCTCCTCCATGTAATGGGTCGTGAGGATCACGGTCATTTTCCCTTTGAGGGTGCGGATCATATCCCATAATTCGCCCCGCGCCAGTACGTCCAGCCCCAACGTCGGTTCGTCCAGAAACAGGATCTGCGGGTCGCTGATGAGCGCCATGGCGATACTGAGCCGCCGCTGCCATCCGCCGGACAGCTTTCCGGCTCTTTTGCCTGTGATCTCTCCCAAACCGAAACAGTCGCTCAATTCTGTGACCTTGTCCTTGGCCTCGGATTTTTGGAATCCGTGAACGCCCGCCATCAGCTCCAGGTTCTCCCTGACTGTCAGATTGGGAGCCACGGCCGTCTCCTGGGGAGATACGGCGATCATTTCCCTGACCGCCGCGCTCTGCGTCAGTATACTTTTCCCGTTCAGGAAGGCGTCGCCGGAGGTGGGTCGGGTGAGTCCTGTCAGCATTTTGATGGTCGTGGTTTTGCCCGCACCGTTGACGCCCAGCAAGGACAGCAGCTCGCCCTTCCGGACGGTCAGGTTCAGTCTATTCACAGCGGTCAGGTCTTTGTATTTTTTTGTAAGATCGATCGTTTTGATGGCGTTCATGTTATTTCCCCGCTTCTCCACAAAAACGTGTTTTCAGACCCATGTAGGCATCGGTCAGCACATCACTGACCGTTTCCATCTCCCAATCCAGAAAGGATGTGGCAATCATGGACGCAATGCCATGCACGAAGATCCACAACTCCAGATG
>CANQMO010000037.1 GCA_947624985.1 uncultured Oscillospiraceae bacterium | reverse complement strand
GAGATCGAGATCGTGGAGGACGACGGCAAGCTCATCTGGCGCTGCCCCCGCTGCGGCAACACCGACCAGGACAAGATGAACGTGGCCCGCCGTACCTGCGGCTACATCGGCACCCAGTTCTGGAACCAGGGCCGCACCCAGGAGATCAAGGACCGGGTCCTGCACCTGTAAGAAAACGAAAGACGGCCTCCGGCTCCGCCGGGGGCCGTTGTGGTCCGGCAACTTATGGTTGCATTTAATGTTTTAATGTTGTATCATGATGGTATGAATTACGGAGAGATAAAAAACTGTGATATTGCCGACGGCATAGGCGTGCGGGTCACGCTGTTCGTGTCCGGGTGCACCAACCGGTGCCCGGGCTGCTTCCAGCCGGAGACATGGGATTTCGACTATGGCGAGCCCTTTACGGCGGAGACGGAGCAGCGTATCCTGGAAATGCTGGCCCCCGTGTACATCAACGGCCTGACCCTGCTGGGAGGCGACCCCTTTGAACCGGCCAACCAGAAGGCGCTGACGCCGTTTCTGCACCGGGTGCGGCAGACCTATCCGCAAAAGACCGTCTGGGCCTTTACGGGCTTTGTCTATGAGGAGCTGCTGCGGGATGGCAGCCACCCCCGCTGCGAGGTGACGGACGAAATGCTGGGCATGATCGACGTGCTGGTGGACGGGCCCTTTGTGGAGCGGCTGAAGGACGTGGGCCTGCGGTTTCGTGGGTCGTCCAACCAGCGGCTCATCGACATGAACAGGACGCGTCAGACGGGTCAGATCGTCCTCTGGGACGACGGGACGACAAGAGGATAAACGCCGGCCCTCCCGGACACGGGAGGGCTTTTTTATGAGGAGTAGAACGAAGCATGGAAAACTGTTTTGAAAAGGACTTCACCGTGGCGTCCAGCGTGGTGGACCCGGAGGGGCGGCTGTCCCTGCCGGGGATATTCGATCTGTTCATGGATCTGGCCTCCGAGCACGCGGAGCGGCTGGGCGTGGGCTTTCAGGCCATGAGCGGGAAAAACGCGTACTGGGTGGCGGTGCGGACCCGGGTGCGCGTCTATGAAAGGCCGGCGCTGCTACAGACCGTCCGGGCGCGGACCTGGCCCGGAAGGCCGGGCGCCGTCAAGTGCGACCGGTTTTACCGCCTGAGCCGGGGCGGTACGGTCCTGGCCGAGGGCCGGACCGAGTGGGTGGGCCAGAACACCGTCACCGGAGGGATCATGAAAACGACCGATTTCGGCTACCCGGCGGAGATGGAGCACCTGTCCGAGCGGGTCTGCGAAGCCCCGTTCACCCGGTTTCGCGGCCAGGGCGCGGCGGAGGACCTGTATGGCATGTACACGGTGGGTTCCCGGGACATCGACATGGGCCGGCACATGAACAACGTGGCCTATGTGCGCATGCTGCTGGGCACGTTCACCGTGGCGGAGCTGGCGGCCATGGACGTGGCCGAGGCGGAGGTATCCTATGCCAGCGCCTGCCGCGAGGGGGAGCGCCTGGCCATATACCGCAAAAAAGACGGGGACGGCTGGCACTTCCTGGTCCAGAAGGCCGACGGGACCCGGGCGGTGGACATGATCCTGCGCCTGGGGTGAAGGGCAGCGGGGAAACGGTAAAGCATAATAAAACAGCCCCGGAACGGTCCTGTACCGCTCCGGGGCGCTGCCATATCTCACGCGCCGCTCTCGCCGTAGTTCGCCAGCACGCGGGCGCTGGGGTCGTTCACGTCGCACCCCTCCCAGTCTCTGTTCGGCATCCAGAAGTCCTTGACCATGGGGGCCTGACCGGGGTAGTATTTCTCAAATATCTCCCGGTACAGCAGGCTCTCCTTGGTGAAGGGCCGGGCGAAATCGTAGGCCATGCGTTTTTTCTCAAATTCCTCGTCGGTGTAATACCCCTCGGCGTATTCCTTCAGGTCGTCCACCATGGAGTGGCCCACCGCGTCGGAAAAGGCCGCCTTCTGCCGCCAGAGGATGGACTCGGGCAGGATGTGATCGTCCGCGAAGGCCCGGCGCAGCAGATACTTGCCCATGTTGTAGGTGTTCACCTTCCGCTTCGGGTCGATGTGCATGACGTATCGGACGAATTCCAGATCCCCGAAGGGCACCCGGGCCTCGATGGAGTTCGCGCTGATACACCGGTCCGCCCGGAGCACGTCGTACATATAGAGCTCATCCACCCGCTTTTTGGCCTCCGCCTGGAACGCCTCCGGGGAGGGGGCGTAGTCGGTGTACTTGTAGCCGAACAGTTCATCGGATATCTCCCCGGTCAGCAGCACCCGCACGTCGGACCGGTCATGGATGGCCTTGCAGCACAGGTACATGCCCATACTGGCCCGGATGGTGGTGATGTCCCAGGTGCCCAGCATGGCGATGACCACCTCCAGACTGTCCAGCACCTGCTGGCGGGTCATGTATACCTCCGTGTGGTCCGCGCCGATGAAGTCCGCCACCTGACGGGCATATTTCAGGTCGATGGCGTCGATGTCCATGCCGATGGCGAAGGTGCGGATATGCTTGCCCAGTATGCGGGCGGAGATGGCGCAGACAAGGCTGCTGTCCAGTCCGCCGGACAGCAGAAAGCCCAGCGGCGCGTCCGCGTCCAGCCGCTTATCCACGCCCAGGATCAGCTTTTCCCGTATGTTGCGGCATATCTCGTCCAGGTCCCCGTCTATGTATTCGTCCACCGCCGTCACGTCGGCGTAGCGGACGAATCTGCCGCCGGCGTAGTAGTGGCCGGGCGGGAAAGGGATGATCTTCTCGCACAGTCCCACCAGGTTCTTCGCCTCGCTGGCAAAGACCATGCTCCCGTCGGCCAGGTAGCCGTAGAAAAGGGGCCGGATGCCGATGGGGTCCCGGGCAGCGATCAGCTCATCCCGCCGGCTGTCGTAGATGAGCATGGCAAATTCCGCGTCCAGCATGGCGAACATATCCAGCCCGTACTTGCGGTACAGCGGCAGGATGATCTCGCAGTCGGATTCGCTGCGGAACGTATATTCCTTTGCCAGCTCCGCTTTCAGGGGCCGAAACAGATATATCTCCCCGTTGCACACCGCCATGTCCCCGTCCAGATGGAACGGCTGCATCCCGTCCGGGTGCAGGCCCATGATGGCCAGCCGGTGAAAGCAAAGCCACCCGCCGCCGGCTTCTTCCACCCGGGTCATATCCGGACCCCGGAAGCAGGTCCGGTCAAAATAGGGGCGCAGTTCCTCCCGGGACAGCGTCCGCCTGGTGAATCCCATGATACCGCACATGATACTTTCTCCTTGTCCTCAACAAAAAAAGAGCAAAGCCGTTTCAACAGAACGTCTTTGCTCTTGTGGTTCATTATAGGCGCGGCGCGGGGGATTGTCAAGACTTTTTCGGCTCGCTACCGGGCTGGGGCTCCCGGAAGTACTTTTCGTAGTTCTCCCGGAACATGCGCCGGTAGGTCTCGTTGTCGGAGTGGTGCAGGTCGTGGATGTACTGGTGCTCCTGACCGGTGACGGCGCTGTCCTCCCGGCTGAGGATATACACGGCCAGGTCCGAGCACTGGTCGGACACCCGCTCCAGACTTTGCAGAACGTTCTGGTACAGGATGCCGGTGACCACGTCGCACACCCCCGTGCTCATACGTTTCACATGGCGGGCCTTCATGGCTTCGATAAGGTCGTCTATGACCTCCTCCAGGGGCTCTACGGCCCGGGCCTTGCCCAGGTTGTTCTCCTTGAACGCCTGAACGGACAGCTTGAGGATATCCGTCACGGCGCTGATGGCGTTTTGCAGGTCCTGCTTTGCCATGTCGGACATGGGCTTGCCGCTCCCGCTGTGCATTTGGGCGCCGTCGTGCTCAAGGCTCACGGCCAGATCGCCGATACGCTCGAAGCAGGTGAGGGCCTTGATCTGGAAGTTCTGGTTCCGGTTGTCGGCGTCCTGGGTCATATGGGGCGCCAGATCCACGATGTACTGGTTCGTGACGTCCGCCATCTTGTCCAGCAGCGCCTCCCGGCGGGCGATACGGTCCGTCCGCTTCTGGTCGAAGCTGAAAAGCTGCTCAGTGGCGATGGCGTAGTTGCTCACGGCCACGTCGGCCATGTGGCCGATAAGATGGGCGGACTGGTCCAGAGCGATACGGGGGGTGGTGACCAGGTGGGCGTCCAGCTCCCGCAGGTTGTCCACGATGTCCTGATACTCCGGCGGAGCGGGCTTGTCCGGCACCAGCTTTTCCGCCAGCCTTGCGAACACGCCGGACAGGGGCAGGAAGAGCACCGCCGGGATCAGCCGGAACAGACCGTGGACATTGGCCACGCCGCCGGAGTCCAATGTGGCGTACCACAGCCCGTCGCCGATCAGCCCCGTGCTGCGGGCGATGGCCAGCGCCGCGGAGATGAGCAGCGCCGCGCAGATGTTGTAGATCACATGGACGGTGACGGTGCGGATCTGCTCAGGCTTGGCGCCGATCCGGCAGACCAGGAACGTGGTGAGGCAGTCGCCGATGTTCACGCCGATGATCACCGCGAACACGCCGCAAAAGCGAACGCCTACAGAGCTTGCGAAAGATTGCAGGATACCGATCACGGCGGAGGAGCTCTGGATGACGCCGGTGACAGCGGTACCGGCCAGGAAGCCCAGGAAGTAGTTGCCCTCGAAGGCGGTCAGCAGGCCGCTGAGCCCGCTGCCGAAGGAGCTGACCGCGTCGCTCATGAAGATGAGCCCCATGAACAGCACGCCGAAGCCGATGGCGATAGTGCCCGCGTTCTGGGCGGAGCCCCGTTTGACGAACATGATGAGCACGATACCGGCGATCAGGGCGATGGGGGCCAGATTCTCCGCGTTGAACAGGTAGAGGATGCTGTTGGAGCCGGACTCCACGTCCATGAGACGGATGATCTGGGCGGTGATGGCGGTGCCCACGTTGGCTCCCAGCACGATGCCGATGGATTGGCGGAAGGTGAGGAACCCCGCGCCCACCAGGCCCACCGTCAGCACGATGGTGGCGGTGGAGCTCTGGATCATGCAGGTGACCAGCGTGCCCAGCAGAAAGCCCAGGGCGGGGCTGCCCGTCACCTTGGCCAGAGCCGCCTTCATGGCGCTGCCGGAGCAGCTTTTCAGCCCGTCGCCCATGACCCGCATTCCGTACAGGAACATGGACAGTCCGCCAAGCAGGGCGATGATCTTATAAAACATGTCCATCGAAATATCTCCCCATAACGACAAGACAGAAGAAAACCAATTTTTCCTAATTCTATACTACACTACCGCGCTGCTGCGGACAAGTTAAAATTGGTGTCATTTTGTTACGCGTATGTCGAAAACGGACCGTCGGTGGGTTGGGCATATTCGCTAAAATACACAGGCTATTTCGTGGAAAAATATCCCCGCGCACGGCCCGGGACGATTGACTTTCCAAACGCCGGTTTGTATAATAATCAAAACATTTTAAACACGGCAGACCCATGCCGATACACCGAGAGGAGATGTGCTTATGGCACAGTTTTGCAGCGAACCGTCCCACACCTTCAGCGAGTATCTGCTCATCCCCGGCTACACCTCCGAGCAGTGCGTGCCGGACAATATCAGCCTGAAAACGCCGCTGGTGCGGTACAAAAGGGGAGAGGAACCGGCCATCAGCCTGAACATCCCCATGACGTCCGCCATCATGCAGTCCGTGTCCAATGACACGCTGGCCATCGCTCTGGCGAGAGAGGGCGGTATCTCCTTTATTTACGGCTCCCAGTCCGTGGAGGACGAGGCGGCCATGGTGGCCCGGGTGAAAAACCACAAATCCGGCTTCGTGGTCAGCGCGTCCAATGTGACGCCGGACGCCACTTTGGGCGACATTTTGCGCCTGAAGGCGAAAAATGGCTTTTCCACCGTCGCCGTCACCGAGGACGGCACGGCGAACGGCAAGCTGCTGGGCCTTGTCACCAGCCGGGACTACCGGGTCAGCCGCATGTCGCCGGACGAGGTGGTGAAGGACTTCATGACCCCGCTGAAAAAGCTGGTCACCGCGCCGGATGGGACGAGCCTGAAGGCGGCCAACGATATCATCTGGGACCACAAGCTCAACTGCCTGCCCATCGTGACCGGGGACGGACATCTGGCCTATTTCGTGTTCCGCAAGGACTACGACAGCCACAAGGAAAACCCAGACGAGATGCTGGACGCGAAAAAGCGCCTTCTGGTGGGCGCGGGTATCAACTCCCGTGACTACGCCGAGCGGGTGCCGGCGCTGGTGGAGGCCGGGGCGGACGTGCTTTGTATCGACTCGTCCGAGGGCCACTCTGTCTGGCAGAAGCGGACCATCGAATGGATACGCGGGCGCTACGGCGAGAGCGTGAAGGTGGGCGCGGGCAATGTGGTGGACGCCGAGGGGTTCCGGTTCCTGGCGGACGCGGGCGCGGACTTCGTGAAGATCGGGATCGGCGGCGGCTCCATCTGTATCACCCGGGAGACCAAGGGCATCGGCCGCGGCCAGGCCACGGCGGTCATCGAGGTGGCGAAGGCCCGGGACGAGTATTATAAAGAGACCGGCGTCTATGTGCCCATCTGCTCCGACGGCGGTATCGTCCACGACCACCACATCACCCTGGCTCTGGCCATGGGCGCGGACTTTGTAATGCTGGGCCGGTACTTTGCCCGCTTCGACGAGAGCCCCACCCCCAAGCTGAATATCAACGGCACCTATGTGAAGGAGTACTGGGGCGAGGGGTCCAACCGGGCCCGGAACTGGCAGCGGTACGACCTGGGCGGCAGCGAGGGCCTCAGCTTCGAGGAGGGCGTGGACAGCTACGTCACCTACGCCGGCGGCCTGCATGAGAACGTGCAGAAAACGCTGTACAAGGTCAGATCCACCATGTGCAACTGCGGCGTCACCGATATCCCGTCCCTGCAACGTGACGCCAAGCTCACGCTGGTATCCGAGACCAGTATCGTGGAGGGCGGCTACCACGATGTGACCCTGCGCACCACCAGCTCCATCCAGTGAATCGACCAAACAACCTGACGAGGAGGGACAGCATATGACCGATATCGAGATCGCCCAGGCCAATGTGATGGAACCCATCGGCGCCATCGCGGCGCGGGCCGGCGTGGAGGAGAAGTATCTGGAGCCATACGGCAAATATAAGGCCAAGGTGGACTACGCCCTGCTGGACGAGAGCCCGCGCTCCGACGGCAGGCTGATCCTGGTGACGGCCATCACGCCCACCCCGGCGGGAGAGGGCAAGACCACCACCAGCATCGGTCTGGCCGACGGACTGCGCCGGATCGGGGAGAACGCCGTTCTGGCGCTGCGGGAGCCCTCGCTGGGCCCTGTGTTCGGCGTCAAGGGCGGGGCCGCCGGCGGCGGCTACGCGCAGGTGGTGCCCATGGAGGACATCAACCTGCATTTCACCGGGGACTTCCACGCCATCGGCGCGGCCAATAACCTGCTGGCGGCCATGCTGGACAACCATATCTATCAGGGCAACGCCCTGGGGATAGACCCTAAGACCGTCACCTGGAAGCGGTGCGTGGACATGAACGACCGGCAGCTGCGCCATGTGATCGACGGCATCGGCGGCAGGGTCAACGGCGTGCCCCGGGAGGACGGCTATGATATCACGGTGGCCACGGAGATCATGGCGGTGTTCTGCCTGGCAAGCTCCATCCGCGACCTGAAAGAGCGGCTGGGCCGCATCGTGGTGGCCTATACCTATGACGGCGCGCCGGTGACGGCCAAGGACCTGAAGGCGGTGGGCGCCATGGCGGCCCTTTTGAAGGACGCGCTCAAGCCCAACCTGGTCCAGACGCTGGAGGGGACCCCGGCCTTCGTCCACGGCGGGCCCTTTGCCAACATCGCCCATGGCTGCAACAGCGTGCTGGCCACACGCATGGCTATGAGACTGGCCGACTACACGGTGACGGAGGCGGGCTTCGGCGCGGATCTGGGGGCGGAGAAGTTTCTGGACATCAAGTGCCGCTGCGCGGGCCTGACCCCCTCCGCCGTGGTGGTGGTGGCCACCATCCGGGCGCTGAAAATGCACGGCGGCCTTGCCAAAACGGAGCTGGGCCGCGAGGATCTTGCGGCGCTGGAAAAGGGCATGCCGAACCTTCTGCGGCATGTGGCGAACATCAAAAATGTCTACGGCCTGCCCTGCGTGGTGGCGGTGAACCGCTTCCCCGCGGACACGGACGCGGAGGTGGCGCAGGTCATCGAAAGCTGCGCCAGGCTTGGGGTGAAGGCGGTCCTGGGCGACTTCTGGGCCAGGGGCGGCGAAGGCGGCATGGACCTGGCCAGGGAAGTGGTCCGGCTGTGCGAGGAAGAAAAGCCCGATTTCCGTTTCAGCTACGAGCTGGACATGCCGCTGGACGCCAAGATAGAGGCCGTGGTGAAAAAGGTCTATGGCGGCGCGGGTATTTCCGTGCTGCCGGCCGCCCGGAAGCAGATCGACCGGCTGACGGAGCTCGGCTTCGGGACCCTGCCCGTGTGTATCGCCAAGACCCAGTACAGCTTTTCCGACGACCCGTCTCTGCTGGGCGCGCCGGAGGGCTTCACCGTGACGGTGAAGGAAGTCAAGGTCTCCGCCGGCGCCGGTTTTGCGGTCGTGCTGACCGGCGACATCATGACCATGCCGGGCCTGCCCAGGGTCCCCGCCGCGGAGAAGATCGACGTGGATGACAGGGGCGTCATCTCCGGGCTGTTTTGACAGACATGGAGACAAAGGGAAAACTGATCGTTATCGAGGGTGTGGACGGCAGCGGCAAGGCCACCCAGGCCAGGCTGCTGTATGAGGCGCTGCTGGCCCGGGACGTGCCGGTGCGGGCGGTGTCCTTTCCCAACTATGAAAGCGAAGCCTCGGCCCTGGTGAGGATGTATCTGCGGGGCGACTTCGGCCATGAGCCCGGAGATGTGAACGCCTACGCCGCGTCCAGCTTTTACGCGGTGGACCGCTATGCCAGCTTCAAAAAGGACTGGGCTGCGTTTTACAATGGCGGCGGCGTGGTGGTGGCGGACCGCTATACGACCTCCAACGCCGTACACCAGTGCTCCAAGCTCCCGGAAGAGCAGTGGCCGGGTTTTCTGGAATGGCTGTTCCATTTTGAGTATGACCTTCTGGGCATTCCCGCGCCGGACCGGGTGATCTTCCTGCAAACGGAGGCCGCCGTGACGGAAAGGCTGCTCTTAAAGCGCTATCACGGCGACGAGAGCCGGGAGGATATCCACGAGGCGGACCGGGCATATATGGCCCGCTCCCGGAAGGCGGCTGAGTATTGCAGCGAAAAGCTTGGCTGGACGGTGATCCGCTGCGTCAGAGACGGCCAAATGCGCACCGTGGAGGATATCCACGCCGAGATCATGGCGGTCATAGTGGTCTGAAATAGAGGATAGATCAAGCGGCGGCTGCAAAATGCAACCGCCGCTTTCGGCTTTCGTGGTCGGAGTGAGGTGACTTGAACACCCGACCTCCTGGTCCCGAACCAATTAAAAAGTCAGTAATGTCAACTATTTG
>CANQMO010000036.1 GCA_947624985.1 uncultured Oscillospiraceae bacterium | reverse complement strand
GCTATACGGGAGTGAACAAAGTAAATCCGGTTTTGGTATCTGCTATCAATTTGCTATCAAATGCCCCGTTTCCGCTTTAAGACCCCAGTGTTTTCAAGGCTTTGCGGGTTTTGTCAGTTATTCCCATTCCACGGTTGCCGGGGGTTTGGCGGTGATGTCGTAGACAACGCGGTTGACGCCGGGGACCTCGTTCACGATACGGGTGGAGACCGCGTCCAACACCTCGTAGGGGATACGGGCCCAGTCGGCGGTCATGAAGTCGCTGGTGGTCACGCTGCGCAGGGCCAAGGTGTAGTCATACGTCCGCCCGTCGCCCATGACGCCCACGGAACGCATGTTGGTCAGCACCGCGAAATACTGGTCCATGGTCCCCTCCAGGTGCGCTTTCGCGATCTCGTCCCGGAAGATGAAGTCCGCTTCCCGCAGGGTGTCCAGCTTCTCCCTGGTGACGTCCCCGATGACCCGGATGGCCAGACCCGGGCCGGGGAAGGGCTGGCGCATGACCAGATAGTCCGGCAGACCCAGCTCCCGGCCAAGCTGCCGCACCTCGTCCTTAAAAAGCAGCCGCAGGGGCTCGATGATCTCCTTGAAATCCACATAGTCCGGCAGACCGCCCACGTTGTGATGGCTCTTGATGACGGCGGCGTCGCCGGTGCCGGACTCCACCACGTCCGGGTAGATGGTGCCCTGGACCAGGTAGTCCACCGCGCCGATCTTTTTGGCCTCCTCCTCGAACACCCGGATGAATTCCTCGCCGATGATCTTCCGCTTGCGCTCCGGTTCGGTCACGCCGGCCAGCTTGTCCAGAAACCGCTTCTCCGCGTTGACCCGCACGAAATGGATGGGCCAGGGGGCGAAGGCCGCCTCCACCTGGTCGCCCTCGTCCTTGCGCATAAGGCCGTGGTCCACGAATACGCATGTCACCTGACTGCCCACCGCCTCCGCCAGCAGCGCCGCCGCCACGGAGGAGTCCACGCCGCCGGACAGCGCCAGCAGCACCCGGCCACTGCCCACCTTCCGGCGAATGCCGGCGACGGCGGTGTTTTTATAATCCTCCATGGTCCAGGTGGCGTGGGCTCCGCAGACCTCGTAGAGGAAGTTTTTCAGCATTTGCGCGCCGTACTCGGTGTGATTCACCTCCGGGTGATACTGCACGCCGTAAAAGCCCCGGGCCTCGTCGGCGATGGCCACATTGGGGCAGTTGTCGCTGTGGGCGGAGAGGGAAAAGCCCTCCGGCACCTTCGCCATATAGTCCCCGTGGCTCATCCAGGTGACGCTCTGGTCAGGCAGGCCCTTGAACAGCCGGCAGGCCGTGTCAAAGTATGTGCGGGTCTTGCCGTACTCCCGGGCGGTGTCGTCCTGCGCCGGGGTCACCTGGCCGCCCAGGTGGTGGGCCATGAGCTGGCAACCGTAGCAGATCCCCAAAATGGGCACGCCCAGGTCAAAGATCCCCGGGTCCACCTGGGGCGCGCCGGGGGAGTAGACGCTGGCCGGCCCGCCGGTGAAGATGATCCCGATGGGGGCGAAGGAGCGTATCTGGTCCAGAGTGATGGTGTAGCTCTTCAGCTCGCAGTAGACGTGCTGCTCCCGGACCCGCCGGGCGATGAGCTGGTCGTACTGGCCGCCGAAGTCGATGATAAGGACAGCTTCACGTTTCATATAGGGCACCTCGGTTTGTCGAAGAATGAAGGTCTGGAGGACAGGGGCGAGCCGCGCGGCATTCCCGCGCGTTAAAGTCAAAAGCCGCTGGATGACAGGCTTTTGACTTCCTGTGAGGGGGAATTCATTTTCCCCTCGCAGTTTCGATCTATGAGGACAGCTTCACGTTTCATATAGGACACCTCTATGTCAAATATCGTAGGTGCGGATGATGGTCTCGGCCACGGCCCGGCGGGTGACGCAGCGGTCCATGGCGTTTTTTTCGATGAAGCGGTGGGCCTGCTTTTCGGTCATTTTGAACCGCTGGATGAGAAGCAGCTTGGCCCGGTCCACGACCCGCAGTTCATCCATCTTTTTTTGCAGCGCGGCGGCCCGGGACTCCAGCGCGTGCATCCGGTGGGAGATGGTGGCCATCATGCCCAGGCTCTGCTTCAGAACGGAGGGGTCCACGGGGCTTTGCAGCGTTATGAAACCATGCTGCTCGGCATAGAGGCTCACGGCCTCGAAGCGCTCCGCGCCCGCCAGCAGCAGCACCCCGGAAACGCCGTTTTCCGCCGCGGCGGCGGCGAGTTGCGTGCCGGTCTCCGGGGGGACGGTGCCGTCTATGACCACCACGTCGTAGACCGTCTCGCTCAGCACATATCCCGCCTCCAGCGGGGAGCAGACGTTCAGCTCCGGGGCGAACCGGTCCGCGGGGAGAAAGGCGGCGAAATGGGCTGCCGTGTCTCTGGAATCGGTGATGAGAAGAAGCGACGCGTAGGGACGTGGCTGCACCTTTTGCACCCTCCTTTCATAGAATGGCCGGCCAGCGAGAGCCGCCGGACGGTATGCACCGGGTCAATTTATGAAAATTTTACTCAGAAAAGCACCGTTTGTCAATTTCCGGCAGAAGAATGGGGCAAGTGTCAACAACGCCCGGCGGGGGCGGGTGGGATTTTTGTAGGAAATGCCCAGAGCGCCCCCCTTGACAGCGGGGTCGAAAAACGTGTAAAATCAAATCGATGAAACGGCAAAGGCGTCGCGGATATGTTCCCGTATGCCTGAGCCGTTTTTGCTTTCGCGGCAAGAGCAACACGAAGTAAAGGAGAGGCGTCAATGAGCAACGTACCAGAGATTTTCGGTTCCATGGTGTTTTCGGAGGCGGTCATGCAGGCCCGCCTGCCCCATGAGACCTATAAGCAGGTCATCCACGCCATCCACCACGACAGGCGGCTGACCCCGGAGATCGCCACCGTGGTGGCTACGGCTATGAAGAACTGGGCTGTGGAGAAGGGGGCCACCCACTTCACCCACTGGTTCCAGCCCATGACCGGCGTGACCGCCGAAAAGCACGACAGCTTTGTCCACCCCACCGGAGACGGGCGGGCCATCATGGAGTTTTCCGGTAAGGAGCTCGTTCAGGGCGAGCCGGACGCGTCCAGCTTCCCCTCGGGCGGCCTGCGGGCCACCTTCGAGGCCCGGGGCTACACCGCCTGGGACCCCACCAGCTACGCTTTCGTAAAGGACGGCGTGCTGTACATCCCCACGGCCTTCGTGTCCTACACCGGCGAGGCGCTGGACAAGAAGACCCCGCTTTTGCGCTCTATGCAGGCGCTGAACAAGCAGGCCATCCGTATTTTGCGGCTGTTCGGGGATACCGAGGTGGAGTCCGTCCGGGCCACCGCCGGCGCGGAGCAGGAGTATTTTCTGGTGGACAAGAGCGTCTATGACCGGCGCAAGGACCTGATCTACACGGGCCGGACCCTGTTCGGCGCCCGTCCTCCCAAGGGGCAGGAGCTGGACGACCACTACTTCGGCGCCATCAAGCCCCGTGTGGCGGCCTTCATGAAGGAACTGAACGACGAGCTGTGGAAGCTGGGCGTGGTGGCCAAGACCGAGCACAACGAGGTGGCCCCGGCCCAGCACGAGCTGGCGCCTCTTTTCAGCACCGTGAACATCGCCGCGGACCACAACCAGCTTACCATGGAGCTTATGCGCACCGTGGCCAAGCGCCACGGCATGGAGTGCCTGCTGCACGAAAAGCCCTTCGCGGGGGTCAATGGCAGCGGCAAGCACAACAACTGGTCCATGTCCACCGACACGGGAGAGAATCTGCTGGAGCCCGGCGATACCCCCGCCGAGAACGCCCAGTTCCTGCTGTTTCTGTGCGCGGTGCTGAAAGCCGTGAACGAGTATCAGGACCTTTTGCGTATCTCCGTGGCCACCGCGGGCAACGATCACCGTCTTGGCGCCAACGAGGCGCCTCCGGCCATCCTGTCCGTATATGTGGGCGACGAGCTGGAGGGCGTGCTGAAGGCCATCATGGAGGGGACGAAGTACGCCGCCTCCGACAAGGAGCCGTTCAAGGTGGGCGTCAGCGTGCTGCCCCGGTTCCCCAAGGATTCCACGGACCGGAACCGCACCAGCTCTTTCGCCTTCACGGGCAACAAGTTCGAGTTCCGCATGCCGGGCTCCGCCCAGTCCATCTCCGAGGCCAACATCGTGCTGAACACCGCCGTGGCCGAGGAGCTGCGCCGGTTCGCCGACCGGCTGGAGGCGGCGGACGATTTTGACGGGGATCTGCACGACCTGATCCGGGAGACGGTGAAGGAGAACATCCGTATCGTCTTCAACGGCAACGGCTACGACGAGTCCTGGGTGACGGAGGCGGAGCGCCGGGGACTTCTCAACCTGCGCACTACCCCCGAGGCGCTGCCCCACTACATGGCGGAGAAGAATATCCAGCTTTTCGAGGGCAACAAGGTGTTCTCCGAGACGGAGATGCACGCCCGCTACGAGATCATGCAGGAGAACTACGCCAAGACCATCCGTATCGAGGCCATGACCATGTCCGACATGGTCCGCAAGGACATCCTGCCCGCTGTGAGCCTGTACAGCGGCAAGCTGGCCAAGGCCGTCGCCGATAAGAAAGCCATCGGCCCAGAGGTGGACTGCTCCTACGACCTGTCCGCCCTGAAACGGCTGGGCGAGCTGACCGCCGCCACGGCCAATGCCGCGGACGTGCTGGACGCGGCCATCATCGAGTCCAACGACATCGCCGGCTGCGAGGAGCTGTCGAACTTCTGCCGGGACACCATCTTCGCCACCATGAGCGAGCTTCGTATCTATGTGGACGAGATGGAGACCATCACCAGCTCCAAATACTGGCCGTATCCCAGCTACGGCGAGATGCTTTTCAGCGTCCGATAATTACAAGGAGGCCGACCTATGCTGACGATCCCTGAGGGCTACAAAACGGTGCTGGACGTGTATGACACCCAGCAGTGTATCGAATTCATCAAATCCCATTTTCAGTCCAACTTCCGGGCGGCGCTGAATTTGAAGCGGGTGTCCGCGCCCCTGTTCGTCCGGGCCGACACGGGTCTGAACGACGACCTGAACGGGGTGGAGCGGCCCGTGAGCTTCGACGTGCCCGCCACCGGCACGGCGGAGTACCAGATCGTCCACTCCCTGGCCAAGTGGAAGCGCTGGGCCCTGCGGGAGTATGACTTCCGGGTGGGCAACGGCCTTTACACGGACATGAACGCCATCCGGCGGGACGAGCCGGTGCTGGATAACCTGCATTCCGTATATGTGGACCAGTGGGACTGGGAGAAGATCATCGCCCCCGAGGAGCGGAACGTGGAGTATCTGAAGTACACGGTGCAGCGGATCGTGGACGCCATCGGCATGACCTGCGACGAGGTCCGCTGGGCCTTTCCCCAGATCAGGACGGAGATATGCCGGGACGTCACATTCATCACCGCCCAGGAATTGGAGGACCTGTACCCGCACCTGGCCTCGGCGGAGCGGGAGAACGAATTCACCAAGACCCACGAGACGGTGTTTCTCATGCAGATCGGCAAGAAGCTCCGCTCCGGGCAGCCCCACGACGGCCGGGCGCCGGACTACGACGACTGGGATCTGAACGGGGACATCATCGTGCGCAGCCATGTGCTGGACCGGGCCTTTGAGGTATCCTCCATGGGCATTCGGGTGGACCCGGAGAGCCTGGACAGGCAGCTGACCGAGGCCGGGTGCGACTACCGGCGGGAAATGCCCTTCCACAGGGCCCTGCTGGCGGGCGAGCTGCCCCTGACCATCGGCGGCGGTATCGGCCAGAGCAGATTGTGCATGCTGCTGATGGGCTGCGCCCATATCGGCGAGGTCCAGTCCGGGGTGTGGGACGATGTGACCTACGCCGCCTGCCGGGCCGCCGGTATCAATCTCCTGTAAGACGGTAAACGCCAGGGCCCCTGTCTGCCGACAGGGGCCCTTTGTCGTGGTCGGAGAGGCCGTCACGCCTCCGCGTTGATGTAGGCGTCCTCCGCCTCCTGCTGGGCCAGGATGAGAAGCGCCTCTGCCTGGTCATAGTCGTGCCGCTCCAGCGCCGCCAGCGCGTCGGTAATGGCGTTGAACAGGATCGTGTAGGCTCTCGGAAGCTCATTGGACATGGATAACACCTCCCGTATACATATATTCTAGATAATATTTATCTAAAAGCAAACAGATAAAATTTATCTGGCATATAGTGGGCATACAGTTCAGATGACAGGGGGGTGGCCGCCGTCGAAAACCGTATGCGCGATCTGCGGGAGGATCATGATCTGACCCAGCGGGAGTTGGCGGCCGCTCTGGGCGTCACACAACGAAAATATAGCTATGTGGAGACGGGCACCCAGCCGCTGACGGATGAGCTGCTTGTCAGACTGGCAAGATATTATGGCGTGAGTACGGATTATATCCTTATGCTCACCAATGAACCGCGATGATCTTCGCCGGGGCCGCTGTGAAAGCGGCCCCGGCGTTTTTGTCAATACCGCGTTGAACAGGATCGTGCAGGGTCCCGGAAGCGCTACGGCCATATCTTTTCCTCCGGCGGTGAGGATCGGATATGACATTTAGTGAATGTCATATCAGCTTTGAATATAGCATACAATTTCCTTATTGGCAAGAACTAAATGTCAAAGAGGACGTTGTATGTTTATCAATCGATCGTCGGACGGTGCGAATAACCTGTGCGGCAAAACGCTTGTGACCCTTAGGAAGAAAGAGGGATTATCCCAGCGGGCGCTGGCGGACGCTCTGCAACTGGCGGGACTTGACCTGGATAAAAACGCCATTCAGCGCATCGAGGCCGGAAAAAGGTTTGTAACGGACATTGAACTGGTGGCGTTTGCCCGCTTTTTCAAAATGCCGGTAGACGAGCTGCTGAAAAGCCCTGACGGGAACTGAGGACGCCGGGACCGCTGTGGAAGCGGCCCCGGCGTTTTTGGTGCTTGTAATGGGGTGCGGATTGGCTTATAATGTCATAGACAGGGGGGATATGGCATGGACATCAAAAAGAGACTGCTTCCCGCCGCGATCATCGTGGTGGTCACGTTCGGGTGCGTGCTTTTGAGCCGGTTCACACGGGTGGCGTTTTTCCTGGCGCTGGCGGTGGTATCCGCCATCGAACTGCAACAGGTGCTTTTCAAGGCGGGACAGCCCATGAGCCTGTGCGTGCCCATCGTCTACTGCGTGCTACAGGCGGCGTTGTGCTGGTTCGACGCGCCGGCCGTCTGGATGGTGGCGCTTTACGCCGCCGCGGCCTTCGCCGTGATGTTCTGGGCCGTTTTGAAGCCGGAGCGGGGCGCGAAGTTCGCCATGGTCAATCTCTTCGTGCTGATGTGGCCGTTCCTCTTTTACGCCGTCGTGCTCCACGCCGCGGCCAGCAACATCTGGCGCATGACGCTGGTGCTGGGGGTGCTGGGCACCTGGGCCTGCGACAGCATGGCCCTCATCGGCGGCAAGTATTTCGGCAAAAACAAGCTGGCCCCGGTGGTCAGCCCCCACAAGACCTGGGAGGGGGCCGTCATCGGCGCCGCGTCCGCGCCCCTGGCGGGGGCCCTCATCGCCTGGATACTGCACTGGGACTTCGGCGTGTGCGTGGTCACGACCTTCGTGGCAAGCTGCTTCGGGCAGGTGGGCGACCTGGCCGCGTCCCTCATCAAGCGCTACGCCGGGGTGAAGGACTACGGCCATCTCATGCCGGAGCACGGCGGGATCATGGACAAGATGGACAGTATGCTGTTCGCCATCCCCGTGGCATATTTTATACTGTATCTGTTTTAGCAGCCTGGGACACTGCTAAAGGGGCGTTACGACGCCCCGCACGGTCATGCGGCGCCGGGAAAACCGCCGTCGCAACCGATGATCTGGCCGGTGATGAACGACGCGTCCTCCGATGCCAGAAAGGCGATCAGCGCCGCCACGTCCTCGGGCGTCCCGATACGGCCCAGTGGGGTCTCGTCCGCGAGCCTGCTCCGGTCCGCCGCGTCGAACTGGGCCAGCATGTCCGTGTCGATGACCCCGGGACAGACGCAGTTGACCCGAATGCCGGAGGGACCCAGCTCCTTGGCCAGAGCTTTTGTCAGCCCAATGAGCGCCGCCTTGGAGGCGGAGTAGGCCGCCTCGCAGGAAGCGCCGTAGACGCCCCATACCGAGGATACGATCACGATATTGCCCGCCTTTTGGCGGACCATGTGGGGGATGGCCTCCCGGCAGCAGCGGTAGACCCCGTCGGTGTTCACCGCCAGGATCTGCCGCCAGGCGTCCTCGTCCGTGTCGGTGAAAAGGCCATACTGGGCCACGCCCGCGTTGCAGACCAGCAGGTCCACGGGGCCGGCTGCCGCGAAGAGCGCCTTCACCTGCTCCGGGTCACGCACGTCGGCCTTTATGGCCGGGACACCAAGCGTCTCCGCCAGAGCCAGAGCGGCGGCCTTTGAGCGATCGTAATGCACGCACACGTCCCAGCCCCCGGCGGCCAGCCGCCGTACTGTCGCGGCGCCGATACCCCGGGACGAGCCGGTGACAAGAGCGTTCTTTCCCATGGCGATCTCCTCCGTTCGTGAGGTTTGCGATAAGAAGTATAGCACATCTGCCCGTGTAAAGGTAGGATAAAATGAAGTTTGAACGAGATGATCAGGACCGGCAGTGGACCGAGGATGACGCCGGCCAGTGGACCAAGGAACAGGCCAGGCGTGACCAGCGGTTCGACTTTGCCGCGTTTCTGGGCCCTGACAGTCTGGAGGATCGGGTGACCGATGCGCTGGACGGCAAGGACCTGCTGGACAAGGAGGCATACGGCTCCTTCGCCCCGGACTATGTGCCCCGCCGGCCGTCTGAGCGGGAGCGGGGCCGTCACGAGGCCCCCGGCCCGGAGCCGGAGGAGGACGAGGAGCGGGACTATGACGACGGCCTGAACACGAACCGGTTCGGCCAGGATGACGACGGCGCGCCTCAGTGGGACCCGTCCCTGCCCCCTGAGTTCCGGCAGGAGCCCACACCCAGAGTCAATGTGAACGATCCGCCGCCCCGACCCAAGGTGGTGGTGGCGGGACCCGCCCCCCGTGTGGTGGTGACCCCGGACAGGCAGTATGATGACGTCCCGCATTCCGGCGGCGGTGGCGGTGGCGGCGGAAAGGGCATGAAGTGGCTCATCGCGCTGCTCATCTCCATCGGCGTGATCGCGCTGGCGGGCGTGGCGCTGTTCACGCTGGCGCCCGGACTGCTGGGCGGTGCTTCCGACCCGCTGGCCTCGCCGTCGGCCACGCCCGGCGGACTGCTGGACGGCCTGCTGCGGCCCGACGGGACCCAGGCCCCCGTGGTCACGTCTACGCCCACCCCGGCCGTCACGCCGCCTCCCGTGGTCCATCACACCATCTCCGTGACGGCGGGCTCCGGCGGCACCATCAGCCCCGGCGGCGCGGTGGACGTGCAGGACGGCGCCAGCGTCACCTTCACCATCACCCCGGACGAGGGGTATGAGATGGGCCAGCTTCTCATCGACGGCGCGCCCGTGTCGGTGCAGAGCTCCTACACCTTCTCCAATGTGGATCGGGACCACACGATCTACGCGGTGTTCCAGCCCGCCCAGACGCCCCCGCCGCCCGAGACGGAGGCGCCCTCCGACGAGCCCCAGACGGAACTGACCCCGGAACCCCAGACCGAGGTCACCCCGGAGCCCCAGACGGAGACCGGCCCGGGGCCCATGGTCCCGCCCCAGGGGGAGGGCACCTGAATACGACCGAACGATCGATCGCGCCGGGCGGCATGCCGCCCGGCGCGATTTTATGAAAAACGAGAAATATTTATCGCAAAACATTAAAAAGTTATTGACAAACATAAATAGCTATGCTATGCTGTGACCATCGGACCGGACCGAAGAATATTTTGTCGGAGGTTTCAGCATGAAAGGAAAGACAAGGGCGGGATATATATTCATCCGCGTGTTGGAGGCGCTGCACTGGCTTGGCGCGGCGGTTTGTATTTTTATGGCGGTCAGCCTGGCGGTGGCGCCGGACTGGTTTTTCTCCTTGCGGGGCATGAGCTACGAGCCGGAAGGGGAGGCCCTGTACTACCAGTTGGTGCAGTACGGCTTCATGGGCGGCCTGAACATGGTGGCCACAAGCCTGACGGGCATTGACACCGGGTTGCAGGCGCTCATGACAGCGGGCGAAGCCGTCATATCGGTGCTGGGGGCGCTGACGTTCCGGCGGATCGGAGAGATCATCAGGATGTGCCATATGGGAACGCCGTTTCAAAAGCCAGTGGCTGACCGGGTGCGGCAGATCGGTTGGCTTGTCATGGCGGTCCCGCTGGTGACGGTGACGGTGAGCCTTTTATCCTATGTGCTGTGCTGGCCCGGCTACTCGTTCCAGGTGGACGTGTCCGGCGTCATCACCGGCGTGATCGTGCTGGCTCTGAGCCGGATATTCGCCTACGGGGTGAAGCTGGAGGACGATATGGAGGGGTTGTTGTAAAATGGGAAAGATCGTGCTGCGGCTGGACCGGGTGATGGCGGACCGAAAAATGTCGTTAAATGAGCTGGCCGAGCGGGTGGGGATATCCAATGTGAACCTGTCGAAGTTGAAAAACAACCGGGTCACGGCCATCCGCTTCTCCACTCTCCAGGCCATCTGCGAGGCGCTGGATTGCCAGCCGGGGGATATATTGGAGTTTGAAAGGCAATAACGCCGTGACGGAAGGGGGAGACGGGCCATGTTCGGCAGAGAGCGGAAAAGACGCCGGCGGCTGGAAGCGGCCTTCGGCAGGAAGCCCGACATATACTACGCCGGAGGCGATATGGAGAACATCCGGGCCTGGTCCGACTACCACCGGGCCCGGGAGGACGGTTACAGTGTGGACGATGTGACTTGGAACGATCTGGACATGGACCGGGTGTTCCGGCGCATCGACCCGGGCCTGTCCACCCCGGGGGAGCAGGTGCTTTACGACACCCTCCGGCACCCGGCCCTGACGGAAGAGGAATATGGCCGCCGGGCCCGGCTCATCGCGTTTATGGAGCGGGAGAGCACCAAGCGGCTGGAGATACAGGTCATTTTGGACAAGCTGGGCCGCACCAGGCGGTCGGACCTGTGCACCGCGTTCGCCCCGGAGCCGAGGGGCCGGGGAAGGCTGTGTGTATACGCCGTCCTGTCGGCGGCGCAGGTGGTCAGTCTGGCGCTGGGGGCGCTGGGCGTGGTCAACATCATGGCGGCGGTGGTGATCTTCTCCTGCAACGCGGTGATCCGGGAGATGGCGCTGCGGCGCATCCGCCGGGAATTTGATACCCTCAACTACTCCGTGGCGGAGGTGTTCGCCCTGCGCCGCGTCCAAAAGCTGGCGCTGCCCGCCGTGGATAGGGAGCTGGAGGAAGCCTACAAGGCCCTGGAGCGGTTACGGTTCGTGCTGCGCACCGGCGGTGTGTCCGGCATGGCGGGCGGCGACGTGGGGGATATGATCGCTTCGGCGTTGCTGCTGGACCTCATCACGTTTGAATACCTGAAAAACCGGCTGTGGACCCATCAGCAGGACCTGATGGCCGTTATTGACGGCCTGGGCCGGCTGGACACGGCCATCGCGGCGGCCTCCTGGCGCAAGAGCATGGACCATTACGCCGTGCCGGAGCTCACCTTCGGCGCCGATACGCTCCATGTCCGGGGCATGGTGCACCCGCTGCTGGAAAATGCCGTGCCGAACGATCTGGAGCTGGACAGCTCCATGCTCCTGACCGGCTCCAACGCTTCGGGGAAGAGCACCTATCTGCGCACGGCGCTGGTGAACGCGCTGCTGGCCCAGAGCCTGTGCACCGCGGCGGCGGAGGTCTGGCGGGGCGGGACCTTCTATCTCTATTCCTCTATGGCGCTGCGGGACGATCTGCTGGCGGGGGAGAGCTACTATGTGACGGAGATCAAGTCCATCCGGCGTATCCTGGCGGCGGCGGACCGGGAGCGGCCCCTTCTGTGCGTGGTGGACGAGGTGCTCCGGGGCACCAATACCGCCGAACGCGTCGCGGCGTCCAGCGTTATACTGGAGGCGCTTTTCGCCTCCGGGGCCAAGTGCCTGGCCGCCACCCATGATCTGGAGCTGTGTGGTCTGCTGGCGGGGAAATGCGGCCTGTACCATTTCTCGGAGACGGTGGGCCAAGATTCCATGGTCTTTGACTACAAGCTCCGGGAGGGCCCGGCCAGGTCCCGGAACGCCATCCGGCTGCTGGGGATGATGGGCTTTGACCCGGTCCTGGTGGCGGAGGCGGAGGCCCGGGCCAGGGGCTTTTTGGAGACGGGCCGATGGAAATAAGAGATGAAAAACTGCAAAATGGCGCAAAAAGGCGCGGACCGGCCGGTCCGCGCCTTTACAGTGTGTTTTTACTTTTTCGCCCCGTCGTCGGTGACGAGCTCCTTGAAAGCGGTGGCAAGACCCGCCAGACCCTGTATCTCGGAGGGGATGATGATCTTGGTGGCCTGGCCGTTGGCGGCGGCGGTGAAGGCGTCCAGGGCCTTCAACTGGACGATGGGTTCCGTGGGGGAGGCGGCGTTGAGCAGCTTCAG
>CANQMO010000035.1 GCA_947624985.1 uncultured Oscillospiraceae bacterium | reverse complement strand
ATCTTGTCCTGGTCGGTGTTGCCGCAGCGGGGGCAGCGCCAGATGAGCTTGCCGTCGTCCTCCACGATCTCGATCTCGCCGTCCCAGCCGCAGATCTGGCAGTAGTCGCTCTTGGTGTTGAGCTCGGCGTAGATGATGTTGTCGTAGATGAAGCGCATGACCTGCAACACGGCCTCCAGGTTGTTCTGCATATCCGGCACCTCCACATAGCTGATGGCGCCGCCGGGAGACAGGTGCTGGAACTGAGCCTCGAACTTCAGCTTGGTGAAGGCGTCGATCTCCTCTGTCACATGCACATGGTAGGAATTGGTGATATAGCCCTTGTCGGTGATCCCCTCGATGATACCGAAGCGCTTTTGCAGGCACTTGGCGAACTTGTAGGTGGTGCTCTCCAGCGGCGTGCCGTACAGGGAGTAGTCGATGTTCTCAGCGGTCTTCCAGGTCTTGCACTTGTCGTTCATCCGCTGCATGATCTCCAGGGCAAAGGGCGTGGCGGAGGGGTCCGTGTGGCTCTTGCCGGTCATGTACTTGACGCACTCATAAAGGCCGGCGTAGCCCAGAGAGATGGTGGAATAGCCGCCGTAGAGCAGCTTGTCGATGGGCTCTCCCTTGGCCAGACGGGCCAGGGCGCCGTACTGCCACAGGATGGGGGCCGCGTCGGAAAGCGTGCCCTTCAGCCGCTCGTGGCGGCAGCGCAGGGCCCGGTGGCACAGCTCCAGCCGCTCGTCGAATATCTTCCAGAACTTCTCCAGATTGCCGCCGGAGGACAGGGCCACGTCGGGCAGGTTGATGGTGACCACGCCCTGGTTGAAGCGGCCGTAGTACTTGTGCTTGCCCGGCTCATAGTTGCCCGCGTTGGCGATGTTGCCCACGCCGGCGTCGGTGAAGCGGTCAGGGGTCAGGAAGGAGCGGCAGCCCATGCAGGTGTACACGTCGCCCTTCAGCTCCAGCATTTTCTTCTCGGAGATGTAGTCGGGCACCATCCGCTTGGCGGTGCACTTGGCCGCCAGCTTGGTGAGATAATAGTAAGGCGTGCCCTCGTCCACATTGTCCTCTTCCAGCACATAGATCAGCTTGGGGAACGCGGGGGTCACCCAGATGCCCTGCTCGTTTTTCACGCCCTCGTAGCGCTGGAGCAGCACCTCCTCGATGATCAGGGCCAGGTCCTTCTTCTCCCGCTCGTTCTTGGCCTCGTTCAGGTACATGAACACGGTCACGAAGGGAGCCTGTCCATTGGTGGTCAGAAGCGTGACCACCTGATACTGGATGGTCTGCACGCCCCGGCGGATCTCGTCCCGCAGGCGCTTTTCCACGATCTCATCCACCTGCTCGCTGGTGGGGATGACGCCAAGCGTGCTGATCTCGTCCCGGACGACGGAGCGGATCTTCTCCCGGCTGACCTGCACGAAGGGCGCCAGGTGGGTCAGGGAAATGCTCTGCCCGCCGTACTGGTTGGAGGCCACCTGGGCCACGATCTGGGTGGCGATGTTGCAGGCGGTGGCAAAGCTGTGGGGACGCTCGATCAGGGTGTCGGTGATGACGGTGCCGTTCTGGAGCATGTCCTCCAGATTCACCAGGTCGCAGTTGTGCATATGCTGGGCATAGTAGTCGGTATCGTGGAAGTGGATGATACCCTCCTCGTGGGCCTTCACGATGTCGGCAGGCAGAAGCAGACGGGCGGTGATGTCCCGGCTGACCTCGCCGGCCATGTAGTCGCGCTGGGTGGAGTTGACCACGGGGTTCTTGTTGGAGTTCTCCTGCTTGGCCTCCTCGTTGTTGCACTCGATGAGGGTCAGGATCTTGTCGTCCGTGGTGTTGGACTGGCGGACCAGGCTGCGGGTGTAACGGTAGGTGATGTACCGCTTGGCCACCTCGTAGGCGCCGTGGGCCATGATCTGCTCCTCCACCATGTCCTGGATCTCCTCCACGGAGGGAGACCGTCCCAGTTCAACGCACGCCTTCTCCACCGTGTCCGCGATACGGTGGATCTGTGTGTTGGTCATGCGCAGATCCTCGTCCACCACGTCGTTGGCCTTGGTGATGGCCGCAATGATCTTCGTGATGTCAAAGGTGACTTCCGAACCGTTTCTCTTTAATATCTTCATCGCTCGTTCCTCTCTCCCGCGCTCTCCGCCGTTTCCGGCGCTGTTATCGTTTGTATCCGGTCACTTTTTCTGCCAAAGCCAAATCACGGTTACATAACGCCGGTAGTCGTAATACTAGCACAACATCTTGTGTCTGTCAATAGGGATCGTTCCAATATTTTGTAAGCCTCAAAAAACCCGCAAACCCTTGAAAACACTGAGAAAAACGTTACTTTTTGTAATTTTTTGACGGGATGGACAAAAAAATTTTTACGGAAAAACTTTTGAAAATGGGGCCCGTCCACACAAAATATCGTGTCCGTGCCGCCTATCATAACAATATATCGTTCCGAACGACATTGCAATATCTGCCGGGATGATTGCAAAAGCTGCCTTCTACATTTATAATAATTGGCGAAACGCCGCAAGGCGTTGCGCCGAGCCGCTTTGCGGCTTAGCAAAACAGCGTGGCTGTTTTGCCAGATATTCATTGCAATGAGCACCGCGCAAATGATCCTTGGATCATTTGCTGCCAAACGTGTCGTTTGGCGGCGAAAACATTTGTTTTCGCCTTGCGATGACCATTATAGGTCACGGCATACGGAAGGGAGGGCGCGCCGTGGATAGCAGTTACAGCCAGGAGGGGTATCTCAAGGAGGATTACCACGTCTTTCACCTGCGGGATACGGCGGGCCAGGAGCGGGATTTCCACTTCCACGACTTTGACAAGATCGTCATCCTGCTCTCCGGGCGGGTGGACTACATGGTGGAGCGCGCCAGCTTCTCCCTGCGGCCCTGGGACATCCTGCTGGTGGGCCATCATGTGATCCACAAGGCGCTGATCGACCAGAGCCAGCCCTATGAGCGGGTGATCCTGTATCTGGACAGGCAGTATGTGGAGCGGGCCATGCCGAACGTGGGGCTGCGGGACTGCTTTGAGCGGGCGGACCGGCTGAGCCGGTATCTGCTCACGCCGGACCAGGCGGAGCGGGAGACGCTGGCAAAGCTCCTGGCGGCGCTGGACCGGGAGGCCGCGGACAGCCAGTTTGGCGCCGGGGCGCTGCGGGACACGCTGGTATTGCAGCTTCTCATCGCCGTCAACCGCATGTCCCTGCGGGGCGCCGCGCAGGAGGAGATACCCTCCCCCCAATACGACCCGAAGATCGCCCAGACCCTGTCCTACATCAACGAGAACCTGTCCCGGCCTCTGACGGTGGAGGCGCTGGCGGAGCGGGTATATCTGAGCAAATACCACTTCATGCGCCTTTTCAAGGCCCAGACCGGCAGCACGGTCCACGCCTATGTGCGCCAGCGGCGGCTGCTGTATGCCGCCCAGCTCATCCGCCGGGGCGTGAGCGTGAATAAGGCCGCCGCCGACAGCGGCTTTGAGGAATACTCCACCTTCTTCCGGGCGTTCCGGGAGTGCTTCGGCGTCAGTCCCGGGCAGCTGAAGTAAAATGCGGAAAAAAGCGAAAAAAATCTTGATTTCACAGACAGGATATGGTATAGTTATCAAGCGAATTTTGAAAAAAGGTGAATTGCCATGACTATTTTCCTTTCCGTATTGGATCTGATTGCCTGCATCTTCCTGGTGGCCGTTATCCTCTTTCAGAGCGGCAAGCGCTCCGGTCTGTCCGGCGCCATCGCCGGCGGCGCGGACACCTTCATGACCAAGAGCAAGGCCAAGACCTGGGACGCGAAGCTGGCCAAGATGACCAAGTGGGTCGGTCTGGTGTTCGTTCTGCTCACCCTCGCGCTGAACTTCGTGTGAGCATATGATCAGCATAATATGGCGCCTGAGGCGATCGCCTCAGGCGCCGTTTTCATCTGTTTCACCGTCAGTCCCTGTCCCAGACGGCGCCGAACTCGCTCGTTTTCTCCCGCTTCATGAGCCCCCGGAACACATCCTCCGGGTCTTTTTCCTCGTAGAGGATACCATACACGCTCCGGCAGATGGGCAATTCCACGTCCAGCTTGTCCGCCATGGACTTGATACTGGCGGCGGCATAGTAACCCTCTACCACGGCGCCCACCTCCCGCAGGGCTATCGCCACCGTGGCGCCTCTGCCGATGAGCAGACCGGCCCGCCGGTTCCGGGAGTGGTCGGAAAGGCACGTCACGATCAGATCGCCCATGCCCGCAAGGCCCAGACAGGTGGTCCGCCTGCCGCCGGCCCGCTGACAGAGCCTGGCGATCTCCGCCATGGCGCGGGTCATGAACAGAGCCCTTGCGTTGTCGCCCAGTACCAGCCCGTCCATGATACCGCAGCCCAGAGCGACGACGTTCTTCACCGCCCCGCAGAGCTCCACGCCCACCACGTCCTCATTTACATAGACGCGGAACATCTCGTTCATAAAAGCCTGCTGCACCGTCTCCGCCGCGGCCGGGTCCTCGCAGGCGGCCACGCAGCCCGTTGCCATCTGCCGGGACACCTCCTCCGCGTGGGAGGGGCCGGACAGGGCCACCACAGGGCACCGCTTGCCTATCGTCTGACGGATGATCTGGCTCATGCGCAGGTCCGTGCCCGCCTCGATCCCCTTGGTGGCCGAGACCAGCACCGTGCCAGGCCGGATATGGGCCGCCGCCGTCTCCGCCGTAGAGCGCAGCACGTTGGACGGCGAGGCGAACAGCACGATCTGCGCCTCCTCCGCCCCGGCGGGGTCGCTGGTGACCGCCAGAGCCTCCGGCAGCGCCACCCCCGGCAGCGCCGGGTTCTTCCGGCTTCGGACCATGGCCGCCGCCTTCTCCGGATCGTGGGACCACAGGGTCACGTCGTGGCCGTTTTCACAAAGGAGCATGGCAAGCGCCGTGCCCCAGGCGCCGCTTCCAAAAACAAATATTTTCATCGTATTTACCTCCAAAACGGCGGACGTCTGTCCGCCGTTTGCGTTATTCCCAGGTTTTCCAGATATCCGGGCAATAGCCCACCGTGGCCTGTCTGCCGTTGCGCACCAGAGGCGTTTTCAAAAGCTCCGGACACTCGTAGAGCTTCTCCAGCCGGTCCTGATCGTAGGCCAGATACGTCACCTCCGGCGCGTCGCTCATCGCCGCGATACCCACGGCGTTTTTCACGCCGTTGAGCTCCCCCCGGCTCATGCCGTAGCGGTCCACATCCACGAACTGGAACCGGATACGCCGCTCCTTGAACCACCGCTGGGCCTTTTTCGTGTCAAAGCATTTGCTTCTGCCAAAGATCTGGATATTCACAAAATACTCCTCCGCAAAACTCCGTGCGCCCTGAGAGCAGGGCGTTTGGTGGGACCGCGATACAGCGGCTACCGGCACGCGCCCCGATCCGCTCCAGTATAGCCCAATCGGCTCTCCCCTGTCAAGGAGCCCGGCCCCGGGTACTTTTACAGCATCACTGTACCATTCTGCTAAGGCAAACGCAAAGCATGGCCCGAATTGCACCGGGAGCAATACATCTACTGCCATTGGCCCATTCTGTACGCCCAATGGCCCGCGACGCGGCATTTGACCAGCTTCCCCTCCGATACCAGCCTCGCCAGGATACGGTTGGCCGTGGCGGGAGACACGCCGCACAGTGAGCGCACATCCCCGTTGCTGATATGGTCACGGGCCCGCAGATAGTTCTCGATCTGCCGCCATCGGGCAGCGGCCTTTCCCGCCGTTCCATCGCTCATTTCATCGCTCACATTTATTGCTTCCATGAGCGATGTCTTGATGACCGACAGCATGAATTCGATGAAGACCGTGGACTCGCCCGCGTCGTTGGAGGCGTTGATAGCGTCATAATAGCCCTGCTGATTTTCATGGATGATGGACTCAACCGGCAGCCAGGCGAAGGCCGGGTCCCACCTGGACAGAAGCAGCGTGTGCCACAGCCGCCCAATGCGGCCGTTGCCGTCGGCAAAGGGGTGGATGAGCTCCAGCTCATAGTGGAACACGCAGCTTTTTATCAGCATATGCACGTCGCTGTCCCGGGTCCAGTCCAGCAGCTTTTGCATAAGCTCCGGCACATACTGAGGCAGCGTGCCCAAATGTACGATCCGCCCGGCCTGATCCACCACGCCCACCGGCCGGGAGCGGAACACGCCGGACTCCTCCACCAGCCCCCGGGTCATGATCCGATGGGCCGTCAGCAGGTCGTCCACAGAATAGGGGTCCAGCTCGTCCAGCCGCTCGTATATCTCGTAGGCATTTTTGACCTCCGCCACGTCTCTGGGCGGGGCCAGCACCTGCTTGCCGCTCAGCACCGCCGTCACCTGTTCCAGACTGAGGGTGTTCTGCTCGATGGCCAGGGAGCCGTGGATGGTGCGGATGCGGTTGACCCGGCGCAGAACAGGGTCAGCCGAGAGCCTGTCCGAGACGGAGAGCCGCCCGGCCAGCTCCGCCACCTGGGCCACCAGGTCCACGATCTTATTCGTGATCTCAAAGGGAGGCTGTTTGTTCTTCATAGGGCACCTCACGTATATTGTCCTGCCCCCATTATACCGCGCTTCTCTCCACAAGGCAATACATCGCTCATTTCATCGCTCACAAAGACACCGTTGTTTTGCGGCTTGACTTACTTGACTTATATGAATCGGGCGGCTTTCTCTCTCAAAGCCGCCCGGGAGTATCAGGCTCTCCCCTGTCAAGGCGCCCGGCCTCCGGGGTGCTTTTTCGGCGTGCGCCTCACGCCCGGATGAACCTACTGTCCGCCGCGGGGCCGCTCCCGTCGGACACATACCGCTCCACCCGCATGTGCAGGTCGTACTTCTCCCGTAGCGCCGCGATCCTGCCCATCATGGGCGAGGCGTGGTGCGCGTCCAGCGACGCCTGATCCTTCCAGCTGTCGATGAGCAGCACGGTGTCCTCACCGTCCATGGGAAAGAAATACTCGTACCGGAGGTTGCCCTCCTCCGCCCGTATATCCGCCACGACGCCGCTTTCCGTCATCTCCCGGGCAAAAGCTGCGGCCCGGCCCGGCTCGCCGGTATAGTAGATGTTCACGGTGATCGCCATTTTTATCCTCCCTTATTTCGCCTGATTGTAACTGATATCCAGCAGGGCGGCGATGTCCTCGTCCGCTGCGGCGCCGTCCAGCCTGATAGAGAGCCAGTTTGTCTTGCTCATGCGATAGGCGGGCAGGAACCCGATCCGACCCAGATAGGAGCCCAGCAGGATGGGGCCGCATTTCACGTTCACGATGTCGGCGCTGCCGCTCCCCTCCAGCCCCAGCCGGTCCCGGGGCACGTCCATCGCCACCGCGAACCATTTGCCGTTATCCGGCCGGCGCAGCACGAAATACCGCGGATACTTCTTCCACAGATACTCCGGCTCCGCTCCGAACCGTTCCAGCGCATATTCTATAAGAGCCTGCCTGTCCACTTGCCCGTTCCTCCATGCCCGTCCCCGTCAGACATATATGTAATGTTGTGATACGCTCAGTCCGCGTCCTCAATGACCAGCTCCGACTGCTTCAAAAACGACACGGCCCGCTCCTTAGCCCGGATGGCGGGAAACTCCTGTATCCACACGTTGGCCGCCTCCCACACCGAGAAGGAGCCGATGGTGGACACGATAGCCGCCGCCACCGCCCCCATTTTATCCGTAAAGACCAGGCCCAGCACGATGAAGATCACGCCGATAGCCAGAAGCCGAAGGCTGTTGAGCCAGCTGCTGCGCTTCAGCCGCCGCACGCTGCACTCCACCGAGCGCATATACTGCCCGATGGCCCGCTCCAGCCGGTCCTCGTCCAGGTCCAGGGCGCTGACGAAGCACAGCCGCAGCTTTTCACCCGCCCGCCGGCCCTCCAAAGCCTTGATCATGTACGCCAGCACATCGTCGCTCAGGGTCAGGCCCGCCTCGTCAAAGCCGCAGTACAGGTCCTCCTCCCGGTCGATCTTCACCCGTATCTCAAACATATCACATCTCTCCTTCTTTCAGCCGTACGGCAGCCGCTCATCATCTTTCTCCATATTGTACCGCAGATCGCCGCCGCAGGCAATACGCGGTCAAAATCAGCGGAAGGCGCGCAGACCGTGCCTTCCGCTGTTGACTTTGTTGTAGCCGGCCGCCCCGGCGTTCGCGCGTCACACCTCCACGATGACCGGCAGGATCATGGGACTGCGGCGGGTGACTTTATAGAGATACCCGCTCAGCTGGCTCTTGACCCGGCCCTTGATCTCCGCCCAGTCGGTGATCCTCTGGCGCTCGCAGGACTCGACGGACTCATAGACCACCCGGCGCATCTCCTCGATGAGTTGGGCGTTGTCCTTCACATAGACGAAGCCCCGGGTGATGATCTCCGGCTCCGCGATCATGGCGCCGTCCTGGCTGGACATGGTCATGACCACCACCAGCATGCCGTCCTGGGCCAAATGCTGCCGGTCCCGCAGGACCACATTTTCCACGCCCTCGTCGTTGGTGCCGTCCACCAGCACCCGCCCGGAGGGCACCGTTCCGTTTTTCCGGATGTGCTTCGCGGTCAGCTCGATCACTTCGCCGATACCGGGGATGACCACGTTGGCCGGGGCCACGCCCATCTCCAGGGCCAGGTCCCCGTGGCGGCAGAGCATGCGGTGCTCCCCGTGGACGGGGATAAAGAATTTGGGCTTCGTCAGGGCCAGCATGGTCTTCTGCTCCTCCTGACAGGCGTGGCCGGACACATGGATGTCGATACTCCGGTCATAGATGACCTCGGCCCCCTTGGAGAACAGCTCGTCGATCACCTTCGTCACGGTCCGCTCGTTGCCGGGGATGGCGGAGGCGGAGATGATGACCCGGTCCCCCGCGCCGATCTTCACCTGCCGGTGCTCGGAAAAGGCCATGCGGTACAGGGCGGACATGTTCTCCCCCTGGCTGCCGGTGGTGATGATCACCACCCGCTCGGGCGGGAGGCTGCCGATACGGTTCACGTCCACCAGCACGTCCTTCGGTACGCTCAGGTACCCCTCCTCCATGGCCAGCTTCAGCACGTTCTCCATGCTCCGGCCCGTGACCGCCACTTTCCGCCGGTAGTGGGCGGCGCAGTTGATGATCTGCTGGATACGGTGGACGTTGGAGGCGAAGGTGGTGACGATGATACGCTTGTCGCAGCCACGGAACAGCCGCTCCATGCTCTCGCCCACATGGCGCTCCGAGTCGGAATACCCGGGCCGCTCCACGTTGGTGGAGTCGCTGAGCAGAGCCAGCACGCCCTCGCTGCCGAGCTGGGCAAAGCGGTGAAAGTCGAACACGCCCCCCTCGATGGGTGTCAGATCGATCTTGAAATCGCCTGTGTGGATGACCGTGCCGATGGGGGTCTTCAGCGCCACGGCGACACTGTCGGCGATGGAGTGGTTCACATGGATGAACTCGCATTCAAAATTGTCGCCCAGACGGAAGCGGTCCCCCGCCGAGCGGGTGACGAGCTCCACCTTGTCGGCCAGGCCGTGCTCCTCCAGCTTCAGCCGCACCAGCGCCGCCGTGAGGCGGGTGGCATAGATCGGACAGTCCAGCCGGCTCATCACATAGGGCGTGGCCCCGATGTGGTCCTCGTGGCCGTGGGTCAGCACGATCCCCCGGATACGGTCCCGGTTCTGGGTCAGGTATGTGATGTCCGGTATGACCACGTCGATACCGTACATATCCTCGTCCGGGAAGCCCATGCCGCAGTCCACCACCACGATGTCCCTGCCGTATTCATAAACGTACAGATTCTTGCCGATCTCATCCAGACCGCCAAGCGCCATGATCTTCAATTTTTGTGCCATTGAAACCTGATAACTCCTTAAACTATGTAGCATAAGCGCGGACAGGACGAGCCCTGCCCGTAACAATCATATCCTTATCGGGAAAAAATATACCGTCGAATAAAAGTTCTCACATGTCCCGGCGGCCCTCCAGAGCCCGGACCAGCGTGGCGTCGTCGGTGAATTCCAGATTGGACCCCACGGGAATGCCGTATGCCAGGCGGGTGACCCGCACATCGAAGGGCTTCAAAAGCCGGGCGATGTACATCGCGGTGGCGTCGCCCTCCGTGTCGGGGTTGGTGGCCATGATGACCTCCTTCACGTCCCCTTTTGCCACGCGCTCCACGAGCTCCGTGATACGGATATCGTCCGGCCCGACCCGGCTCATGGGCGAGAGCACCCCATGCAGCACATGGTACACCCCGCCAAACTCCCGGCTGCGCTCAAGACTGGCCACGTCCCTGGGTTCCGCCACCACGCAGATGACGGACCGGTCCCGCCGCCCGTCGGCGCAGACGGGGCATATCTCCCCGTCCGTCAGGTTCTGGCACACGGGACAGGTATGCACGTTTTTGCGGGCGCGCAGTATGGCCTCCGCAAAGGCCTCCGCCTCCCCCTCCGGCAGGCTCAGCACATGGAAAGCCAGCCGCTGAGCGCTCTTGCGGCCAATGCCGGGCAGAGCCGCGAAGCGGTCTATCAGTTCTTCAAAGGATACGGGAAAAAGAGCCATGGCGCGTCACCTGCCCCGAAGCTGCCGGATGACGGCGGAATAGTCCTCATGGCCGAATATAGCCGAACCGGCCACCAGCACGTTGGCCCCGGCGGCGGCGACCGCCGGCGCGGTGGCCGGGTTGATACCGCCGTCCACCTCCACATCGCAGGCGGGATTGACCTGATCCAGCCGCCGGCGGATGGCCGTAATCTTGGGCAGCTGCTCCGCCATAAACCGCTGCGCGCCGAAGCCGGGCTCCACCGTCATGACCAGGACCATGTCCAGGTCCTTCAGCCACCTCTCCAGCGCCGTCGCGGGGGTGGCGGGCTTGACGGACAGGCCCGTCCGCACGCCCATGTCCCGGGCTAGAGACAGCGCCGCGGTGATGTTCTCCGGGGCGTCCGACTCCAGATGGACGGTTATATGGCTGGCGCCGGCTTTGGCGAAGGCCTCCACGAACTTCAGCGGCTGCACGATCATAAGATGTACGTCCAGAAAAACCTCGGGAAAGGCGTTGCGGATGCTGCGCACCTCCGGCACGCCGATGGAGATGTTGGGCACGAACTGTCCGTCCATCACATCGATATGGATATAGTCAGCGCCGGCGGCGAGTACGTCCTTTATCTCGTCGTCCAGCCGGGTGAAATCCGCGGCCAGGATCGAGGGCGCTATTTTGATGTTTGTCATGCGTGTCACCTGTTGCATATTATGGTCCAGCCGCGCCGCGCGCGACAGGCTTTCATATAGGGGATGGGCCGGCCGGGGCCGGTCTGTCCCCACTGTTTTTCAAGAAAGGACAAAATCCTCCATAGCGCTTAGTATAACATACACTCTCGTATCCTATCAAGTAATCCTTGACGTTATTGTCAGATTATTTTAAAATGTACTTATACTTTAGCAGAGGAGGTCCGCCCCATGCGTGAAGTCAAGCGCCGCCCGGCGCTGCCGGTCTATATCGCCGCGGCTGTGTTCGCCGTGTACGCGCTGGTGTTCCCGCTGTACAAGCTGTGGCACTTTCTCATCGCCGCTCTGGTGACGGCGGGCGCGTGGCTTTTGGCGGACCGGTCCATGGGGCCCACGGTGGAATATGTCCCAGAACCGGAACCGGAGAGCGTCAGTTACGGCCCCGACGCGGACGCCGTTCTGGCGGAGGCAAAAAAGGCCCGGGCCGAGATGGAGCGTCTGGCCGCCTCCATCGCCGACGGGGACGTGAAGCAAAAGATCGACACGCTCGCCGGTCTCAGCGACGCCATTGCCCGGGACGCGGTGCAGGATGCCTCGGACATCCCCCAGATAAAAAAGTTCCAGAGCTACTTCCTCCCCTCCACCATCAAGCTGCTGGAGGCCTATGACCGCATGAGCGCCCCGGACGTGGAGGGCGAGAACATCAGCCGCTCCAAGGCGGGCATAGCCGCCATGCTGCAAACGGAGATCGACGCCTTCCAAAAGCAGCTGGACGCCCTGTACAAAAACGACGCCCTGGACGTGGACGCCGACATCCGGGTGATGGAGCAGCTTCTGGCCCGGGAAGGGCTCACCGGCGGCGACGCGCTCAAGGAGCTCCTGCGCAAAAAGCAGACCGGACAGACAGATACCACAGCGAAACAGGAATAAAGCATTCGAGATAACAAGGAAAGGAACCGAAGCCATGGCTGACGAAAAAAAGTATGAGATCAATCTAACACTGGACCCGACGCCCCAGGCGCCCCAGGCCCCCGCCGCTGCCCAGACTGCGGCGGCCGCCGCCCCTGCGGACACGGCCGTCCAGACCGCCGCCCAGGCCGTCCAGGCCGTGGAGCAGGCCGGCGTGCCCGTGGAGAAGCTGGACATCGACTCCCTTTCCCCGGAGGAGCAGGCCGCCGTGCGGGAATTCGCCAAGAAGATCGACATCACCGACACCACCCAGGTGCTGGGCTACGGCTCCGCCGCCCAAAAGAACATCGCGGACTTCTCCGCCCAGGCGCTGGAGCAGGTCCGCACCAAGGATCTTGGCCAGGTGGGCGACATGCTCTCCGATCTGGTGGCCCAGCTTGGCGGGCTGGACGTATCCGCCGAGCAGCCGAAGGGTCTGAAGGGCCTTTTCAAAAAGGCCTCCCGCAGCTTTTCCGATCTGAAGGCCAAATACGACAAGGCCGAGGTCAACGTGGACAAGATCTCCGCCGCTTTGAACGAACACTGGATCACGCTCAACAAGGACATCGTCACCATGGACAACATGTATGAGATGAACCAGGCCTACTTCAAAGAACTGACCATGTATATCATCGCCGGCAAGCTGCGTCTGGAGGAGCTTCGTTCCACGGAGCTTCCCAGGCTCATGAAAAAAGCCGAGGAGACCGGCGCGCCCGAGGACGCCCAGGCCGCCAACGATTACGCCAGCATGCTGGGCCGTTTCGAGAAAAAGATACACGACCTGGAGCTGACCCGCATCATCTCCATCCAGATGGCCCCCCAGATCCGGCTCATCCAGAACAACGACTCTCTCATGGTGGAGAAGATCCAGACCGCCATCGACAACACCATCCCCCTGTGGAAGAGCCAGATGGTGCTGGCCATGAGCATGTACAACTCCCAGCAGGCCATGAAGGCCACCCACGACGTGAGCGAGATGACCAATCAGCTGCTCAAGGAGAACGCCGCGGCGCTGCACACCGGCTCCGTGGGCGTGGCCCAGGAGGCCGAGCGGGGCATCGTGGACCTGGAGACCCTGCAGCAGACCAACCAGGAGCT
>CANQMO010000034.1 GCA_947624985.1 uncultured Oscillospiraceae bacterium | reverse complement strand
CATACATGCACTCAAACTGTCCCTCTGTCCCTATTATACCAAAAACTCCCCAAATAGGGGAGTTTTTTGACAGACTGCAGGAGAGCCTTTCCCTTGGGAAAGGCTCTCCTTTTTTATATTTTTCAGATGACCGTCACGGAAAACGCCCCCGTGGCTCGGTCCACCGCGCAGCGGACCGCCTCGGTCTCACAGCGGCGGGTGAAGCACACATACCCGTTTTCGGCCTTTTCGAAGCAGATATCCCCGGTGCGCAGGGCGGGATGGGCGTTTTTCAGCGCCGCCAGGGACCGATAGAGGTCCTGCATGCGGGTATCCTCCCGGCCCCAGGGGAAGGGCAGCCGGTTCATGGGGTCCCGGCCCCCGGTGAGGCCCGCCTCGTCGCCGTAGTAGATCACCGGTGAGCCGGGCAGGGCAAATTGCAGGAACGCCGCCGTCCGCCGGGCGTTTTCGCCCGGCAGCACCGTGCCCACCCGCTCCGTGTCATGGGTGCCCAGCACGGCCATGGTGCAGTCCAGCGCCGCCGCCGGGTAATTCTCCGCCAGGCTCACCACCGTCTCGGCCAGCGCCGTGCCCCCGTCCCCGCCGGCGGCAAAGTTCAGGATCGCCGTGCGGAAGGGGTAGTTGATGACCCCGTCCAGCTCCGCGCCGGTGAAGTACCGCCGCCGGACGCTGTAGCTGATCTTGTTGGAAGCGTCCTCCCAGACCTCGCCGATGACGACGGCCCCGGGCTTTACCGCCTTCACCCTCTTGTAGAGCGCGGCGATGAACGGGTCGGGAAGCTCGTCGGCCACGTCCAGCCGGAAGCCGTCCGCCCCCCGGCGCAGCCACAGAGCCACGATCCCGTCCTCGCCCAGGATGTATTCCATATAATCCGGGTCGAGCTCGTTGACGCAGGGCATCACGTCCACGCCCCACCAGGCCGTGTATTTCTTGGGAAAATCCTGAAAGTCGTACCACTTATAGTACCTGGATCCGGGTCCTGCCGACACCGCTCCCCCACCGAAGTGGCTGTCGCAGTCGAAGTACACGCTGTGGCTGCCCGTGTGGGAGAACACCCCGTCCAGCACGATCTTCATACCCCGCTCATGGGCGGCGTCGCACAGGGCGGTGAAATCCGCCTCGGTGCCCAGCATGGGGTCCAGGCGGGCATAGTCCGCCGCGTCGTAGCGGTGATTGGACCAGGCCATGACGATGGGGTTGAGGTAGATGACCTTCACGCCCAGGCCCTGTATGTAGTCCAGCTTCTCCGTCACGCCCCGCAGGTTGCCTCCGGCGAAGTCCGTCGCGTTCCGTGCCTGGGGCACGAAGGTGTCAAAATCCCGGACGGTGTAGGGCTCCAGTTTACCGGTCAGGTCGCAGTCGCCGCTTTTGGCGAACCGGTCCGGAAAGATCTGATAGTACACCGCGCCCCGCCAGTCCTCCGGGGGCGCGTAATCCGCCGGCAGCACGCTCAACTGCCAGAGCGCGCCGCTGCCGATGTTGGTGCCGTCGCCGGCGCGGAACAGGTCATAGTCCCCGTTCCTGTCCCAGATGTGGAACCGGTAAAAGTAGAGCCCCGGGGCCGGCGCGGGGAAGTCCGCCGTAAACAGCTCATAGGCGTCCTCCCAGCCGGCATGGGCAAATTCCACCGCCATCCCCTCGTCGGAGGCGAGCAGCACCCGCCGGGCCTCAAGCTCCGCCGGGATACGCACGCGCATCCGGCAGCGGTCCCCCTCCCACAGGGGGCCGAAAGGCGTCTTGTCCGCGTGGTCGCGGCTGTCATAGAGTATGTTTATATCTATCCCTCCCGGGCATAAAACGTCCCCGCCGGACGCGGGGACGTTAAGAAAATTTCCGCAGGTTATCGGTCGTTGTCCTGATGGACCGCCGCAGCGGCGCCGCCCGCGGCGGACGCCTCGTTCTCCCGGCGCAGCTCCCGGGCCCGGATGATCTTCTCCAGCGCCACATACACGCTGACGATCTTGTCCACCTGGCCCTCGTCCAGCACGTCGATGAAGTAGACGTCGTGGACCGATACCCATTTCTGGTGGGTGGTGGCGATCATCTCGCCCCGCTCGTTGAGGATCTGGTAGTTGTGCTGGAGCATATCGCCCCGAAGCTGCCAGCCGATACCGTCCAGGTCGATCACGTCGTCCATCAGGTGCATAAGCTCCGTGCGCATTTCAAACTGCTCGCCAGACGCCATGCGGATCTCATGGGTCTCGTGCAGGGAGACGGGCTTGTTGGTGATGACGGCCACCTCGTCGCCCTGGGCGTTATGCACATAGGTGGTGTTGTGGATGGTCAGCACCTTGCTCTCCACGGTGTAGACCACCTGATCCGCCTCGTCCATGATCTCCATCTTCTGATGGAGAGAAAACATCTTTGACTTGGAATGCAGAAGCACAGCCCCGCCCCCTATATGTATGATATGTCCCCGCCTCATTATACCGGATACCGGCATTCCTGTCAATAATGCTTATCTGGTGGCGAAACGCCGCAAGGCGTTGCGCCGAGCCGCTTTGCGGCTGAAGCAAAACAGCGTGGCTGTTTTGCCAGATAGTCATTGCAATGAGCATCGCGCAAATGATCCCTTGGCTCATTTGCTGCCAAACGTGTCGTTTGGCGGCGAAAACATTTGTTTTCGCCTTGCGATGATCATTATCGCCGGGGTCGTTAATAAAGCATTCATTATTTATTTACAAAACGTTGTGAATTTATTCACCAATCCCCGGCCCGGACGGCGTATGATGAACATGCAAGGTCAAAAGGGCCACGGGGCGGCCCGGACCGAGCGAGGCAGAACATCGATTCTTTTCATTTTTCACTCCTCTCTTCTTTGTTGCAGGGCCGGTCGCCTTCGGGCGGCCGGCTTTGTCGTCGTCAGAAGGCTCCTGAAGACGCTGGAGCCCCGCAAGCGGGCCTCCAGTCGTCGGTCAGGGGCCTTCTTCCTCTCCCTATGAGACCCGCTCCGCTGGGCTCTCATGGGGGCCCCGGTATTGCTCCTGAAGACGCTGGAGCCCCGCAAGCGGGCCTCCAGTCGTCGGTCAGGGGCCTTCTTCCTCTCCCCATGAGACCCGCTCCGCTGGGCTCTCATGGGGGCCCCGGTATTAGCGGCATATTATTTTTATTGTGTTTTTCCGTTCGGGTATGCTATCATAGACCCGACCAGGGGGGATGAACATGCTTTTGCAGACACAGCGGCAGACGGTGGCGGACTATGGCCGCAGACTGGTCCGGGCGGGGCTCACCGCCGGGACCGGGGGAAATCTGAGCGTTCGGGACGCGGTCTCGGGTGCCGTCGCCGTGAGCCCTAGCGGCATGGCCTATGAGGATATCACCGCCGCCGACGCGGTGGTGCTCTCCCCAGCGGGGGCGGTGCTGGAGGGGGCGCGCAAGCCCACCTCGGAGACGGCGCTGCACCTGGCCTTTTACGCCGCCCGAGCGGACGTTTTCGCGGTGGTCCACACCCACTCCCCGGCGGCCACGGCTCTGGCCTGTCTGCGGCGCAGCCTGCCGCCCATGAGCTATCTGCTCGCCCTCACGGGCCGGGACAGCGTGCCCTGCGCCCCCTATCGGGACTTTGGCAGCCAGGCGCTGGCGGAGGCCGCCGTAAAGACGGCGGACGGCGGCGGCGCGGTGCTGCTGGCCAGCCACGGGCTGGTGTGCGTGGGGGCGGATATGGCCGCCGCCTTCGCCCTGGCGGAGCAGGTGGAATTCTGCGCGGACGTGTATCTGCGCTGTCTTGCCGCCGGGCGGGAGCCCGCCCTTCTCACCGCCGAGGAGATGGCCCGGGCCCGGGAGCGGCTGGGGACCTATGGCCAGAACAGAGGAGCGTAAGACCATGCCGAAAGAGATTCCGCCCTTCGAGGGCTTTCCAAAGGACCTGCCGGACTTTCTGTGGGGGCTGTCCTTCAACAACGAGCGGCCCTGGTTCCAGGCCCACCGGGACGATTACGAGCGGTGCCTGCACGGGCCCATCGTCTCCCTGGCGGAGGACCTGCGTCAGGCGCTGGCCGACCGGCACCCCGGCGCGGCCCCGGTGGTACACGTCTCCCGTATCTGGCGGGACGCCCGACGGCTGTTCGGCCGGGGACCCTTCAAGGACCATATGTGGTTCTCTCTGGGCCTTTCCGGGGAGATATACACGCCCCTGCCCCAGTTCTGGTTCGGCATAGACGCCACCGGCTGGGAGGCGGGCATGGGCTCCTGGAACATGTCCGCCGCGCAGATGGACGCCTGGCGCAAACGTATCGACGCCGACCCCGGGCCCCTGACCAGGATCGTCCAGGCTTTGGACCGGCGCGGCGATCTGGCCCCCTACTGGCAGGTCTACAAGCGGCCCAAGGGAGACCCGTGTCCGCTGCTGTTCGACTGGTACAACGCCCGGGCCATCGAGATGGGCAAAAAAGTCTGGTTCGATCCGGACCCGCCCGGCAGGGAGCTTCCGGAGCAGGTGCTGGACGTGTACGAGGCGCTCTTTCCCCTGTACGAATACCTACAGACCATCTGAGCGTTGACAATCCGGCGGGATATGGTACAATAGAAACAAGATTAGGAACCTGTCCTAAAAGGAGGGATACCCGTGACGCGGCAGAGGCAGCTCGTGTATAACATCATCATGGCCGCGCCGGAGCACCGGACCGCGGAGGAGATATACGATCTGGCCCGGGCGGAAATGCCCTCCCTGGCCCGGGGGACCGTGTACCGCAACCTGGGTATCCTTGTCCGGGACGGGCGCATACGCAAGCTGGAAATGCCCGACGCCCCGGCCCGGTATGACCGGGAGCGGCGGCCTCATCCCCATCTGATCTGCGAAAAGTGCGGCAAGGTGGAGGATCTGACCATGCCGGAGGGCCTGCTGTCGCCGCTGACGGCGGGCCGCGCCGTGACCGGCTACGACCTGAAGCTATACCACGTCTGCCCCGCCTGCCGGGCACGGTGACGGAGGCGTTATCCGTCTTTCGCCCATGCGCGGCATATTCGCCCCGCGGGGCGTCATACTATAAGATCATATAAGGCCGCCCCGTCGGGCGGCCCGAACTGAGTAAACGGGAGGAACGCATGGACCGGAAGGCGCTGGAACAAAAACTCCGCCGGGCGGCGGATGAATACAGCCGGTCCGATCTGTGGCTGTACGCCACCAGCGGGGCCTATTACATGTTCTTCTCTCTGGGACCGCTGGTGGTGATCGTACTGGGGCTGCTGCCCTATCTGCCCTTCACGGAAACGGAGCTGGCGGACGCGTTGCTCAAATATACGCCCCTGCCCTTCCAGGAGCTCATCTCCACGCTGGTGTCCAGCGTTTACGCGGGCTCCGCGGCGGCGCTGAGTATCGGTCTTGTGGCGGAGCTCTGGTCGGCGGGCAAGTTCGTGAGCCTGATCCTGCGGACCGTCGGCCAGATATACGACGGCCACGCCCACGGGGGCTATTTCCGCCAGAGGCTGCTGGGTGCGCTGTGCACAGCGGTGCTGATCGTGCTGGTGCTGGGCAATCTGGTGCTGCTGTTTTTCGGGGAGCGGTTCCTGACCGCGGCGGGGTATGTGCCCAGCGGCGCGGGGCTGTGGGCGGTGCTGCTGCGGCTGCGGAGCCTGCTGTTCTTCGCGGTGGTGACCGCCATCAACGCGCTGATGTTCCGCTATGTGCCCCTGAAAGAGCTCTCCTTCCGGCGGCAGCTGCCGGGGGCGGCCTTCTCCGCAGCCACTTGGCTGGCCTTCTCCCAAGTCTATTCCTGGGCGGTGGAGCGGTTCCGGTTTTACAGCATATACGGCGGTCTGGCTATCGTGATCATCTCCCTGTTCTGGATGTACTGCTCGCTGTTCCTGCTGTTTCTCGGCGCCTGGCTCAACGCCTTCCGGGAAAGAGAGGCCGGGGAAGAAAAACCGGCATAAAAGAAACGCCCCCTGGGGCGCCCTCCGTAAGGAAGGTGCCCTAAGGCGGGGCTTTTGTATCTAAATGTTGTTTGATTTTTTTGAACGGTGTAGCCTTGCGGTTACGCCGTTTTTGCTTTGCTGCGTTCTGCCATGTGTTGCTGGAATGCTTCTTCCATTTCTTCGGATCTGAGTTCGTGCAGGATGCCGACGCCGCTGTAGTAGATGTCCAAAACCTGTATTCGTCTGCCGTCAACATATCTCGGCGCATACATCACGATTTTATCCACAAATTCGTGTATCAGCTCCGGGGTCAATGCTTTCACAGTTCCGTGATTTGCTTAACCTTTTGAAAAACTTCTTCGAGTTGTCGCCTGTCAAAAGAATAACTTTCGTCGGAAAAATGATAAGTGATTCCGGCTAAGCTATGTTGTCATATTCACCTCCCGCTGTCAAGGTCCCCGCAAAAATATTCGTCGGGCGGGAAACCCTTGATTTTTTAGGGAAAACATGGCACTATAAAGAGTAACATTCTGCAAGGAGGGCGATCCATGCCGGAAAAAGAGACCGCCAGGCGCAACACGCGGCCAAAGCGTGGCTTTCTGAGCGTGCTGTTCGGGCGCGGCGCCGTGGCGGCGCTTATGCTGCTGGCGCAGGCCGTGTTCATGTTCGTGATCTTCGGCCGGCTGGAGCAGTACAGCTTCTACCTGTCCGGGACAGTGACGGTATTGACGGCCATCTTCCTGGCGTATCTGCTCAACACCCGCTCCAATCCCAGCGTCAAGCTCACCTGGGCGGTCATCATCGCGGTGGTGCCGGTGTTCGGCGTGCTGCTGTACCTTTTCATCACCTTCGACGTAGGTCACCGGGCGGAGCAGCGGCTCTTGCAGAATATTGAGGCGGAGAGCGCCCCGCTCATGCCGGAGCAGGCGGAACTGAACGCCCGGCTGGCCCGGGAGGAGCCGGCGCTTTTCCCCCTGATCACCTATCTGGGGAAGGCCAACGGCTACGCCGCCTATGAGAACACCGACGTGACCTACTTCTCCCGGGGCGAGGACAAGTACCAGGCCATGCTCCGGGAACTGGAGAAGGCGGAGAAATTCATCTTCCTGGAGTACTTCATCGTGGAGGAAGGCGAGATGTGGGACGGGGTCGTGGACATCCTGACCCGGAAGGCGGCGGAGGGCGTGGACGTGCGGGTCCTGTACGACGGCACCTGCTCCATATTGCTCCTGCCGGCCAGCTACCCGAAAAAGCTCCGGGCTCTGGGTATCCGCTGCAAGGTGTTCGCCCCCATCCGGCCCTTCATCTCCACCAGCTACAACAACCGGGATCACCGGAAGATCGTGGTGGTGGACGGGAAGGTGGGCTTCACCGGCGGGGTGAATCTGGCGGACGAGTACATCAACCGCCGGGAGCGCTTCGGTCACTGGAAGGACGCGGCGGTCATGCTCCGGGGAGACGCGGTCCGCTCGCTGACGCTCATGTTCCTGCGGCTGTGGAACGCCGGGGAGAGGCAGCGGGAGTACGAGCCCTTTCTCAACGAGCCCACCGGCGCTCTGCCCGGCAGCCGGGGCTATGTGATCCCTTACGGGGACAGTCCTCTGGACAGCGAGCTCACCGGGGAGATGGTGTATCTGGACATCCTCAACACCGCCCGGGACTATGTGTATATCATGACCCCCTACCTCATCCTGGACAACGAGATGGTCACGGCCCTCACCTTCGCCGCCCGGCGGGGGGTGGACGTGCGGCTCATACTGCCCGGCATCCCGGACAAGAAATATGCCAACATCCTGGCCAAGGGCCACTACCGGGCCCTGACCGAGGCGGGCGTGCGTATCTACGAGTACACCCCCGGCTTCGTCCACTCCAAGGTGTTCGTCTCCGACGGGACAAAGGCCGTGGTGGGCACCATCAATCTGGACTACCGCAGCCTGTATCTGCACTTTGAGTGCGCGGCCTTCCTCTACAAGGTCCCGGCCATCCGGGACATTCTGAAGGACTTCGACGAGACCTTCCCCCAGTGCCGGGAGATCGGCCCGGCGGCCGCGGCGGACCTGCCGCTGACCACCCGGCTGGCCGCCTCGGTGCTGAAGCTGGCCGCCCCGCTCATGTGAAAATATCCGCCGCCCCGACCGGGCGGCGGACATTGTTTTACAGGGGGCATTCAGCCGAGCAGAGCCTGATAGATATCGAGATTCTCCCGGCTGTGGACGGTAAAGACCACGGCCATATCCGACCGCCTCTCCGCCCGCCACGCCCGGACCGTGTCCACGGCGATACGGGCCGCGCGGGCCTTGGGGAAGCGGAACACTCCCGTGGAAACGCAGCAGAAGGCTACGCTGTGAAGGTCCTTTTCCGCCGCCAGCGCCAGACAGGACCGGTAGCAGCCCGCCAGAAGCGCCTCGTCCTCCGCCGTGACCGCCCCCTGGACGATGGGCCCCACGGTGTGCAGCACATACCGGCACGGCAGGTTATACCCTGGGGTGATCCTGGCCGTCCCGGTGGGCTCCGGGTGGCCCTGTTCGGCCATGAGCCGGGCGCAGTCCAGCCGAAGCTGCACCCCGGCGAAGGTGTGGATGCAGTTGTCGATACAGTTGTGCCCGGGCACATAGCAGCCGGTCATGCCGCTGTTCGCGGCGTTGACGATGGCGTCCACCCGCAGGGTGGTGATGTCCCCTTGCCACAGATAGATACCCGGCTCCACGGGCGCCAGGTCCGCCAGGTCCGTGATCCCCTTTTCGGCGGTCTCCCGGCGCAGATACGCGTCCTGCACCGCGAGAAAATCCCCGTCGATACCGCCGGGGGGCCGCAGGTTCATCAGCCCCCGGAGCAGGGCCTTTTGCCCCTCCGGGTCCCCGGGCACGCCAGCGCTCCGATACCGGGGCTGCTCATCCAGCAGCCGCCCGATGAGATAACTCCTTCTTTCCTCCTGCGTCACGGCGGACACCTCCTCCCCTGTCCATTTTACCCTTTCCGGCCACGCGGGTCAATGCCCGGCCGGCCAAATGGATAAGCCGTCACAACCCTGTCCCATCCCGTATACAATGGCGTGAGACGATCCGGTCTCATAAAACCATGTATCGAGAGGGGCGGAAAAATGAAAACCGGACGAAAAAAGGCCGCGCTCTTCGCCGGTCTTTTCCTGTCGCTCGTTCTGCTGTTCACGCCTGTCCTGGCGCTGGCGGACAGCGGCCCCACGGTCATCGACGGTCCGGAGGCGCTGGCCGCCTTTTCCGACGCGGTGCGCGCGGGCGAGACCTATGCTGGCCGGACCGTCACCCTGACCGCCGACGTGGATATGACCGGCCAAAGCTTCACCGCCGTCGGCGTGGCGGCGGACGACGACTTTTCCCGGGTCTTTCAGGGGACCTTTGACGGCGGCGGCCACACCATAACGGGCCTGACCGTCACGGCCGCCGTCGGCAGCGACGGGGTGGGCCTTTTTTCCGCGCTCTATGGCGCCACGATCGAAAACCTCACGCTGGACGTGACCGTCACCGCCGGCGGCGTTCGGTCCGCGGGCGGTCTGGCGGGCCGGTCGGTGAACGCGTCGGTCAGTCGAACGGCGGTGTACACCGTCATGACCGCCGACTCCTGGCCCGAAACGGACGCCGGCTGCCTGACCGCCGGCGGGCTCATCGGCCAGGCGGACGGGCGGTCCGTTCTGGACCGGTGCGCCGTGCAAGGCCACCTGGGCGCCGCCGGGTCCTTCACCGGGAGCGTGTACGCCGGCGGGCTCATCGGCTGTCTGCACAGCGGCGCTCGGGACGGCAGGATCACCAACTGCTATGCCACCCCGGGGCTGTACATCAACGACCGGGGCGTGTATGTAGGCGGCTTTCTCGGCGGCGCGGTGGGCGACGGGGGCGAGACGGTGGTGCAAAACTGCTACGCCGCCGCCTTCATACCGGCCGCCGGCGACGATCTGGCCGGGGGCTTTACCGGTACGGCGGACGAAAGCGTCCTGTTTCAGGGCGCGTGGTACGACGCGGACCTGGCCGCCGTCCTGCCGAACGGGGGAAACGCACCGGCGGCGGGGCTGAACGGCGCGCCCACCGGGCAAATGCAGAGCCTAAGCTTTCCCGGTGTGCTGGGCGGCGCCTTCGGCCCGGACAGCCAGGGCGTGAACGGCGGTTACCCTGTCCTGGACTGGCAGTTACCGGCGCCGGAGCCTACCGCCGTGCCGGAGCCTACGGCCACGACGGAGCCCACGGCCGTGCCGGAGCCGGTCCCCGGGCCCTCATCGGCGCCCACCGCGCCGCCGCTTCCCGCCCCCACGGGAGAGCCGGAGCCGGTCCCCACGGCGGCGCCGGGGGTCACGTCCATGCCCCGGGAGCATGCGTCCACCGCGCCCCGTACCGGCGACGGAACGGCCCCCGCTCCATGGCTGGCGCTGCTGGGCCTGAGCGGGGCGGTGCTGATGGTGCTCCTTCGGCGGAGAAGGCCGTGAAGGGATGGACCCGGCCCGGCTCTCGCCGGCAAAAAAGGGGAAAGGCCCTGACGGGCCTTTCCCTTCAGTCTGTCAGAAATCCGCGTTGCCCACCGTTCTGGGGTGGAGCTCCACGTCCCGGATATTGCTGATACCGGTCAGATACATGACCATCCGCTCAAAGCCCAGACCGAAGCCCGCGTGGCGGCAGGAGCCGTAGCGCCGCAGGTCCAGATACCACCAGTAGTCCTCTTCCTTCAGGCCGAGCTCCGCCATCCGGGCGGTGAGCACGTCCAGCCGCTCCTCGCGCTGGCTGCCGCCGATGATCTCCCCGATCCCGGGCACCAGGCAGTCCGCCGCCGCCACGGTCCTGCCGTCGTCGTTCAGGCGCATGTAGAACGCCTTGATCTGCTTGGGGTAATCGGTGACGAACAGGGGTTTTTTGAATATCTGCTCGGTCAGGTACCGCTCATGCTCCGTTTGCAGGTCCATGCCCCACTCCACGGGGTATTTGAACTCCGCGCCGAATCTTTTCAAAAGCTCCACCGCCTCGGTGTAGGTGACCCGGGCAAAGTCGCTGCCGGCCACATGGCGCAGCCGCTCCAGAAGGCCCTTGTCCACAAAGGCGTTGAAAAACTCCATCTCCTGAGGGCATTTTTCCAGCACGGTGTTGATGATGTGCTTCACCATGGCCTCCATACACTCCAGATCGCCCTCCAGATCACAGAAGGCCATCTCCGGCTCGATCATCCAAAACTCCGCCGCGTGGCGCTGGGTATTGGAATTCTCCGCCCGGAAGGTGGGGCCAAAGGTGTACACGTCCCCAAAGGCCATGGCGAAGTTCTCCGCGTTCAGCTGGCCGGAGACGGTCAGATTGGTCTGCTTGCCGAAAAAGTCCCGGCTGAAGTCCACGGTGCCGTCCTCTTTCCGGGGCGGGTCCTCCGGGTCCAGGGTAGTGACCCGGAACATCTCTCCGGCGCCCTCGCAGTCGGAGCCGGTGATGATGGGGGTGTGCACATATACGAACCCACGGCTCTGGAAAAACTCGTGGATGGACTGGGCCGCCACGGAACGGACCCGGAACGCCGCGGAGAACAGGTTGGTCCTGGCCCGCAGGTGCTGGACCGTGCGCAGATACTCCACCGTGTGGCGCTTTTTTTGCAGGGGGTAGTCCGGCGCGGACACGCCCTCCACGGCGATGGACGCCGCTTTCAGCTCAAAAGGCTGCCTGGCCTCCGGCGTCAGCACCAGAGCGCCGGTCACGACCAGCGCCGCGCCCACGTTCAGCTTGGCGATCTCGTCGTAATTGGCCAGAACGGCCCGCTCGAACACCACCTGCACCCCTTTGAAGGAGCTGCCGTCGTTCAGGTCGATGAAACCGAAATTCTTCTGGTCCCGGATGGTCCGCGCCCACCCGCAGACGGTGATGGTCTGTTCCGCGTATGCCGCCGCGTCCTTCCAAAGCTGCGCTGTGCGTATCCTCTCCATGTCGCTTCCTCCCCGCGTGTCCTGCCTAATGTTAAAGTATAATGGCTGCAACGCAGCCCTTTATGCCATGGTCCTGCGGTTCCGCCGTCAGGCGGGAGCAGGCCGGCATAAAATGTATAATGGCTGCATTGCAGCCATTATACACAGGTCGTGCCGTTTTTTCAAGGTCAGCCGTATGCGATATACGGGCATTTGATCCAGTGGGTCCAGGGCCTGTCCGCCACCCGGGTCTTTACCACGCCGCCGGCGTGAGAGATGGCCTCGATGGCCCAGCCGCCGCTGATGTACACGCCGATGTGCCCCTTTTCGGAATAGACGAGCATGCCCGGCGTGTCCGGCAGGGTGTCGATCGGTCCCTTTTCCTCGGCGTTTTCATAGAACCCATCGGTCCCCCAGTCGGGCATGTCTCCGGCGGCGTACTCCACGTCCCCGCCGGGGACGTACCATGCGTAGCTCTTGATGAGCCCGGCGCAGTCCACTACCCGCCGGCCCATCCACTTCTCCCGGATGATGCCCTCATACTCCAGCACATCGTCGCCGAACTGTTCGATCTTATAGCTCAGAAGGTCCTCTGTCAACACCGAGCCGAAGGTCCCCCAGACGTAGCCCCACTGGTTGTCCCAGGCCATCTGCGCCCAGGCCACCAGGTCTGCGGCCGTCTTTCTGTCCGGCGTGGCGAGAACGCTCTCGTCGATGATGTTGGAATCGTGCTCGCCGTACTCCACATGGACATACTCCCCCTCGCGCCACTCGAACATATCCGGCGGGATCGGGGACGGCGTGGGCACCGGGGTGGGCTCCGGGGTGGCGGTGGGCGCCGCGGCGGAGTCCAGAACGCCGCCCCTCCACAAAAGCGTCACCGTAAACACCAGGGCCAATACTGCCACCAGGCAAAGCTCTATTCTGATCCGCCGTGGGACCGATCGTTTCGTCTTCATAGGCCGCTCTCCTTCCACGGCCTCTATCATACCATGAAAAAAGCCGTTTGTGGTAGGGACCTGGCAAAAAAAGCTTTAAGATTTTCTTAAGACCGGCGGCATACAATTCATGCCAAATTTCGTCCGATTGTATAGGTTTGGGACTTTTGCGGATAATAAATCCTGTCCGACAAAAAGATAACAGGAGGATAAAGATGAAAGCGACTGGAATCGTGCGCCGTATCGACGACCTGGGCCGCGTTGTGATACCCAAGGAGATACGCCGCACCATGCGCATCCGCGAGGGTGACCCGCTGGAAATCTATACGGAAAAGGATGGGGAGGTCATCTTTAAGAAGTACTCCCCCATGGGCGAACTGAGCTCTTTTGCCGAGCAGATATGCGAGTCCATGCACAAGACCGCCGAATACGCCGCCGCCGTGTGCGACCGAGACAGTGTGATCGCCGCCGCCGGCAACGGGCGCAAGGAGATCATGGACCGGCACATCAGCCCGGAGCTGGAGGAGATCATGGAGGGCCGCCGGGCCTACCGGGCGGAGCCGGGCGGGCGGAAGGTGCCCGTCACCGACGGGGAGAACTCTCCCGCCGCCGCCGTGGCCGTGCCCATCCTCTCCGAGGGCGACGTGCTGGGCTGCGTAGTATTTCTGGAGCGGTCCGACGGGGTCCGGGCCGGAGACGTGGAACTGAAGCTGGCCACCACCGTCTCGGGATTTCTCGGCAAACAGATGGAATCATGAAGGGCAAAAGCACGGTTTCTATCAAAGAAACCGTGCTTTTTTGCCTAATAACACTGACTTGGATACAAATCCTCGGGGGTGAAATCTTCTCCAATGGGGGTGAAGATTCTGTCCAGGGGGGTGAAGATAATCAGCTAGAGGGGTGAAACACCCCGTTTTGTCCGTCCTAATTCTTCAGAGCCGTTCCGTTCTTGTCCCCAAGGACATCCCGTATCACTTCGGTCACAGTGTCTCTGTTCGCATTATAATAATATGGATATTGCCTTTGATACCCCTCCGAGGGCCAGACGATCAAAACGCCGCCGTCGTTCTGCACATAGGTGTTGCCGTCCAGTTCGGGCTGCCACTTCTCCGGCGCGCCGGTTTGCAGCAGCGCTCCCGTGCTGAGATAAAACACATTATCGACGATGCGGAAGTTCTCCGCCGCGTTCGGATCGCCATATCCCTGGTAAGCCGCACCAGGGGCCTTCTTCTCCATATACCAGCCATAGCCCGTATATAAGAAATAATTCTCCTCGATCAGCACGTTCTCCATGCGATGCCGGCCGTAGCCCGCGTCATCCTCCAGGGCAAAGAAGATCTCGACGGGCATACTGTCATAGGCAAACACGTTTCTGGCATAGGTGATGTTTCGCTGGATGGAATCATAGGGCTCGAAGTTCGCCTCGCCCGTTACCTCCGGCAGTTCCGAGGGGTCTTGGTTGGAAACGCCCGCATCGTAGCACTGATAAATGTAGCAGTCCGTGACGGAATAGTGATCATAGCTGCCGTCACACTCCACACCGTTGCCAAGCAACTCCGGCTGTCCGTCGTCATAGCGGTAATACTGGGGCGAGCCCCCGACCCATCCGATCTCGCAGAACGAGACGTCGTAGCCCATATCCCCGCCGAAGATACAGTGTGCGCCGGTATATTTCAGGCAGAGGTCGCAAAACACAGCGTCATCGGCGGGCAAGACGATATTCTGCCGCACGGCGAACTCTATGCTGTCAAACACTTCGCCGGGATCGCCTTCGTCACAGCGCAGATACAGGGTCCCGACGACCTCTTCGGGATATTCGCCCCGGTCGCAGTTGTCCATGACGGTATAGCGGAAGGGCGCTCCATCATAGAGGATGCTGTCCGCCTCGGAGAAGAACATCAGATCCTCCGTCAGTTCGGTCCTCACATCGAAGAGCTGCCCCTCGTTCACGGTGGAGCGGTAGCCGTCCATATAGGCAGGCGCGACCTTTTTGCCCCAGCTCTCGCCGTCGTTGAAGACGAGGATGCCGCAGTCCATCATATCCCGGTGATAGACCCATATGTTGTCCGTACCGTCCAGAAGGGACCACTTCTCTGGGCCGGCGCCGTTTTCAGGGGAGGCGAATATATTTGGCTTCGGCCCCTCCCCGTAGGCAGAGTAAATCACCCCGTCCTGCGCCCAGAGCTGCCCGCGCCAGGTCCCGCCACGCTCAAAATACACGCCGTCGCCTCGGGAAAGACCGGCGGCGTTCACTTTGTCCAGGGTCGCCCAGGCGGTCTCCGGGGTCAGACCGTCATTTTCATCGCTGCCACTGCCGGAAACATAATACGCCGTCCCCTCGCAGACCGGCTCGTCCGTATGGGAAAGGATCGCCTGCTTTCTGGACTCCGCCGCCGCGAGGATCGCCTCATCCTCCTCGTTTGACTCTCTCGTCATGAGGGTATCGTCATACTCCAACATTTCCGAGTTGTAGAGACGAACGGCCGCCGCGATGGCGTCCTCCCGGGTCAGGGGCTGATCCAGATGGAAATCCAGCGCCTCGTCATGATCCAGGAAATGGAGACGGTGGTTGACGTCCATACGGCGCTGCATCCAAAAGACAGCGGAACTGGACACGTTCCCGATGGGGTCCTCCTCCCCGCCGACGGTATCAAAGTACATGGGGATATCCCGGCTGGTATCACAGTAGGGATAGTCCTGAGACAGCTGTGAGAACATCCTGTCATAGTCCACAAGGTTTTCTGTGCAGAAGCCATATTCCCTGGCATTATAACAGTTATACCCCAGCGCCTCCGCTGCCAGCATCAGAAGGATAAGGCCGTCATCCCGCCGCATAGTCCGGGACGGGAACGCCGAGGGGTCCACATTTTCCTGCCAGACCGGCAGGGCGGTATCGTCGCACAGAGAGATCAGAGAGGTGATCAGCTGGTAGCAGCCGGAAAAATCCGCCTCCGCCAAAAGATCGCCCTCCCAATCCCCAGGGATCAGGCCCATCTGTTCCGCTGCCGCTGTTTCTTCCGACGGCTCCCCCTGGGCGCTGGCATAGCCGGGCAGCGCCCCCACGATCAATGCGGCGCACAGCAGCGTGCAGATCGCCAGTTTTCTCCCCTGCATACAGCGCCATAATCTGGTGTAAACGATCGACATGGCATTCACTCCAACACGAATTTGTGTAACATTCATTATAGCAGGGATTCTCCTTGAAAACAACAAAAGCTGTGTGAACGCAGACTTTTGCCTCTTGGAAACAGACCCTTCTGCTATCACGCCAGCTCGTGTCGCTCACTTGAAAGCTGAAAAAACGTAATGATTACATGAAAGAACCCACAATTACACGATACAACCCATGCTTACACGATAGATGGCCACAGTTACACGATAACCACCATGCTTACACGATAACGACCCTCCGCATCAATCCCACCAAGGGGGATAACACTACAAAGAAGATTGACCGACTGGCGTTATCCCCCGGCTGGTCATAAGCAAAAAGTCTGAAAAGCCCGGAAACACCGGGCTTTTCAGGCTTTTTCAGATAAATGAAAAGAAACGGCGATTGTATCCTAATCACCGTTTCTATTTGGTGCACCACGGCAATCCAAATCCGAACCCGCGGCCTGTTCCTCCAGGGCCGCCTTCATTTCGTCAAAGGTGACGGTCTTTGTTCCGTCCTTATAGTTGAAGCAAACTTTCATTAGAGAACACAGACAGATAACTGAACACTTACTCTGAAGCACTTGCTGCTGACCGAGAGAAACGGTCAATCGGCAGGTGCTTTTATTTTATCAAAAAAGCAGAACACAAGGAGAAAACAGGCAATCCTTTTTGGCTACTGGGTGAGAGGTCAATCCTCCCGCCCTTTTTTATTGCCGCAGAATAGGCGGCGATAAAATCCTCGCTTGAAAATTGAATAGCAGCCGCCAGAGGGATACCTGCCGCAGCGGATAGCAAGAGCCACGATATGAGCCTGCCCACTGCTTAATTCGTGCATAGCACCGACAGAGAAAACGCCGCTCAAAGGGAGCGTGGAACTGTATGGGAGGCTGTGTTTACATATCCCCGTCCTATCAGACAGGGATAAATATTTTCAAGGAGGATACGCTTATGAGCAATCTTGCAAACAAACCAAAGCGACAGCGCAG
>CANQMO010000033.1 GCA_947624985.1 uncultured Oscillospiraceae bacterium | reverse complement strand
GCCATGTCGCCCACGGCCACGCACCAGTCCATGAAGTCGTCGGCGCAGCCCTCCTCATAGGTCTGGCGGGACCGGCGGCAGGAGCAGGGGCTGGCGGCATACTTGCCCTCGTACTTGTCCAGCCAGTGGGAGATGTGCTCCAGGGAGACGGAGGTGTCCTCCATCTCGATGGCCTTCTCCACGGGGATCACATGCATGCCGATACCGGCGCCCCCGGGAGGCACCATGGGGGTCACCTTGGTCAGAGGCAGAAAGCTCATGCGCTCAAAGAAGCGGCCCATCTCCGGGTGGGCGCCGATGACGGCCTCGTTCATGTTGGTGAACTCGGCGCTGCCGGGAACGTACATGGGCAGGACCCAGCGCTTTTCGTGCTCCGGGTTCTTGCCGTCCAGGTTCTCCCAGTTGTACTCCAGAAGGCCGATGAAGCTCATGTGCTCCAGCATTTTCTCCAGCTTTTCCGTCTCTATGCCGGAAAGCTCCTGGATCTGCTTGAAGGTCTTGGGCTTGCGGACGCCCAGCTTCATGGCCAGCTCCGCCTCCTCGTCCGACACGATGGCGGACAGGGCCCAGTACTCCGGATCGTCCTTGGTGATCTTCTTCATGCCCAGCTTCTGGGGAATGCGGTCCGTTATCAGCTTGCCCAGCTTGGCGATAGGCTCCCGCATGGGCTCTTCCCGCACGATCTTGTCGGGGTTGGGATCATGGATAGACGCCATAATTCTCTCCTTCCTTGATAATGATTATCTGATGGCGAAACGCCGCAAGGCGTTGTGCCGAGCCGCTTTGCGGCTCAGCACAACAGCTCGGCTGTTTTGCCAGATAGTCATTGCAATGAGCATCGCGCAAATGATCCTTAGATCATTTGCTGCCAAACGTGTCGTTTGGCGGCGAAAACATTTGTTTTCGCCTTGCGATGATTATTATAGGCCATATGCTCCCCGCCGTACTGGCGTGGAGCATATGGTGTCTGTTTATTCCGCCGGCCTTACGCCTCGGCCCTGGACATGGCCTCTTCAAAGTCCTTCGTGCCTTTGAACACTTCCTGCTTATAGGGGTTGATATGCTGGGCCCTGGCGCGCTTGACGATCAGCGCCAGCGCCGCGCAGTTGATGAGGATACTCAGCACCGCCACGACGCCCTGGGCCCGGGGGTCCGCCGCCGTGGGATGGGTCGCCGCGTCCATGAAGCCGTCCACATACAGGCTGGGGAGCACGGAGAAGCGGCTGTAGTCCTGGAACATGGGGAATACCTGGGCGAACATGCACCAGGTGGCCAGGGTGTTGGCCCGGTTCTGGATCCAGCCGCCCTTGTTCCAGAAGATGGCCGCCACGGTGGGGGCCAGCAGCAGCGCGAAGCCGCAGTACCAGGCGTGGGTGGGCAGGTTCAGATAGGTATACTCAAAGTTCCACACGTCGTAGGCCAGGATGTAGACCCAGGTCATGTCCGGCCAGAGCATATCGTCGTGCTTCTTGGAGGTGTAGATACCCCACCAGCCGGTCATGCACAGGATGTTGATGATACCGGCCAGGCCGTTGGCCCAGTTCCACCAGCCGCCGTACACCCAGACGCCCTCGCTGGACAGCCACCAGCGGTCCCCATTCTGGGCCAGAGCCAGAGAGCCCTTGATGGCGCTCTCGAAGTCGCTGGCCACGGCGATGAGGATGTTGATGGCCACGATGATGAACGGGAAGGGCTTGAACCAGTCCTTCTTGCCCAGGGCCGTTTTATACTTCAGCCACATGAAGCCGATACAGCCAATGCTGGCCGCGTACAGCTTGGCGTAGTGGAACCAGCTGTTCATATACACATAGGTGGGGTTATTCAGCGCCCACTCCGCGCCCCGGGCCGCGCCCACATAGATGGCAATGAAGTACACCGTCAGCGCCCCCAGGACCCCGATGAAGAAGCCGTAGCCGCCCAGCTTGGTCCGCCGCTGGATCTCGTTGGTGATGATCAGGCCCAGAAACACCAGGACCCAGCCCACCACCTGGTAGATGGAGTTCTCTCCGTAGACTTGGAAAAGCATATCCTTACCCTCCCGAAAAATGAGCGAGCGGCCGAGGCCGTTCACAATCTGTTCATAAATAAATATATCGTCCCTTCTATTGCAAAACAATTCGATTTGCAGTATAATTTATTCCAAACTGGAATAAATCGTCGATTTATGGAGGGACTATGGACACGGGATACATCCGGGAATTCGTTATGCTGGCGGAGTGTCTGAACTACAGCGAGGCGGCGGAGCGGCTTTTCATCTCCCAATCATCTCTGTCGAAGCACATCCAGACGCTGGAGCGGGATCTGGGGGCGGCGCTGTTCGTGCGGACCACCCGGTCCATCCGGCTCAGCGGCGCGGGGGCGGTGTATCTGCCCTACGCCAAGAAGCTGGCGGCCCTGTGCGGCGAGGCGGAGATCGCCGTGGACGATTTCAGGCGCCGGGCCAGCACCTCTCTCACCATCGCCATCATGCAGAATCCCCAGTACTACGACATGGCCAAGTACATCATGAGCTTCCGCCGCGCCCACCCGGACGTGGCCTTCTCCATGGTGGAGGGGGACGAGTTCCAGTTATATGACCTGTTCCAGAGAAAGCTGGTGAACGTGTTCCCCACCTTCTCCACCTTTCGGGGGCTGGAGGACTTCGCCTTCATGCCTCTGGCGGAGAGCGCCATGGTGGCGCTGCTGCCGGCGGGCCATCCTCTGGCGGAGGCGGGAAGCGTCTCGCTCCAGCAGCTTGCCGGGGAGAGGCTGCTGCTGCCGGCCCGGAACGGCGCGCTGTCCGCCCTGGTGCACACCGCCTTTCACCGGGAGGGGCTGGAGCCGGACGTGATATATGAGGGCAGCTCCACCGGCTGTATCGACCTGGTCCGGGGCGGCATGGGCACGGCGCTCCACGCCCGGGAGTTTGCCGCCGCCCTCACCGGCGGCGGGGACATCGTGACCGTACCTCTGGAGCCGGCCCTCCCCTTTTCCTACGGTCTGGGCCACCGGGACGTGAACGACCTCTCCCCCGCCGAGCAGGTCTATCTGGCCCACATGCGGCAGTTCTCGCCGCAGCAGCACGATTGACGCGGGGGCGATATGCGTCTAAAATAGTCAAAAACAATATTAGATAGAAAGGTGCACACACATGAAAAAGTTTTTTCAGGAATTCAAGGACTTCGCCACCCGGGGCAACGTGGTGGACCTGGCCGTGGGCGTTATCATCGGCGCGGCCTTCCAGAAGATCGTCACCTCCGCGGTCAACGATCTGGCCATGCCTCTCATCGGCCTCATCACCGGCAACTCCAACTTCAACGACGCCTTTTTCATCCTGCGGCTGCCGGAGGGCGTGGAGGCTGCCCAGGTCACCAGCCTGGCCAAGGCCACGGAGCTTGGCGTGACCACCTTCAACTACGGCGCGTTCATCTCCGCGGTCATCGATTTTGTCATCATGGCCTTCGTGATCTTCCTGATGGTCAAGGCCCTCAATAAGGCCAGTTCCCTGGCCCACGGGAAGGAGCAGGCCGTGGAGGAGGCCCCCGCCACCAAAGTCTGCCCCTACTGCCTGAGCGAGATCCCCGCCGGCGCCACCCGCTGCGCCCACTGCACCGCGGACCTGACCGCCGCCGTGGACGGGACCAAGTTCTAACTTACTCTGTTAGGACCAGTCATGTGCCGCTCTGAAAGTTATGGTGGGCCAGGGCCGGCAGTGTCCGGCACAGGTTGTTCGCGGCGCGAGCCGCGGGTTCTGGGACGGATACTGTCGGACTGGCCCTAACAGGGTCGGTTAGAACTTTCAAAACCGTTCTATTTTGGTATCGGGACCTGTCCGAAAGCATTTCCACCCGCTCGCGTTCCGCTGCGCGTCCGAAAATCGCGGGCGGAAACGCTTCCAGCCCGGTCTTCGGACTTTCGGTGCGCCGTCCTACAGGTCACGGCGGACCAGTCCGCCACGGCACAGAAAGACTGACCCGGGTGTGCTTTTGCACGCCCGGGTCATTTCTTAATTCTGTTTGAATTCCCGCAGGATCAGGCCCGGGTTTTTCTCCTCGGCCCAGCGGATGGACCACTGACCGCCGAACACCAGCAGATCGTTGCCCCGAAAATCCTGGACCCAGCGGGAGTCGGTGCCCAGATTCAACCGGCTCAGGTCCATATCCGTGTTCTCCACCCAGCGGACATACTGGTAAGGCAGGCCCCGCCGGCGCACGTCCACGCCGTACTCGTTCTTGAGCCTGTACTCCAGCACCTCCAGTTGCAACACGCCCACCACGCCCACGATGACCTCCTCCAGGCCGCTGCCGGGAGCGTGGAATATCTGTATCGCGCCCTCCTGGGCGATCTCCGTCATGCCCTTTTCAAACTGCTTGCGCTTCATGGTATCCACTCGCTCCACGGCGGCGAATATCTCCGGCGCGAAGGTGGGGATCCCCTCGAAGGTGACCTTCTTCGCCTTGTCGCAGACCGTGTCGCCGATGGCGAACACGCCCGGGTCGAAAATGCCGATGATGTCCCCGGCATAGGCCTCGTCGATGATCTGGCGGTTTTCCGCCATCATCTGCTGGGGCTGGGCAAGGCGCATGGTCTTGCCCCCCTGCACATGCAGGTACTCCGTATCCCGGGAGAAGCGGCCCGAGGCCACCCGCATGAAGGCGATCCGGTCCCGGTGGGCCTTGTTCATATTGGCCTGTATCTTGAATACGAAGGCGGAGAAGTGGTCGTCGAAGGGGTCCACGGTCCCCTCCGCCGCCTGCCGGGGCAGAGGCGGGGGCGTCAGGGACAGAAAACTCTTCAAAAAGGGCTCCACGCCAAAATTCGTCAGGGCCGAGCCGAAAAACACCGGGCTCAGCCGGCCCTTGTGGACCTGGTCCAGATCGAACTCATACCCCGCTCCGTCCAGAAGCTCCACGTCCGCCTCCAGCGTCTGGAGAAGGGCGGGGCCCAGCAGCCCGGTCAGGGCCTCGGTGTCCCGGAGGGTATGCTCCTGCGCCTGAATGCGGCTGGCGCCCCGGTGGGCGTCGGCAAAGGACAGTATCTTCCCGCTCCGGCGGTCATAGACCCCCTTGAAATCCCGTCCGCAGCCGATGGGCCAGTTCATGGGATAGGTGCCGATACCGAACTCGTTTTCCAGCTGCTCGATCAGGTCATAGGGACTGCGGGCCTCCCGGTCCAGCTTGTTGATGAAGGTGAAGATGGGGATATGGCGCATGGCGCAGACCTTGAAAAGCTTCCGTGTCTGGGGCTCGATACCCTTGGCCGCGTCGATGACCATCACGGCGCTGTCCGCCGCCATCAGGGTCCGGTAGGTGTCCTCGGAAAAGTCCTGGTGGCCGGGGGTGTCCAGAATGTTGATACAGTAGCCGTCATACTCGAACTGCATGACGGAGGAAGTGATGGAGATGCCCCGCTGCTTTTCAAGCTCCATCCAGTCGCTGACCGCGTGGCGGGCGCTGGCCTTGCCCTTCACCGCGCCGGCAAGCTGGATGGCGCCTCCGTACAGCAGCAGCTTTTCCGTCAGGGTGGTCTTGCCGGCGTCCGGGTGGGAGATGATGGCGAAGGTCCTGCGGCGGTTGATCTCGCTTTTCAGATCGGACATAGATATGACCTCGTTACCAATGGTTTCACACGTTTTTTAATATTACCATTATAAGGGTAAAAAATCAACGGCAAAAACCGGCCTGTCCCGTGGGACAGGCCGGTTCGTCCGATCTTGTCTTTCAAACGACACGCCTTGCGCTGTAAAAGCGGGTGTTGTAGTAGCTCTCCGACAGGGCGGAGATCATGACCTTGCCGCCGCCGGAGGAGGCGTGGATAAACTGGTTGTTGCCTATGTAGATACCGGCGTGGCCGATGGCGCTCTTGTAGCCATTGTAGAAGATGATGATGTCGCCGGGCTGCATATCGCTCCGGGCCACCGCCGTGCCGCAGCGGTTCTGGGCCGTGGCGGTGCGGGCCACGGTGTAGCCGCACTGCTTGTACACATAGTACACGAAGCCGGAGCAGTCGAACCCGGAGGGGCTCGTCCCGCCGTACACATAGCGCACGCCAAGATACTTTTTCGCCTCGTCCACGATGGAAGCGCCCGTACCGGACCCTGCGTCGGGGGACGCCGCCGCGGCGGAGGCGTTCCCGCTGGTGGAGATATAGCTGCCCAGCACAAAGCCGCTCTGGCCGCCGTAGTTGACCCGGTACCACTGGCCGGACTTGCCGGTGAGGGTGACGGCGGCGCCTGCCGCCAGCACCCGCTTGCTGGTGTAGGCGGTGGACGGGCCCTCCCGCATGTTCACCGCGGTGGTGGTGACGGCGGGGGTGTCGCTCATGGCCTCCACATCGGCGGTGACGCCGGACTGGGACAGATATTGCCCGTACACATAGCCCGTGGCGCCGTTGCAGCTCACCGCGTACCAGTCCCCGGACTTGCCGGTGATGGTCATCTTGTCGCCGTTATTGTATGTGCCGACAATGGCGTAGCCCGTGCCCGGACCAGTGCGCATGCGCACATAGTTGCCGGTGATGACGCCGGTGCCCTGAGCCGTTTCCTGGCTCTGGGCCGCAGGCGCGGCCGCCCCGGAGGACGTGCCGCCCACCGTCAGGTAGGAGCTGTACACATAGCCCGTGGCGCCCTTGTAGGAGATCTTGTACCAGTCGCCGGAGACCCCGGTGACGGAAAAGCTCTCGCCGGTGCCGACGGTGCCGATGGAGCCGTACCCCAGCCCCGGGCCGGAGCGCACGTTCACGCCGCTGCCCTTGACGCTGCCGGTGCCGAAGGACCCGTCCGCCTGGGCGGCGAGGGTCACATAGTCCCTGCTCATATAGCCGGTCTGCCCCTGGCAGACGACCTTATACCAGCCGTCCAGCGACTCGGTGACCAGCACCGCCGTCCCCCGGGGGACGGTGGCGACCACGGAGGCTCCCGTACTGGGCTCGGAGCGCATGTTCAGCGCCGAGGCCGTCACGGTCCCGGCGCCCTCCGCCGCCCGGGCCTCCACGGCCCCTATGGCCGCCGTCAGACACAGAACGATGCCCACGATGACGGCGACGCGCAGCAGCGAGGTGATCCTGTTCCTCTCTCTCATGGTCTTACCGGGCCGCCAGCGCCCGGTCCAGCCACACGGAGGCCACGTCCATGGCCGCGTACAGGCTGTCCTTCTCGCCCTTCTTTACCACCCGGTCCCGGCTCTTCAGATCCGGGTCCGTCAGCTGCAGCTGCACGGAGACCTTGGTGGCCACGTCCATATCCTTGATCTTTTTCGTGTCCAGGATCTGGAGCATGATGATATATTTTTCCGCCATGCTGCCGAAATAGATCAGATTGTCCTTCCGACGCAGGGGATGTCCCTTGTATTGCAGTGTCGCGGTCTTCTTGTCGGCCATGTGAGCTGCCTCCCTCGAAAAATGTAACTGGATTGTAACACATTGTTCCAATGGTGTCAACATAATTACACAAAATTTTCAAAATTTTCTTGTGGACCCGGGCCGGCGGATAAAATATCCGCCTGTCCTCCCGAAAAAGACCGGGATGGCAAGCGGATATCTGCGTTTTTCTCTCTGTGGCGGGGGGATCACTCCGCCGGCGGGGTCCCCGGCTCCGGCGTATCATTCGGCGTGTTCTCCGGCTCCGGCGTATTATTCGGCGTGTTCTCCGGCTCCGGCGTGCTCACAGGCACCTGCGTGGGTTCCGCCGTAGGCTCCGGCGTGACCACAGGCTCCATCGTGACCACAGGCTCCATCGTGACCACAGACTCCGGCGTGGGAGTCGCCACCGGCACGATCGTCGTCTGGGGCTGCTCTGGCTGCTCCGGCTGCTGCGGCTGCTGCTCCGGAGGCACCGCCGCATTCTCTGTGGGGGGCGGCGTCTCCGCGCTGGGATCGGGCGTGACGATCAGATTGCCCCACAGGGACCCGCCGCCGCCCACCTGGGGCGCGGTGAAGCTCTGCCAGGGCAGGCCCTCATGGATGGGCTGCATGACGGATCTCCAGATCACGGCCGCCGGGTTGGAGTAGAAGTACATCTGCTCCGGATACTTGTAGCCGGTCCAGCAGGCAGCGACATAATATTTGGTGAAGCCGGTGAAGTAACGGTCCTGGTTGTTGCTGGTGGTACCGGTCTTGCCGGCCACGGCGGTGGAGCCGAAGTAGGCCGCGGTGCCCGTGCCGCTGCTGACGGCGGCCTGGAGCATATCGGATATGTTCCAGGCGGTGTTGGCCTTGATGGCCACATGCTGGTCGGCGGGATTGTCCAGCACCAGCTTGCCGTCGTCGTCGGTGACCATGGTGTAGGTGCGGGCCCGGCTCATGATACCGTCGTTGACGAAGGCGGTGTACGCCTGAGCCATCTCTCTGGCCGTGACGCCGTAGGACAGCTGTCCCAGTCCCAAGGCGGCATAGGCCATATCGGTGACCGTCTGGCCGGTGTCCTCGTCCAGGTGGTCCTGCACCAGGGAGGTAAAGCCGAAGCGCTCCGTCAGGTAGTTCCAGGACGCCTGCAGGCCCAGCCGGTCCAGGGTCTGGGCGGCCACGGTGTTGCGGGACAGGATAAGGCCCGTGCGGATGTTGATGACGCCGCTGTACCCGCCGCCGTCGTTTTTGGGGTACCAGGTGGTGCCCCGCAGCTGGATGTTGGGCGAGTCGTTGACGGACGTGTTCTGGGTGATGAGGCCCAGATCCAGCGCCGGAGCGTATACCGCCACGGGCTTGAAGGAGGACCCGGGCCGGCGGACGAGCTCCGTGGCGTAGTTGTCCGTGAAGCTGCCGGTCTTGACGCCGGTGTCGCCCTCCAGCGCCACGATGGAGCCGTCATAGGGGTCCATGATCACGATGGCGGCGCTCAGCTTCTGGCCGGAGACGCTGTAATAGGCCTCCGGCAGGTTCTCCGGATTCTGGAACACGTCGTCCACGATCTGCTGGATGCTCAGATCCATGCAGGAATAAATATTGTATCCGCCGTTGTAGACCAGGCTCTCCGCCTGGCGGGTGGTGATCCCCCGGTCCTCGGCCAGGTCCTCCACCAGCTCCCAGACCAGCGAGTCCACATAGTAGGAGTTGACGGGTATCTCCCGCTGCTCGCCCTCGGCCCGCTTGAAGTGCAGCTGCTCGCTCTTGGCGGCCACATACTCGTCGTAGGTGATGTACTCCTGTTTGTACATCTCCTTGAGGATCAGCTCCTGGCGGGTCTTGTTGCGCTCGGTGCTCTTGGGGCCGATGTAGGGGTCGTACAGAGAGGGGTTATTGGTGATACCGATGAGGCTGGCGCACTCGGCCAGGTCCAGCTCCCAGACCTCTTTGTTGAAATACTCCCGGGCCGCGGCGCCCACGCCGTAACAGCCCTCACTCAGGTATATCTCGTTCAGATACCAGGTGACGATCTCCTCTTTGGTGTATTTCTTTTCAAACTCCAGCGCCCGGAACATCTCCAGAAGTTTTCGCTGGACGGTGACCTCGTTTTTGCCGGTCAGGTTTTTGATGAGCTGCTGGGTCAGGGTGGAGCCGCCGAAGGTGTCGTCCATGCTCAGGAACATGCTGCCGAAGGCGCCGATGGTACGCCACCAGTCCACGCCCTTGTGCCGGTAAAACCGCTGGTCCTCGATGGCCACGGCGGCGTGGACCATGTTGATGGGGATCTGGTCATAGTCCACCCAGATACGGTTCTCCGTGGCGTACAGGGTGGCCACCTCCTGCCACTGTTCGCTGCCGGGACTGGTCTCGGCCCAGATATGGCTGGACAGGGCGCTGGAAAGCTCCTCCGGCGTCAGGTTCAGTTCCTCCGTCAGACAGGTCTTGACATAAATGGCGAAAATGCAGGCCAGGATCATGCCGGTGGTGATGAACACCAGCAGCACGGTCATGACCGCCTTCACCGCCGTGCGCAGCACAAGGCCGGTCCCGGCGGCGGCGGTGTCCGCCACCGCGCCCGCCACCCGGCGCGCCCGGCGGTTCTTCCGGCTGGTATACCAGGCCTTCACCCGCCTGAATGAATCTGCGATCCTGCGAAATATATCCACAACGCCCCTCCGTATCTTTCGTAAACGCTGTAACGGTTTTGACATGTTGATGTACAGACATGTTTATTATAGCACGGTTTTTCCGGAATGTATATCCAATTTGTAAAAATGTGCGCCGTTTTCCATATCGCGCGCATGAGCGGCCCGGTCCGGGGGCATACTGAGAAAAAAGGAGCGTGGGAACATGAGGACCAGCGTGAAGATCGCCCTGTGCGTCATACTGATGCTGTTCGCGGCGGCCAGCCTCATCACAGTGCTGGCGGATCTGGGGGTGCTGCCGGCGGTCCAGGCCGCCGGGCAGGCGGAATGGTCCCTGCGGGAGTGGAACGGCTATGTGGCCGTGTTCAGCCCCCCGGACGCGCAGACCCCCGGCACGGTCACCGACATCCGGGTCGGAGACCTGCCCCCGGCGGACCGGCGCTCCCTGGCCGGCGGCGTGACCGCGGAAAGCTACGACCAGGTCATCCGGCTGTTGGAAGATTACGGCGCTTAACGCCCTTTTTCCCTCTTGCAATCTCTCCGCGCAGGCTTTACAATAGAGACAGACAGGAGGTGCGCGGCTATGGACAGCGAATTTGGCGCCAGCTTCATCACCATCGAGGACGACGAGGGCAACGAGTTTGAACTGGAGCACCTGAACACCCTGGAATTTGAAGGCGCGGAGTACATGATCTTTCTCCCCGCCGACATGGACGAGGACGACCCGGATTATGGCTTCATCATCCTGCGGGTGGAAGAAGCGGACGGCGAGGAGCAGCTGGTGAGCGAGGACGACGAGGATAAGCTCCAGCGGGTCTACGAACGCTACATGGAGATGGTCTTTGCCGACGGGGACGAGGAAAGTCCGGCCGACTGACCGCATAAGAGTAAACGAAACCTGCCCTGTTCGTGGTATCAAGGGCCCGGTTGGACCCACATCTATTATAAGGGACGCCATATATGGCGGCGGAGCGCAGGCCTCCCGGCCAGCGCCGGACGTTGGAAGCGCGGAAACCGCCACGAGGCGACCCACCTGCCGAGTTGTGCAGGTTACAAATCTGGCCCCCACGGCAGGGCGGGCCTCGCCGGAGCAAAGGAAACTTTGCTCCGGCGACTTTATTAAGTCTCAATAGAAGTCAGACGGGCTTCTTATTGAGACTTAGTATTTTGTCCGTCTGACCCGCGCCCCCGGCGGAAAGAGGGCATACATTTTGACCATTAAAAATTTATTAAAATAAAACTATTTGTTGACAACCCCCCCCCGCCGTTATAAAATGCTTTTACGCCATTGTAATGAAATATGGATTTTTATAGAGGTCTGAAAGGAGGTCCGATCCATATGATCAGAACCGGTAAAAGACTTTTCGCCATCCTCATGGCCCTGTGCCTGGTGGCCGCCCTGCTGCCCACCGCGGCCCTGGCGTCGGCGCCGTCCGGCATTACAGCCAGCGTGAGCGGAGGCGCCCAGGCCGGCAAACAGATCACCGAGATCACAGTTACCATAACAGAAGGAACATTCACATCTACTTCTCTGGAAACGCAGTTTACGGTCAATGCCGAGGCCGTGGGTGGCTCAAGCAGTGAGACCGTAACTGCCGCCTCCGGCGGTGGATCAACTGAGGCCAAACTGACAGTGGACTTCACCCCCACCAAGGCCGGCAGCATAACCGTCACCGCAAAGAAAGAGGCGTTTGAGTCAGAACAACCGGAGGGTGAACTCAGTAACACCATAAGTGTCACCGCCGCAGAAGCGCCCACCAGCGTGACGGCCAGTTCTTCCAGCCTGACGCTGGGCCAGTCCGGGACGATCACCCTCACCATCGCAAGCAACAACAGCAATGCGTTCATCTCCAGCCCGGGTACCGAGCTGTTCACCGTGAGCGGCGCTACCGTGTCCAGCGCGGGGACCGGCAACGGCACTACCACGGAACTGACCGTGACCCCCACAAGCCAAACGATCACCATCTCTGTCCAGCCCGGCGCGTTCAAGTATCAGCCCGAAAGTGCTGTCACCGCCACCGTCAGCAGCCTCAGCGTCAGCAAGCCCAGCGGGACCGTCTCCGCGAAACTGGAGGGCGGCACCCTGACCGCCGGCACGGCGGTCTCCGGCCAGAAGATCACCCTCACCGCTACCGATACGCTCATCTTTAAGGCCGATCCGAAAAGCGCCATAACTCTCTCCGGCGCCGGTGCGAGCGGCTTGGATTTCACAGCCTCGGGAAGCGACAAGACCGCCACCCTGACCCTGAGCGGCACGCCCTCCAAGGCGGGCTCCATCACCATCGCGGTGGGAAAGGGCGCTTTCCAGTATGAGCCGGAGGCTGAGTCGATCACCGCCACCGGCGACGGTATCACCGTCTCCGCTCCCACGGTCAGCGCCGTGGTCAGCGGCAGCGGCCTCACCGTGGGCACGGCGGGGACGATCACCGTCAAAGCCACCGGCAGCAAGTTTGCGGCTGGTCTGGAGGGCCATCTTGATTACTTCACCCTGTCCGGCGGCGGGGTCACCCAGCCCAGTGCGGTCTCTGCCACTGGCGATACGGCTACCCTGACCGTGACCCCCACCACAGCGAGCCCCATCTCGGTGACTACCATCAAGAAGGATGCTTTCGATCCCCAGCCTGCCGGGGAGGTGACCGGCGGTAGTATCACCGGCACCGTCACCGTCAGCGCCCCCACCGTCACCGTGACGGCCACCGGCAACTTGACGCTGGGCCAGTCCGGGACGATCAGCCTCACAGCCGCCGGCAGCGTCTTTGCCGACAGCCTGAGCGCGGATCAGTTCACCGTGACCGGCGCTACCGTGTCCGCTGTGGGGACCGGCGGCAAGGATACCACGACGCTGACCGTGACGCCCTCTGAAAAAACGATCACCATCAAGGTCGCCAAAGCCGCGTTCAAGTATCAGCCCACCGACGAGACCGTCACCGCCACCGTCAATGTCACCGTGAACGATCCTACTCCCGTGGCGCCCACCGTCACCCTCTCCACGGGTACCGCGCTCACCGCCGGGGATAAGGACCCTGTCGTCTCCCTGACCGCCGCCGGCGCCCCCTTCGCGGGGTCTGTGGCCTCCGGTAACGTCACCCTCTCCGGCGACGCCGCCACGGGTCTGACCGTATCCGGTGTGAAGGCGGAGGGCAGCGCCCTCACCGTGACCCTCTCCGGCACGGTGGCCGTCGCCGGGACCATCACCGTCACGGTCGCCAAGGAGGCTTTCGAGCCCCAGGCCGCCGCTGACGCCTCCGTGGATGTGAAGGTGGATAAGGCCCCCATCACCGTGGAGACCGAGAGCGGCTCCTCCGGCAGCATCGCCACCAGCGACGACGCCCTGGCCGCCGCCGTCCTCACCCCCGAGGAGCAGGCCCTGTACGCCAAAGGAGCGAAGGTAGTGGTCGAACTGGAGGAGAAGGACATCACCGCCTCCGTCCCCGCCGCCGAAAAGACCGCCGTGGTCGCCGCCGCCCCCGGATACACCGCCGGCGCGTTCCTGGACGTGTCTCTTTTCAAGCAGATAAACGGCGGGACCAAGACCGCTGTTTCCTCCACCAACGGAAACATCCGGGTGGTGCTGCCGATCCCGGCCGGCATACAGGCCGCGGACCGGGAGTATGCCGTGGTCCGGATCCATAACGGCACGGCCACCTTGCTGACCACCGTGGCGAGCACCGCCTCCTCCATCACCGTGGAGACGGACCGGTTCTCCACCTACGCCATCGTCTACCGGGCGAAGGCCGCGGCCACGGCCACGCCCGCCCCCAGCGCTACCGCCACTGCCGCGCCCAGCGCCACCGCCGCGCCCAAGTCCCCCGCCACCGGCGACGGGGCCGAGCCGGTCCTCTGGACCGCAATGCTGGCCGTCTGCCTGACCGGACTCACGGTCGTGATGCTCCGGCGGAAAAAGAGCGGCCGCTGAAAGACACAAAATACATAAAACGCCAACCGTTGCCGGCCCCCTCGCCCGAGGGGGCCGGTCAGTCTATGCGCCTGGCAAGCGGCGGCGCGGAAAGCTCTTTTGTGTTTTAAGCAACAAAAACTCACTTTGATATTTGGCTAAAAATACGATTGAAAAACAAAATCTGTACAATTATAATTGATATTATCCTATATTAAATTGGGTATTTTGTCAGACATGCGCGAAACGGAAGGAGGACGATACGGTGAGCAAGCTGGCGGACTTCAAGAGGAAAAAGGATCTCCTCGTCTGCGTGGACTCGGACGGCTGCGCCATGGACACCATGGACATCAAGCACATCCGCTGCTTCGGCCCCTGCATGGTGGCCGAATGGGGGCTGGAGCAATGGGGCGACGCGATCCTGGCCCGCTGGAACGACATCAACCTTTACACCATGACCCGGGGGATCAACCGGTTCAAGGGCCTGGCCATGGCGTTGGGCGAGATCAATGAGACATACACCCCCATCGAGGGCGTGGCCGACCTGGCCGCCTGGGTCAACTCCGGGGCGGCCCCCAGCAACGACGCCCTGCAAAAGGCCATCGACGAGACGGGCGCGCCCATCCTGAAAAAGGCCCTGCGCTGGTCGAAGGCCGTGAACGAGGCCATCAACGCCCTGCCGGACAGCGAAAAGCTGCCCTATCCCGGTGTGAAGGAGGCGCTCGCTTTCGCCCATGAGCGGGCGGACATCGCCATCGTGTCCAGCGCCAATCCCGACGCGGTGCTGGAGGAGTGGGAAAAGTACGGCCTGCTGCCCCACACCGACGTGGTCTGCGCCCAGGACGTGGGCAGCAAGGCATTTTGTATCGCGGAGCTGCTGAAAAAGGGCTACGCCCCCGACCATGTGCTCATGTGCGGCGACGCCCCCGGGGACATGGACGCGGCGCAGAAAAACGGCGTGCTCTACTTCCCCATCCTGGTCCGGCACGAAAAAGAGTGCTGGGAGGAGTTCGTCAGGGAGGGCTTCGGCCGCCTGGCGGACGGGACCTACGCCGGGGCCTATCAGCAGGCGAGGGTCCAGGCGTTTTTGGAAAATCTGGGCGGCTGAGCCAGTCCGAAATATCCGAAATAATATTTTGACCGCGGAAATAATTTATTGGTAAAGGAGATATGCACTATGGAAATGACACTGAGATGGTACGGCTCGAAGTTCGACACCGTTACTCTCCAGCAGATCCGCCAGATCCCTGGCGTCACCGGGGTCATCACCACCCTGTACGACACCCAGCCGGGTGAGCTTTGGTCCCAGGAGCGTATCAAGGCCCTGAAGGACGAGGTGGCCGCCGCCGGCATGCACATCGCCGGTATCGAGTCCGTCAACATCCACGACGACATCAAGATCGGCGCGGGCCGCCGGGACGAGTACATAGACAACTACATCAAGACGCTGGAAAACCTGGGCAAAGAGGACATCCACATGGTCTGCTACAACTTCATGCCGGTGTTCGACTGGACCCGCACGGAGCTGGCCCGGGTCCGCCCCGACGGCTCCACAGTGCTGGCCTACACCCAGGAGGCCGTGGACGCGCTGGTGCCGGAGAAGATGTTCGAGTCCATCGCCGGTGACATGAACGGCACGGTCATGCCCGGCTGGGAGCCGGAGCGCATGGCCCGGGTCAAGGAGCTTTTCGCCCTGTATAAGGACGTGGACGACGAGAAGCTGTTCGCCAACCTGAAATACTTCCTGGAGGCCATCATGCCGGTCTGCAACAAGTACGACATCAACATGGCCATCCATCCCGACGACCCGGCCTGGAGCGTGTTCGGCCTGCCCCGGATCATCATCAACGAGGAGAACATCCAGCGGATGATGAAGATGGTGGACGATCCCCACAACGGCGTCACCTTCTGTGCCGGCTCCTACGGCACCAACCTGAAAAACGACCTGCCCCACATGATCCGGTCTTTGAAGGGCCGCATCCACTTCGCCCATGTGCGGAACCTGAAGTTCCACTCCCCCACCAATTTCGAGGAGGCCGCCCACCTGTCCAGCGACGGCACCTTCGACATGTATGAGATCGTGAAGGCCCTGTACGAGATCGGCTTCGACGGCCCCATCCGTCCCGACCACGGGCGCATGATCTGGGGCGAGGTGGCCATGCCCGGCTACGGCCTGTATGACCGGGCCCTGGGCGCCTGCTACATCCAGGGCCTGTGGGAGGCCATCGAGAAAGGAGCGACCCGTAAATGAGACTGACTGCCGAGAGCCTGAAAAACGACCGCGCCGCATGGGAGGCCAAGGGCTACCATATCCCCGCCTTTGACCGGGCCGACATCGCCCCCAAGACGCGCGAGCACCCCTACTGGATCCAGTTCGGCGGCGGGAACCTGTTCAAAGCCTTCCAGGCCCACCTGGCCCAGCGCATGATCGAAAACGGCGACATGGACCGGGGCGTCATCGCGGTGAACCGGGAGGGCGAGGGCATGCACCAGCCCAACGACAACTACTCCATCCTGGCCACCCTCAAGTCCGACGGCTCCGTGGACAAGACCGTCATCTGCTCCATCGTGGCGGATCACCTGCTCACCGCCCCCGGTACGGAGGATTTTGAAGCGCTGAAAGCCTACTTCCGGGCCGACAGCCTGCAAATGGTGACCTTCACCATCACCGAGAAGGGCTACAGTCTGGTGGACGGCGCCGGCAACATCCAGGCCGACATCGCCGCCGACTTCCAGGCCGGTCCCGAGGCCGCCGGGAGCTTTCTGGGCCGGGTGTGCGCGCTGCTGTATGAGCGCTACCAGCACGGGGCCACGCCTCTCGCCCTGGTCAGCACCGACAACTGCTCCCACAACGGCGACAAGATCCGCACCTTCGTCACCGCCTTCGCGGAAAAGTGGACGGAAAACGGCAAGACCGACCCCGGCTTCGTCCAGTATATCGCGGAAAAGGTGTCCTGCCCCTGGACCATGATCGACAAGATCACCCCCCGTCCCGACCCCAGCGTGCAGAAAATGCTGGAGGCCGACGGCGTGGAGGGCCTGGACATGGTGGTCACTCCCACCGGCACCTACATCGCCCCCTACGTCAACTCTGAGGAGACGGAGTATCTGGTCATCGAGGACCTGTTCCCCAACGGCCGGCCGCCGCTGGACACCGTGGGCGTGATCTTCACGGACCGCCAGACCGTGGACAAGGTGGAGAAGATGAAGGTCTGCACCTGCCTGAACCCCCTGCACACCTGTCTGGCCATTTACGGGTGCCTGCTGGGCTACGAGCGCATCTGCGACGAGATGAAGGACCCGGAGCTGGTGGGCCTCATCAAGACCGTGGGCTACAAAGAGGGCCTGCCGGTGGTGGTGGACCCGGGCATTCTGGACCCCAAAGAGTTCATCGACACGGTCATCGACGTCCGTCTGCCCAACCCCTTCATGCCGGACACCCCCCAGCGTATCGCTCTGGACACCTCCCAGAAGATACCCATCCGCTTCGGCAACACCATCCGGGCCTATATGGAGACCGCCGGCAAGGACGTGCACGATCTGAAGCTGATACCCCTGGTGCTGGCCGGCTGGCTGCGGTACCTGATGGGTCTGAACGACGAGGGCAAGCCCTTCGAGCGCAGCGACGACCCCATGCTGGCGGAGGTCACCCCCTATGTGGCGGGCCTGAAGCTGGAGCCCGGTCAGGACGTGGAGAGCGCCGTGGGTCCGCTGCTGCACAATACCACCGTTTTCAATGTGGACCTGTATGAGGCAGGTCTGGCGGGCGCCGTGTGCGATTATCTCCGGGAGCTGACCGCCGGTCCCGGCGCCATCCGCGCCACGCTGAAAAAATACGTCCATTAAGAAAGGGAGGGTATCATCATGAATGAAGTACTGAATAAGCTCCATGAGCTGGGCATCGTGCCCGTGGTGGTCATCGACGACGCCAAGGACGCCGTGCCCCTGGCCAAGGCCCTGATCGAGGGCGGTCTGCCCTGCGCGGAGGTCACCTTCCGCACCGCCGCCGCCGCGGACGCCATCAAGGCCATCGCGGACAATTTCCCGGATATGCTGGTGGGCGCCGGCACCGTGCTCTCCATCGATCAGGTGGACCGGGCGGTGGCGGCGGGCGCCAAGTTCATCGTCAGCCCCGGCACCAACCCCCGGGTGGTCAAGTACTGCGTGGAGAAGAACATCCCCATCACCCCGGGCACCTGCAACCCCAGCGACGTGGAACAGGCTCTTGAATGCGGCGTGAACATCGTCAAGTTCTTCCCGGCGGAACCCGCCGGCGGCCTTAAGTACATCAAGGCCATCGCCGCCCCCTATGTGGACGTGAAGTTCATGCCCACCGGCGGTATCAACGCCAGCAACGTGCGGGACTATCTGGCCTATAACAAGATCTGGGCCTGCGGCGGCAGCTGGATGGTGAAGGGCGACCTGATCAAAGCCGGCGAGTTTGAAAAGATCAAGGAGCTGACGGCGGAGGCCGTGCAGATCGTGAAGGAGGTCCGGGGCTGAGCCGCCGGGACCGTGCAGCGAAAAGGAGGGATTTTCTTTGCGTCAAGTGATCAGCATCAACGAGGGCTGGCGGTTCATCAAAAAGGACGCGGGACTTCCCACGGCCCTGCCCACGGATTGGCAGACCGTGGACCTGCCCCACACCTGGAACGCGGTGGACGGCTGCGACGGCAACGGCAGCTACTATCGCGGCAAATGCTGGTATGCCCGCTGCTTCGCCACCCCCAAACAGCCTCTGGCCGGAGGCCGGGTCTACGTGGAGGTTCTGGCCGCAGGCCAGCAGGCCACGGTGTACGTCAACGGGAAAGAGGCCGTCTACCATGAGGGCGGCTACTCCACCTTCCGGGCGGACGTGACCGACCTGTGTAAGGAGGACGGAGAGAACCTGCTGGTGATCGCCTGCTCCAATGAGGAAAAGAGCAGCGTGTACCCCCAGTCGGCGGACTTCACCTTCTACGGCGGCCTGTACCGGGGCGTGAACATCATCTCCGTGCCGGACGCCCACTTCGATCTGGACCACTTCGGCGGTCCGGGCCTGGCCGTTACCCCTAAGCCCCAGCCCTGCGGCGGCGCCACCTTTGAATTGGCCGCCTGGGTGAAGAACGCGGACGAGAACTTCACGGTCCTCTGGTCCGTGGAGGACATGGACGGAGTGGAGGTGGCCGCGGCCTGCCGGCCGGCGGACAGCCCCAACGTGACCGTCAGCGTGCCGGACGCGCACCTGTGGAGCATTGACGACCCGTACCTGTACACTATCACCGCCACGCTCCAGCGCCGGAACGAGGCCTATGACGAGATCGGCTGCCGGGCCGGTGTGCGGAGCTTCTCCGTCACCCCCGACCAGGGCTTCATCCTCAACGGCGCGCAGACCCCGCTCCGGGGCGTGAGCCGTCATCAGGATAGGCTCTACGAGGGCAACGCCCTCACCGCCGACGAGCATTACGAGGACGCCTGGCTCATCAAGGAGCTGGGGGCCAACACCATCCGTCTGGCCCACTACCAGCACTCCCAGGACTTTTACGACGCCTGCGACGAGCTTGGCTTCATCATCTGGGCGGAGATCCCCTTCATCAGCGTGTTCAACAAGGACCCGGCCGCCCATGAAAACTGCGTCAGCCAGATGAAGGAGCTCATCATCCAGAACTACAACCACCCGTCCATCTGCTTCTGGGGCGTGTCCAACGAGATCCTCATCGGCGGTATCAGCGAAAAGCTGGTGGAAAACCACAAGGAGCTCAACGACCTCTGCCACAAGCTGGACCCCACGCGGCTGACCACCATCGCCCATGTGTCCATGACCCCGGTGGAGAGCCCCATGCACCACATCACCGACGTGGAGAGCTACAACCACTACTTCGGCTGGTACGGCGGCAAGATGGAGGACAACGGGCCGTGGCTTGACAACTTCCACAAGGTCCATCCGGACATCTGCCTGGGCATGAGCGAGTACGGCTGCGAGGGCATCATCACCTATCACGGCCCCAACCCCGCCTGCAAGGACTACTCCGAGGAATATCAGGCCCTGTACCACGAGCACCTGGCCAAGGTGTTCGACGAGCGGCCCTGGATCTGGTCCACCCATGTGTGGAACATGTTCGACTTCGGGTGCGCCGCCCGGAACGAGGGCGGCGTGGCGGGCCGGAACAACAAGGGCCTGATGACCATGGACCGCAAGACCAAAAAGGACAGCTACTACATCTATAAAGCCTACTGGAACCCCGAGCCCATGGTGCATATCTGCGGCAAGCGGTACACCCAGCGCGCCGGGGAGACCACCAAGGTGAAGGTCTACTCCAACCAGCCCGCCGTGGCCCTGTATCTGGACGGCGAGAAGGTGGGCGAGCAGACGGCGGAAAAGGTGTTTGAATTCACCGTGGCCCTGCACGACGGCTTCAACAGCCTTCTGGCCGTGGCTGGGGACGTGAAGGACGCCGCCACCCTGGAAAAGGTGGAGAAGGAACCGGCCATCTATGTGCTGCCGGAGGTCAACGAGCGGGCCGAGGGCGTGGCCAACTGGTTCAAGATGGTGGGCGAGATGGATCTGGATCTGGCGGCCCCCATGCAGTTCCCCGAGGGCTTCTACAGCGTGAAGGACACCATGGAGGAGCTGTTCAAAAACGATGAGGTGGGCGCCATCGTCCGCAAGGCCGTGAAGATGGCCACCAACTTCGACGTGGCCCCGGGCGAGGGCATGTGGAGCATGATGAAAGGCATGACCCCCGAGTCCATGATGGAGCTTGGCGGCAGCATGCTGCCCGAGGGCTTCTTGGAGAGCCTGAACGCCCAGCTCATCCAGATCAAAAAGGCGTAAAGCCATGTATTTTCGCTCCCAGGGGGAGCTGAAATAAACAAGAAAAGGAGTAAGAGAAAATGGCAAACCAAACCCCTACCACCCTGCGTCCGTTCGGCATGCGGGATAAGCTGGGCTACATGTTTGGTGACTTCGGCAACGACTTCACCTTCATTTTGTCCTCCTCCCTGCTGATGAAGTTTTACACGGACGTGATGGGCGTCAGCGCCGGTCTTGTGGGCATCATGATGATGCTGGCCCGTTTCGTGGACGCGTTCACCGACGTGACCATGGGCCAGATCGTGGACCGCTCCAAGCCCACCAAGGACGGCAAGTTCAAGCCCTGGATCCGCCGGATGTGCGGCCCCGTGGCGGTGGCCTCGTTCCTGCTGTACGCCACCTGGTTCAAGGACATGGCCATGGGCTTCAAGATCTTCTGGATGTTCTTCACCTACCTGCTGTGGGGCAGCGTGTTCTACACCTCCATCAACATCCCCTATGGCTCCATGGCGTCCGCCATCTCCGCCGAGCCCAAGGACCG
>CANQMO010000032.1 GCA_947624985.1 uncultured Oscillospiraceae bacterium | reverse complement strand
CCGTCACCGGCTTCGCCATGGCGGTGTTCATGTCCAACGCCGGCGGCGCCTGGGACAACGCCAAGAAGTACATCGAGCGGGGCAACCACGGCGGCAAGGGCTCTGAGCAGCACAAGGCGGCCGTCGTGGGCGACACCGTGGGCGATCCCTTCAAGGACACCTCCGGCCCCAGCCTGAACATCCTGATCAAGCTGTGCTCCACGGTCTCCATCATGTTCTGCGGCCTGGTGGCAGCCTTCAACCTGATCAAGTTCTTCTGATCCAAAGCCAGCAAGAGACCCGGTCTTCCGACCGGGTCTCTTTTTTACGCTTTTTTCAGACCATCGTCACGGCGAAGGCCAGGGTCTTGCTCTCCCCCGGGGCCAGCACCACCGCGTGGGGCTTGTCCTCAAACCGGCCCGTCTCATCCGCGTAGGCGGCGCAGCCCTGCCAGGGCTCGATACAGATATAGGGGCCGTTCTTCTCCGGCATGGTCCAGACGCCCAGCATGGGAAACTGTCCGATATCCACCCGCAGGCCCCGGCCGGTGCTCCGGCTCATCAGTCTCACCGACTGAGAGCGCAGACCGTCAAAGATCAACGTGTCCACCCTGTCAAATATCTCATGCCGCAGGGCGATGGCGTCCGTGCCCCGCAGAAAGGGCTCGTCCAGATATCCGTCCAGCACGCCCCCGGGCCCTACGGCGATGGAGGGCGCGTCCTCTGTCCGGTCAAAGACCAGACTGTAGTCCTCGAACCGCTCCCCTGGGTACAGGGGACAGCGGAAGGCGGTGTGGCCGCCGATACAAAACGGCATGGGCTCGGCGCCGGTATTGTTCACCTCGTAGGCGGTGGAAAATCCCTTTTCCGTGAGCCGGTGGGTCACCCGCAGCCGGAAGGGATAGGGGTAGCAGACCAGCGTCTCCGGGCTGTCCCGCAGCTCCAGTGTCACATAGCCGCTCCCCTGCTCCGCCACAGTAAACGCGCTGTGGCGGGCGAAGCCGTGCCGGGGCAGACGGCATACGCCCTGGGGCGTACCGACCTCGCCGTCCTTCAGGGCCCCTACGATGGGGAACAAAATGGGGTCGCGCCCGGACCAGACGGCCGGGTCCCCCTGCCAGAGGTACTCTGTCCCCTCCCCGTCCCGGAAGGAGATGAGCTCTCCCCCCATGGTCTGTACAGTGCCGCGCAGCGCGCCGTATGTAAGTTCTATGGTCATTTCTGCCTCTCCTATCTCGCTGTCTGCCCACCGCCGGCGGTCACATATCCGCCGTGACAGGCTCCGGGCAGATCAGCGGCCGCAATTCCAGTCTTTTGGTGTCCGTCACGATCCGCACCTGGCTCAGCAGGTCCTCCATCGGGTATATGCTGCCGTTGCGCAGCATTTTGCTGAGGATCGTCCTGCCCATTTGTCTGCTGCGCTCTACATTCTCCCAGGCGATCGTTCTTCGGACACGCCTCTCCCCGGTGCGCAGGAAAAGCACCAGTATATGGGAGCCATCCTCTTTCAGCCAGTCAATGATCCTCGACCACCAAAGCTGGTCCGTCTCCCCAAAAGAGACGCCGTATATCGCTATCACATCACTGTTGTCTATGATCTCCATGCCCTTCGCCGCCCCGGGCAGCTGGGCCATCTCGTTCATTTCCGGCTTGATGATCTTCCACCGCAGCTCCGACGTGACCGAAACGCCGCCGGCCAGGCCCAGCTGGCTCTCGTCGTTCACGCCCATCACGATGGACGTATCAACAGAGCCGTGCAGGTGGCATACCGAATAGAGCCAGTCGTACACCGTAGCGTTTTCTACCCTTCTTGACAAGAGGCCAAACCCTTTGCCGTCCATACATATCTCCAGAACGCGGTCAAGAACGGAGGTATAGTTGAAGGAGAGAAAATGAAACCGGTTCTCTTCGGACCCGTTCATATCAATGGCGTTCCCGTGCAGGAAATCCTGAAAGGAGTTATAGATAAAGTCCTTGAACACATTCCCGATGGACGTCTGGTCATCAAATCTGCACAGGTCCTGCTGCCGCTGGAGATACTCCACCATCTCCTCCTCCAGATCAAGTACGCGCTCAAGATAACCGTCCAGTGTATCATCGTCGTACTCGTCCAGGTGCCTGCCCAAAGCGGCTTCCGCGTCCGACCACCACTGGATGTGATCTTTGCCGGAGCGGAGCTGATCTTTGAACAGAATGATATTGTTGCTGTCTCTGCCGGACAGATCCACATACTCCTCCAGAAAATCAGAGTACCGGGTGTGCAGCCCCACATGCAGATCGAAACCGTTGCCAAAGATATATGTGATATTCATTCTCAGCGCGACCCCATTTCTTTCGTTCTCGGTCTCCGCCGCCTACCGCTCTAAGACGATAATAACACGTTCCCACGATCCTCGCAATGAGAAGTTATCTTTTTACTCCACGGAGGATCATTGTCACGGAAACCGATGTATCCCACTGCTTTACTCCTTCCCTGTACAGGCGAAGCCGCTCATCATATTTGGCGTTCACTGCCGAGACAGCTTTTTCCGCACAGTCTGAATGAACAGACTTGATCGCCTCCAAAGCGCCTTGGCGCATGGCCTCGATCATCGCTCTTGCCATTTGAGCCGGATACTTTGACGCGTCCGGCGTCAGATCAATGATCGCGTATCCGGTCGTTACGTCTGAAAATCCATTTTGTTCCATTGACGCGGGAAGCTCCGCCTCGGACATCGGATATCGGCAGACGCCGTACCTCTCCCGCTCGTCCTCCGACTGCGGAATACTTTCCCAAAACTCTTTTTCCGCCACTGTTGTTTCCAGACAAGGCGCAGTGCACTGCAAGCCCTTCCTTGCGGAGAGGCAAAGGCACACACCGCCCGGTTTCAATACACGCCGCTGTTCGCCCCAAAAAGCTGTAGGTTCGATATGTTCCTGTACCGTATTGGAAATCGTGACGTCAAACGAGCGATCCCCGAATGGAAGGTCCGTTGCGTCTCCTTCCATGAAATCTATTCCCGGGATGTTCTCTTTCGCAAATGAAATGAAATTGCTGTCCCTGTCTATTGCGGTGATCTGCGCCCTGGGATACCATCTGTGTAATGATCCCGCAAGCGCCCCGGGGCCGCAGCCGATCTCCAGTATTTTCATATCGGCATTTTCATCTATATCAAAAGCTCGTTTATACTGCTCAAAGAACACATCGTCAAATCTCAGCTTTCGACTGAGGTACAGCGTCATAACGCCCTGCACATTTTCTGACCAGATATCGTTCATGTTGCTCTCCGTTAAATCTCTGTTTTGATAGATCATACCATAAAATCCTGAATGGATCTACCGCCATCAGCCTGACGCTCTTTACACCCCAAAAGCGCGCTTTTCAATCATCACTCGGCTTGCCGCAAGATGATATCATCCTCTTTTCCTATAAGCGGCAGCAGCGCCCCGCCGGATGGCGGGGCGCTGTGATGAAAACGGTTTTTACTTGTTGAGCGCTTCGTTGACGGCCACGGCCACAGCCACGGTGGCGCCCACCATGGGGTTGTTGCCCATGCCCAAAAAGCCCATCATCTCCACATGGGCGGGCACGGAGGAAGAACCGGCGAACTGGGCGTCGGAGTGCATGCGGCCCATGGTGTCGGTCATGCCGTAGCTGGCGGGGCCGGCGGCCATGTTGTCCGGGTGCAGCGTGCGGCCCGTGCCGCCGCCGGAGGCCACGGAGAAGTACTTCTTGCCCTGCTCGATGCACTCTTTCTTATAGGTGCCGGCCACAGGGTGCTGGAAGCGGGTGGGGTTGGTGGAGTTGCCGGTGATGGAAACGTCCACACCCTCCATGTGCATGATGGCCACGCCCTCGCGGACGTCGTCCGCGCCGTAGCAGCGCACGTCGGCCCGCTCGGTCTTGGAATAGGGGATCTCCCGGACCACGGCCACCTTGCCGGTGGCGTAGTCGAACTGGGTCTGGACATAGGTGAAGCCGTTGATACGGCTGATGATCTGGGCGGCGTCCTTGCCAAGGCCGTTGAGGATGACGCGCAGGGGGGTCTTGCGGGCCTTGTTGGCGTTTTTCACGATACCGATAGCGCCCTCGGCGGCGGCAAAGGACTCGTGGCCGGCCAGGAAGGCGAAGCACTTGCTCTCGTCGCTCAGGAGCATGGCGCCCAGGTTGCCGTGACCCAAGCCCACCTTGCGGTCGTCGGCCACGGAGCCATCGATACAGAAAGCCTGCAAGCCCTCGCCAATGGCCTTGGCGGCCTCGGCGGCGGACTTGACGCCCTTCTTGATGGCGATGGCGGCGCCCATGGTGTACGCCCAGCAGGCGTTCTCGAAGCAGATAGGCTGGATGCCCTTGACAATCTCATAGGGGTCGAACCCCTTCTCCTGGCAGATGGTGCGGCACTCCTCGATACTGCCGATGCCGTACTGAGCGAGGACGCCGTTGATCTTGTCGATCCTTCTTTCGTAGCTTTCAAACAGAGCCATTATCCTGTCCTCCTCTCTTTATTCCTGCCGCGGGTCTATGTACCGGGCGGCGTTGTCGAACTGGCCATAGTGGCCCTTGGCCTTCTCCAGGGCGGTGTTGGCATCGTCGCCCTTCTTGATGAAGTCCATCAGCTTGCCCAGGTTCACGAACTCATAGCCGATGATCTCGTCGGCCTCGTTCAGCGCCATGCGGGTGCAGTAGCCCTCGGCCATCTCCAGGTAACGGGGGCCCTTGGCCTTAGTGCCCATCATGGTACCCACCTGGCTGCGCAGGCCCTTGCCCAGGTCCTCCAGGCTGGCGCCCACCACCAGACCGCCTTCGGAGAACGCGGACTGGGTGCGGCCATAGACGATCTGGAGGAACAGCTCGCGCATGGCGGTGTTTATGGCGTCGCACACCAGGTCGGTGTTGAGCGCCTCCAGCAGGGTCTTGCCGATAAGGATCTCGCTGGCCATGGCGGCGGAATGGGTCATGCCGGAGCAGCCGATGGTCTCCACCAGAGCCTCCTCGATAATGCCGTCCTTCACGTTCAATGTCAGCTTGCAGGCGCCCTGCTGGGGGGCGCACCAGCCGATACCGTGGGTGAAGCCGCTGATATCGCTGATCTGCTTGGCCTGGACCCACTTGCCCTCCTCGGGGATGGGAGCCGGGCCGTGATATGCGCCTTTGGCGACGCACGTCATCTTGTCAACTTCCGCTGAATAGATCATGATGTTCTCCCTTCTGTCTGGTATGTTTCAACATCCCGGCGCAGCCGCGCCATGAATTCTGCCAAGGATTATACCATTAATAAGGTGTCAAGTCAACGGGACATCACGCATAAAACAGGGGCACGCCCGGGCGTAACCCTGTTTGTGCTTTCTCATCCCGCCGTCCGTATCACGCCCGCACGCCCTCGATGTGCAGGAAACGGACGGCCCCGTAGCGGTACGAATCCAGCGGCCGGTCCAGCGCGTCATAGGTGTGCGCCGCCACCAGGATGGCCGGGTACACGGCCGTTATGACAGGAGAGTGGTAAAATCCGCCGCCTGCCGTGCCCAGCTGTACGACGTCGCCCGGCGCGGCCTCCGCCGCCGTGACGACCCGGGCATAGGGCCCTGCGCCGCGGTTGGCCGTGAGGAAATTATACAGATACTCCACGCCGCTCCAGGCGGCGGCCCGATCGTAGGCCGACCGATAGTACCAGCCCATGACCGGCGTATAGTTCATCACTCCCGCCCCGGCAAAGATACACTGGGACGCAAAGTTGGTGCAGTCACCGCCGATGTTTTCAAAATCATAATAGGCGGGATTTCGGCCCATCGCCCATTTGCGGGCATAGGCTACGGCCGCCTGTCTGTCGTATATAAGCTCTCGCATAGCGTTTCCCTCCCCGCCATTCTATTCATCCCGTGATCCATACGGGCGGGGCTGTGGAGAGACTATAAAGAAAGACTCGCCGGACTGACACTTTTCGTATCACTCTGACGAGCCTTATTTGGTGCGCGAGGGGGGACTTGAACCCCCACGCCCGGAATGAGCACTAGAACCTGAATCTAGCGAGTCTGCCAATTCCACCACTCGCGCATATATTGATGGGCGCCCTTTCGGACGCCCAATTAACATATCACAACTTTACTGAATTGTCAATCGCTTTTTGCAATTTTTGCGATTTTTCAGCCGGCCCATGCCTCCAGCGCCGCCAGACACCCCTGAAGCTCCGCCGGAAGCCTGTCGCCGAATCTGGCATAGTGGGCCCTGATGTCGGCCACTTCGTCCTTCCATGCGGCGGGGTCCACCGTCAGCAGCTCTCTCAGCGTCTCCGGCGACACCTGATCCTCCAGTCCGGTCAGGTCGATGTCCTCCGGCCGGGGCACATAGCCGACGGGCGTCTCCGTCGCCTCCGCCGTGCCGTCACACCGGCCCAGTATCCACTCCAGAGCCCGCAGATTCTCCCCGAATCCCGGCCACAGGAAGCTGCCCGTGTCGTCCGTGCGGAACCAGTTCACGTTGAAGATCTTAGGAGGATCGGTCAGCTTGCTCTCCATGTCCAGCCAATGCTGCCAGTAGTCCGCCATGTGATAACCGCAAAACGGCAGCATGGCCATGGGGTCCCGGCGGAGCTCCCCCACCTGTCCCTCGGCCGCGGCGGTCTTTTCCGAACCCATGACGGAGCCGGTGAACACCCCGTGGGCCCAGCTTTTGCTCTGGTACACCAGAGGCACCGTCTTTGCCCGCCGGCCGCCGAAGATGATGGCCGAGATGGGCACGCCCTGGGGGTCGTTGAATTTGGGGCTTATGCAGGGGCAGTTCTCCGCCGGGGCGGTGAACCGGGAGTTGGGGTGCGCGCCCTTGGACCCGTCCGTCGGGTCCCACGGCTCCCCCTTCCAGTTGACCGCGTCCGTGGGCGGGTCCTTATCCATCCCCTCCCACCAGACCGTGCCGTCCCTTTTCAGGACCACGTTGGTGAAGATGGTATTTTTCTTCGTGCTCTCCAAAGCGTTGGGGTTGCTTTTCACGCTGGTGCCGGGGGCCACGCCGAAAAATCCGTTCTCCGGATTCACGGCCCACAGCCGCCCGTCCGGACCGGGCCGCAGCCAGGCGATGTCGTCCCCCACAGTCCAGCACTTCCAGCCCCTCTTTCGATATACCTCGGGGGGGATGAGCATGGCCAGGTTGGTCTTGCCGCAGGCGGAGGGAAACGCGGCGCAGACATAGGTGATCTCCCCATCGGGCTTTTCAATGCCCAGAATGAGCATATGCTCGGCCAGCCACCCCTCGTCCCGGCCAAGGCAGGAGGCAATGCGCAGCGCGAAGCACTTCTTCCCTTGCAGGGCGTTGCCGCCATAGGCGGAGTTCACCGTCATGATATAGTTCTCCTGGGGGAAGTGGGCGATGTAACGCTTGTCCGGGTCCATGTCCGCCGTGGCGTGCAGGCCCCTGATGAAGTCCGGGCTGTCTCCCAGCGCCTCGTACACCGCCTTGCCCATCCGGGTCATGATGGCCATGTTCAGCACCACATAAATGCTGTCGGTCAGTTCAAAGCCGTACTTGGCGAAGGGCGAGCCGATCACGGACATGGAGTAGGGCACCACATACATCTTCCGGCCCACCATGGAGCCTCTGTAGATGTCCCGCAGGATGGCCTTCATCTCGTCCGGGGCCATCCAGTTGTTGGTAGGGCCGGCGTCGGCCTGCTTCTCGCAGCAGATGAAGGTGCGCCCCTCCACCCGGGCCACGTCGTTGGGGTTGCTGTGGTGGTAGTAGCAGCCGGGCAGTTTCTCCTCGTTGAGCTTGATGATGGAGCCGGAAGCCACCGCCTCGGCCCGCAGAGCCTCCAGCTCGGCCTCGCTGCCGTCAAGCCATACCACTTCGTCGGGCCGGCACAGGTCCGCGCACCGCTGCACCCAGTCCAGCACATATCTGTTCGTCGTAAGAGCCATGATCTTTCCCCCTTTTATATTGCTCCAGAGCTTATCAATCCATTGGTCAGAACCGCGAAGTCCGACAGAGACAGCGTCTCGCCCCGGACCGTCTCCGAAAAGCCGCAGGTCCGCAGGGCCTCCATGGCCCGCTCCTTGCCGCACAGCCCCTCCAGGGCGTTGGGCAGGGTCTTGCGCCGCTGGTTGAAGGCGGCCCGGACCACCCGGAAAAAGGCCGTCTCGTCCACCTCCGCCGGCGGCGCCTCCCGCATGGAGAGCCGGACAACGGCGCTGTGCACACCTGGCCGGGGCACAAAGCACTCCGGGCCCACGGAAAACACCGTTTCCGGCTCGGCAAACCACTGTGTCAGCAGAGAAAACGCCCCGTAGTCCTTGTCCCCCGCGTCCGCGCACATCCGCCGGGCCACCTCCTGCTGCACCATGACCATTATACTTTTGAAGCACCGGGCCTGATACAGCTTCGTCAGCACCGGGGTGGTGATACTGTAGGGCAGATTGGCGCACACGCTCCATGCCAGGCCCGGCAGCAGCGCTTGCGCGTCCGAACGCAGGTCCCGGCCCATCACGTCCGCAAAGACGATCCGCACGTTGGTCAGCCGCCCCACCGTGGCGGCCAGCACGGGCTCCAGCGCCCTGTCCACCTCGTAACAAAGGACCTTTTCCGCCCGGGCGGCCAGCCGCTCGGTGAGGCAGCCCACCCCGGGGCCGATCTCCACCACCCCGCAGCCGGGGCCCAGCCCCGCCTCGTCCGCGATACGCTCCGGCACCCAGGAGGCGGTCAGGAAATTCTGGCCCCTGCCTTTGGAAAAGCGAAAGCCCGCCCGTTCCAGCAGAGGGCGCATTTCGTTGTAATCGCACAGATCCATAGTCAACTCACAACAGCATCCAGCAGATCAGCGGCACGGTCCCCAGTGACAGCACCGTGGTCAGAAACACCGCCCGGGTGGCCAGCTTCTCGTTCGCGCCGTACTGGATGGACAGCATGGCGCACACCGACGCCGCGGGGGTGCCGCCCAGCACCGTCACCACATCCAGCAGCAATTTGTCCTTCACAAACAGGCCCAGCACCGCCCAAAGCGCCACCGGCGCCGCCAGCAACCGGACCGGGGCGAACGCATACACCCGTCCGTCCAGAAATACGTCCTTCAGCTTCTGCTCCCCCAGAGAGGCGCCCACGATGATCATGGACAGGGGCAATATCATGTCCCCCAGCTGACGGGTGGCCTCCCGCACCGGCTCCGGCCAGCGGACGGGCAGAAATACGATCGCCACCGCCAGGGCGGATGAGATCAGCGGCGCGCTCAGAAGCTTCCGCCAGGTGAAGCGCCCGTCCCGTCCTCCGCTGATGAACCTGACGCCCACCGTGTAGCAGAGAAGGTTGAAGATTACGCACAGCAGCGCCGCGTAAAACACCGCCCGGCTCCCGAACAGGGCCCCCACCAGCGGAAAGCCCATGAAGCCCACGTTGCCGAAGATGGTCAGGAAGCTGTAAACGCCCCGGTCCGCATCCTTCACCCGGGCCAGCCGCGGTACCGCAAGGCCCAGCGCGATCAGCACTGCGTACATGACGCAGCCCACGCCCAGCACGCCCAGCACCGTCAGCGCCGACACGCTCTCCTCCAGATCCATGGCGCTGGCCAGGATGGTGGCGCTCTGGGGCACGGCGATGGCGAAGCGGCTCAGCCGCCGGTTCGTCTCGGCGTCCACCACCCCGGCTTTGGCCGATACCACGCCTACGCATAGCATGAGCATCATCACGCTCATTTGTCTGAAAACGACTGCGATATCCATGGAAGAAGTTTACCACGCTGCTTCCATAAAAGCAACAGAAAACCCCACAGATCGCTCAATGCGGTCCATGGGGTCGTTGCTGCTGCTTCCGGCAAAGCGTCTTCACACGCCGACAAAGCGAAAGGCGAGCCATGCGATACCGGCTGCCGCCGCGCCAAGTCCGGCGTAGAGCGTGGCCGGGATGTGGGAGAGAAAGCGGCGTCTGGGGCCACCGGTTGTCTTGCGCAGATAGGCCCGCGCCGCCTGTTTCGCCTCCGCCAGCACCTTTTCGGCGCTGGCCCCCTGGTGGAACAGGTCCTCCCGTATGACGAAAATGGCTTCCTCAAAAATGCGGGGGTCGGGCGATCTCACCACGACTACCCGCCGGTTCGTACCCTTCACCATAGCCGGCGCCTCCCCTGTTTCCCAATGCTTCCAGTCTACCCGGCCCGGTCCCTTCTTATACAGGCGCGCCAGCCATTTCCCCGGAAATCTCGTCCCCGCGCGGATCACTGCCGCTCCTCCACACGGATGGCCAGGGCGGTCATGTCGTCGGCGTTGCCGAAACGGACCATGGCGGCCTTCAGCGCCGTCTTGGCCAGCAGTTTGGTCTCCACATCGTCGCCGGAGGCAAGGATGTCCCGGAGCCACTGGTCGTTGTTCTCCGCCAGGACCCCGTCGGAGGCGATCAGCGCCACGTTCCCTGGCCGCAGGCGCATTTTCACCACGTCCGGGGCGGACTCCTCCCCCGCCAGCATCCCCGCCGCCAGAGAGGTACACTTTACCCGCCGGATGGCCCGGCCCGTCTTGATATAGCTGGGGGCCGCGCCGTATTTGTAAAAGCGGGTCTCCCCGCTGAAAAGGTCGATGCAGCAAAGGTCCACCGTGGCATAGCCCCAGTTCTCGCCGTTTTTCAGCATGGCGGAGGAATTCAAAAGCCGCATGGCGCACCCGGGCTCTATGCCGGCCTTCAAAAGCTCCTCCAGTATCTCCACCGCGGCGCCGCTCTCCCGGGCGGCCTCCTCCCCGGCGCCCATGCCGTCGGACAGGATCACGCACAGCAGGCCGCTGTCGGTCTTGAAATAGGTCCCCCTGTCCCCGGACACGCTCTCGCCTTCCTTCTTCATGGAGGCGATACCCACGGACACCGCCAGAGGCTCCGCCTGCCGCAGCACCATCCGGCCCGGCTCCTGACCGCCTACCCGGCACAGGCGCACGCCTACGACCTCCGACAGCCTCTCCAGATAGTCCGGCTCCTCCCCCAGCGCCTCCATTCCGGCGCCCTCGAGCACGCCGTGCAGACGCCCGCGCCCGTCCCGAAACACGGAGCAGACCCCGTCCAGCTCCCGGGCCCGCAGATAGCGGATGAGACGCCGCTCCGCCGCCAGATCCGGCCCCGCCGTGCCGCTCATTTCCTTTGCCGCGTCCGCAATGACCTCCGCCATATCCATGTACTGGCCGTAGGCCGCTGCCCGGCCCTCCTTCAGCCGGGCCCGGTACTGCCGCCGGTAGGCCAGGCCCCGCAGCTCTCCGTTCACCGCCCCGGTGAACGCCTCCACCTGCCGGCACTGCTCCCGAAACGCCGCCGGCAGGTCCCCAGGCGCGAGCCGTCCCTTCCGGTTCATCTCATCCAGAAGCGGTCCCAGCAGCTTTACCGTCCGGTCCCTGCCGGTCTTCCAGCACCCATCCCGGCCCGGACACGTCCGGCACACCGCGTCCGCCGCCCGGTCCAGCACCGCCCCCGCCTCGCTGCGGGGCGCCCGCTCTGGTCCCTGTCTGGACGCGCACTCGTAAAGCCGCCGGAATCCGGCGCTCATGTGCTCCAGCCGCTGGGCCTGATACAGCCGGAAGGCCGTCTCCCCCCGGCCCCGGCCGGCCCGCAGCAGCGACCCTACCGGCGTCAGCACGCTCTGGGGCAGCAGCATGAAGATCACCGACGCCATGAAGCACTCATACAGCGCCGACATAGCGGGCTGCCCGTTCCAGCCCAGCAGCACCGCCACCGCATTGGCCGCGCAGAAGCACACCGAAAAGGCCAGCCGCCCGTACCGGCACAGCCCCCCGGCCACCAGTCCCGCCAGGGGGTAGGCCGCCCCGTAAAAGAGCGCCGAGCGGCCCGTCATATCCATGGCCAGACCCATGGCACACCCGGCGGCGCAGCCCGGCATGAGCCCACCGCAGAAACCCGCCGCCATCACCGCCATCAGGCCCAGTATCCGGCCAAGGGACACGGTCCGAAAGATCTCGATCCGGGCCAGACCCATCAGCGCGCAGGCCGTCAGTACCGCCACGCTTATGCTCCGGCGGGTCTCCGCCGACTCCGTCACCAGCTTCTCCGGCTCCAGCGCCAGAGAGAAGAAATACGCGCCACCGCCGGTCAGCAGCACCTCCAGAAACACCCGGATAGAGGCCGGTATCCCGCCGACCTCGCCCACGCCGTACAGCGCGCCCGTGAGCCCCGCTACCGCCGCCGACACCAGCGGCATGAACCAGCGCTGACGGCGCATTTCCAGCGACTGGGTGATGAAGCCCAGCGTGAAGATGAGAAAGCACGCCGCCACATACCGCACCCCGGGATATACGCCCCCGGCGATGAAATACCCCACCGAGGCGCCCAACAGGTTCAGAAAGCCCCGCAGCCCCCAGCCGGAGGCCGCTACGCCCGCCATGCCGAAGGGCCCGGCGCCGGTGAACAGCCGCCCCGCCCCCAGACAAAGCCCCAGAAAAAACGAGCCGCACCGGAGCAGCCCCTCCCGCAAGACCGGCCGCCGCCGGAGCAGGCCCGCTCCGAATACTCCCTGTCCGCCTGTCGTCGCCCGTACTGCCATGGTGTTCCCTCCGCATGTCTTATGTGTTAACATAATTATACATGTGGGGAATATCATATCCCGTCGGAAGCTGTACCGGCGGAAAATATCATTTCGGTGGTATACATAATAAAAAGGCGCGTCGCGCGACGCGCCTTTTCCCATCTCCTGCTTTTACTCCTCCAGGAAGGTCAGATCCTCCTCCGTGAGCACCTCTATCTCTTTCCGGTTCAAAATGTCATAGATACAGGGCACCACGAACAGCGTCATGATGGTGGCGTAGAGAAGCCCGCCGATACACACCACCGCCACGGGCTGCATGAGCGCCGTGCCCACGTTCTGGCCCGTGGCCATCACGATGAGCCCCAGGATGGTGGTCAGACTGGTCATGAAAATGGGCCGCATTCGGGTCACACCGGCCTCCACCAGCGCCTCCCGGCGGGGCATGCCGCCGGCCCGCAACTGGTTTACATAATCCACCAGCACGATGCCGTTGTTCACGATGATACCCACCAGCATAACGAAGCCGATGATGGACACGATGCTCACGTCCATCCCGCAGATCAGCAGGGCCGCAAAGCCGCCGGTGAAGGCCAGGGGGATGGTGAACATGACGATGAAGGGGCTTTTCAGGCTCTGGAACTGGGCCACCATGACGAAGTACACCAGCACCACGCCGATGACCAGCATGAGGAACAGGTCCTCCACCGCGTCCATGATAGTCTCGTTCTCCCCGGCGAACTCATAGGTGACGCCCTCGGGCAGATCCACATCCGCCGCGGCCTTTTCCGCCTCCGCGGTCACCAGCGTCACGTTATGGCCTGGCTCCAGCGACGCGGTCACGGAGATGTACCGGCGCTGGTCGATACGGCTGATGGCGGCCATGCTGACGGTGGGGTCGATACGGGCCACGTCTTTCAGTTGGAAGGTGGAGGTCTCGCCGCTCTTCTGGTCCGTGGCGGTGAATTCCATCTCCTCCAGGTCCGTCAGGGTCACGCCCCCCTCCGTCTTGACCTGCACGTCGGCGGTCACGCCGTCCATGTCCATATCCATGGCGGTGGTGGAATCGGTGAGGGCCTGGGCGATCTGCATGTAAAGCTGGGCGACGGTGAAGCCCTTTTTCATGGCGGCGTTCCGGTCCACGGTCACATGATAGGCGGTCTCGGCCTGTTCCAGCCCGTCGTCCACCTCCGCCACGCCATCGACCTTCTCCAGCGTCTGGCCCAGGGCGGAGGCCGCCGTTTGCAGATCGGTCATGTCCTCTCCAAATACGTTGAGGGTGATACCGCTGCCGGTGAGCATGCTCATGTCCATCATGGCGGAATCATAGCTCACCTGGCAGGGCAGGTCCTCGCAGAGCCGGGCGATCGTCTCGCCGGCCTCCGCGCCGGAATCTCCCTCCGGCAGGCCCACATACACGGTCACGTCGTAGCTGGCGGCGTCGCCGCCCAGGCTCACGCCGGTGCTGCCGCCCATACCGGCCAGCGTGCCGCTGCCCATCATGGCGCCCACATACTCCGCGTTGGGAAGCTGGGCGATCCGGTTCAGGACCTCGTCCGCCGTGGCCACGGCCTCGTCCCGCCCGACGCCCTCCGGCATGGCGATGGTCACGTTCACCGTGTTCATATCGATCTCCGGCATGAAGCTGAACCCCTTGCCCAGGGCGAGATACGCCGTCACGCCCAGCAGCAGTACGGACGAGCCCAGCGCCACCCACTTATGGCGCAGGTTCCAGGCCGCCAGGGCCCGGTAGCCCCGGTAAAACGCCCCCTCGTCCGATTTGGCGGCGTGCTTTTCCCGTTTGCCGCGGGCACGCTTTTTCTTTTCCTTTTTCAGCATGCCCTTGGCCATGGCGGGCACCAGCGTCAGGGCGATGATCAAACTCGCCATCAGCGAGTAGGTCATGGTCAGGGCCAGGTCGGTGAACAGCTGGCGCGTGATCCCCTCCACGAACACGATGGGCAGGAACACGCACACCGTGGTCAGCGTGGAGGCCGTGACCGCCCCGGCCACCTGGCTGGCGCCGGCCACCGCCGCCTGCACCGCCGTGGCGCCCTTGGACCGCAGGCGGTAGATGTTCTCGATGACCACGATGGAGTTGTCCACCAGCATGCCCACCGCCACGGCCAGACCCGACAGAGAGATCATGTTCAGCGTCACGCCGGAGAAGTACATCAGCACGAACGCGAAGATCACGCTCACCGGGATGGACACCAGCGTGATAACGGTGGGCCGCAGGTCACGCAGGAACAGGAACAGGACGATGATGGCGAACAGCGCACCGGTGAAAAGGCTCTCCATGATGGAGTCCACGATGAGATAGATATAGTCGCCCTGGTCCATCAGGGGCACGAATTCCAGTCCGGGATATTCCTTCTCCAGTTCGTCGAACCGGGCCCGGAGGTTGTCGCTCACCTCGGCCGTGGCCGCGTTGGACTGCTTGTCGAAGGTCAGCATGATACTGTCGGAGCCGTTCAGCTTGGCATAGACGGAGCCGGAATTGTCCGTCACGAAGATATCCGCCACATCCTCCAGATAGATGGGGCCGATGCCGTCCTCGCCGGTGTCGAACAGGAGCAGCAGCCGCAGTTCATCCTCGCTGCGCAGTTCGTCGCCCACGGAGACCATGTAGCTGACGCCGTCCTCCTGAATGAAGCCGGCGGGCATGGAGAAGTTCTGCGCGCTCAATATCTGGGAGACCGTGTCCATGGTGATGGCGCCGGACATGTCCGCCTGCGCCAGCGCGTCGGTCCGGGAGTCCTCCAATTGCTCCAGCCCCGATTCCACCTGCTCCAGAGCGGAGTCCAGGCTGGCGGAATTGACGGTGATCTGCGCCGCGGCGTCCGCCAGTTCCAGAAGGCCGGAGGACTGGCTCCGGCTCAGCACGCCCATGGCCTGAGAAAGCTGTATGGCGCCGCTGTCCAGTTGGTCCATGGCGTCGTTGATCTGGCTGATACCGCTGTCCACCTCGGCAAGATTGCCTTGCAGCTCCTGTATCTTGACGGGCAGATCGGCCTCGGCGACGCCCTGCTGGGACAAGGAGGAGACCACCTGGGCCCGCTGGGCCTGCAACTGGGCAAGCTGGGCCTCCATCTCTGGCAGCTGCTGCACCAGAGCGATCCCCTGATCCAGCTGATCCAGCGCGGCCTTCATCTGCTCCAGAGTGGCCGGGCCCGTCTCCGCCGTCTGCCGGAGGGCCGCCAGAGAATCCTGTAGCTGCTGCAACGCCTGCTCGGCCGCCGCCAGCTGATCCTGTAGCTCCGCTCTGCTGACCGCCGGTTCGGCCGTTCCCTCCGAAGCGGGAAGGGCCTCCGACGCCGGCATGGTCTCCAGCTGGGCCTTCAGGGCGTCCACCGCCTGCTGGGCGGCGGTCACCTGCGCCTCCAGCGCGGGGATCTGCCCGGGGGCGGCGGCGATAGCCGCCTCCAGCTGGGCGATCTGCGCCGCCAGATCCGCCCGGGCCGCCGTCATGGCTTCCAGGCTGCCCCCGCCCTGTTCCAGGGCGGTATTGGCCCCAGCTATACCCGCCTGCAGTTGGGAGATACCGCTGTCGATCTCGGCAAGGCCGCTCTGGGCCTGCTGCAACTGGGCGATGGCGGTGGTGATGGTAGTCTTGGTGGTCTGTAGTTCGTCCAGCTGTTCCTGTAGCTTCATCCGCCCCTGCAAAAGCTCCGTCTGCTTGCCGGTGAGGGACGCCTGGGCGGAGCCGGACTGGTCCACCAGTGTCTCCCGGCCGCTGTCCAGCTCCTCTTTGGCGCTGTCCAGCTCGGCCTTGGCGTCCTCCAGCTCCGAGCGGGTGTCCTCCAGTTCCGTCCGGGCGTCGTCCATCTGGCCGTTGACCTTGTCCACCATGCGCTGGTTCACCGCGTCGATCTTCTCCTGGCTGATGACCACGTTCACCTGCCGGTAGATGGAGCCGCTGGTGCTGACGCTGGCCACGCCGGCCACGCCCTCCAGCTTGGGGATGACGGTCTCGTCCAGAAAGTCGGAAAGCTCCGTGATATCCATGTCGGACCGGGACACGGAGGCAATGGCCACGGGGATCACGGAGGGGTTGATCTTCAGCACATAGGGCGTGCCCACGGCCTCGTCCCATGTCCCCTGCAAGGCGCTGATACTCTGCTGGATATCCACCCCCACGGTGTCCATGTTGACGGATTCCTCAAACTCCAGCACCACCAGAGAATAGTTCTCCTGGGAGGTGCTGGTGAGCTCCTTGATATGCTCCAGCGTTGCCATGGACTGCTCCAGAGGCCGGGTGATCTCCTGCTCGATGACCTCCGGGCTCTGGCCCGGATAGGTGGTCATGATCATCACATAGGGGAAGTCCATGTTTGGCAGCAGGTCCGGGGTCATGCGCGTGAACGCCACTACACCCAGTATGATCACGGCGAGGACCGCCACGAAAACGGTCAGGGGCTTGCGTACGCTGAATTTGGACATTGGGCGGCTACCTCATCTCAAAATGCGACTGTGGCACATATTGTGCTTTATTATAGTAAAAACCACATAAATCATACCATACATGCCCCGCAACGGCAACCGCCGTCACAGAACTTTCACAATTTGTTTATAATTCCACCGTTCCTTTCCTGGTTCGGCAGAGCGTGGCAATATGGCCCTTTACAAGCCGCTGGCGGATATGATAAGATAAGGTTGATTTTTGATGAACGATCGCGGCAGAATAACTGCTGACGAGTATCGGAAAGGATGATCTCCATGGCAAAGAACAAAGCCGCCCGGGACGGCGAACAGCCGGCCAAAAAAAGCGGCGCCTTAACGAATCCGATCCGCAACCTGACCATCGCCGCGGCGGTGTGTCTGGTGCTGGGCGTCGCCTTTCTGGCCCGCCCCCACTTCATCCATGACTACTGCGGCTATGCGATCGGCGGACTGATCTGCGCGATGGGCGTGGCCTATATCCTGATCTACTTCATCCGCAAGCCGGTCAGCGGCGTGTACCGCTCGGAGTTCGCCACGGGCACGGTGCTGCTGGCGGCGGGCGTGTGGGTGATCACGGCCAGCATCCGGCCCGGCACCATCGGTATCAGTATCACCCTGCGGCTCATCGTCACCATCATCGGCGTGGTGATCGCCGGGGACGGCGTTTTGAAGCTGCAATACACCCTGGACCTGGCCCGGATGAAGTTCTCCGCCTGGTGGGTGGGGCTCATCACCAGCCTGCTGGGCATTGCCCTCGGCGTGCTGACGGCCATCGGTCTGGTGGACAGCTTTGGCGTACTCATGGGCGTGAGCCGGGACAACTTCATCAACGCCATGCAGTTTCTGGGTATCGGCTTTTGCCTGAACGCTCTGCTGGACACGGTGACCGTGATCCTGGTGGTGGTGCGCAACCACACCGCGGCCAGGATAGACGCCGCTCTGGCCAAGCAGGCGGAGGATATGGCGAAGGCCGCCGCGGCGCCCGCCCCGGCGGCAGCCCCCTATTACGCGCCGGCGCCCGCGTCGCCTGTCACACCGCCCACGGCGCCTGTCGCCCCGCCCGCAACGCCCGCCACGCCGCCTGCGGCGCCGGGCTCAGGCGAACAAAGCTGAGATGCTTTTCAGCCCGGCCACAGCCGGGCTTTTTTCTTGATGAAATACCACTTGTAAATTGCACGGTGAGAGAATATAATAAATCAAATACCAGTGGTATGACATGACAGTTTTTTACATACAACATATGGGGTATAAAGATGATGGCAGCTTTTGACGAATACCTGCACCCCGGCAAGCGGGGCTATCTCATCGGCATTGGCGGCGTGTCCATGTCGCCGCTGGCGGAGGTCCTCCACGGAGAGGGACTGGTGATCTCCGGCAGCGATATGCAGCGCAGCGAGAAGGTCTCTCACCTGGAATCCATCGGTATCCGGGTGAACATCGGCCACTTCGCGGAAAACATCAACACGGGCTATGACTTCATCGTCCGCACGGCGGCGGTCCGGGACGACAACCCGGAGATCCAGGCCGCCCATCAGCTGGGTATCCCCGTCTTTGAACGGACCCAGGCATGGGGCGCGCTGATGAAGCGCTATAAAAACGCCCTGTGTATCGCCGGCACCCACGGCAAGACCACCACTACCTCCATGTGCACCCACATCCTCATGGCGGCGGAGAAGGACCCCACCGTCATGATCGGCGGCACCCTGCCCCTGCTCCACGCCGGGCACCGGGTAGGCGCGGGCGACACCATCGTGATGGAAAGCTGCGAGTACTATGACAGCTTCCTCTCCTTCTGCCCCACCATCGCCGTGATCCTGGACATCGACGCGGACCATCTGGACTACTTCGCGGATCTGGAGGCGGTCAAGACCTCCTTTTTGAAATTCGCCCGGCTGGTGCCCCCCGACGGGGTGGTGGTGGCGAATTACGACGACCTCAACACCATGGACGCTCTCAAGACCCTGGACCGGCGCCTGATCACCTTCGGGCTGGCCCCGGAGGCGGACGTACAGGCGGTGAACATCGTCAGCCGGGGCGCCCAGACGGATTTTGACGTGCTCAACAGGGGGGCGTTCTTCACCCATCTGCACCTACAGGTGCCCGGACTGCACAACGTGAAAAACGCCCTGGCAGCAGCCGCCGCCGCCATCACGCTGGGCATTTCGCCCACCGCCGTCACCTACGGCCTGGCCGGCTTCCGGGGCGCCAACCGGCGCTTTGAGTTCAAGGGCAAGTATAACGGCGCGGACGTATACGACGACTACGCCCACCATCCCGGCGAGCTTCAGGCTCTGCTGGACGCGGTGGAGCCTCTGGGCTACAAGCGGACCATCGTCATCTTCCAGCCCCACACCTACTCCCGTACCAACGCCCTGTTCCACGACTTCGTCACCCAGTTGCAACGTCCGGACCTGGCCATTCTGGCGGAGATCTACGCCGCCCGGGAGACCAATACCCTGGGTATCTCCTCCGCGTCTCTGGCCAAGGAGATACCGAACAGTATCTTCCGGCCCACCTTTGACGAGATCGAGACCATCCTCCGGGCCAGCGTCCAGCCCGGCGATCTGGTGCTGACCGTGGGCGCGGGCGACGTGTATCTCATCGGCGAGCATCTGGTCGCCGCCATAAAGTGAGCGCACAGCTTAAGGACTGAAGCAATTTGTCCGGTGTATTGGATCCGGGAAAATCGACGTCTTTCTCCCCGGTCCAAATGTTTCCGCCCTCACGAACCCATGCGCATAAGCACCCCGTGTTCTTTTCAGATACAGGCGGCGCGTATCACCGCCAGAGCTTTTTCCAGCAGATCCATGGGGATATTCAGCGCCGGCAGCAGCCGGACTTTCGACTTGGCCGTCAGCACCAGCACGCCCTGCTCCCGGCAGGCGGCCACCACCTCCGCCGCGGGCCTGTCGGTCTCCACGCCGATCATCAGCCCCATACCGGTGACGGCGCGGATACCGGGTGCGCCGGTAAGGCGGTCGAAGATGAGCCTGGACCGCGTCCGCACCCCGGACAGTATATCCTCCGTCAGCCGGGAGAAGATGCTCAGCGCCCCGGCGCAGACGATGGGATTGGCGCCGAAGGTGGAGCCGTGATCGCCGTAGGTAAACACGTCCGCCGCCCGGCGGCCCAGCATACATGCGCCGATGGGAAGCCCGCCGCCCAGACCCTTTGCGGTCGTCACCACGTCGGGGGCAAGACCCAGATTCATATAGCCGTACAGTGCGCCGCTGCGGCCGTTTCCGATCTGCACCTCGTCGGCCATGAGCAGCAGATCATATTCCCGCGCCGTCTCCTCCATGGCCTTCACGAACGCCCCCGGCAGCGGCAGCACGCCGCCCTCCCCCTGAACGGCCTCAAAGAGGATCGCCGCGCAGTTATGAGATGCGGCCAGAGTCCTGAGACTGTCCGGATCGGCGGGATCGGCGTAGAGAAAGCCCTCCGGCATGGGGGTGAACTGGCTGTGAAAGGCGTCCTGCCCCGTGGCAGCCAGCGTGGCCAGAGTCCGACCGTGAAAGCTGTTTTTCAGGGTGATGATGTTGTAATACTCCGGACCCTTTCTGGTCCCGGCCCACTTGCGGGCGGCCTTGATGGCGCACTCGTTGGCCTCCGCGCCGGAGTTAGCGAAAAAGACCTTCTCCATGCCCGTGGCCAGGCACATGGCCTGGGCCAGTCTGGCGCCGGGGCCGGTGTAATAGAGATTGGAGGTGTGCTGGAACCGGTCCATCTGCTCCCGGACAGCCGCCACCCACGCCGCGTCCCGGTGGCCGAAGGTGTTCACCGCGATGCCGGTACCCATGTCGATATACTCCCGGCCCTCCTCGTCCCATACCAGGCTCCCCTCGCCCCGGATGATCTCCACGGGAAAGCGGGCATAGGTGTGGGCGATGTATTTTTCATCCAGTTCTTTCGTTGTCATCTCATGCCTCCACAAAGGAAGTTCCCATGGTCTCCCCGGACAGGAGAAACCTGGCGACGGCATGTTCCAGCCGTCCGTCCAGCACAGCCACCCGCTCCACGCCCCGGCGCACCGCCAGAGCGCAGCACTCCGCCTTGGGTACCATGCCCCCGGAGATCACGCCCCCGGCGCGAAGCGCCTCCGCCTGGTCCAGAGTGAGGCGGGGGATAAGGCTCGTCTCGTCGTCTTTGTCAAGCAAAACGCCGGGGGTATCCGTCATCAGCAGAAGCCGCCCGGCCCCCAGCGCCCCGGCCAGCCAGGCGGCGGCGGTGTCGGCGTTGACGTTATAGACGTTCCCGTCCCCATCCGCGGCCACCGGGCAGATCACGGGGATATACCCCGCATCCATGACCGCCAGCAGCGCCCCGGTATCCACATCTGTGACCCGGCCCACGAAGCCAAGTTCCGGGTCTTTCGGCTCGGCCCGCAGCAGACCGCCGTCCACCCCGGAGAGGCCCACGGCGGGCGCTCCCATGCTGCCCAGCAGGGCAACCAGGTCCTTGTTCACCTTTCCAGCCAGGACCATCTGCACCACGGCCATAGTCGCCCCGTCCGTGACGCGCAGACCGTCTTTGAACCGGGAGGGGATGTCCAGCCGGCCCAGCATGGCGTTGATCTCCGGCCCACCCCCGTGCAGCAGCACGACCCGGACCCCGCCGGCATGGAGCGCGGCCACATCCTGCATGACCTGGCGCCTGCGGGCGCCGTTTTTCATGGCGCTGCCGCCGTATTTAATGGCCACGATCCGGTCCTTATATCCCTTTTCCGCCAGAAACGCCGGCGTGAGAGCATATTCCGTCATGTCCGGTAATCCCCATTGATGTGCACATAGTCGTATGTCAGATCGCACCCCCAGGCGGTGGCGGCGCCGTCGCCGTCCCGCAGTGTGATGAGGATGTCTATCTCGTCCTCCGACAGGATCTTCTTGGCCTCCTCCTCGGAAAAATCAACGCCCGTGCCGTCCCTGCACAGCAGGATATCTCCCGCCCGGGAGGAGAATACGATGTCGATGTGGTCAAGATCCGCCTGTATACCGCTGTATCCCACGGCGCACAGCACCCGTCCCCAGTTGGCGTCCGCGCCGAACATGGCGCTCTTGACAAGGGAGGAGCATATCACGCTCTTGGCGGCCAGGCGGGCGGCGTGCTCGTCCTTCGCGCCGGTCACCCGACACTCCAGCAGCTTGCTAGCCCCCTCTCCGTCGGCCGCGATGGCCCGGCACAGCTGGACCATAACGGCATCAAGAGCCCGGGAAAAGGCGTCAAAGTCCGGCCCCTCCGTCTTGACAGGCGGATTTTGGGCCATTGCGTTGGCAAGCACGCAGACGGTGTCGTTGGTGGAGGTGTCTCCGTCGACGGAGAGCATGTTGAACGTCCGCTTCACGTTCTCCGACAGGGCCTTTTGGAGCATGACCGGTGAGATGGCGCAGTCGGTGGTGAGAAAGACCAGCATGGTGGCCATGTTGGGATGGATCATGCCGGAGCCCTTGGCCATGCCGCCCAGCCGGCAGGGTACGCCGCCGACCTCAAAGCGGACCGCCGCCTGTTTTGGCACGGTGTCCGTGGTCATGATGGCCTGGGCCGCAAAATCGCCGCCGTCCCTGCTCAGCCCCGCCGCCAGCGCGGGCATGCCCGCCTCGATGGGGGCCAGGTCCATGGGCAGACCGATCACGCCGGTAGAGGCCACCACCATGTCCGCAGGTTCGATGCCCATCGCGCGGGCGGCCAGAGCCGCCATGCCCTCCGCCACCTGGGGGCCGTTATGGTTGCCGGTGTTGGCGTTGCCGCTGTTGCAGACGATGGCCTGGGCACAGCCGTCGGCAAGGTGCCTGCGCGTCACCAGCAGCGTCGCGCCTTTGACCTTGTTGGTGGTGTACACGGCTGCAGCCGCCGCCCGCTTCTCACTGTATACCAGGGCCAGGTCCCGCTTTTCCGGGTTTTTGCGGATGCCGCAGTGGATGCCGTTGGCGGTAAAGCCCTTAGCGGCGCACACGCCGCCGGAGATAAATTCCATACAGAGAAATCCTTTCTATCGAATGACAGTCTGATCTGTCTTAAAGCACAAGCCCGCACGTCTCATCCGCGCCCAGCACCAGATTCAGACATTGGACCGCCGCGCCGGAAGCGCCCTTGCCCAGATTGTCGAATCGGGCCGTGAGCAGCAGCCGCTGGTCGTTTCCGGCCACGGAGACCTCCATGCCGTCCCGGCCGGCCATGGCGCCGGCGGAGAGAAAGCCGTTTTCCTCCGTCTGAGCCGCATAGCGGACCACCGGCCCGGCGTATTTTTCTTCATAGACCCGGCGCACGTCCGCCGGCGTACCGCGCAGGTCCCGGTCAAAGAGCGGTACCGTGACCTCCATACCGCTGTAAAAGTCCCCCACCACCGGGCAGAACACCGGCTCGCAGGTCAGACCTGTCACAGCGGCCATCTCCCGCAGATGCTTGTGGTTCTGCGTAAGACCGTACTGGCGGGGCGCGTCCAGAAGCCTGTCCCGGTCCGGGGCCTCGTACTGGGCGATCATGGCCTTGCCGCCGCCGCTGTAACCGGTGAGAGAAAAGCATGTCAAAGCCGTGTCCGGGGCGATGAGCCCCGCCTCCACCAGAGGATGGACCAGTGCGATGAAGCCGCTGGCGTGGCAGCCCGGCACGGCGATGCGCCGGGAGGAGACGATCTTCTCCCTGTGGGCGGCGGAAAGCTCCGGAAAGCCGTAGGCAAAACAGGGGTCGGTCCGGTGGGCGGTGGAGGTGTCCAGCAGCACTGCGGAAGATCCCCCGGCCAGTTCCACCGCCTGGCGCGCCGCGTCGTCCGGCAGGCACAAAAAGGCGATGTCACAGCCGCCGTGGAGCATCTCCCTCTTGGCGGCGGGGTCCTTTCTCCGCGCCTCCGGGATGGTCACAAGGCGGATATCCTCCCGTCCGGCCAGGCGCTGATGGATGCGCAGACCGGTGGTCCCGGCGCTGCCGTCGATAAAAACACGCTTCATAAAAGTCCTTCCCCGGCTATTCCAAAAAATCGCGCTTCCCGCGGCCGCGTTGTCCTGTCGCGCGGTTCCGCCGCAGGCAGGAGCACGACCGGTACTTTTCATATCGCGGCCATTATACCATATGCTTTCTGAAATTGCACAAAAAAGTGTATTTCTCATAATGTGTATATTTCACAAAAGCTCTGCCCGGACCGCCGCCCAAAAGCTTTTATATACGGAAAGACCGCCTGACACGTGGAGTCAGGCGGTCTTTTTGGAGCGGGCAACGAGATTCGAACTCGCTACCTCCACCTTGGCAAGGTGGCGCTCTGCCAAATGAGCTATGCCCGCG
>CANQMO010000031.1 GCA_947624985.1 uncultured Oscillospiraceae bacterium | reverse complement strand
GTGACGGGAACGACCTTGCCCGTCTCGTCGAAGATCTGGGTCATCCCGACCTTCTTGCCAATGATGGCTTTATTCATGGTTTTCCTCCTTCGGTTATTGGTTGGGCGGCCGGTAACGGCGACCGCGCAACATGACCCGTCTGCTCACGCAGACTGCGGGTTAGATAACTTATTATTAAATGTGCTTTTACAGCTTGATCTCGATCTCAACGCCCGCGGGCAGCTCCAGACTCATCAGGGCCTCCACCGTCTTCTGGGTGGGGTTCATGATATCGATCAGGCGCTTGTGGGTGCGGCGCTCGAACTGCTCCCGGCTGTCCTTGTACTTGTGCACGGCCCGCAGGATGGTGACGACCTCCTTCTGGGTGGGCAGGGGGATGGGGCCGGAGACCCGCGCCTCGGTGCGCTTGGCGGTCTCCACGATGGTCTCGGCGGCCTTGTCGATCAGCTGATGGTCATAGGCCTTGAGCCGGATGCGGATCATTTTCTTGGATGCCATTGGTTTTCCTCCATCATTTTGTACGAGTTTTACGTTTTCTCGCACGGGTGGCAGATTTTTCTGTACACTGTTCCGTGCGTATCAGACCCTGCCCCAAAAAACAACCCGGCTGGGCCGGTGTTCTTCTGTCAGGCGATATACGCGGTACGAAAAAACCGCTCCGTCCGATTCCAGGACCCTTTCCGCGGGTCCCCGGACTTGCTCCCCGTGAGTTACCGCCCGTCGGCGCAATCTCCCGGATCAGCGCAGGGCATACTGCTCCCGCCGGAGCAGCGTGCCTTGATACTATAACAAAAATCCCCCTTGCCGTCAAGGGGGATCTTACAATTATTGAAAAAATTTTTCGTCTGTCAGAACTCGAACGGATGGGGCATGAGCTGGCTGAGCCTGTAGCTGACGTACCGGCCCCCGGAGCGGGTGCAGAGTATCTCCAGATCGCCGCTGGGCCCGACGAACTCGCTCATCACCTGCCGGCAGGCGCCGCAGGGCATACAGTAGTTCTCCCCTTCTCCATAGATGGCGATACGGACGAATTTCCGCCGGCCCTCGCTGACGGCCTTGACGATGGCGGTCCGCTCGGCGCAGATCGTGGAGCCCAGGGCCGCGTTTTCCACATTGCAGCCGGTGAACACCGACCCGTCGGCGCACTCCAGCGCCGCCCCCACGGGAAAGTGGGAGTAGGGCACATAAGCGTGCTGCGCGGCCTCCCGCGCCATGTTGAGAAGATCCCTGTCAGTCATGTCTTATCCCCCGTCCTGTTATCTCGCCGGGGCCCCGCCCGGCCGGAATGAAATATGTACGCTCAACTCAGGTCAACGACCCAGTCCTGCATATCGTTGAAAATATTGTCCTGGGTGGGATCGATGGTGGTGATCACGCCCCGGTGGTAGAGCACCTCGGTCCTCTCAAAGCAGATGGTGGTGATGGGCGCGAACTGGGCCATGTAGCTGTAGAGCATTTCCGCATCGGTGGTCAGCGAGTCGCCGTTGCTGGCCAGGAACGTCCTGATATAGCCCTCCAGATTGGGGTCCCGGACGCCGCCGTAGTTGAGCTCGCCCTCCGCCGCTACCAGGGGCCTGATGTCCCAGTCGTCGCAGATCTTCACCTCGGCGTAATAGATGTCATAGGCGCCCTCCTCCAGGGCCTTGATGTAATCGTTGTACTCCATCTCCGCCATGATTACGGCAAAGCCCGCGTTGCGAAGCTGCGTGGCGATCTGCCGGGCCGCCGCCACCTTGACGGCGCTGTCGGTACAGACCAGAAACGTGATCTCCGCCCGCACGGGGCCCGCGTCCAGCACGCCGTCATAATCCACGTCCCGGGCGCCGGTGTTTTGCAGCGAGACGGTCAGATCGTTCTCCGAGTACTCCAGGCTCCTGGCAATGGTCTTGGGATAGAGGGCGCTGTTGGGATGGATGGGCAGCGTGGCCGCCACCGCCGCGCCCTGCATGCTGGTGGAGACGATGGTGTCCCGGTCCACGGCATAGGTCATCAGAGCGCGGAAGCTGGGCTGGGAAAACAGCTTGCTCGTCATGTTATAGCCCAGATAGTGCATATTCGTGGTGTCCACATACTTGGTCAGGTTGGTGCTGGCGTAGCCCAGACTGGACATATCCATGGGGTTGTTCACCACCAGATCCAGCAGGGAATCCTCAAAAGCCTGAAGGATGTCCTCCGGTTCCAGATACCGTTTCAGCCGGATGGAATCCAGCGGCATCTCGCCGGCGAGGGGGTGGGCCTCATTCAATTCCAGTTTGGTCCCGGTCCGGTTGAATTTATACGGCCCTGTGCCAGGCGGCATGTCGGCGTAAAAGGCGCCGGCCTCCACACAGGGGATATTCAAAAGCGCCGGAAAGCGCCAGTTGGGTTCATCCAGCGTGACGACGAAGGCGTCCTCACTTTCCCCATAGACCCCCGTCACATGGGAAAAGCGCTGGGCGTACTGCCCGCCCCGGGCCTGCTCGATGCAGACCACCGCGTCGCCAGGGGTCATGACGCCGCCGTCGTGGAAGCTCCGGGAGGTGTCCACCCGGAACGTCCAGGTCATTCCGTCGTCGGAATGCCAGTCGGTGATCAGGCCGGGCTGGACGTCAAAGTTGTCGTCGGTCTTGACCAGCGTCTCGTACACCAGCATGCTCACCACCCGGTTCCACAAATTGTCGGTGGTGTAGGGGTTGAACGGCTCGCCCCGCATGCTGTTGAGGGAGAACACATGGTCCGCCTTATAGCTGGCCTGCAGCTCCTGGCCGATATCCTGACGCACCGGCTGCTGCCGGGCCGCGTCCTCGGATATCTCGCCCAGCTCCTCCTCCGACAGGAGGCCGCACCCGCTCAGCGCCAGCGTCAGTCCCGCCAGAAGCAAGCATATGATTTTCTGATAGCAACGATTCATAACACGATCAAATTGGCCTGAGAGCCTCTGGCGGCGCCCAGCGCCCGGTGGGACCAGAAAAGGTCCTGCCGGCACATGGTGCAAACGCCCAGCTCATCTATGTTTTCTTCCGCCAGCCCCAATTGCTCCAGCCGGCGCTTCACCGTCCCGGGCAGGTCCACCCGGAACTTCCCGGCCGCAGTCTCATCCGGCCCGTACAGGCCCTTGGACGCGCCGCCCAGCAGCCCGTCGATGGCCCGGGGCACCTCCGGCCCGGTCTGGAAGCAGCACCGGCGGATACCGGGGCCGATGGCCGCCCGGATATTCTCGGGCTTCGCCCCCAGCGACACCATGGCCTTCACGGCCTGCGCCTCGATGTCCGCCACCGTGCTGCGCCAGCCGCAGTGGACTGCGGCGATGACGCCCGCGGACGGGTCCTGCATGAGCAGCGGCGTGCAGTCGGCGGTGAACACAACCAGAGGCACGTCCCGCTCATTGGTCACATATCCGTCCGCCGACCGCCAGGGAGTCGGCGCGGAGATGGCGTGCGCGTCGGCCCGGGCCGCGATACGGACCGTTGTCCCGTGGCTCTGGTGGCCATGGACGAACCGGGCGGTATCCACCCCCAGCGCGTCCCCGAACCGCCGCCAGTTCTCCAGCACGTTCTCCATGCTGTCGCCCCGATTCGCCCCCAGGTTCAGGCTGGCAAAGATCCCCTCGCTCACGCCCCCCAGCCGGGTGGAAAACCCGTGCCGGCAGGTGATAAGACCGGATCGCAGAAACTCTACTTTCTGCATATCAGGCATTGCGTCCGCAGCACTCTTTGTACTTGAGGGGCCGGCTGCCATCGGCCTTCCACTTGCCGCAGGGGCAGGGGTCGTTCCGGCCGGGCTTTTTGATCTTCTTCACCGGCTGGCGCTTGACGGAGCCGTCGCCGCCCACATTGTTCAGACTGGCCTTGGCCGCCGCCTTGCGCTCGATGGTCTGCTCCCGGCGCACCTGCACCGTGAAGATCCGGCGGACCACCTCGTTTTTGATACCGTTTATCATGGCCTCGAACATCTCGAAGCCCTCCTGCTTATAGGCGTCCACCGGCTTCACGTTGCCGTAAGCCCGCAGGCCGATACCCTGACGCAGGTCGTCCATGGCGTCGATGTGGTCCATCCAGTACTCGTCCACCACCCGGAGCATGATCACCCGCTCCAGCTCCCGCATGACGGGGGTGCCGTCCGGCATGAGGCCGAACTGCTCCTCCCGGCGCTGGTAGACCTGGTCCGCGATGGCCTGGAGCTTTTCGGTGAGCGCCTCCGCCGTCAGGGCGGACAGCCCCTCCCCGCCGTTGATCTGGCCTCTGGCCAGGAACAGCTGATAGAAGGGCTCCAGGACCTTTTCCAGGTGCTCCTCGCTCTCCGGATGGCTCATACCGCCCAGACCGTCGGTCACGTCGGCGCCGATCACGTCAGAGATCATATTGTGCACGTAGCTGTGCAGATCCTCCCCGTCCAGCACCTTCCGGCGCTGTTCGTAGATGATGTTGCGCTGCACGTTCATCACGTCGTCGTATTCCAAGGTGTTTTTCCGGGCCTGGAAGTTGCGGCTCTCCACGGTCTTCTGGGCCTGCTCGATGGCGTTGGAGAGCATTTTATTGTCCAGAGGCATGTCCTCGTCCAGCCCCAGATTCTCCATCATGCCCATGATCCGGGACGAGCCGAAAAGCCGCATGACATCGTCGGTCAGGGCGATGTAAAACCGGCTCTGGCCCGGGTCCCCCTGCCGTCCGGAACGGCCCCGGAGCTGGTTGTCGATACGCCGGGACTCGTGCCGCTCGGTGCCCAGGATGAAAAGTCCCCCGGCGGCCCGGACCTGCTCCGCCTCGGCGGAGGTGACCTTTTTATGCTCCGCCTGGCGCTGGGCGAACAGCTTACGGGCCTCCAGAATGGTCTCGTCGTCGGTCTCGGCGTAGCCGGTAGCCTCGGCGATGACCTCCTCCGCATAGCCCGCTTTTTTCAGATCCTGCCGGGCCAGATACTCCGCGTTGCCGCCCAGCATGATGTCCGTACCGCGCCCGGCCATGTTGGTGGCGATGGTCACGGCCCCCAGCTTGCCCGCCTGGGCCACGATCTCGGCCTCCTTCTCGTGGTGCTTGGCGTTCAGCACGTTGTGCGCGACGCCCTGCTTTTTCAGAAGGCCGGACAGATACTCGCTCTTCTCTATGCTCACCGTGCCCACCAGCACCGGCTGGCCCTTGGCGTGGCACTCCATGATCTGGCGGATGATGGCCCGGTTCTTCCCGGCCTCGTTTTTGAACACCACGTCCGGGCTGTCCACCCGGATGACGGGCCGGTTGGTGGGCACCTCGATGATGTCCAGATTGTAGATGGAGGTGAATTCCTCCTCCTCCGTCAGGGCGGTGCCGGTCATGCCGGACAGCTTGCCGTACAGACGAAAGTAGTTTTGGAAGGTGATGGTGGCAAGGGTCTTGTTCTCCCGCTGGACCTCCACGTTCTCCTTGGCCTCGATGGCCTGATGGAGCCCCTCGGAATACCGACGGCCCAGCATGAGCCGGCCGGTGAACTCGTCCACGATGATGACCTCGTTGTCCTTGACCACATAGTCGATGTCCCGCTTCATCACGCCGTGGGCCTTGATGGCCTGGTTGATGTGGTGGGTCAGGGTGGTGTTCTCCAGATCGGACAGGTTCTCCACGCCGAAATACTGCTCCGCCTTGGCGATACCGTTGGCCGTCAGGGTGGCGGTGCGGGCCTTCTCGTCCACCAGATAGTCCGCGTTCTCGTCGGCGGTCTCGAACTCCTCCTTCTCCTCCACGGACACCACTACGCCCTTGCGCAGGCGGCGGACGAAGTCGTCCACCTGCCGGTACATATCGGTGCTCTCATCCCCCTGCCCGGAGATGATCAGGGGCGTTCTGGCCTCGTCGATGAGGATGGAGTCCACCTCGTCCACGATGGCGAAGTTGTGGCCCCGCTGGACCATGTCCCGCTTGTAAAGGGCCATGTTGTCCCGCAGGTAGTCAAAGCCCAGCTCGTTGTTGGTGCCATAGGTGATATCGGCGTTGTATGCCTTCTGCCGCTCCTCCCGGGACAGGCCGTGGACGATCAGGCCCACCTCCAGACCCAGAAAACGGTGGACCTTGCCCATCCACTCCGAGTCACGCCGGGCCAGATAGTCGTTGACGGTAACGATGTGCACGCCCTTGCCCTCCAGGGCGTTCAGGTAGCTGGGCAGCACGGCCACCAGCGTCTTGCCCTCGCCGGTCTTCATCTCGGCGATACGTCCCTGGTGGAGCACGATGCCGCCGATGAGCTGGACCCGGAAGGGGCGCATGCCCAGCACCCGGTCCGCCGCCTCCCGCACGGTGGCAAAGGCCTCCGGCAAAATGTCGTCGGTGGTCTCCCCCGCCGCCAGACGCTGCCGGAACTCGTCGGTCTTGGCCCGAAGCTGCTCGTCCGTGAGGCCCCGGAACTTCCCCTCCAGCGCCTCTATCTTATCCGCCAGCGGCTGGAGCTTTTTTACCTCTCTGGCAGAGTGGGTGCCGAATATCTTGTCAAGAATCATAGGTTTTTGCCTTTCTGCGTAGCGGGGCCTACCCCCGTGAAATATCTAATATGATAGCCGCTTTGCGGCCATTGCAGCACAGCTGCCCGCGGCCCTGACATCAGATCATGACAGTCGCTCATGGTTATTATAGCATGATAAACAGCCAAAAGAAAGGGGCAAACGGCAAAGATACCATTTAAAATATAATGAAGGACGGGTCCGAAGACCCGTCCTCTCGCTTGTCTTATGGCTTTACTTGTTGTCCCAGGCGCCGCTGTTGTTCACATGCCAGGATTGGATATACTCGTTGCGGGCCATCAGGCCGTCGGCTTTCAGGTAGTAATCGTCGCCGCCGGACTTGATCCACCGGTTCTTCACGATCGCGCCGGAACCGTTGGCATAGTAGTAATCGCCGTTGCCAAGATAGATCCAGCCAGTGCGCATGGCGCCGCTGTTGGTGAACATATACTCCGCGCTGCCGATGGTCAGCTTCTCGTTGCGGGCCATCAGGCCGTCGGGCTTCACCCAGTACCACACGTTGTCCACATACAGCCACTTGTTCTTCTGGATCGCGCCGGAGCCGTTGGCATAGTAGTAATCGCCGTTGCCGAGGTTGATCCAGCCGGTACGCATGGCGCCGCTGTTGGAGAACATGTAGTCCAGACCGCCCACGTTGACCGTCTCGTTACGGGCCATCAGACCGTCGGCCTTCATCCAGTACCACACGCCGCCCAGTTGCAGCCACTGGTTCTTCACCAGAGCGCCGGAGCCGCTGCCGTAGTAGTAATCGCCGTTGCCGAGGTTGATCCAGCCGGTACGCATGGCGCCGCTGTTGGAGAACATGTAGTCCGCGCCGCCCACGTTGACCGTCTCGTTACGGGCCATCAGACCGTCGGCCTTCATCCAGTACCACACGCCGCCCAGCTGCAGCCACTGGTTCTTCACCAGAGCGCCGGAGCTGCTGCCGTAGTAATAATCGCCGTTGCCCAGGCTGATCCAGCCGGTCTGACGCGTTCCGTCGGCGCCCACATAGTAGTTGCCGTTGTCCACAAGGGCGTTGGTCTTAACGGTGCTGCCCTCATACCAGTACAGGTTGCTGCCGGACATGCGCCACTCAGTGGGGATCTTGGGAGTGGATTTCCGCTCCTGCCCGCCGCAGGTGGTGCAGGTGCGGGTCTCCACGCCGTTGGCGCTTATGGTGGCCGCGGTAGTCACCGTCCAGCCGCTCCAGGTGTGGACGTGGGCCCTATACTCCAGCGCGCCGCAGTCGACGCAGGTGCGGCTCTCCGTGAGGGGCGTATCCGGCGTGGCCGCTTTGGGCACGACCCACGCTCCCCAGGTGTGGGCGTTGCGGTCCACGGGGATGGGGGTGCTCTCCTTTATCGCGCCACATCTCGTGCAGTGATGGGACATGCTGCCTTCGCTGACACAGGTGGCCTGCTTGTCGACATACCAGGCAGAGCTATAATTGTGGTTGTCGATGCCGGTCTCTTCCTCGACCGTCATGTGGCCACAGCGCTTGCAGGTGGTGATGGTGGTCTTGCCGTTGCAGCTGTCAATGACCTGCACTTTGTTGTCGTGGCCCAGAGGCTTGCCGTTCGTCTCGACCTTCGTCTCCGTGCACCGCACGCCGTTATTGAAGTTGTTGCACCGGTAGAAGCGGCTCTCCGGCTCGTCGCAGTTGGCGGGGTGGGTCTGGTTAGAGGTCTTGTCGAGCTCCCAGTTGTGACCGGCCTTGAGTATGACATGCTTCGTCTCGCCGCAGACGGCGCAGGTGTAATCCTCGTAGCCGTTCTCGGTGCAGGTAGCGGGCTTGGACGCCGTGGGATTGCCCCAGTTATGGGTGAAGAATGCCTGTGCGGCAACGCCGCTGTTGCTGACGGCGGTGCCGTCCATATTCTCGGCGGCCACATTCACCGTTATGCGGATCGTATCACGGCCAGTCTTATCGCCCGTATAGGTGACAGTCAGGTTTCTGCCGTTGGCCGTCAGGCTGATCTTGTCGCCCAGGCTCACGGTCACGGCCTCCGGCGTTTCGGTCTTATAAGTTACCGTCGTGGAGTTCTTCCCATCGTTGACGGTCCAGGTCAGGGTCTTGAAGGTGGCCCGGCTGGGAGAGGGAGCGATGGAGAAGGTGATGGCGTTACCGCCGGTCATATGCGTGGTCCAATCCATGGTGCCGCTGTTGTGGCTCCCGCCCGAGCCCTCGATGTGCATGCTCTGCAGGGGGCCGGCCGCGGGGTCTGTACGGTCAAACGTATCGTTGCCGGCGCCGTCCTTGGTCCACACGGCATAAATACTGTCGCCATTTTTGACCAATTTGCCGGCCTCGACGTTGGCCGCCGTGGCCGTCGGGCTATCGGCCCAGCCCTTGAAGATATAGCCGTTGAAACCGCCGGCCGCGTTCTTGTTCTCCCAGTACTGCTTCAGGGAGTTCATGTCCGTGAATTCGACGTCATCATTGCTGTCCCAGTTCAGATACAGCACGGCCAGATCGCCGACAGTGAGCTCGTAGCCGTCCTTCTCCGCGCTGTAGTCGCGGGTAAGGGACATGCAGTGGCCCCACTGGCCATTGATACCGTTATAGTCCAGATAGAAGGTGACCTGCTTGTCGGTCGGCTGCACATCGGCGCTGTCGTCAAACGCGGCGTAGAGGATCTCAACGCCCGCGGGGACGTCCGTGCCGGGAACGATCTTCTGACCGTTCTTGGCTACGGTGCTCCAGTAGTTGTAGCTCCCTTCGGCCTTCTGCTCCTCGGTGGGCGCCTGGGTGTACCAGCCCTCAAAGGTGCCGTGGGTCCGGGTGGGGACGATAGTGCTCACCTCTGCGGGAAGCGTATTGCCCACCAGCGTCACTTTAACGGAGACCTCGCCCGCGACGCTCTGGCCGGCCCACTCGCCGCTCAGGCTGCCGTTGACCACATGCAGAAGGATGACGCGGTCCACCCACTTCCAGTGGGCATACAGGTCGGTGACCTTCTCGGGGACCTGCGTACCTACTTCCACCTTTGTGCCGGCGTCGCCCGGCTGGGTGTACCAGCCGTCGAAGGCGTAGCCGTCGCGCTGGGGAGCGCGCTCCGCGGCTTCGTTGAAGTTCAGGAGCCTGCCCTCGTCCAGCTCGACCTCTATGCAGCCCCTGCGCTGGTCGATCTCATAGGGGAAGGTGCCGCCCTCGGGGTGCAGCTTGACGATGACCTTCGGCTCGGGGGTGGTCTCGGCGATGGGAGCGACACCGTTGTCGTCCTGGGGCTCCGCCTCAGGCAGGGAGACGGGCTCCGTCTCGGCGGTGGGCTCGGGCTCAGCTGTGGGCTCGGGCTCAGCGGTGATCTCCGGCTCAGAGACGACCTGCGGCTCGGAGACGACCTCCGGCTCGGAGACGACCTCTGGCTCGGAGACGACCTCCGGTTCAGAGACGGTCGCCGGCTCGGAGATGGTTGCCGGCTCGGAGATAGTCGCCGGCTCGGCGGCGGCCTCCACCGGTGCGGATATTTCCTCAGGGAGATCGCCCAGAGGGACCTGGCCCTCCGCCACCTGGACGGCTCCAGCGTCCTCGGCCTCAGCGAAGATACCGGGCACGACCAGCGCGCCGGCCATCACCAGGACGAGTACCAGACACAGGAATTTCTTCATGTTTCGACTCCTTTCTGATCTGTTTCGATGGATGATATCAGCTCTTCTGCGGTACCGGCCCTTGGGGGGCGGTCTCCCGTCCGCCCGCGGGCTTTCCCGCGAAGACAATGAAAGCGGCGCAGGATTCACTTGATCATCCTACACCGCATGAAAGGCTGTGCAGCATTTCCTCATCTCCGCCGCCGGAATGCCCTTGTAAAACAAAGGCCCAGCGGTTATAATGAGAGCGGCGCAGTTATCTGCTGTGTGGGAGGGCCATCTCCTGCATAGGGGCGTGGGGTGTTGCGAGCGCCTCACGTCCCGCCTTTATTGTCTCGCTCTTCCATTATATATTAATTGGGGCGTTTTCGCAAGTATTTTCGCATTAAAAACCCCTATAGAAAATGTCAAATTTGCGTCCGTTTTTTCGTGCAGGACAACTACAGGATTTTCCGCCATTTTGTGAACCGTTTTTCGATTTTTCCCGTCGCCGCTCCAAAATACAAAAACTCCCTCGCCACGGGCATTCAGACCGTCGCGGGGGAGTTTTATTCACATTTTTCCTGTTTATTCGTTGATATCCGATATAATTCGCGGCAAAACGGATATTATTTCTCTCGATTTTTCTTCATATTCACTGTATTCATCAATATTCGTATATCCCGCCGCCGGTGAATTCCCGGAGCATGGCGTCGGCGGGAAGGTATTCCAGCGGCAGGGGGACGAAGTTCGCCAGCGCGGGGCCCACCTCATAGATCTGCTCATAGGGGATATCCGCAGGTATGTTCGCGAACAGGGGCTCGGCGATGGGCCGCATGATACAGGGCTCATAGCCGAACGCGGTGTCCAGCCGCACGTCCGCCTTGTTCTTGTACGGGGAGATGTTACGAAGCTCACCGTGGCGGACGTTTTCCCACATGCGCATGGTGTCCACCGGGTCGCAGCCACGGAACAGGTGGTCCCGGACCACCCGGCGGGTGAGGCGCATCCAGGTGCCCTTGAAGGCGTACTCCCCCGCCTGGTCCACCACGTTGTCCCGGGCGGACACATAGAGCTTGAATGCCTCCGGGTGCACGTCCGTGATGGAGTTGTTCAGGGCGTGGATCCCCTCGAAAATGGCCACCTCGTTATCCGCCAGACGCAGGGACATGCTGGCCTTGATGGAGCGCATTTGCCGGGCGAACTCGTACTTGGGCACAAAAATCTTTTTCCCCTGGCTCAGCAGGGAGAAGTGCTCGTTCAGAAGCTCCATATCCATGCACAGGGGGCTCTCCAGATCCGGCTCGCCCGTCTCGGTACGGGGCACGGTCTCGGGCCGGACGGTCTTGAAATAGTTGTCCATGGAGATGGAGTGGCTGCGCACGCCCCGGCGGCTGAGCTCGTCACGCAGCTTCATGGCCGTGGTGGTCTTGCCGCTGCCAGAGGGACCGCTGAGCAGCACGATGGGGCTGTGGGCCATGTTCGCTATGATCTTCTCCGCCGTTTTGGCAATGCGCTCGTTGTAGAGCCTGTCGCAGTCCGCGATGAACCCTTCCGGGTCGTCTGTCACGGCGCGGTTGATGTCCTCCAGTTCAAACGCCATTTTCTCCCGCCATCCTTTCGATGTATTCTCCCGGGTATTTGGGATTCATTTTCCGGCGGACGGACCCGTCCGGGCCGGTGATCTTGGTGGAGCCCCCGGCGCCCATGGCGATAACGGGACACAGCTCCTCCATCATGAGCAGATTATAAAGCCCGCCCGTCCCGGGCCTGGCCCAGCCCACGTTCTCAAATCCGCCGGACATATACTTCTGCCGGTATAGATAGTATGGCTCATAACCGGCCGCTTCAAGCCGCTCCGCCGCGTGATCCACCATCTCGCCCACCGCGGCGGCGTCCGGCAGAGCGTCCCGGCGCCGGGCCAGGTACGAGCCGTTTTTGATGGCAAGGGTGTGGACGGTGATGTTCTCCGGGCCCAGGTCCAGCACGGTCTCCAGCGTCCGCCGGAAGCCTGGGACGGTGTCCTCGGGCAGACCGGCGATCAGGTCCATGTTCACCACGAAGGGCCCGGCGGCCCGCACCAGCGCCAGCGCGTCCAGCACGTCCCTGGCGGTGTGTTTGCGCCCGATGGCCTGCAGGACCCTGTCCGACATGGTCTGGGGATTCACCGACACCCGGGTGACCCCGTGGGCGCCCAGCACCGCCAGCTTCTCCGCCGTGATGGTGTCGGGCCGGCCCGCCTCCACGGTGTACTCCCGCAGGGCGGACAGGTCGAACGCCCTCTCCAGTCCAGCGCAGACCGCGTCCAGCTGCGCCGCCGTGAGACTGGTGGGCGTGCCGCCGCCCATGTACAGGGCCACGGGCCGCCGGCCGGTCTCCCGCACCCCGGCGCCGGTCCGCTCCATCTCCGTCAGCAGCGCCCGCACGTAGGGCTCCACCAGTTTGGCGTTGGCGTCCACCGCGCCGGATATGAACGAGCAGTAGGCGCAACGGGTGGGGCAAAAGGGAATGCCCGCGTACAGGCCGATATCCCCCGGGGCCAGGGAGGCCTTCGCCTCCAGCGCCGCCCGGGCGGTCTTTTCGCACAGGGCCGCCCGCTCCGGGGACACGTCGAAGTCCCGGGCGAAGTCCGCCGCCGTGCGCCCCTCGGTCAGGTACCGGGCCATGAGCTTGCCGGGCTTCACCCCGGTGAGCGCGCCCCACACGGGCCTGGGCACGCCCCAGGCAAGGCCAGCCCGGTAGAAGGCCAGCTTCACCGCCTGCTGTTCCCGGCGGACCCGCTCCCGCTCCGTGGACCACGCTCCTACCGGCGCGCGGCCCGTCCCGGACCGTCCGGCACGGGTCAGACGGCACGCCGCCTCCCCGTCCGCCAGCGCGATCTCCGCCCGGTCACCCGGCCTGTCCGCCGCAGGATAGACGGGCCGCTCGTCCGGAAAGAGGGTGAGCAACATCTGCTCGACGGCGTATTTATGCGCATGTCCCACAAGATACAGATCCATCCAGCGTCCTCTTGACAGTATCGTTTATTCTATGATTTAATGATCATAGCGCCGCCATGTGTTCCCAGTATAACACAGTCGCGGCCCACATGCACCATTTTTCGTTATCATGGGGGAAATACCGTTGAAGACTGATATAGCCGTCGTGGGAGCCGGTCCCGCCGGGATCTTTACGGCCATCGAGATGCTCCGGCTCGGCAGCAAAAAGAAGATAACCATTCTGGAAAAGGGCAAGAGCGTGGAAAAGCGCCGCTGTCCCAAGGAGCAGACGAACCGCTGCATGAACTGCCAGCCCTACTGCGCCATCACCACGGGCTTTTCCGGCGCGGGTGCCTTCTCCGACGGGAAGCTCAGCCTCAGCTGCGAGGTGGGCGGCGAGCTCCCCCAGCTTATCGGCGAGCGTCTGGCCCAGGAGACCATCGGCTACGCCGACAGGATATACCTGGAATTCGGCGCGGATGAGCATGTGGAGGGCCTGGAGGAGACCGAGGAGGTCAAGCGCATCCGCACCCGGGCCATCCGGGCCGGACTGAAGCTGGTCAGCTGTCCCATCCGGCACATGGGCACCGAGCGGGCCCACCAGATCTACACCGACATCGAGCACTGGCTGCTGGACCGGGGCGTGGAGATACTTTTCGACACGGAGTGCACGGGCCTGCTGGTGGAGGACGGCCGCTGCCGGGGCGTGGTGTATTCCGACGGCCATCAGGAGCATGAGCTGCTGGCGGACGAGACCGTTATCGCCACAGGCCGCCGGGGCGCGGACTGGCTGGAGGGCATGTGCTCCACCTACGGTATCGACCATGTGCCCAGCACGGTGGACATCGGCGTGCGGGTGGAGGTCCGCAACGAGGTCATGGACGTGGTGAACCGGACCTTTTACGAGTCCAAGCTCATCGGTTACCCGCCCCCCTTCAAAAACAAGGTCCGCACCTTCTGTCAGAATCCGGGCGGCTTCGTGGCGCAGGAGAATTACGATAACGGCCTTGCCGTGGTCAACGGCCACTCCTACAAGGAGCTGAAAAGCGAGAACACGAATCTGGCCATCCTCGTCTCCCACAACTTCTCCGTCCCCTTCAACCAGCCCATCGCTTACGCCCAGAAGGTGGGCGAGCTCACCAATATGCTGGCCAATGGCCAGCTTCTCGTCCAGCGCTTCGGGGATATCCTGGACGGCAAGCGCACCTGGCAGAAGGAGCTTGACCACTCCAATGTCCGCCCCACCCTGCCGGACGCCGTGGCCGGCGACATCACCGCCGCCATGCCCTACCGGGCCATGATCAACATCATCAACTTCATCAAGGCCATGGATCAGGTGGTGCCCGGCTTCGCGGCCTACGAGACACTGCTGTACTCCCCGGAACTGAAGTTCTATTCCAATCGTATCCGCATGGATGAGGATTTCAACACCAATGTGGCGGGCCTGCACTGCCTGGGCGACAGCTCCGGCTGGACCCGGGGGCTCATGATGAGCTCCGTCATGGGCGTGCTCATGGGCCGCAAGCTGGTGTGAACCGGTCCGTCATCCGGGTATAATAACCAGATCAACTACTTTGAACGGAGGCACAATGATGGCAAAGTCTATCGTCTATTTCACCCGCGACCTGACCCCCGCCGGGGCGATAAAGGTCTTTGACAAGCTGGGCAAGGCTCTGCCCGGCAAGGTGGCCGTGAAGCTCCACTCCGGCGAGGTCGGCAACCAGAACTTTCTGCGGCCCGACTTCTGCAAGCCCATCGTGGAGCGGGTGAACGGCACGGTGGTGGAGTGCAACACCGCCTACGACGGCAAGCGGGACACCACGGAAAAGCACTGGAAGACCATGGAGCTCCACGGCTGGAGCAAGTACTTCACCGTGGACATCCTGGACGCCGAGGGCCCGGACAAGGAGCTTCCCATCCCCCGGGGAAAGAAGATCAAAAAGAACTTTGTGGGCAAGCACATCGACAACTATGATTCCGTTCTGGTGCTGAGCCACTTCAAGGGCCACCCCATGGGCGGCTTTGGCGGGGCGCTGAAGCAGCTCTCCATCGGCTTCGCCTCCTCCTACGGCAAAGCCTATATCCACGGCGTGGGCGACACCGCCGCCTTCTGGACCAGTGACCATGACAGCTTCCTGGAGGCCATGGCCGACGCCGCTTCCAGCGTGGTGGAGCACTTTGGCGGCAACATGGCCTATATCAGCGTCATGAAGAACATGTCCGTGGACTGCGACTGCTGCGAGGTGGCCGAGGACCCGTGCATGGCGGACATCGGCATTCTGGCCAGCGTCGACCCGGTGGCCATCGACCAGGCCTGCCTGGATCTGGTGCTGGCCTCCGACGATCCCGGCCGGGACCATCTGCTGGAGCGTATCAACTCCCTCAACGGCTTCCACACCGTGGACGCCGCCGCGACGCTGGGCGTGGGCAGCAAAGAATACGAGCTCATCGAGATATAAGAAGGCCATCTGACAGCAAAAGCTGCCTCCGGACCGGCCGGTCCGGAGGCAGCTGCGTTTTTTCTTTTTCCCTTACCGGCTCATGAACCGGTAGAGCATTGCCGCCGCGTCGGCGCGGGTGGCGGTCCCGTCCGGGTCGGACACGTCCATGCCCAGAGCCAGGGCGATCACGCTGTAGCCCCTGTCCGCTTCCACGCTCAGCAGCTCCGCCGCGTCTCCGTACCGGGAGGGCCGCAGCAGCATCCGGATGAAGTCCATCCGGGTCAGCGTCTCGTTGGCCTGCCACTCCTCCTCCGTCACAAAGCCCTGCCGGACCGCCAGAGCCATGCGCTCACTGTCGCGGTCGCCGGCCGGCTGAGAGCCGGAGGCCAGTATGAGCAGCGTGGCGGCGTCCTGACAGGTCAGCTCCTCCTCCGGCCGGAAGCGGCCACCCGCAAAGCCGACGCCCGCCTGGGCCAGCGCCTGGATCTGCTCCGCCTGGGCCACGCCCTCCAGATCGTCGTATTCATAGGCCGTCTCCCCGGTCCCGTCCGACAGCACCGCCTCGCCGGTGACCGCGTCCACTCCGCTGACGGCGTCCTTGCCGTCGTAGACGTAGGCAAGACGCAGCTCCTCCACATAGGTGTAGCCCTGCGCCAGCAGCGCGGCATAGGCGGCGTTCTCCTCCAGCGTGATGTCCAGCGGCCACGCCACATAGCCCAGCGTCACATCCAGCGCGTCCGTGTAGGCCGCCGCGGCCTTCTCCGGCGCGATCACCTTATCCGCCGGTCCGAAGGTCACGTCCTCGTCCCAATCGACGGAAAAGCTGTCGATGGTGCCGGAGCCGGCGTTCACCGCCACCGTGATACGGTTTTCCGGGAAGTAGTAGCCCTCGTGGGTCTGGGCAAAGACCAGCGTGTCCTCCCCGCCCACGCCGGAGAGAGTGCAAAGCGCCGCCTCCGCCGCCAGGTCCGGCGCTGCCAGTCCGATGAAATTCTCCGCCGCTTGGGTGCGGACCGTGTCGGTCATGGTCACGCCCTCGTCCTTCTCCCACAGAGGATAGGTGGTGGAAACGGACTTGAGCGCGCCGGTCTTCGCGTCGGTCGTGATACGCTTATAGACGGTCAGATCGCCGCCCACGGACTGCATTTGCTGAAAGCTCTCCGGCGAGAAGCCATAAAGCTGCTCGGCGGTCATCACCGTCACATAGCGCAGATCCGCCGTGATGAGCCCGGTCTCGCTGTCCATGGAGTAGGAGCAGCGCTGGAGCTGAAAGACCTCCAGCCCCAGGGCGTTCAGCGTCCGAAGCTGCCGGTCGATGGCCGAGCCGTCCAGCACGTCGCCGTACTGGCCGATAGACGTCTGCTCCGCCTCGGTGATGACGGCGCCGCTGTCGGCGGTGACCGCCTCCGCCGCCGGCACCTCCGCGCCTCTGCCGTAGGCTCCGGCGGGCGCGGCCACGCCCCCGAAGGAGGCATACAGCGCGTCCATATCCACCGTCTCGCCGCTCTGGGCGTCTACCACGGTATAGGGACCCACGGGCACATAGCGCAGCGCGGCGCCGCCCTCGCCGTCGGAGACATAGTAAAGATCCATGGCCACCGTCCCGGCCAGGCTGGCGGCAGCCTGCTCCGCCTCCACGCCGGGCTCCGCCGCGGGCAGCCGGCCCACATAGCCGGTGTAGCTGTCGCTGCGGAAGAAGCTGGACAGCCCGCCGCCGTTGATGACCAGCGTAAAGGTCACGGGGCTGGGCAGGCCGTTTTTCTCCACGGTGCCCTCATAGCGGTAACAGCCGTCCTTCCCCAGCACGGTCTGGACGCCGTCCACCCGGGCGCTCTCCTCGCCCACGAACAGCCGGTCGAACCAGTCCTCCGCCTGCGCCCCGGCTTCGTCGGGGGTCAGCGGCGGAAAGACGGGGTCAAAGCCATAAAAATAGTCGTCATCCTCGCTGTTTTCCCAGTAGTAGGCGTTCAGGATGGTGCCGTCCTGGCGTACCTCCGCCGTCATCTGGCGGACGTCGTCCGACCAGGTGAAGCTCCACCGGGGCGTCACGCCGTCATAGTAGTCGCTGGTCAGGTCGGTGTAGTTGTTGTCCACCTCCAGCGTGGTCTTGGTCCGCAGGATAAGATCGGTCAGTTCCGCCTCCAGCCCCGCCCGGTCCACGCTCTCCTCCGGGACGTCGGAGACGACCGGCTCCTCGCCGGGCGCCGGCATCATGGTGTCGATGGCATACTCGTCCGCCAGGTCCGTCTCCGAAGCCAGCGCGGGCACGGCCAGCGTGGCGGTCAGCGCCAGCGCCAGCAAAAGGGATAACGTCCGCTTCATATCCTTCGCTCTCCTTTCTCGTCCGCCGCCTCTCCGGGCGCGCGTCCGGGCAAAAAGTTTTCAAAATTGTTTATTCTGTAACCATTATAACAACAAAGCCGTACTACTGCAAGGATATCCCGGCGGAATTAAAAGAAAATTAATCCTTGACAGGGCTTGGTCCGTATGGTAATATATTTGCCGTTCAAAGACAGCCGGCGGCCCCTGTGGGCGTAAGTCCTGCCGAGGACATCATGATCATAGGGGATTCATGTGTCTTTGTCTCTTTGGACAAGGACATTTTTCATTGCAGGAGGTGAAAACCAACTTATGCCCAGCAAAGCAGTACTGACCGAGAAGCAGGCCATCGTCGAGGCGCTGGCCACGCGTCTACAGGAGGCGCAGGGCGGTCTTCTGGTGGATTACAAGGGCATCAACGTGGCGCAGGATACCGAGCTTCGCCGTGACCTTCGGGAGAAGGGCGTGGAGTACACCGTGGTGAAGAACACCCTGACCAAGCTCGCGCTCGACAAGGCGGGCCTGTCCGGACTGGATGACCACCTGAACGGCACCACGAGCCTGGCCACCAGCGCCAGCGATCCTCTGGTCCCCATCCATGAGCTGACCGAGTTCAGCGACAAGATGGGCGATCTGTTCACCATCAAGGGCGTGTTCGTGGACGGCAAGGTCCTGACCGACGCCGAGGTGGCGGAGCTCGCTCCCCTGCCCAGCCGTGACGCGCTGTATTCCAAGGTCCTTGGCACCATGCTCGCCCCCATCACGTCCCTGGCCGTCGTCCTAGGACAGGTCGTCGAGCAGAAGGGCGGCTCTCCCGCCGCCGCTGAAGAAGCTCCCGCCGCCGAAGAGGCGCCCGCCGCGGAGGCCGCCGCCGAGTAAGGCGAAACATCTGATAATTAATTTGGAGGATAATGATAATGGCTAGCGAAAAAGTTACCGCTATGATCGAAGAGATCAAGGCTCTGTCCGTTCTGGACCTGGCTGAGCTCGTGCACGCTATCGAGGACGAGTTCGGCGTTTCCGCCGCCGCTGCCGTGGCCGCCCCTGTGGCTGCCGCCGCCGGCCCCGCCGCTGAGGAAAAGACCGAATTCGACGTAGTCATGACCGATTTCGGCGCCGAGAAGATCAAGGTCATCAAGGAAGTCCGCGCTATCACCAACCTGGGTCTGGCCGAGGCCAAGGCCAAGGTGGAGGGCGTCCCCGCCGTCATCAAGGAGCAGGTCTCCAAGGAAGAGGCCGAGGAGCTGAAGAAGCGCCTGGAGGACGTGGGCGCGAAGGTCGAGCTCAAGTAAGTCGTTTGAAAGGCAGAGCCTTTCAAACGAGAAAAATGCAGCTTGCTGCAGCGCAAAGCGCCTCCGCCGAATCGGCGGAGGCGTTCACGTTTGCAAGCTGAGAAGTGTTTTTTCCCAGGTACACGCCCTGGGAAAAAACGATCCAAACCGATTTGCGCCCGCGGGCGCGAACTCTGCGAGGCTAATTTAACATAATATTGTTTACATAAATCAACTATCTTTGCTTTCGTCATGCAATTGGATGACTGTTCCACGCTCACCGGCGCGGATATATTGCTCCTCGCATTCTCTCTGCGCCGCGATCAGGATATCAATGGCCTTCTCCGCCGCCTGCACCATGCGATGATACATATGGGCGTAGTCCACCTGCGGCTCTTGCTTCACAATTATCCCTCCTTATTTTTGTTTGCTCCTATATAAGTGCAATTATACCGCTTTTCTTCACTAGAATCAACACATACTGCACCTAAACCGGTGCGAAAGGTGTTGATCGATATGAATGCGGCATACGAAAAAGCGTTGGGTCGGAACATACGGAAGCTTCGCATGGAGCGAAAACTCTCCCAGGAGCAGCTTTCCGCCCAGTTGCAGGTGAACGGCTGCGATATCACCCGCAGCGCCCTGGCCAAGATCGAGGCGGGACAGCGCCACATCTATCCCGACGAGCTGAAATGCCTGCAGGAAATATTTGCCGTCAGCTACGACCAGTTGTTCGTCTGACGGCGTACCAGGAGGTATCCCATGCGCCACGAAAAAAGCTGCGGGGCGGTGGTCTTCGCCGTCCGGGACGGGGAGACGCTGTTTCTGGTGGAGCGTATGCAAAAGGGCCACACGTCCCTGTGCAAGGGCCATGTGGAAGCTGGCGAGACGGAGCATGACACCGCCGTCCGGGAGATCCGGGAAGAGACCGCGCTGATCGTGGAGTTTCTGGAGGGGTTCCGGGAGCGGATCGAGTACAGTCCGGAGCCAGGGGTGACGAAGGAGGTCATCTTCTTCCTGGCTCGGACAGCGGACACCTATGCCGTGCCCCAGCCGGAGGAGGTGGCCGCTATCCGCTTTCTGCCCTTTGCTGAGGCCCTGGGGGCGCTGACCTATGCCGACGACCGGCGCGTACTCATGGCGGCGCGGGACTTTCTGATCCGGGGCCAGTCTTGACGTGGCGGGCGGAATACGGTATAGTATTGGTATCATTACACAAAAGGGGGCCGGGAGATGGACCAATTGCTCAGTCAGGCTGACAAAATGTTCCACTACCTGGTGGAGTCAGGCATCCTGCTGCTGGAGTTTTTCGGCACGGTCGTGCTGATGATCACCGGCGTCATCAGCATGGTCAAATGGCTGCGCCGGAAGTCGGACGTGCGCACCACCATCTCTCAGGGCATATTGCTGGCGCTGGCCTTCAAGATGGGCGGCGAGGTGCTGCGCACCGTCATCGCCACGGAGACCCGGGAACTGGTGAGTATCTTCGCCATCATCCTTCTGCGGGGTATCGTGGCCGCCATGATCTACTGGGAGATCGGCAAGGAGGCCAAGATCGAGGCCATGTATCACGACGGCAAGCTGCCGGAAAAGCCCTCTCACCTCCCCTTCGGCCACAGGAAGGAGCAGGAGAAGCAGACCGTGGAGCAATAGGATACGGCAGGATATCAGGCCGGACGCCCTAGGCGTCCGGCTTTTTTCGTTGCCGCGCGGTGGATTTCGTGTTACAATGGGAAAAACCGCTTCAAGGAGCCATCACATGAAGTATCTTCTCATCATCGGCGACGGCATGGCGGATAACCCCGTGCCCGCCCTTGGAAATAAGACCCCGCTGGAAGTCGCGGATAAGCCGTTCATCGACGAGCTGGCCCGCCGGGGGGAGCTCGGCAGCGTGGTCAACTGCCCCAGTCAGTTCGAGCCGGGCAGCGCCACGGCCATCATGTCCATCTTCGGGGCCTCCCCCCTGCGCTACTACCACGGCCGCGGCCCGCTGGAGGCCGCCGCCCAGGGCGTGGAGCTTGCCGACGGGGACATGGCCTGCCGGTGCAACATGGTCGCGCTGGAGGACGGGGATATGCCCTATGACCAGCGGCGGATCCTCTCTCACAGCGCCGGTTCCATCGACGGCGAGACCTCCGACGCGCTCATAAAAGACCTGTGGGCCAGTCCGGAATTCGGCGCGCTGGCCAGGGAATACCACATCGAGATCAACCCCGGCTCCTCCTTCCGGCACTTCGCCGTCATGCACCACGCCGATATCGAGGGTATCTCCCTCATCCCGCCCCACGACCATCTGGGCGAGGTCATCGGGCCGCTGGCGCCCTCCGGCTGTCCGGTGGCGGAAAAGCTGGAAAAGCTCCAGCGGGCGGCCTTCCGGTATCTGGACCATCACCCCCTGAACGAGGCCCGCCGGGCCGCCGGCAAGCTGCCCGCCAATGCCATATGGTTCTGGGCCGAGGGCACCGCCGCGCTGCTGCCCGACTTCGCGGAAAAGTACGGTCACACCGGCGAGGTGGTCTCCGCCGTGCCTCTGGTCCGGGGCATTGCCAGGCTCAGCGGCCTGCCCGCCCCCCTGGTCCCCGGCGTCACCGGCGAGATCGACACCAATTGGGACGGCAAGTGCCAAAAGACCATCGAGATACTCTCCCGCTGCGACTTCGCGGCGCTGCACATCGAGGCCCCGGACGAGTGTACCCACAACGGGGACACCCCGGGCAAGATCCACTCCATCGAGTGGCTGTCCAGCCGGGAGACCGCCCCCATCGTGGAGTGGCTGCGCTCCAGCGGCGAGGATTTCCGTATCCTCATCCTCTCCGACCACAAGACCCTGACCTCCAACCGTGCCCACGACGGGGACCCGGTGCCCTTCCTTATCTATGACAGCCGGGAGAAGGTCCGCTCCGGCCTTTCCTACACCGAGGCCAACGGCCTCCGGACCGGGCTGGACCTGCCCGACGGCACGGTCCTGCTGGACAGGCTCTTCGAGCGATGATCGTCCGGGCCCACGGAAAACTGAATCTCTCCCTGGACGTACTGGGCCGGACCGCCGGCGGCTACCACGATCTGCGCATGGTCATGCAGTCGGTGGAGTTCGGGGACGACGTGCAGGTCGATCTGCGCGGCGACGGGCAGTTCACCATCGACCCGGGCCAGAGCTATCTGCCTGCGGATGGGCGGAATCTGGCGGTGAAAGCGGCCATGCTCTTCCTGGACGGCACCGGCCTGGGCGCCGATATCCGCGTCGCCAAGCGCACGCCGGTCTGCGCCGGCATGGGCGGCGGCTCGGCAGACGCGGCGGCGGTGCTCCGGGCCCTGAACGTGCTGACCGGACGGCATATGCCGGTCTATGAATTATGTAAACTTGGTCTGGCGGTGGGCAGCGACGTGCCCTTCTGCGTGATGGACGGGACCGCCCTGGCGGAGGGCCGGGGCGAAAAGCTCACCCCCCTCCCCACTCTGCCGGACTGTCCCATCGTCATCTGCAAGCCGGCCTTTGCCATCTCCACACCGGAGCTTTTCGGCAGGATAGACGGGCGGAAAAGCCGTCTGCGTCCCGACACCGCCGGTATCGTCGCCGCGCTGGAGGCGGGCGATGTGCCCGGCGTGGCCCGGCGGATGTACAACGTGTTCGAGGACGTGCTGGACCGGCGGCAGGGAGAGATCTTCTCCATCAAACGCGCCCTCACCGACAGCGGCGCCCTGGGGGCGGCCATGACTGGCAGCGGCAGCGCCGTGTTCGGCCTTTTTGAGAACGCCGCCGCCGCGCAAAGCGCCTATGAGGCGCTTTCGGCGCGTTACAGGGAGTGTTACCTGACCCGGCCCTGCGGCCCGTCAGACGTATAAAAAGAACTGCCACCGCCCATAATCTGGGCGGTGATGTTTTTATGGTCAAGCAAAAACTCAGATCCTGGGAGATCGCGGGGCTCATAGCCCTGTGCGCGTTTTTCCTGTCCGGCCTGCTGGCCCGTCCGGCCCAGCAGGAGCTGGCAGATGGGCTCGTTCGGCTGCATGTGATAGCAAACTCCGACAGCGAGGCAGACCAGGCCGCCAAGCTGCAAATGCGGGACCGGGTGCTGGCGCTGCTGTCACCCCTGCTGGCAGAGTGCCGGAGCCAGGACGATGCGGTTAACATAATACTTGAACACCGTGCCGATCTGGAGGCGCTGGGGGACGTGACCGTGGCTCTGGGCACGGAGTACTATCCCACCCGGGATTACGGTGGTTTTTCCCTGCCGGCGGGGGAATATGTGTCGCTGCGGATCATACTGGGCGCGGGGCAGGGCCGCAACTGGTGGTGCGTGGTATTCCCGCCGCTCTGTACGGAGGCGCTGGCGGAGCCCGCGGAGGACGTGTTCGCGTCGCTGGACCGGGACGCCCGGGGCCTCGTCACCCAAAACGGGGCGGGCTATATCCTCCGCTTCCGGGTGATGGAGTGGTGGAACGCCCTGGCGGAGAAACTGGGTTAACGGTCGAGAAAAAGACCGGGGCGCATTGACTTTCGCCATTGCCGATGGTATGCTTTAAAGAAGGATGATTTTACCCTTTGCTTTACCGCTTTCTTTACGGCGCCGGCGTATGCTGGCGTCAGCGCCGCCGGAGGGGAGGGGATCGCCACGCCTGACATGGACCGCCGGAAAAAGTTCATCATCAACGCCGTGTACTGGGCGATCGTGGTCGGGATCGTCCTGTTTGTGGTGCGCTATCTGCTGGGGCTGATCTGGCCGTTTTTTCTGGCGTTCATCTTCTCCTGGGCGCTGACGCCCATCGTCCGGACGCTGACCGTCAAGTGTCATATCAAGTACGGTATCTCGGCCTTCCTCTGCCTGCTGCTGTTCTTCGGGCTGGTGGGCGGACTGCTGCTGGCCATCGCCGTCAACATCGTCTCCTGGGTGCAGGAGCTGGTGAGTTGGCTGCCCCCCTTCTACACGGACACGGTGGAGCCGTTTTTGCGGGACGCCACCGCCTGGGCCGAGGGATTCGTGGGCAGGCTGGACCCGGACGCCACCGCCGTCGTGGCCAATACCTTCGGCAACATCATCTCCTCCGCTGGCTCCGCCGTCAGCAATTTCTCCATGAAGGCCGTGGGCGTGGTCACCGGCTGGGTGACGAAGCTGCCCGGGCGGATGCTGTCCACCATCATCTGTATCATCGCCACGGTGTTCATGACCTTCGATTTCCACCGCATGACCGCCTTTCTGCTCCGACAGATGTCCGAGCGGACCCGGCTGGTGGTGGTCAAGGCCAAGGAGTCGTTCATCACCGTGCTGAAAAGGTACGGCAAGAGCTACGGTATCATCATGGCCATCACCTTCGTGGAGCTGAGTATCGGTCTTTTGATCCTCCGGCAGGAAAAGGCCCTGCTGCTGGCGCTGCTCATCGCCTTCTTTGATATCTTCCCCATCATCGGCGCGGGGTTCTTCCTGGTCCCCTGGGGTATCGCCACCATCGCCTCCGGCACGCTTGCCAAGGGCTTTGGGCTCATCGCCCTGTACGTCATCATCACGGTCATCCGCCAGTTTCTGGAGCCCCGTATCGTGGGCCACCAGGTGGGGCTGCACCCGCTGGTCACGCTCATGGCTATGCTGGTGGGCACCAAGCTGTTTGGCGGTATCGGTCTTTTGGGCCTGCCCATCGCCTGCGCCATCATCAAAAGTCTGGACGACACCGGCGTGATCCATGTGTTGCGCAAAGAGGGCGACGAGACCCGTCGGCCCGTCAGTCTGGTGGAGGAAAAAAAGTAACTTTTCCCGCCCTGGCTATTGACAATCCAGCGTTTGGATGATAAAATTTCCTAGCTTGCGGGCGTAGCACAACGGCTAGTGCACCAGCCTTCCAAGCTGGGGACGTGGGTTC
>CANQMO010000030.1 GCA_947624985.1 uncultured Oscillospiraceae bacterium | reverse complement strand
CCAAATGATAGCAAAAGTTCGGCAAGCCCATAGGATAAGGATAATAGGTATCAGGAAAAATCAAATGATATCAAATCTCCCAAACAAAAGCGTTTAGAATTAAGTTTCATTTTGCGAGTGGGAATAAGGAAAGAAACTCTCTGCGCACTGAAAACACGGGGTTTCTTCGTCCCCTTCTCCCGGTTTTGATAACGATTTGATAACAACGGCCCGACCGGGCCTGTTTACACGAACGGCCCGAACGAAAAAACGGACCTGCTGATTCGGTATCAGCAGGTCCATTTTTGTTATTTATCTTTTCGGCCGCGTTTTTTTATACCCCGCTGCACCGCGTTGCTGAACTCCTCGGACGGGATCTTGCCCCAGTTGTTCTCTGTGTCAAATTCCGGGTAGCGATAACGCCATCTATCGTAGTCCTCTTTTGTGATCTCCCCTGCCGCCAGCTTTGCAGCTTGTTTCTGCCATGCTGTGAGCAGATCAAAAAGCTCAACATAGGTTGTCCCCCTGGACTTGTCCAGCCGCAGGCACACCTCACCGTCAAGCTCACCCACGCCCAGGCCATAGATGTCCTCCAGCGCGAACAGTGTATGGGCAAGGCCCATATGACTGTCTATATCAGGCACGTCAAGCGCCAGCGGCGACACATCCAACGCAGACGCCAGGGTCCGGGTCAGTTCCGCCTTCGGCGTCCTGGTGCCGGACTCATACTGGGCCAGGCGAACATCAGCGGTTTTTTCCGGGAATCCCACCGCCATGCCAAGATACTTCATCGTCATGCCCCGCAGTGTGCGGAAGAAATGTATCCGCTCCCCTATCGCCATATCAGCATCTCCTATCCAGCAAATCATGTTGAGCGCAGTATAACATATACGTTTAAGGCGCGTCAAGAGAATATTAAACAAAAAAGTTAAAATTTATATTTTTCAAAGCTTGACAAAACAAATATGTTTAGTATAATGGTTATTAAACAAAATAGTTTAGCGAAGGAGGAGAATAATTTGGCGGGAACGATGTTCATGCGTGTGAATGAGGTCGCGGAGGAGCTGGGCGTTTCCATCCCTTACGCATATAAACTCATACGGGCTATGAATGAAGAGTTGAAAAAGACCGGCTGTATCACCATCGCTGGCCGGATCGACCGAAAGTTTTTCCACGAGCAGTTTTACAGCACCAAAGACCACCATGAAAGGAGCAGATGAATATGCCGGTCTATCGGGACAAAAATGGCACATGGTACGTCATGTGCCGGTACACAGATTGGAGGGGAGAGCGCAAGCAGAAATGCAAGCGCGGCTTGCGCACCAAACGGGATGCCCAGGCATGGGAACGGGAGTTTCTCATGCAAAAACAGGCGGATGTGAACATGACCTTTGCGAGTTTTGCGCAGCTATATGAGCGGGACGTCAAACCCAAGCTCAAGCTGAACACATGGCTGTCCAAAGAGAGTGTCATCCAGAAAAAACTCCTGCCCTATTTCGGACAGCGCAGACTGTCCGAAATAACCGCCAAAGATGTGCTGGCATGGCAGAACGAGATGCGTTCCCATACGGCCCCCAGCGGCAAGCTCTACTCTCCCACCTATCTAAAGTCCATCCACAATCAGTTGAGCGCCATCTTCAACCACGCTGTCCGCTACTATGGCCTGCAAGCAAATCCCGCTTCAAAGGCCGGCGCCATGGGTGAGAAGGAGCGGCAGGAGATGCAGTTTTGGACAAAGGAAGAATACCTGCGTTTCGCGGATGCCATGATGGACAAGCCGCTTTCCTATTATGCTTTTGAAATGCTCTTCTGGTGCGGCATCCGGGAGGGCGAGCTACTGGCGCTCACGCCATCGGATTTTGACTTCAAAGCCGGAACAGTCTCCATCACCAAATCGTATCAGCGGCTGAAGGGCCAGGATGTGATCACCTGCCCCAAGACCCGAAAGAGCAACCGGGTCATATCCATGCCGAAGTTTCTCTGTGATGAGATGCAGGATTATTTCAAAATGTTCTACAGTGCTGGGGTAGCAGACAGAATATTTCCTGTCAGCAAGCATTACCTGAAGCACGAGATGGAACGCGGCTGCAAGGCCACCGGCATCAAGCGGATCCGGATACACGACCTACGCCACTCTCACGTCTCCCTGCTCATAGATATGGGCTTCACCGCTCTGTCCATTGCCGAGCGTGTGGGCCACGAGAGCATTGACATCACCTACCGCTATGCCCATCTGTTCCCCACCCGGCAGACGGAGATGGCCGACCGGCTGGACATGGAGCGTACAGGAAAAGGAGCCGGAAATGTCCCATAAGAATCTTGACAGAAAAAACCGCTGGCGGAGCAAGACCGTCGCCTTCCGCGTTTCCCCGGAGGAAAGCTCCCAAATCGACACGGCCGTCCGCCTGTTCGGGCTGACAAAGCAGGACTACATCACCGACCGGCTCTTATGCCGGGCGGTGGTAGTGCAGGGAAACCCGAAAGTCTACAAGGCCCTGCGTGATCAACTGGCTGCCGTTTTGGACCATCTGCGCCGCATCGAAAACGGCGCCAGCGTTGACGGTGAATTGCTGGAAACGATACAAATGATCGCAGTCATCATGGACGGCATGAGGAGAGAGGCATGACAAAATGTGATGTACCCGCAAGCATCGCGTTTGTGCTACCACAAACGCCTTTTAGGAAGCATCCTGAAACCTCTAAGGGCTTGGGATTATCCCAAAAGCCTGTGTTTTGTCCCCAAAACACGATGCTTGTTAGTATATAGCAGTCAAATCTACATTGATTTTGAAAGGACGGATAAGAACATGAAAAAGCATTACGTTGACGAACAGACCGGCACCATCTACACGCTCCAGGAGGATTACTATGTCCCAGACAGAACACTACCAGCCGAAGAAGAAAAGCCCATAGGGGCATGGGGCAAGCGCCGCCTGCGGTTCCTGGAGCAACACCGGCGCGGCACCTACTCCTATCTTCTCACCACCTGCCAGCTGAACAGCCACCTGGCAGCAGTAGACGAGCAGGCCAGTTCTCTCCTCTTTCAGTTGGTAAAACAGATGGCAGAGCAGGAGCAGGTCACGGAAGATCTAAAAGTCGCAGACTAAATGCAGTGGGTGCAGCGCATGAACAGTATCCGCCACCGCGCCGAGGAGATCGTGTATGAGCAGGTGATATACGTCTAATCACTAGCATTAGCACCACCAGCGCGAAGCATACTGCTTCGCGCTGGTGGTGCTTGATGGTACGACCTAGAAAGAACCACATGGGAAAATACGATAGGACAAGCTGCTCCTTAAAAAAGTAACTACTTATGTTCTACTTCGCAGATGTCGGTTACTTTCAGCTGCGTCAACAATACTGTCTTTAAATTTATCAATGATTTCTACAACAAAAGATGCAGCAGCATCTAGCTCATCAACTGTTATAGGACGGCGTTCACCATGTGCAACTGAATGACGTGGTTTTAATAATTCAAAATTGATGAAAGGTTCCCTGAGCTGAAAAAGATCGTCATAATCTAGACCAAGGACTTTTGAAATCTCAGCAAGGACATCTGGTGCTGGATTTCCTTCGGTTGGAAGAGGTATATCATCTTCGTCTATTTCAGGAATAAGATCCTCCTCGTTTAGTTTAATGTAGAAACGATTATCAAGAAGAGCATCATATTCACTAACAATGTCGCTAACGACAGATACTCTTACTTTATTTGTAGACAATTGTCCAAATAAATGATGTTTCTTCTTCCGAATTACAATTGAAGGTATTTCTACACGTAATTCACGTCCAGTGTAGCCCTGACTAGAAATGTAAGCAATATAGGCATTCGCAGAATATCTTATGCTTCCCTCAAAATGCGCGCAACATAGTACAAATGACGCTCTTAATAATGAATCGGGATTATTCTTCTCTTGACAGTACGAGCGCATATCCGCAATCTCTTTTTTTCTCCATTGCGCATCAGAGTCTAACTTTTCAATAAGTTCTTCAAGCGTCCGTACTCTAATTGACATTGAATACTTCCTCACCAATTGCTATTAATGCTCTGAATCGATCCGTAGACCTCCGAGCAGCAGCTTGAGTATAATTGGGATGATTGTGCATTTCAATGACTTTTCGTTTGAATTCGTCCTCTGGCAATGCTTCGTAGTAATCGATTCTCTTACTGACAGCAGGTGCCATAGCCTCAAATGCACTAATAGTGGTTGCTCCTTCAAATTGCTGTTTTTGATGGCTATATCTTTTAAAGCAATCACCGCCAAACAAATTATTGAGCAATTTAAAAGTTCGATTAAAAATACATATTTCATTATCGATGCTAAATGCATTATCTCTAATCAGAGAAATAATTGAGTTGTCTAAATGCTCATGCAAACTACTTGGGAGAGAATCGGTACTGCAATGACGCGCAACAATAAATCTGATAACAAATTCTAAATCTTCTTGTTCACTCAAGGCACGTTCAGTCAATGGCAAGGTTGCTCTAAAATCTTCATTCTGCGACATTGAATGAAGTTTTTCATAAAATGACCGATCTTCCATTATAACTAAGCAAGTACGAACTTCTTGAGGAGTAAGATGCGAACCACCTGAGTTTAACCTCTGGAACAAATCATATTTTGCGTTTGCATCGCTTGTCGCTTTTAGTAACTTGATGTCAATCTTAGCACGTTTGATAAGAAGGCGCTGTGAAGCTGTCAATTGATATTTATCAGGATTATCATCTTCCCAGACAATGCCTTCTAAAGCAGGAAGAAATTTAGTTTTTACTAGCTGAATTTTGTCTTGTATATTTCCGTCTTCATCGCGGTAAATTCCAGCAAACTGAAAAATAGTTGATAATCGTTGTTGACCATCAATAACATCCCAGATACCATCTTTACGATGAAAAATAAAAATAGGTGGCATAGGGATTCCCAATAAAATCGATTCGATTAATGATGACTTCTGATCAATTTCCCATCGAAAGGCTCGTTGGAACTCTGGATGTACATCAATTTCTTTATCTCTGTACATACTCATTACTTCACCTACGGACATAGAATAGCTGTCAGTAAAAATGCTACGAGATGCGCTGTCAATTTGGCTCTGAAGGTCGTCCATTCAATTTATCCTCCACACATAAAGATTATTAATTATGTTTATTACATATCCGAGCAGTTAAAAAATGAGTATTAAATGAGTATTAAATATATTATACAATACTATCCTAATGTTAGCAATAAATTATATGAAAAATCAGAGTATATAGCAAGTATGTCATTTGTGCTACCAAATGACCTTGTTAGGGTATCCCCAAGCCCCTGGCGGCGAAGCGGTTATCGATTGTTCTAAATTATATTCCGGCGTGCGGCTTCTGTCAAGACTTGGCGATTGCTGTCGCGATTGCTGAACGAGCCGGTTGGCCGAGCCTTGACCGAGGCCACGCGCCGTAAGTTTGGCCATCAAGGGGATAACAGCACACAAGCCCGCTGACGCGGGCTTGTCCAACATATAATGGGTTCAGACATGGATTTGGAAGTCGCCAAAATCGAAAATGCCGTTTCCCTGTCCCAGTTTACCGGAAGCTGCCAATTCGCTAAATCCTCTTTCTATTCTATCAATCAGGTCTACAGGGATATTTAGCTGATGATGGCCAGGCATGATTCTTGCTATATCGAGCTTCTGTACCTTCTTCACAGACTGCCAGAATTTCTGTGGGTTGGTGGTAGGATAAAACGCATCGAGACAGCCCTGATAGATTAAGTCCCCGGAATACAGATACTTCCTTTCCCGCTCATAGAAGCAGCAATGACCGGGAGAGTGTCCAGGCGTATGTATGACTGTTAACTGCCTGTTGCCTATGTCCAGACGATCTCCATCATGCAAAACTCTTTGCGGCGTACCTTGAAAAAACTCGTAGCTATCAATAGAAAAACCGCGTGGAAAAGCGCAAGGTTCGCCCATCAGATTGCTCTTGACCACTGATAATGGTATTGGAAACTTGACAGAAAGCCAATCTGTCTCAGCGTCATGTACCGCAATACTGTCAAAGTACCTATGTCCGCCAATGTGGTCCCAATGGACATGGGTGGTGACCGCCATGACAGGGAGCGTGGTAAGGCTGTCCACCACTTCTCGAATATTGGCGACGCCCAAGCCTGTATCAATCAGAATCGCTTTGTCTGTTCCGCAGAGAAGATAGCAATGTGTTTCTTCCCAATGCTTGTACTCACTGATCGCGTAAGTATCCGTATCGATTTGTTCAATCGTAAACCAATCACTCATAGATCGTTCTTCCAGTCGTCCAGGAATGCGTGACCATTATATCACACGGGGTGCCATCCATCAATCTATCCCGGAAATATGTATAATCCAAGCTCACGAGCTTCTCGGTACTTGTAATTCTTTCTAAAATGCAATATAATATCAGTAGCCGATTTGGGGGTGCATACAATGGATAACGCCTTTTCCCGTGAACTTGCGTTGGATTCTTCCCTCGCCTCTACCAAGATGGAGGGTTTTGAGGTAACAGAACAGACCCGGCAGGATTGTCTGCGCCTTTTGGACGGCAGAGTTTCTGTCCCCGAGCTAGTGCGTGAGATAACCGCGCGCAAATTGAAGAAGGCTGAGTAACATGGCTTACAGCATCGATTCGATCTCCGCCAACTGCTATCCGGGCACCACAGTCCTTATCAACAAATTTGATATTCATGACGAAGCGACCCTGAGTGAAGTCGAAGGCACCCTTACCGCTGCAAAGAGCGCCCAATGGCTGAACGCGCCGGAGAAAGACACATTTGACTTTAAGCATTACAAAGCGATTCACCGTTTTCTGTTCGCCGACCTTTACGATTGGGCTGGGCAAGTGCGCGATGTAAACATCAGCAAAAAGGGAACCGTCTTCTGCCCCGCAGAGAAAATAAGTGAACAGGCAGACAGGGTGTTCTTGTATCTCAAAGAGCAGAGCTTCCTTCGTGGGTTGGCAAAGGGTTCATTTGTGGACGCCTTGGTAGACTTCTATGTTTCCACGAACATGCTCCACCCTTTCCGCGAGGGCAACGGCAGAACACAGCGTGTATTTCTGTCTCAGTTGGCACAAAACGCTGGCTATATGCTGAACTTTGCTGAAATCGACGGCGACCTTCTGATGATCGCCACCATCCAATCCGCTCAGGGCGTGACTGATCTGCTGCGGAGTGTACTAGATGCTGCAATAGGACTTTATGAATGAGAACTTGTATTAAGGAGGCAACCTTATATGATCCTCAACGCAAATTCCTTCCAGAGTGTATTAAATACTTCCATTCAGAAAGATATCGCTTATTCAATGAATCCCCAGATTCAGGCAAAGCGCAGTGCTATACCAGTTATTGAACGGTATATTCAAACCATACCATTTAGCAATGTTCACTACAGCATAAATGTTTATGCCGATTATCAAACCGTGAGAGGACATTTTTGCTCTTATTGGAAGAGAGAACTTGGGCTAACCTATATGGATACAATTGAACTAGGAAAGATATTCGATCATGCGCTTACTATAATGCCACAGTTCCCAGACAACTCCCCGTATATCATTCTGAATGACCAACGTGTCATCTCTGTTTCAAAAATGGAAGATGCCATCTTTGATGCTCTTGATTATAAATATCAGGAATGACAGATCAGACTTATCATCCATCAAATGAATACAGGAAGACAACCAACATCTTGAGTTCGTTTATGCTTCCCTGATACAAATTTGATAACATCCGCTCAGCAACACCGTGATCGTTGGATAATCGGTATCAAATCATATAAGAAGAAGCCAAATAATCTAAACAACAGCGTTTAGAATCAGCTTCTCCTTGGCGAGTGGGAATAAATGATCGACCCGCCGGGCTTGCAGTGCAGGCCCGGCGGGGGTTTATATCCTGACAGCGGCAAGAACACCACGTCAGCGGGCACAAGCGAATGATAACGCAACCGAACAGACAGAATGAGGACATCAGGTAACGCCGAAGCCGTTGCCATTGACAAGTAACGTAAATCACGTTACAATATGGTTAAGGAGATGATCTTATGGAGAAATCCATGACCCTGAATCTGCGGGTAAATCCCACTGTGAAGCAGCAGGCCGAGGACGTTTTGAAGCAATTAGGCATCCCTATGGCCACCGCTGTGGACATGTTCCTGCGCCAGGTATCCCTGACCGGCGGCATCCCTTTCTCCATCTCTCTGCCCAAGGTCCCCCCCGCGATCAACGCGGACGCAATGACCGAAAAGCAGCTTCGCACTGCTCTGAGCGCCGGCTATGAGGACATGAAAGCCGGTCGGACAGAGGATGCCGCGACCGCCTTTGCTAAGAGCAGAGAAGCGCGTCAATGAAAGAGTACAGCGTAAAGATAACCCGCCTCGCATTGGCAGACATGGACATGATCTACGATCATATCGGCCAGAGCCTCCAAACGCCCGATACCGCCTCAAAGCAATATGACCGTATCGCCGAGGGTATCATGTCCCTAAGCATCTTCCCGGAACGCTGTAAGCTGTTTGACTCCCAGCCCGAGCATGACATGGGCCTGCGACAATTACTAGTGGATAATTACTCGGTGATCTATGTGGTGGATGATAACACTGTGACCGTTCTGCGCGTTCTTTATAGTGCGTCAGATATCAGTGCGCGATTAAAAGATAGTTAACTCCAGGGAAATCAAATTATACTGGGCACGACTCAAAACATTTTTAGACAATATAACAATCTCTATAAAAGGAAATACTCATCCATGTACTACAAGAACTTATTATCCGCCCTACCATGCGACAGATGCAAAAACCGGTCCATTTGCTTCCTACAACGTATCCAGTTACAGCATTATCCGGAAAGCACACAGAAGTTTGTGATAGAATTGCCCTCCCGTATTTTCTCCTATAATGCGAGCAATCAATATTGGCGTGTTACAAATTACCGGGAGATTCAAAAACGATTGGTTTGGTATTATGATTTATACGAATGCCATATCCCTGAAAACTACCAAGCTGTTTTGACGCCCCAAGCACAAAAGGATAGTGACAAATCATTGATCCTGTCTGAGTTTAAAAAGCTATTGGAAGTCGCCGCAAGAGCAACGGAGAATACTGCCCCTGAAATGTCCATTATGTTTGATGGTATCGGTCTGGTCCTTGCATCCGATTATTTGGAGGCTATACATAAAATTTTATCCATGCTGAAAACTGGCGAAAAGTACCAAGGGAGATTCGGAGTTAATTGCACGCAATACTCAGACTAGCTTTCAGGTGTTCGGATCCCTACAGCTGTTAGCACTACAAATGGAGAAGGCCAGTAACATGGCTTACAGCACAGATATGATCTGGAACCCGGTGCGTCTTCGTTGCGCCGACGGCAAAATCGAAGAATTTTCCGTTTTTCCTATTGACAAGATAGGTTAATGGGTGTATAGTGCCACTGTCGAATTTGAGCAACGCTTCAGGAAAGGAGACAGCACAATGAACAGGACCTATGCTTTTTCCATCTCCTGCGCGTGTTGTCGGATGCCGCTGTCCCGGACGTGTTCCCACGGTCAGGCGCATTCGTCTTTTTCGTGTCGCGCCGCGTTTTGACCTTCCATAGCTGGAAATGTGAACACCATGTGTCCGGGAGCTTTGAGAGCCCCGGCTTTTTTTGTGCTTGAATTCGGTCACACGATCCCTTAAAATCATATTATGAAACGTGGAGGTTTCAGATCATGAAAACGGCTATCCTTCGGCGTGTGCTTTCCGCCGTCGTCATCTTTACGCTTGCTCTTTCCCTCTCCGTCATCGCCTATGCCGACGACGGTGATTTCCGGACCCTGGACGAGATCAAAGACAGCGGCGTCATCAACATCGGCGTATTCTCCGACAAGAGCCCCTTCGGCTATGTGGACGAAAACGGCGACTATCAGGGCTATGACGTGTACTTTGCCGAGCGCATAGGTCAGGACCTGGGCGTGGACATCAACTATGTCTCCACGGAGGCCGCCAATCGCATAGAATATCTGCAGACCGGCAAGGTGGACATCATCCTGGCCAATTTCACCGTCACCGAGGAACGGGCGGAGGAAGTGGATTTCGCCCTGCCCTATATGAACGTGGCGCTGGGCGTGGTCTCCCCCGAGGACGCGGTCATCGAGAGCCTGGATGACATCGGCGAGGACGATCAGGTGATCGTCATCTCCGGCACCACCGCCGAGACCTATCTTGTGAAAAACTACCCTGACATCAAGCTGCAAAAGTATGACGCCTATGCCGAGGCCAAGACGGCTCTGGAAAACGGCAACGGCGCGGCCTGGGCCAATGACAACACGGAGGTCATCGCCTTCGCCATCGAAAACCCCGGCTTCACCGTGGGCATCCCCTCTCTCGGCAGTGCCGACACCATCGCTCCCGCCGTGACCAAGGGCAATGATACGCTGCTGGACTGGCTGAACGAGGAGATCGAGGCTCTGGGCGAGGAGGAATTCTTCCACGCGGACTACGAGGCCACGCTGCTGGACACCTACGGCGCGGACTATGAGGACACCCTGGTGGTGGAGGGCGGCGTCGCGGCCGGGACCGACGCGGCTGCCGCGAACGACTGAAAGCAGATACCGGACATAGGGCGGGCAGCCCCTGCGAGCGTCGCTGCCCGCCCTATTCATGAGGAGTTGGACCATGGACTTTGAGGCAATGCGCGAATATCTGCCGCTGTTCAAAGACGCGCTGGCGCTGACCGTGCGGATCGGTTGGCAGGGCGTCCTGCTGGCGTTTTTGATCGGGATAGCGTGCGCCATCATCCAGCATATGCGGCTGCCGGTGCTGCGGACCGTCGCGGCGGTCTACATCGAGCTTTTCCGCAACACGCCCCTGCTGGTGCAGCTTTTCTTTTTATATTTTGCCCTGCCGAAGATCGGCCTGCGCATAAGCGCGGAGCTCTGCGGCGTGCTGGGGCTGGGGCTTCTGGGCGGCGCGTACATGGCCGAGACCATCCGCAGCGGTCTGGAGAGCATAGCCCCCATCCAGTCTGAGAGCGCCCAGAGCCTGGGCATGACCGGGATGCAGGCGTTCCGTTATGTGATCCTGCCCCAGGCAGTGTCCCGGAGCGTGCCGGGGCTCATCGCCAATGTGATCTTTCTTCTGAAGGAGACCAGCGTGTTCTCCACCGTCAGCCTCATGGACCTGATGTTCACGGCCAAGGACCTGATCGGCATGTACGCCAAGACCATGGAGTGCCTGACCCTGCTGGTGGTATTTTACCTTATCATGCTGCTGCCGGTGTCCGTGCTGGGCAGTCTTGTGGAAAGGAGGCTGCGCCATGCAGAGTTTGGGCCTTGACGTCCTTTTCAAGGGCAAAAACTTTGTCCGGCTCCTGGGCGGGCTCTGGGTGGCCGTGCGTATCAGCCTCATCTCCGTGGCGATAAGCATTGCCCTGGGGCTCATCATGGGCATGCTCATGGCCGGCAAAAACAGGGTCCTGAAGGCCATGTTCCGGGTATATCTGGAGATCGTGCGGATCATGCCGCAGATGGTGCTGCTGTTCGTGGTCTACTTCGGCACCACCCGGGTATTCGGCTGGAACCTGTCGCCGGAGGCCTCCGCCATCATCGTGTTCAGCTTCTGGGGCGTGGCGGAGATGGGCGATCTGGTCCGGGGCGCCCTCGTCAGCATACCCCGCATCCAGTACGAGAGCGCTGAGGCGCTGGGTCTGACGACGGCGCAGGTGTACCTGTATGTGATCCTTCCCCAGACCTTCCGGCGGCTGGTGCCCCTGTCCATCAATCTGATCACCCGTATGATCAAGACCACCAGCCTGGTGATGATGATCGGCATAGTGGAGGTGCTCAAGGTGGCCCAGCAGATCATCGAGGCCAACCGGCGCACGTCTCCCAATGCGGCCTTTGGCGTTTTCGCCACGGTCTTTCTGCTGTACTTTTTGATCTGCTGGCCCATCAGCCGTCTGGCCGGCTATCTGGAAAAGAGGTGGGCATAGGCGATGGAAAACGCCCTGCTTGAAATAAAAGATTTGAAAAAGGCATACGGGGAGCATGTGGTGCTGGACGATCTGAGCCTTGCCGTGAACAAGGGCGAGGTGGTGGTGGTGATCGGCCCCTCCGGCTGCGGCAAGAGCACGCTTTTGCGGTGTATCAACGCTCTGGAGGATATCCAGGGCGGCCAGGTGCTTCTGGACGGCCAGCCGGTGCTCCGTCAGGCGAAAAACATCTCCCGGACGCGTCAGAAGATCGGAATGGTCTTTCAAAGCTATGACCTTTTCCCCCACAAGACCATTCTGGACAATATCCTGCTGGCTCCCATGAAGGTGCAGAAGCGCCCCCGGGCCCAGGCGGAGGCCGAGGCGCTGGAGCTTTTGGACCGGGTGGGTCTCGCGGACCGGAAGGACGACTATCCCCGGCAGCTTTCCGGCGGCCAGAAGCAGCGTATCGCCATCGTCCGGGCGCTCATCATGCACCCGGAGATACTGCTGCTGGACGAGATCACCGCCGCTCTGGACCCGGAGATGGTCCACGAGGTGCTCCAGGTGGTGCTGGACCTGGCGAAAAACGGCAGCACCATGCTGATCGTGACCCATGAGATGACCTTTGCCCGGGCCATCGCGGACCGGGTGCTGTTTTTGGAGGGCGGCCGGATCGTGGAAGAGAGCGCCGACCCGAAGGCGTTCTTCGCCAGACCCGCCACGGAACGTGCCCGGCAGTTCCTCCGGACTTTTGAATACTGAGGAGAACGCAATGCCTGACCAGTTTTCAAGAACGGAACTGCTCCTTGGGCAAGAGGCCATGCAGGCGCTGGCCCGGTCCAGGGTGGCCGTGTTCGGTATCGGCGGCGTGGGCGGGTATGTGTGCGAGGCCCTTGCCCGCAGCGGCGTGGGGGCCTTTGACCTAGTGGACGACGACCGGGTGTGCCTGACGAACCTGAACCGGCAGATCATCGCCACCCACGAGACCGTGGGCAGGCTCAAAACGGAGGTCATGGCCGAGCGTATCCATCAGATCAACCCCAATGCGGACGTGCGGGTACACACCTGCTTCTTCCTGCCGGAAAACGCCGACACGTTTTCCTTCGCCGACTACGACTATGTGGTGGACGCGGTGGATACCGTCTCGGCCAAGATCGCGCTGGTGATGAAGTGCGCCCAAACGGGCACCCCCATCATCAGCTGCATGGGCGCCGGGAACAAGCTGGACCCCACCGCCTTTCGGGTATCGGACGTTTACAAGACGAGGGTGGACCCCCTGGCACGGGTCATGCGGCACGAGCTTCGCAAGCGCGGCGTCAAAAAGCTGAAGGCGGTCTGGTCCGAGGAACAGCCCATCCGGCCCATCGAGGATATGGCCATCAGCTGCCGTGCCCACTGCATTTGTCCTCCGGGCACTAAGCGCCATTGCACCGACCGCCGGGACATTCCGGGCAGCACGGCCTTCGTTCCCTCCGTGGCCGGTCTCATCCTGGCCGGAGAGGTCGTCAGGGACCTGACGGCGGACGCGGGAAGGAGCGCGGGAACATGAGCGGGGAGCTGACTTCGGGCCGGCCGGCGCCGGAGCCGGACGCGGCGGAGCGCCGGAAAAAGGCCGAGCAGAGCATTATCAAGAAATTCCGCCGGCAGCTCTGGAGCCCCTTTACCCGGGCGCTGGGCGAGTATAAGCTGATCGAGGACGGGGATAGGATCGCGGTGTGTATCTCCGGGGGCAAGGACTCCATGCTGATGGCCAAGCTGTTTCAGGAGCTTTTGCGCCACGGCAAGCAGAATTTCCAGGCCGTCTTTCTGGTGATGGACCCGGGCTACAACGAGCTGAACCGGCGGACCATCATGGAAAACGCGGCGCTTCTTGGCGTCCCCATCCAGACCTTCCGCTCGGAGATATTCGCCGTGGTGGAGGACAAGGGCGGCTCCCCCTGTTATCTGTGCGCGCGCATGCGGCGGGGGTATCTTTACAGTCAGGCCCGGGAGCTGGGCTGCAACAAGATCGCGCTGGGCCACCACTACGACGACGTGATAGAGACCATCCTGATGGGAATGCTTTACGGCGCGCAGATCCAGACCATGATGCCCAAGCTGCACAGCACGAATTTCCCGGGCATGGAGCTGATCCGCCCGCTGTATCTGGTCCGGGAGGCGGACATCATCCGCTGGCGGGACTACAACGACCTGCGCTTCATCCGCTGCGCCTGCCGCCTGACGGAGGCGCTGGAAGCCGCCGGACAGACCGATCTGCGCTCCAAGCGCGCCGAGGTCAAGGAGCTTATCCGCCGTCTGGCCGCGGAGGACCCGCAGATCGAGAAAAACATCTTCCGCAGCGTGGAAAATGTGAATCTGAACACCGTCATCGCCTACAAGAAGGACGGCGTAAAGCACCATTTCCTGGACGCCTACGATGGCGGCGGCGACGATAAAGCGGACGTCTGAAAGCATACCGCGCCCCATGGCCCCCGGCTCCCGCCGGGGGCCGTCGTCACCTCCGATCCGGGGCGTGGGGACCGTCCGGCCGCAACGGACCGGCATGGCTTGCATCTGCGGGGCATATGAAATATAATAGGCCCGGTCCGTTCCGGGCGAAAACGCGAGAAAAAGGGGGACGAGTTCATGACTTTGCGGGAACTCCCCATCGGCAAAACGGCCACCATCACCACCGTAGGCGGCGAAGGGGCTCTGCGGCAGCACTTTCTGGACATGGGCGTGATCCCCGGCTCCGGCATCACCCTGGTCAAATTCGCCCCGCTGGGCGATCCCATGGAATTTATGATCCACGGCTACGAGCTCACCCTGCGTGTGGCGGACGCGGAGAAGATCGGTATCGAGAACGTCCGGGACCCGTCGGAAGCGGGCCGGGCCGGGCGCGTGGAATACAGCGCCCGGCGCATAGCCCACCCGGGCCTGGGCGAGCCGGGCAAATACCACGAGAAGGCCACGGAAAACCCCCTGCCGGACGGCACGCTCCTCACCTTCGCTCTGGCGGGCAACCAGAACGCCGGCAAGACCACGCTTTTCAACCAGCTTACCGGTTCCAACCAGCATGTGGGCAACTTCCCCGGCGTGACGGTGGACCGGAAGGACGGCTCCCTGAAGGGCCACCCGGACACGCTGGTCACGGACCTGCCCGGTATCTACTCCCTGTCCCCCTACACCAGCGAGGAGATCATCACCCGCTCCTTCATTCTGGACGAAAAGCCCCGGGGGATCATCAACATCGTGGACGCTTCCAACATCGAGCGGAATCTGTATCTGACCATCCAGCTCATGGAGCTGGACGTGCCCATGGTGCTGGCCCTGAACATGATGGACGAGGTCCGGGGCAACGGCGGCTCCATCAAGATCAACGAGATGGAAAACCTGCTGGGGATACCCGTGGTGCCCATCTCCGCGGCGAAGAACGAGGGCATTGACGAGCTGGTGGCCCACGCCCTGCATGTGGCCAAATACCAGGAGCCGCCCCGGCGTATCGACTTTTGCCGGGAGGACAAAAACGGCGGCGCCGTACACCGGTGCCTGCACGCCATCATGCACCTGATAGAGGACCACGCCCGGCGGGCCGGTATCCCCGTGCGCTTTGCCGCGTCCAAGCTGGCGGAGGGCGACGAGCGGATAGCCGCCGCCCTGGAGCTGGACCGGAACGAGACGGAGATGGTGGAGCATATCATCCGCCAGATGGAGACGGAGAGCGGTATGGACCGGGCCGCCGCCATCGCGGACATGCGCTTTTCCTTTATCAAGGACCTGTGCGCCGAGACGGTGGTGAAGCCCCATGAGAGTAAGGAGCGGGCCCGCAGCGCCCTCATCGACAGAATACTCACGGGCAAATACACCGCCATCCCCTGCTTTATCGCCATCATGGCGCTGGTGTTCTGGCTGACCTTCGATCTGATCGGCGCCCGTTTGCAGGATCTGCTGGACATGGGTATCACCGCCCTGGCCGGGCAGGTGGACGCGCTGCTCGCCTCGGCGCAGGTGGGAGACGCCCTGCGCTCGCTGGTGATGGACGGCATTTTCGCCGGCGTGGGCAGCGTGCTGAGCTTTCTGCCGGTGATCGTGGTGCTGTTTTTCTTCCTGTCCCTTATGGAGGACAGCGGCTACATCGCCCGGGTGGCCTTCGTGATGGACAAGATACTGCGGCGGCTGGGCCTGTCCGGGCGGAGCATAGTGCCCATGCTGCTGGGCTTCGGCTGCACCGTGCCGGGTATCATGGCCACCCGCACCCTTCCCTCCGAGCGGGACAGGAAGCTCACCATCCTGCTGACCCCCTTCATGAGTTGCAGCGCCAAGCTCCCAGTCTACGGCTTTTTCACCGCCGCCTTCTTCCCCGCCCATCGGGGAATCGTGATGATCTGTCTGTACCTGCTGGGTATCGGCATGGGCATTTTGATGGCCTTTCTCATGAAGGGCACCGTCTTTAAGGGCGAGGCGGTCCCCTTCGTGATGGAGCTCCCCAATTACCGCATGCCGGGGGCCAGGAACGTGGGCCACCTCATGTGGGACAAAGCCCGGGACTTTCTCCAGCGGGCCTTCACCATCATATTCCTGGCGTCCATCGTCATATGGTTTTTGCAGACCTTCGATTTTCGGCTGGACATCGTTACCGACTCCCGCGCCAGTATCCTGGCGGCGCTGGCCGGGCTCATCGCGCCGCTGCTGGCTCCTCTGGGGCTGGGGGACTGGCGCATATGCACCGCCCTCATCACCGGCTTCATCGCCAAAGAGAGCGTGGTGTCCACCCTCTCTGTGCTGTTCGGCGCGGACGCCGCCATCCGGACGGCCCTCACCCCTCTTGCCGCCGGGAGCCTGCTGGTGTTCTGCCTGCTGTACACCCCCTGCGTGGCGGCCATCGCCGCCGTCCGCCGGGAGATGGGCGGCAAGTGGGCCGCGGGCGTGGTGGTGGGCCAGTGCGCCATCGCATGGGTCGCCGCCCTGATCGTGCGGGTCATCGGCCACATGGCGGGCATGGTCTGAACCGGATCAAAACATATGGCGCACCGGCGGGACTTGCCCGCCGGTGCGCCCCGCTTTCCCGGCGGGAGCGGATTGATTTTCTATCCTGTATGTGCTATTATAAATAATAGTGTATTTTTTGTCTGAAATCCCCAGAGATCGGAGAGCGGCCGTACAATGAAAAGGTGGTTCAAAAAGAATTTCCCCTGGCTTCTGCTGAGCGTCGTCAGCGTGGCGGCCATTTTGATCGGCGCCGTCTATTTTCGCTTCGTCTCCCAGCGCACCTTCGCGGACAGCGCGGTCCACCTACAGGAGATATACGGTCAGGTGGACCGCTCCTTCACCGCGTTCATCACCCGCAGCTGGAGCTTTCTGGGCGGCTGTGAGGACTACTTCGACCTGGCTCGGGAGCGGGACGGCGTGGTGGAGAAGTATATCAAAAACCGTCAGCAGACCTGGGGCTTCACCGACTTCTATCTCCTGTCCCGGGACGGGGCCGTCGAGACTCTGGACGGGGTGGAGACGCCTATGGACCTGGGAGAGGACTGGGACCGGCTCATGGACGAAGGAGAACAGATCATGGCAGTGGCCAGCCTCCCGGAGGGGCAGACTGCGGCGGTGTTCGCCGTCCCGGTCCAACACAGCGCGTTCCGGGATTTTGCCTATGACGCCCTGGCCATCAGCTACAACAACGCGGACCTGGCCCGGTCCCTGAACGTGGACGCCTTTGCCGGGCGCGCCAGGTGCTTCGTGATCCATAAGGACGGCCGGGTATTGCTCTCCACCCAGACCGGCGGCAACGTGTTCAAAAACTATCTCTCCTATTTGCAGGCCGCCTCCGATCTGGACGAGGAAGCGCTGGAGGGGATACAGAACGACTGGCGAAACGGCCTGTCCGGCCTGCTCCAGTGCGACATCGGCGGCGAGAGCCACTGCATTTTGTATCTGCCTCTGGGCTATCAGGACTATATCCTTCTGAGCGCGGTGCCCCAGAACGCCGTCAGCGCCGGGTATCTGTCCATACAGCGGACCACCATCATCGCTCTGGCGGTGCTGTTCCTGCTGGTGGGCGCCACGGTGTTGACCTTCATCTTCTGGCGCAACCAGCGTCAGTCCCGCCGGGACCGGACCGAGCTGCGGTATCGGGAGCGGATGTTCGACGTGCTGAGCAACAGCGTGGACCACATCTTCATCATGCTGAGCGCCGACGACCACGCCGTGGATTATATCAGCCCCAATCTGGAGCGGCTTCTCGGCATACCGGCCAAGGAGGCGCGGCAGGACCTGCGGGTGCTGGAGAAGTGTTCCGTGGACTACGACGTGGTGATCCCCAAGGAGGACCTGGCCGCCATCCCCCTCAACGGCAGCCGCCACTGGGAGTGCGCTTACCGCCACCAGCTTACCGGCGAGCCTCGCTGGTACCGCATGACGGTCTACCACATGATGGTGCAGGACGTGGAAAAATACGTCATCGTCCTGTCCGACCGGACCCAGGACCAGCAGATCAACCGGCAGCTACAGGAGGCGCTGGACGCCGCCCGCAGCGCCAACGAGGCCAAGAGCAATTTCCTGTCCAATATGTCCCATGACATCCGTACCCCCATGAACGCCATCGTGGGCTTTTCCACGCTGCTGGAAAAATACGCCGACCAGCCGGACCGGGTCCGGGAATACGCCCGCAAGATCACCGCCTCCAGCCACCATCTGCTGAGCCTGATCAACGACGTGCTGGACATGAGCAAGATCGAGAGCGGCAAGACCTCTCTCAACGTGGACGAATTCAGCCTGCCGGAGCTTCTGGAGGAACTGAATATCATCCTGGCTCCCCAGGCCCGGGCCAAGGAGCAGAGCTTCACCTTCCACGTCCAGGGCGCGCCCCCGGAGCAGATATTGGGCGACAAGCTGCGTCTCAATCAGATCCTCATCAATCTTCTCTCCAACGCCATCAAGTACACCCCGGAGGGCGGGAAGATCGAGTTTCTGGTCAGCGAGATCGAGTCCTCCGCCTCTCAGTTCGCCAAGCTGCGGTTCGTGGTCCGGGACAACGGTATCGGCATGAGCGAGCAATTCCAGCAGAACGTGTTCGTCCCCTTCTGCCGGGAGATCAACTCCGTCACCAACTCCATCCAGGGCACGGGCCTCGGCATGGCCATCACGAAAAATCTGGTGGATCTGATGGGCGGCGTCATCTGGGTGGAGAGCCAGCCCGGCCAGGGCAGCACCTTCACCGTGGAGCTCACCTTCGCCCTGCCGGAGCAGCAGGAGAGCGCCTGCTGGTTCCAGCAGAGGATCGGCCGCATGCTGGTGGCGGACGACGAGGAGGACATCTGCCGGGACATCATGGAGCTGATGAAAGACACCGGCGTGGAAACGTCCTATGTGACGGACGGCGCCGCCGCCGTGCAGGCCGCGGTGCAGGCCCACGCCCAGGGCAAAGATTTCAATGTCATCCTCCTTGACTGGAAAATGCCCGGCATGGACGGCGTGGAGGCGGCGGGCGCTATCCGCCAACAGATCGGCCACGACGTGCCCATCCTGGTCCTCACCAGCTACGACTGGAGCGACATCGAGACCGAGGCCCGCCAGGCCGGTATCAACGCCTTTATGCCCAAGCCCTTTTTCGTCTCCACCTTCCGGCACACTCTGGCGCCCCTGTTCGTCGAGAGCGCCCCGCCGGCGGAGGCCGCTCCGCCGGAGAAGGACGACCTTCTCGACGGCAGGCTGTTCCTGGTGGCGGAGGATAACGAGCTCAACGCGGAGATTCTGGCCGAGGTCCTGGATATAGAGGGCGCCCGCTGCGATCTGGCGGTGAACGGCAGACAGGCCGTGGATATGTTCCTGGACGCCGAGCCCGGCCACTACGATATGATCCTCATGGACGTGCAAATGCCCGTGATGAACGGCTACGAGGCCACCCGGGCCATCCGGGCCAGCGGCCACCTCCAGGCGGAGACCATCCCCATCGTAGCCATGACCGCCAACTCCTTCGCCGAGGACGTGCGCAACGCTCTGGACGCAGGCATGGACGGACATCTGGCAAAGCCCATCGACATCGACGCCATGCGCGAGCTGATAGGCAGGCTTTTGCACGAGCGGGGCGAAGCCGCCGGGAAGGAGCGGGCCTTATGAGCAAACGGCGTTTATCTGTGTTTCTGGCCCTGGCGGCACTGTTCCTCACGTCCTGCTCTCCGTCACAGAGCTCCTCCGGCGCGGACGGCGTGACCCTGACCATGATGGGCAGAAAAAGCGATCTGGAAAAGAGCTATATGACCGCTGTCATCGACCGGTACGAGGCGGCGACCGGCAACCGGCTGGAGCTCATATCCTATGAGGACGCGGAATTCGAGGCGGAAGCCGCCCAGCGCTTTGCCATGGGCGACGTGCCGGATATATTCCTGCATTTTCACAACGCGGATCTGGCCGCCTTCGATGTGGCCGGCAATTTCCGCTATCTGGACGACGAGAGCTGGGTGGACGATCTGACCGACAGCGCCCGCAGCTACTGCACGGACAGCGACGGACATCTTCTGGGCCTGCCCTTCTGGGAGAGCTCCGTGTCCGGCTGTTACTACAACAAGACCCTGCTGGACAGCATGGGTCTGAGTCCCGCCACCACCCAGACGGAATTCGATACGCTCTGTCAGGCCCTGGCCGACACGGGCTATACCCCCATCTGCTGGCCCGGCGACGGCTGCACCTGGATGGGACAGTTCGGCCTTGACCCCATCTTTGCGGACGATCCGGCGCTTTTGCAGCGGCTCAACGCCAACGAGATCACCTATGCGGACATCCCCGCCGTTCGGGATATGGTCCAGTGGATCGCGGACGCGGCGGACAACGGCTGGTTCGGCTCCGTCCCCCTGCAGACCGGCTGGGACGACATCGGTCCCGCCCTTTCCTCCGGCGACGCGGTGATGACCTTCATATGGGACACCTGGTTCAGCACGGACTTCCATCCCGACGGGACCTATACCCCGGACGACTTTGCCCTCATGCCCATATTCATGAACACCGCCGCCGGCGGCACCTACGAGGGCGGCAACCTGAACATGATGATGGTCAACAAAAACAGCGCTCATCTCCAGGACGCGCTGGACCTTCTGGCCTTCTGCGCCGACAGTGAAAATTATAACACCGCCTTTGACGGTATCTCTACGGTAAGCTGCTTCAAGGGCCAGACCACCAATATCCAGTCCCGCATGGTCACCGACGCGCAAAGCTCCATCGCCAAAAACGAGCGGGTGTCCACCGCCGCGTCCCGGATCGTGGGCTACAGCGCGGACGATGTGGCCTCCGCCCTCAACGATCTCATCAGCGGCCGGACGGATGTGGACGGCTGCGTGGCGCTGCTGGACCGGTATCGCATGACGAACGCGGGCTGGCTCCAATGAGCGCCGAAACAGCTTAAGACGCCTGTCGCTTACCGCGACAGGCGTCTTTTTTGTCTTGTCAAAGGCCGGCCTGGCGTCACTGGCCCGCATAGCGCCGGATGGCGTCCGCCGTCTCGGCGTAGTCGGCCTTCACCCGCTCCAGCAGCGCCTCCGCCTCCGGCCCGCCGCCGGACCGCAGGGCCTCCGTCAGGTCGTGGCTGGACTGGCCCAGCTTCGTAAAGCCCAGGTTCTGACACACGCCCTTGATGGTGTGGCTGGCCCGGAAGGCGGTCTCCGCGTCGCCGTCGGCCATGGACTGGCACAGCAGCGCATAGCTGGGGTCGTCCAGAAATTTCAGCACGAATTTCTGTATGAGCCGCTCGCTGCGCAGGCGGCCCAGCACGCCGGTATAGTCGCTCCCCATGGCTTCGTAGCATTCCTGTAACGTCATCGTTGCTGTCCTCCGCTCTGTTTTTCTCTGTCCGCCGCCAGCGTATCCCGCATGGACTCGTCATAGAAGAAGTACCGCCCCTTACCGGCCCGTTTGGCCGCGTACAGAGCCGCGTCCGCCGCCTTGAACATCTCCTCAAAGTCGCTGCCCACCGTCTCCGACAGAGCCACGCCCATGGTGACGGATATGTAGTAGCCCTCAAAGTCCCCGCACAGGCTGTGGAAGATCCGGTCCACGGTCTTTTCCAGATCGGTCTTACACTCCAAAAACAGCATGAACTCGTCGCCGCCGGCCCGGCAGGTGACGTCGGAACTGCGGACGCTGCGGACCAGCCGCTCCGCCACGGTCTTCAACACCCGGTCGCCGAACTGGTGGCCGCGGCTGTCATTGGCGGACTTGAACCCGTCCAGATCGAAAACGGCCAGTGCCGTTCTGCTCCCGCAGGCGCACGCGCCGCTGCGCTCCTGGATACGCTCCTTGGCGGCAGCCCGGTTGAGCAGGCCGGTCAGGTGATCCCGGGTGGCCTTATTCTCCAGGGCGGCCAGCTTCACATGTGTGTCGTGGATATCGACGGCCTTGCCCAGCGCCCCCTCGAACCGGGGCGGCGTGTCCGTGGTCCAGATGGTCTGCAGCATGATCCGGTGCCAGCGTGTCTGGCCGTTATAGGTCATCAGGCTGTCATAGCTGACCGTAGGCTGTTCCGGCGTGGTCTGCCTCATCTCCCAGGACATCTGGCCCCAGCCGTCCTCACCCAGCACCTCCCGGAGCCGCTCGTCCCGGGACGGGTCCATGATGGTCTCCTCCACGCCCAGCGTCTGGGCGCCCCAGGCGCCCATGATCAGCATGGACGGGGAGGCCACATACTCGAACTGTATCTCCCCGGTCATGGCGGAGAAGAAGTCGTTTTTCATCCGCTCCCAGTCCAGCAGCCGCAATGTCCGGTCCGAAACGCTGCCGGCGGCGCCGGTGGCGGCCCGGATGGATTGCCTGACGATGTTCTCGCTCTCCCGGTGGAGCATGGCCTCGCCGCTCTCGCCGTCGGCCAGCTCCTGGCGGATGAGCTCGGCGTTTTCCGCCAGGCACTCCAGAAGCAGGGGGTTGAACGTGCCGCACTGGCCGTCAGCGATCATCTCCAAGGCCCTCTCATGGGGGATGGGGGCCTTGTAGACCCGCGGGCTCGTCAGCGCATCGTACACGTCCGCCAGCGCCACCACCTGGGCCGCGATGGGGATCTTGTCCCCCTTCAGCCCGTCGGGGTATCCCCTGCCGTCGTACCGCTCATGGTGCCAGCGGCATATCTCATAGGCCGTCCGGACCAGCGGGTCGTTTTGCTGTCCCTCCAGCGCGTCCAGCATTTCCGCGCCCTTCATTGCGTGGGTCTTCATCACGGTGAACTCCTCATCCGTCAGCTTACCGGGCTTATTGAGGATGGACTCGTCGATGACGATCTTGCCGATATCGTGCAGGGCGGAGCCAATGCTGATACGGGTCACGTCCCCGTCGGACAGGGCGTACCGGTCCGTCTTGCGCAGCAGCGCCCGCAGCAAAAACTCCGTCAGCCTGCGCACATGCAGGATATGCAGTCCGCTCTCACCGTTGCGGAATTCCACGATGTGGCTGAGTATCCCGATCATCAGGCCGCTCTGGCGCTCCGTCTCCCGGATCTGCTCCTCCACCATGCCCATCAGCCGCTTCTGCTTGGCGTACAGGATCAGGGTGTTGACCACCCTGCGGCGCACCACCAGCGCATCAAAGGGCCGGGAGATAAAGTCGGTGACGCCCAGATCATAGGCCGCCGCCACCTGGTCCGAGCCGCTCTCGGAGGATATCATGATCACCGGCACGTCCTCGATCCAGCCGTTCTGCCCCATGGCCATCAGCACGCCGAACCCGTCCAGATTGGGCATGACGATATCCAGCAGCACCAGCGATATCTCCCCGCTCTGCTCCCGCAGAAGCTCTACCGCCTGTAAGCCGTCCTCCGCCTCCACAATCTCATACTCGTCCTCCAGCATATCCGCCAGAATGGAGCGGTTCATCTCCGAATCGTCAACGATCAGGATCTTGCCCTTAGCCATATCTCAGTCCTCGCTTTTTCGCGCCGTGCACCTTCGCCGCTCCCGGCGCAGGTCCGCGCATGCTGCTGATATAACATATGTATCAATCAATTATAGTGCATGATCGCATTGTTGTAAAGCACAATGCTGGCCGCAAAGAAAGCTGCCCGGTGTTTCCACCGGGCAGCTCTGGTTCGTATCAGGTCCTGTTCTCGTGACGGGTGGTGTCCTCGGCCATCTGGGCGGAGAGCTTTTCCTCAAACTCCTGCTCCCGCTTCTTCTGACGGACCATGTGGACCACCAGGACGATGATCATGACGATCAGGATGATCAGCGCGCCCACGTCCCAAATGCAGAAACCGAATCTGTCGTGAAAATAGCTGTGCATTTGTCTGCTCCTTTCCCGTTCCGGCTCACTTCAGGGAAGACCGGAGCTCGAACTCTCTGCGCTGGGCACGCTTGCGCTCGCTGGTGTAGTAGATCGCCACACCCAGCGCCGCCAGCATCAGGAAGAAGTGCCACGGGCTATGGTGTTCGACGCTTTCGGGGCTTCCGGCCAGCGGGGTCTCGCCCTCGTCGATAGTCACCTCTTCGTCCAGCGTGTACTTGTCGCCGTCGCCCTCCGGCAGACCGCCCAGAGGCGTGTCGTCCTCGTCGATGTTGACGGTCCCGGCTTCGGCCTTCTCGTCGGACTTGGCCTTGGCGCCGTCCTTGGTCTTGGTGGCGGGAAGGGCGCCCAGAGGCGTGTCGTCCTCGTCGATGGAGACGGTCTCGGCGTCATCCTCATCCGCGCTGGCGGGACGGGCGCCCAGAGGCGTATCATCCTCGTCGATACGGGTGGTGTCGTCGTCATCGGGCGCGGTACCGGCTGCCCGGATGGTCATGGCGCCGTTGATAAAGGTCACGGTGTAGTTGCCCTGCACCTGCTCGCCCCGGGCGTAGATGGCGTAGGACCCGGCGGTATTGCCCGCCCGGCGGGACAGGGTGTAGCGCACCGTGCCGCCGCCCACCAGTCCGGTCACGGTGGCGGTCAGCCGGGGATCGGGGCTTCCGGCCGTCTTGCTGCGGTTATTGGCCCGGACCGTCACCGCCTTGCGGGCGATGGTCAGCTGTCCGTTCTCGGCGCTCACCGTCGCGGAGCGGAATGTGCCCCTGGTGACCGTCAGCGCGGGCCGCACCGCGTAAGTACCGGCGTTGATACCGGCCGCCGTGGCGGAGCCGCTGAGCGTCACGCCCGCGGGCAGCGCGCTCACTGTCCTGCCGCCCACTGTGATGGCGGTGACGTCGTAGCCGCTGACGCTGTGGCGCCGTCCGTTGTAGGTGACCGAGTCGCTGTGGCCGGTCACATACACCACCACATCCTGGTTCTTATCCGCCGTGCCGTCCCGGTTGGTGTCGATGGCGTACCGCGCGGTGACGGTCACGTTCCCCGTGCCCATGGTGCCGGAGGCGGCCGTCTGGCTGTCCCGGACGTAGCGGCTGCCGCCGTACTCCACGGCGCCGTCGATCTGGCCTTGCACGTTATAGGTCTCGCCCTCGTAGAAGGTGCCGGCGGGGATGGTCCGTATGAGGGCGCCGCCGTCGGTCAGGTACCGGATGGTGACGGTGTGGGTGGTCTTGTTCAGAGTCACCTCGGGGGCCGTATCGCCGGCCTGCACTTCGTCGCCGGCCGAGCCGGACACGGTGCCGCTGGGCGCGTCGCCGTTCACGGTCACGGCGTTGGACAGGGTGTTGTTGTCCATATCATCCGCCGTCACGGTGTGAGGCTGGGTGATGGACCGGGACTCGCCCGGGGCAATATCGCCCAGATAGTGAGTTTGACCGAACGGGTCCACAATGGTGACGTTCCGGATCGTCAGGTTGCCGTCGTTGCGCACCTCGTAATTGTAGGTGAGCGTATCGCCCACGCTGACGATGCCGCTGGCGTTGACGCTGGAGCCCACCTCGATACTGGGATTCGCGTCCGCGGGCTTCACGTCCGCATTGTCCGTGTTGCTCACCGGGGCGCCGCCGCCGTTGGGCGTGCCCGTGGCGGTAGCGGTGGCAACGATGTTACCGGCCACGATGTCGTCCTCGGTAACGGTGTGGCTGCCGCTCAGCGTCGCGCTCGCGCCGGGGGCCAGGGACGCGATGGTCCCTACCGCCGCCGCCAGCATAATGCCGTTGTTCGTGCTCACCGGCATGACGCCGTTGCTCGCGGCCATGGCCGTCCTCGCTCTGCTGCCGAAGGCGTCCTGCACGGTGATGTTGTACACCGTCACGTTGCCGGTGTTGGTCACGGTATAGGTGTAGCCGATCTGCTGCCCCAGGTCATTGCCTCTGCTCGTATCGGCGGCAACGGCCACATTCAGGTTGGAGGTCTTCACCGCCGGCTTCACAGTCGCGCTGCCGGTGCCGGTGACGCCGGCGCTCTTGGGGTCGGCGCCCGTGGCGGTCACGCTGTAGCTGGCGCTGCCGTTGACGATGTGCTGCTCGGTGATCTTCTGGGTGACTGTGTAGGTGTCATACTCTCCCGGTGCCAGGGACGCGATGGTCCCCCTCCGCCCCGTGGCGGCGATATCCTTCACCGTCACATTACCGGTGTTGGTCACCGTAACGGTGTAGGTGATGGTCTGGCCCAGGTTCGCGCCGCTGGGCTTGTCGGCGTTCACTTCCACGCTCAGGGCAGCCTTCTGAGCCGTCAGGTGGATGGTCTCCGCAGCGGCATCCACTTTCGCCAGCAGCTTGTCGGTAAGGCCGGTATAGGTCGCGGTGGCGGTCACGGAAGCCACGTTGGTCAGATCATCGCCCACGTCGATGTCGGCCTGGGTCACGGTGTACTGGGCCTGGATGGTCTCGTCCGCGTCCTTCGCCAGGGTGCCGATGTTCCCATTAAATACAAGCTCGGTCAGGTCGTTGGTGACGGTCACGTCTTTCAGGTCCACGTTGCCGGTGTTGGTGACCGTGATGTTGATAGTGGCGATATCGCCCACCTGGAACGCGCCATCCTCGCCGGTGCCCGCATTGGCCAGCGTCTGCCCAATGCTGACGCCGCCCCGAGCCACGAACAGGTTGCCGGGTTTGGGAATGAAATTAGCATCATAGTTCTTGGCCTTTTTCGCGGTGCCCGTGTCGGTCAGCTGGAAGTCATTCGCGCTGACGTTGATAGTCATGCTGTCGCTCCAGGTCACGGTATTGGTGGCCTCGGGCTTCCAGGTCACTCCGACCTGGTCCCCGGCGATCAGGTTCTTCGCAAGGTCGTCCGTAAACGTGATGGGGGCGGTCTTATTGGTCTCGTCCCACCAGTGGTCCTGATCCTCCACCGTGATGTTCACGTTGACCGTCTTCTTGTTAATGACCAGGTTGGCCGTGCCGGCAGTCACTGTGAACTGAGCAGTCACGTCGTTTTCGTTTTCGT
>CANQMO010000029.1 GCA_947624985.1 uncultured Oscillospiraceae bacterium | reverse complement strand
CATACATGCACTCAAACTGTCCCTCTGTCCCTATTATACCAAAAACTCCCCAAATAGGGGAGTTTTTTGACAGACTGGAAAGGGCGCGGTGCTCGGCACCGCGCCCTTTTTTGCGCTCACTTTTCCCCGTCCGGGGCGGGGGTATATTTCCCGGTCTTTTTTCGCTGCCTGACGCACTGGGTCAGCAGGTACTCGATCTGCCCGTTCACGGAGCGGAAGTCGTCCTCGGCCCAGGCGGCCAGGTCGTCATAGAGCTTGCCTGAGATACGCAGGAGAAGCTGTTTTTTCTCGTTTCTTTCGGGCATGGGTCATCAGTACAGACTGCCGGAGTTGACCACGGGCTGAGCGTCCTTGTTGCCGCACAGCACCACCAGCAGATTGGACACCATGGCGGCCTTGCGCTCCTCGTCCAAGTCCACCATGCCGCCCTTGCTCAAGCGGTCCAGAGCCATCTCCACCATGCCCACGGCCCCGTCCACGATCATCTTCCGGGCGTCGATGATGGCGCTGGCCTGCTGGCGCTGGAGCATGACGGCGGCGATCTCCGGGGCGTAGGCAAGGTAGGTGATGCGGGCCTCCAATATCTCCAGCCCGGCCATATCCACCTTGCCCTGTATCTCCTTGCGTATGCGCTCGGCCACTACCTCGCTGGAGCCACGAAGGCTGCCCTCGTCCGCCACGCCGTCGCCGGTGGTGTCCACATTGGGGGACACGTCGTAGGGGTACAGGCGCACCACGTTGCGCAGGGCGCTGTCGGTCTGGATGGACAGGAACTCCACGTAGTTGTCCACGTTGAACACGGCCTTGGCGGTGTTCACGATCCGCCAGATGACCACGATCCCGATCTCCACGGGATTGCCCAGACAGTCGTTGATCTTCTGCTTGTTGTTGTCCAGGGTCATGACCTTCATGCTCAGCTTCTTGCTGGCGATGGCCATGCTCTGCTCGCCCAGGTTGATGCTGACGCCGCCCTCGCTCTTGCCCCGGCCGGAGGAACTGGTGCTGCCGGTGCTTGGCTTGGTGCCTGCGGCGGGATTCACCGCGGAGCAGAAGGGGTTGACCCAGTAAAAGCCCTCGCCCTTGAGGGTACCTATGTACCTGCCGAACAACGTCAGCACCAGCGCCTCCTGAGGCTTTAAGACCTTCAGCCCCAGCAGCAGTATCCAGCCCAGCACGATCCAGACGAGGCACACCGCCACCACGATGCCCGTGGCCGCCCCGCGCAGCGCCGTTGCGGCGAAGACGATGCCCAGCACCGCCAGTATGTATACCGCCAGCACGCCCAGCAGTACCGCCATGCCCCGCTTTTTGCCCTTCAACACGATCTCTTCTACATTTTTATTTTCCATCGTTTATCCCTCCCTTATGTGATATCAAAATGATATCACGATGATAATGCGTTGTCAAGAAGATCTTGGAAAAAAAGAAGAGCTTTGACCGATGGAGGAGCCCCGCTTGCGGGGACCCGACATCTTCAAAGCTCTTCTGACGTGGTGGAGACGAAGGGATTCGAACCCTCGACCTCTCGGATGCGAACCGAACGCTCTCCCAGCTGAGCTACGCCCCCACATCGACTGCTAGGGTATTATAACACAATTTTCCGATTTGTAAAGTCCCCCTTGATAAAAACGCCCCAGAGGCGTATAATACTATCCAGAGTTGTACTAGTCGGGGAGCCAGCGGTGCCCTGTACCCGCGATCCGCTATAGCGGGGACGAACTCCTGCCCCCGGATATTCGATGTATCGTCTGCCCGCGGTAAGTGGCGTTGATGGCCTGGTCTTGCGCAACGAAGCCCTGTGAACCATGTCAGGCGGGGAACCGAGCAGCATTAAGCGGACCGCTTCGTGTGCCGTGAGGACGCTGGGTCTGAGCCAACTGCTGCGGTCACGGATGGATCGGGTATACAAAGGCAGGTGTACAACTCTACATTATTTCCCTGCGGGCCCCCGCACGAGCCCGGCGAAGCGGGCCGCGTGGGGAAGGGAGGGACCGCGCCGCATATCCCGGCCCTGCCGTCCGCGGCAGGGTGAGAGCGACGGCGCGAGCGACGGCGATGTATCAGGCTTTATACAGGAAATGGCGGCCGCAGACCTTTGACGACGTGGTCGGCCAGGAGCATATAACCTCCACCCTCAAGCGGCAGGTCCAGACCGGGCGGCTCAGCCACGCATACCTTTTCAGCGGCACCCGTGGCACCGGCAAGACCACCTGCGCCCGTATCCTGGCCCGGGCGGTCAACTGCGAACACCCCGTGGACGGCAACCCCTGCAACCGGTGCGCCTCCTGCCGGGGCATTCTGGACGAGAGCATTCTGGACGTGGTGGAGCTGGACGCCGCCTCCCACAACGGCGTGGACGACGTGCGCGCCCTGCGGGACGAGGCCGTGTTCTCTCCCGCCAGCGTGAAAAAGCGCGTGTACATCATCGACGAGGCCCACTCTCTGGCCACCTCGTCCATGGCTTTCAACGCCCTTTTGAAGATATTGGAGGAGCCGCCGGAGCATGTGATGTTCATCCTCTGCACCACGGCCCCGCAGAAGATACTTCCCACCATCGTCTCCCGCTGCCAGCGCCACAGCTTTACCCGTATCGACCGCGCCGCCATCGCCGCGCGGCTCAGCTTTGTGGCGGGGCAGGAGGGCATGACGCTGGAGCCGGACGCCGCCGCGCTGCTGGCCCGGCTGGCGGACGGCGGCATGCGCGACGCGCTGAGCCTGCTGGACCAGTGCGCCGCCTCGGAACATATCGGCACGGCGGAGGTCCTGTCCGCCATGGGGCTGGCCGGCAGCAGCCGGACGGCGGAGCTTCTGGACGCCATCTGCGCCGGGAACACGTCGGAGGCCCTGACCCTCTTTGCCGGGCTGTGGCGGGACGGCAAGGAGCCCGCCGGCATCCTGGACGAGCTTGGCGGCCTCATGCGGGACGTGCTGCTGCTGAAAGTGGCGCCCCGAGGCGGCGAGGCACTTTTGTCCGGCGTTTATGAGACGCAGACCCTGCGGCGATTTGCCGACAGGCTCTCCGGCGCGCAGCTCATGGACGGCATGAACGCCATCCGCGCCGCGGACGTGGGCGGTCCCGCCCCCCGCCGGGCGGCGGAGATGTGTATCGTGAGCCTATGCGTGCCGGAGACCGGCGACACGCTGGCGGGGCTGAAAAACCGGGTGGCCCGGCTGGAGGCGGCGCTGCGTGACGGCGTCGCTGCCGTGCCCGCCGCGCCGGCGGCGGAGCCCGGACCGGCCCCGGCGGAGGAAGCTCCCCCGCGGGCGGATCAGGAGGACGTGCCCTGGTATACGGATGAGGACGCCCCGCCGGCGGAGCCGGAGCCTGTGCCGGAGCTTGAGCCGGAGCCGGAGCGGCCCGCGCCCCCCGCTGGGGAGGCGGAGCCGCCCGTTCCAGAGCCAGAGCGGCCCACCGCTGTCTCCGGGGACGGGGACGCCCTGTGGGACGCGCTGGTGCGGTCTCTCAACGGCAAGCTGGATATGGGCGCGCAGGCCATGCTCATGACTCCCACCCAGGTGTCCGGCGCCCTGACCGGGGATACTCTCACGGTGGCCTTTGCCACCCCCATCGCAAAAATGATGCTGGATACCCCCGCCAATCTGAGTCTGTTCCAGCAGCAAGCGCGCGCTCTCGCCGGGCGGGATATCCGCGTCACGTTCACCGACAAGCCCGGGCGCGGTCCTGCCAGGCCCGACACGGGCAAGCTGGACGCTCTTGGCAGCCGATTCGGCAATATCAAGTTTGAGTGACGGAAAAAAACTACTTACTACAGGAGACGAGGACAATGGCAAGAGGAGGCTCTTTCCGCTCCGGCGGATTCGGCGGCATGAACCAGGCTGCCATGATGAAGCAGGCCCAGAAAATGCAGCGGGACCTTATGCAAATGCAGGAGGATCTGGAGCAGCAGACCTATTCCGCCAGCGCCGGCGGCGGCGTGGTCACCGCGACGGTGTCCGGCAAGCGGGAGGTCACCGAGCTGGTCATCGACCCCGAGGCGGTGGACGCCGACGATGTGGAAATGCTCCAGGATATGGTCATGGCCGCCGTCAACGAGGCCCTGCGCAAGGCCGAGGAGGCCTCGGCCCAGTCCATGAGCCGTCTCACCGGCGGTCTGGGAAATTTGTTCTGAGCGGGCTGGCACCCGCTTTATAAGGAGGTCCGATACATGGTTTGTCCCAATTGCAAACACGAACTCAATCCTCTGGCGAGGGTCTGTCCCACCTGCGGCACCCCTGTGGCCGGGACCCCCGGCGCACCGGTGGCCGTGGTCGCGCCTCCCGTCCAGAGCCAGCCGGCGAAAAAGCCTGGCGTCACCGCGGCCCGGGTGTTCGAGGTGCTGTTCTGCCTGGTGGCCGTGGCCCTGAACGGCGTCCTTATCTGGGCCTGGTATCTGCCCACCGTGGCGGTGAAGAGCCCCAGCCCCGATTCTCTCAACTTCCGGTCCATGTTCGAGCTCTGTCACCGGGCGGCGCCCTGGCTCACCTTCACGCTGATCGGCCTGTGCGCGCTCTCGTGCATTTTCTGCCTGATCCCGCTTTTCAAGCGGTTCGCCAACAGGCGCTGCCGTCTGCTGATGCCCAAGCTGCTGGCGCTGCTCACCGCCGGCTGCTACATAGTCCCCTTCGTCTGCGCGGACGTGGTGCCCGGTATCAGCCGCCGGATCATCGGCTACGAGGCCCACATCAATCTTTTCACCATCGTGTGCGCGGCCCTGTTCGTGCTGCTGTGCATCACGGCGGGACTCTCCAGCCGCAACCGGTATCTGGTCCAGCGCCGGCAGATCGAGGCGCTGCGCGACCAGCTTACGTCTCTGGGCGTCCGGCCCGGCGTGTGAAGCCCTGCGGGCGGTGCGATATTTCGTTTCAGACAACGGCGCGGCCCAGTGGCCGCGCCGCCGCTTTTTATCACCGGACCGATGGGACGAAGGGCGGCCGGCATGCCGCCCGGTCCTTCCCGTGCATTTTGTTAAATCTAACGGCAAATGGTGATTGAAATACTGTGCACAATGTTGTAAAATCAAAGAAGAAGGACGCGCGGCGGGAGAGGAGGAGCCGGATGGAACACACCTATGACGTGACGGCGCTGGGGGAGTATCTCATCGACTTTACGGAGAACGGCGTCTCGGAGCAGGGCAACCCTGTATTTGAGGCCAATCCCGGCGGCGCTCCCTGCAACGTGCTGGCCATGCTGCAAAAGCTGGGCCGGCGGACGGCCTTTGTGGGCAAGGTGGGGGACGACGCCTTTGGCAGGATGCTGTGCCGGACGGGGCAGTCCGTGGGGATCGACATGGGCGCTCTGGCGGTGGACAAGACGGTACATACCACCCTGGCCTTCGTCCAGACGGCCCCCGACGGGGACCGGGACTTCGCCTTTTACCGGGACCCGGGGGCGGATATGATGCTCTCCACCGAGGAGGTCCCGGTGGGACCCGTTGAAAACGCCCGGATATTCCACTTTGGCACCCTGTCGCTGACGGACGAGCCCGCCCGGGCGGCCACGGTGAAGGCGGTGGCTCTGGCCATGGCCGGCGGGGCGGTGATCTCCTTTGACCCCAACCTGCGCCCGCCCCTGTGGCGGGACATGGGCGACGCCAGGACGGCCATCGCCTGGGGGCTTGCCCAGGCGGACGTGGTGAAGATAGCGGACAACGAGCTCGCGTTCATGACCGGCCAGAGCGATTTTGACCGTGGCGCGGCCATGCTGCTGAAGGACTACCCCAATATCCGGTTGCTCAACGTCACGGCTGGCGCCGACGGCAGCTATGCCTATTCCGGCGGCACGCGGGTGTTCGTCCCGGCCTTCCGGCTGGGCGGGACCATCGAGACCACCGGCGCGGGGGACACCTTCTGCGCCTCGGTGCTGGATTTCGTCCTGGACCACGGTCTGGACGGCCTGACGGAGGCGGAGCTGACCGCCATGCTCCGCTTTGCCAACGCCGCAGCCTATCTGGTCACCACGAAAAAGGGCGCCCTGCGCTCCATGCCGGAGCGGGAGCAGGTGGAGGCGCTGCTGGCGGCCAACGGATGAGGCGGTTTGCCGCCAAACGATACGGATAAGATCATGGAGGGAGGCATTGGGCATGAAACTTACATTTTTGGGCGCCACCCACGAGGTGACCGGAAGCTGTACGCTCATCGAGACCGGCGGGGCCTACGGGCTCGTGGACTGCGGCATGGAGCAGGGGGCGGACGTATTCGTCAATCAGCCGCTGCCGGTGTCGCCGGGGGAGCTTGAGTTCGTACTTTTGACCCACGCCCACATCGACCATTCCGGCGATCTGCCGCTGCTGTTCAAAAACGGCTATTCCGGTCCCATCTACGCCACGGCGGCCACCTGCCATCTTTGCGAGATCATGCTGCGCGACTGTGCGCACATACAGGAATCGGACGCGGAGTGGAAAAGCCGCAAGTCCCAGCGCGCCGGCGGCCCGGCGGTGGAGCCGGTGTACACCATGGACGACGCGGAGGCCGCCATCGCCCACCTGCGGCCCTGCGATTACGGCCAGCAGGTGCACATCGCGGAAAACGTGATCATCCGCTTCACAGACGCGGGCCATCTGATGGGCTCCGGCAGTATCGAGGTATGGCTGACGGAGGACGGCCAGACCCGGAAGATGGTGTTCAGCGGGGACGTGGGGAATCTGGACCAGCCCATCATCAACGACCCCCAGTACCTGACCGAGGCGGACTATGTTATGACCGAGTCCACCTATGGGGACCGGCTGCACCAGAAGATGGACGTGAACAACGTGCGGTTTCTGGCGGACGTGATCCAGCGCACGCTGGACCGGGGCGGCAATCTGGTGATACCGTCCTTCGCGGTGGGCCGCACCCAGGAAATGCTCTACTTCATCCGGGAGATCAAGCTGCAGGGCCTTGTGACGGGCCACGGGGACTTCCCCGTGTATGTGGACAGCCCTCTGGCCAACGAGGCCACAGCCATCTTCCTGCAATGCGACCGGGAGTATTTCGACCCGGAGACGAAGGCGCTGCTGGACCAGGGGGTGAACCCGCTGGTGTTCCCGGGGCTGAACGTGTCCGTGTCCAGCGAGGAATCCAAGGCCATCAACTTCAACAAGGACCCCAAGGTCATCATCTCCGCCAGCGGCATGTGCGAGGCGGGCCGTATCCGCCACCACCTGAAGCACAACCTCTGGCGGAAGGAGAGCACGGTGCTTTTCGTGGGCTATCAGGCTGCGGGCACCACGGGCCGGGCCATATTGGAGGGCGCGAAGAAGATCAGCCTGTTCGGCGAGGAAGTGGCGGTGAATGCGGAGATATGCTTCTTCCCGGGCAAGAGCGGCCACGCAGACAGAGACGGGCTCATCAAGTGGATCACGTCCTTTGACCCGAAGCCGAAGATGGTGTTCGTCAACCACGGCGAGGACGCGGTGTGCGCAAGCTACGCGGATCTGCTCCGGGATGAGTACGGCCTGAACACCTTCGCGCCCTATTCCGGCACGGTGTTCGACCTTCTGTCCGGCAGCTTTCTGGAGACGCCCGCCGGTGTGCCGGTGGAGAAAAAGACGGCGAAGCAGGCCCGGAACCAGTCGGTGTACGACGGCCTTCTGTCCGCCTGCCAGCGGCTCACGGAGCTGGCCCGGGCGTGCAGGGAGATACCCAACAAGGAGATCGGCAAATTCACCGGTCAGATCAACTCTCTGGTGGACAAGTGGAGCGGCTGGGCAAAGCGCAAATAGCCGAGAAACCAAACACGCCCCGCCGCCTGGGCAGAGCCCGGGCGGCGGGGTGCGCGTTTGGCACAATTGCCGGAAAGAGCCGGGCGGCGGGCCCATATGTTGTGGGAGTGGGTCATTGTGTTAATTTTTGGGATTTGATATAATAAGGAAAAAATCTCCCGGAGGACAGGCGTATGAGCAGGATCGCGGTAGCGACGGACAGCAACAGCGGTATCACCCAGGCTCTGGCAAAACAGATGGGTATCGGCGTGCTGCCCATGCCTTTTTACATCAACGGACAGCTTTATTTTGAGGATATCACCCTGACCCAGCAGGAGTTTTACCGGCGGCTGGACGCGGACGCGGACATCTCCACCTCCCAGCCCTCGCCCGGGGACGTGACGGACTTTTGGGACGGGCTGCTGGCAAACAACGACCAGGTGATCTATATCCCCATGTCCAGCGGCCTTTCCGCCTCCTGCCAGACGGCGCTGTTCCTCTCCCGGGAGGAGCCCTACGCAGGCCGTGTGCATGTGGTGGATGATCAGCGTATCTCCATCACCCAGCGACAGGCGGTGCTGGACGCGCTGGAGATGGTGGACCGGGGCATGGAGGCGGACGAGATCGTGGACGTGCTCATGCGGGAGAAGCTGGAGAGCAGTATCTACATAACCGTGGACACGCTGAAATACCTGAAAAAGGGCGGGCGCGTGACCCCGGCGGGGGCGGCGCTGGGCGCGGTGCTGAACATCAAGCCGGTGCTGACCATACAGGGGGAGAAGCTGGACGCCTTCGCCAAGGTCCGGGGCATGAAGGCGGCCCGGGAGAAAATGCTGGACGCCATGGAGAAGGATATCCGGGAGCGCTTCGCGGGCCACCGGGTCCACTTGTGGGCGGCCTACACCTGTACGGCGGAGGAAGCCGATTCCTGGCGGGCGCAGATCATGGAGCGGTTCCCCGACCTGGAGCTGGAGGGCATGGACCCGCTGTCGCTGAGCGTGTCCTGTCACATCGGCAAGGGTTCCATGGCCATCGCCTGCAGCCGGGTCGTTGAGTACTGACTTTCTAAAACAGCCTATCTGCCCGCCGCGATTTGCGGCGGGCTCAGACTGTTGTTACAAAGAACCACGGGCTATGCCCGTGGGGCCAAAAAGGTTATACCTATGCACAGGGACAGGGAATGAGCAAGAGAGGAAATAGGGAGACGTTATAGAAAACGTGGTTCCAAAAATCTGTAGAAGTTATGAGAGCTCGCAGAGCAAAGAAAGAAAACCCCACAGCCAATCAAATTGGCTGTAGGGCATGTGTGCGCAAGAAAGAGGTATCGTAGGCCTTTAGGCCAAGCCAGTAACACCCCTTATAGGGGTGGAGCAGGCCACCCGCTATGCGGGTGGTCCTGACTTTCATCTCTATTTGTGCCGGTACCGCACCGGCATGGTGATTTCCATGAGAAAAGCAGTTTCTTTCGCCCTTGCCGTTGTAATGGTGTTCACACTTTCTGTCCCGGCCCTTGCCCATGAACAAGGCAATTCTTTTGTTGTTGACACATCATCTGAGCATGTATATTACGACACGGAGCTAAGAGCAAATGTTATTGCCTTCACTTGCAATGCCGATGGCACAGTCAATTACCTTACAAAAAATGAGGCTGATGCAATCACTAATAACACGACAGATTTGGTCTCTCTTGATCACGGCCTTAGAAGGGTGGAAAACGGAAGCAGCACTTGTGATGTTTCTCCTAGCGGTGATTATTACCAGTATTACCGGTTTAAGCAAATTGGCGGAGCCGTAAAGTATACTGGTAGCATGAAGAAGGTTAGCCAAGATATAGAAGCGCCTGCTGGCGGCGCTCAGATTTCCAAGTCAGTTTCTGCTACATCGACGCATTATTTTTCCGCTTCTGTAAATACCTCTGATAAAAAGGCAGCCGTACAGGCTGGCGCTACTATAGGTTGGCAAAGTTCCGCAAGTGTAACAACGACCTTTACCTTCAATCTGCTCCCCGGTCAAAAAGGATACATAGGGTTCTACCCGTACTACAACAGGGTGTACGGCGACCTGGAGCTCCACGGGAATTGGGGGGATGGCCTCATCAGTACAACGCAGGTATATGGCTATTCCGTTAAGTTGAATGATAGTGGCGAGGCCGATGGGCTCTTCAAACTCATTCTAATCTAATAAAAACTGAAACAAATACAGGAATCACGTCACAGTGATTCCTGTATTTGTAATACCCCGGCTTCTTTTGTTAAGTTAAAAAGAAGTTGTTGAGGAGCATCCACTTTATTCATTCTCTCTATGTCGAAAGTCTTTTCAACATAGCTGTCTGATGTCCGAATCTTTAGATAAAAAACAGTTGTGTTAGTATACCCAACCCAAAAAACCGCCTCAGCGTCATCTGTTTCTTCAAATTTTAAATCCTCTAATAATGTGTTCTTGGCATCCACAATACCAAATTTTATGTTCTTTACCCGTTCATCTGATTTATTCTCAACTCTTATCTCTACCATATATTCCGGGTTCTGCAACTCCTGTTTTTCACCTTTGGGCCAAATAATCGTGACAAATGCCGTGGCTAACACAAGAAAAGTTGCCAAAGTTGCCAAAGATATAAGGCCATTAAACCTTCGCTTCATCTACCTTCACTCCCTAAAATTTAAGATAGGGCAGAAATATTTGCGGCAGTAGCCCCTGTGGGTATAAACACAAATTACTATATCATAATGAAGAGCCAGAAGCAACCAGAATTCCTTATTACTCTCGCTGAAAGGTCAATACCTAAGTTTTATAGGTTGCCCGCCGCGATTTGCGGCGGGCAGCTATTGTCTTTTCCCGGCGGACATGATACAATATCCATTCGTGTAAAACCGATGTGGGCAAGGAGCGTTCCCCTTATGATCCTGGGCAAATACATAAACCGATACTACGTCAAATACGGCTTCCGGCTGCTGCTGGGCATCGCGGCGCTGGTGGCGGTGGACTATCTGCAGCTTCTGATCCCGAATCTGTACCAGATGGTGATCAACGGGATGAACCACGGTCAGGTGCTGGTGGACGGGGCGTATGTGCCGTTTGACATGGACTTTCTGCTGGACCGGATCTGCATGCCCATGCTGGGGGTGATCCTGACCATCGTATTCTGCCGGTTTTTGTGGCGGGTGTGCTTTTTCGGCGCGGCCATCAAGGTGGAGGCGGGGCTCCGGGACCAGATGTTCGACCACGCCAAGGACCTGTCCCGGCAGTATTATCAGGTGAACAAGGTAGGCGACCTGATGAGCCTTTTCACCAACGATCTGGACACGGTGCAGGACTGCTACGGCTCGGGACTGCTCATGTTCTTCGACGCGGCGGCGCTGGGCAGTATGGCCGTCTGGCGCATGTGGCGGATGGACCGGTTCCTCACGGGCCTGACCATGATCCCCATGGTGTTCCTTCTGGCCTCCAGCGCGCTGATAGGCCGGTACATGACGAAAAAGTGGGATATCCGCCAGCAGGCGTTCTCCAGACTGTCCGACTTCTCCCAGGAGAGCTTTTCCGGTATCGCCGTCATCAAGGCGTTCGTGAAGGAGGCCAAGGAGCTTCTGGCGTTCCGGGAGCTGAACCGGGAGAATGAGAAGGCCAACGTGGACTTCACCCGGGCGTCGGTGCTGCTGCGCATACTGGTGACGCTGTTCGTGGAGAGCGTCATCTGCATCATACTGGGCTACGGCGGCTATCTGGTCTGGCGGGGCAGCTTCAACGCCGGGCAGCTGATGGAGTTCGTCGGCTACTTCAACGCCACCGTCTGGCCCATCATGGCCGTGTCGGAGCTCATCGACATGACCAGCCGGGGCGCGGCGTCCTTAAAGCGGATCTCCGAGCTTCTGGACGCGAAGCGGGACGTGACGGACCGCCCCGGCGTAACGCCTCTGCCGGATGTGGCGGGGGAGGTCGAGTTTTCCCACCTGACCTTCCGCTACCCCGGCGGGGAGTACGACGCGCTGACGGACGTGACCGTCGTCATCCGGGCGGGGGAGAGCGTGGGGCTGGTGGGCAAGACCGGCGCCGGCAAGACCACGCTGGTGGATCTGCTGCTGCGCACTTATAACGTGCCGGACGGCACGGTGTTCGTGGACGGCCATGACGTGAACACGGTGCCCATCCACGACGTGCGCCAGGCCGTGGCCTATGTGCCCCAGGACAACTTTCTTTTCAGTGACACCATTGCCCGGAACATCGGCTTTTCCCAGGACGCGCCGGACCGGGCGGCGGTTCGTGCGGCGGGGGTGCTGTCGGACGTGGACGCGGACGTGCAGGGCTTCGCCGACGGCTACGAGACGGTGCTGGGCGAGCGGGGCGTGACGGTCTCCGGCGGACAGAAGCAGCGTATCTCCATCGCCCGGGCGCTGATGAAGGACGCGCCCATCCTCATTCTGGACGACTCCGTATCCGCCGTGGACACGGACACGGAAAAGACGATCCTGGAAAACCTGCGCGCCACCCGGGCCGGACGCACCACCATCCTCATTGCCCACCGGGTCTCCACCATCGAGGCGCTGGACAAGATCATCTATCTGGAGGATGGCCGGGTCGCGGCGGTGGGGCCCCACAGCGAGCTTGTAAAGACCTGCCCGGCGTACCGGCACATGGTGGAGCTTCAAAAGCTGGAGGAGGAAGGAGGCGGTCTCAGTGCGTGAATATCAGCCCCTTCTGATCGCGGGCGCCATCATCGGCGTGTTCGCGGCGGGATTCATCTTTTTGTGGTGCGTGGTCCGCAGACAGAAGGACGCCGCCGGCGCGGACAGGAACATGCCAGACGGGGAGATCATGCGCCGGCTGATCCGGTATGCCCGGCCCTACTGGAAACAGTTCGTGCTGGTGCTGTGCCTGGTGCTGGCGTCCATCGCCTACTCTCTGGCCTCGCCGTATCTGGTGGGCCGTATCGAGGAGCTCATCAAGGCGGACTTTCCCCTGAAGCGCCTCTGGACGCTGGTGACGGTGTACGCGCTGCTGCTGGCGGTATCCATGGTGTGCACATATTTTCAGTCCATCATTTTGCAGAAGGTGGGCCAGAAGATCCTCTCCGATCTGCGCCAGGACCTGTTCACCCACATCGAGAGCCTGAGCCACGCCCAGCTGAACGCCATCCCCGTGGGCAAGCTGGTGACCCGGGTGACCAATGACACCAATGCCATCTCCATGATGTTCACCAATATACTGGTGAACATGGTCCGCAACGTGTTCATCCTGTTCGGCGTACTGGGGGCCATGCTGCTGGTCAACTACGCCCTGACGCTGATGGTGCTGTGCTTTTTGCCGGTGCTGGTGCTGTTCACGGTGATCTTCCGGCAGCTGACCCGCCGGGCGTACCGCCGGGTGAAGGACTGCACCACGGACATCAATACATATCTGTCCGAGAACCTGTCCGGCATAAAGATCACCCAGGTGTTCAACCGGGAGCAGGCCAAGCTGGACGATTTTCTCGTCAGGAGCGCGGCCCTGAAAAAGGCCCGCCAGCGGCAGATGTATGTGTTCGCGGTGTTCCGCCCCATGGTATACATGCTCTACATCACCTCGGTCATGTGCCTTTTCTATGTGGGCAGCCGGGGGTATATCCACGATACCGCTCTGCTGGGCCAGACCATCACCAGCGGCACGGTGGTCACGTTTTATCTGTACATCTCCAAATTCTTCGACCCCATCCAGACGCTGGCGGAGCAGTTCAATATGCTCCAGTCGGCCTTTGCCTCGGCGGAGAAGATCTTCGCGGTGTTCGACATGGCCCCGGCCCTTACGGACGAGCCGGACGCCATCGAGCTGGACCACATCGAGGGCGACATCGAGTTCCGGGACGTCTGGTTCGCCTACGAGCCCGGCGAGTGGGTGCTGAAGGGTGTGAGCTTCCATGTGCCCGCCCGGCAGACCGTGGCTCTGGTGGGCGCCACCGGCTCCGGCAAGAGCACCATTTTGTCCCTCCTGTGCCGCAACTACGACATCCAAAAGGGCCAGATCCTGCTGGACGGCATAGATATCCGACACATCAGGATCGCCTCCCTGCGCAGGCAGTTTGGCCAAATGCTCCAGGACGTGTTCCTGTTTTCCGGCACCATCCGGTCCAATATCGTGCTGCGGGAGGACCGGTTCACGGACGAGGAGATATGGCAGGCATGCCGGTATGTGAACGCGGACCGGTTCATCGGCAAGCTGGACGGCGGTCTGGACGAACAGGTGCTGGAGCGGGGCAACAACTTCTCCGCCGGTCAGCGGCAGCTTATCAGCTTCGCCCGCACGGTGCTGCACCGCCCGGCGGTGATGATCCTGGACGAGGCCACCGCCAACATCGACACGGAGACCGAGCTTCTCATCCAGACCTCGCTGGAGCGGATGAAGAACATCGGCACCATGCTCATCGTGGCCCACCGGCTGAGCACCATCCAGCACGCGGATAACATAATCCTTCTGTCCCACGGCCGGATACTGGAGCAGGGGACCCATCAGGAGCTTTTGCGCAAAAAGGGACGGTATTACAGACTGTACATGCTCCAATACGAGGCCCGGCAGGCGGAAGAGACCGCCGGCTGACCAGTATTTTCCAACATCAGGCACGCCTTTTCCATGGGGAGGGGCGTGCTTTTTTTACAGGATATTATCAGGAAAAGTGTTTTTTTCTGTTGAAATATCCGAATTAAAGTGATAAACTATATTCAATTTACATAATCCCGCTCTATCGACAAGTCTGTGAACAGCTTTGATAAGGGGAGACGTCACGATGAAACAGAGTGGAACATATCGCGCGGGCACGCGGGCGGCGGCGCTTCTGATGGCGCTGCTCATGGTGCTGTCTGTGGGAGGCTTTTCTTTCCGTGAGGGCGAGACGCAGCCCACCCCCGCGCAGTCGGCGCCGGCGGAGCCCGCCGTGGAGCCGTCTGCGGAGCCTATGCCCGAGCCGTCCGCTGAGCCCACGGCTGAGCCGTCTGCGGAGCCCGTGCCCGAGCCGTCCGCTGAGCTTGCCCCGGAGCCGTCCGCTGAGCCCACGGCCGAACCGTCAGCGGAGCCTACGGCGGAGCCCGAGGCGCCCGGGCCGGACGAAAATTTGTCCCGGGGGGGGGTAGATCCCGCCTCGCTTCCCACGCCCGTCCTTCCCACGGCGGAGCCGGCGGCGCCTGTCCCCATCGACCTGCCCGCTCCCGTGGCGGACGCGCCGAATATCCAGTTCGCCGTCACGCCGGACAACAGTAATCCGGCGCAGGCGTCCTGGGAGCAGAACACGGAGCTGAAATATACGCTGACCGTGACGAATGCCGGCGGCGCCCTTATCTCCAACACCACGAACGCCTCTTTCAAGCTCAACTTTGAAAACGCTTCCGGAACGGTTCTCAAGCCGACGTTCGTCCAGGGGTCCCTCTCGCAGGTCAGCGGGGGGAGCGTCCCGGCGGTCATCGACGGGATAAATGACTTTTATATCGGCGCGCGTAACGGCTCCAACACGAACAACTCCGGCGACATAGTGATAGCGGCGGGCGCCGCCGTCAGCGTGCAGATCCAGGTCAAGCTGAACGCCGAAGCCGCCGCCACGAAGGCGTTTACGTTCACTCTCAAAATTTCCAACCTGGACAGTTCGACCTTTCAGAACATAACGACCCCGGCGACTACCCAGACCTTTGACCAGAACGGCAGCGGCGGCGGGTCCGGCGGGGCGGACCTTCCCGGCGTGTATAACATAGTCTATCACCTGGACCGGGGCGCGGAGACCGGCGTGGATGGCGTGGATGTCTACACGGCCTCCGGCTCCACACCGGACCTCGCCCTGGAAAGCGTGGGCAACGGGACGAACACCATATTTGCGAGCAACGGCGAAAGCGCGGGCCTTATCCACGGTTACTACGGCAGCAGCAGCGCCGGCAGGGTCTATTTTGCCGGGTGGAGCAAGTCGCCCGGGACCGTTTTCAGCAGCTATGCCGCGGTGAGCTATCCCATCACCAACATCACCAAAGGGGGCCAAAGCTGCCGGCAGTACGCCACGGCGCCTGTCCTGACGGCGGCGGACTATACCTCGGTGCCGGGCACGGGCAAATACCGGGCCGACCTCTACGCCGTGTGGGCCCCTGCGGACCGGGCGGGCATGTTCGGCTATTCCATGTCCATCGAGGGCCCCACCCTGGACAGCGCGGCGGTGGGCGGCGTCACGCTGGGCGACAACGGGGAGACTGCCGTATACCACGCGCAGAAATATGTCCTGCTGGACGGCGGCTGGGGCGCGGGGCACACCGGTCCCATCCGTGCGGCCCAGGCGGCCAGCTATCCCGGCTACACCTTCGTGGCCTGGTTCAACAAAAATCCCGGCGCCGTCAACGGCGGTGACAAGGGATACCTGGTAATGCCCGGAGATGATGTCTACTATGGGGGCACCACCGATGTGTACAGCCTTGACGCCCTGTGGGGCCGGATCAACCCCGCGGATAACCAGAAGTACGCCTATGACGGCGCGCCCCACGCCATCCGCTTCGGCGAGGGCGGCAGGGACGCGCTCCCGTCAGTGGTGCTGACCCCGGACGCCGCGGCCTACTCAGGCGGCCAACAGACTGCCTTCAACGCCATATTCGCTCCCTCGAACGTCACATATACCTACACGGTCACCAGGGCGGGCGCGACCCTCGCCAACGGGGTGAGCGAGCTGCCCGCGTATACCGAGCCGGGCGTGTATGAGTACACCATCGCCGCCAGGCTGAAGGTCCCGGCGGCTTACACCAAAAACGCCGCCGCCCAGAACGGCATACCGGTGGGCGAGGCAAAAGCCACGCTCATCATCTATCCCACGCTGGAGCTCAGCGCCCGCAAGACGCTGACGGGCCGGAACTGGAGAGCCGGCGACAGCTTCACCTTCAACATGACCGCCGCCCATACGGGCTCGGTGACCTTTGCCGGCAAGTCGGTGACTGTCACCGGCGCCAGCAATCCCAAGAGCGCGTCCTTCGGCAGGTTCGATCTGTCGGAGCCGGGGGTGTATACCTTCACCATCACGGAGCAGACGGGCTCGCTGCCCGGCGTGACCTACGACGGCGGGAGCCATGCCATCGTGGCCACGGTGGGGGAGGATTACAGCCTCTCGGTCACCGGCGGCGCGGAGGCCGCCCCGGCCGGTAAAGTCAACGCCGCCAGAGAGGCTGCCTTTACGAACGTGTATCGACCCGGCGGATTGACCGTCACCAAGACCGTGGACGGCATCGGCGCGGACCGGACGAAGCAGTTCGCCTTCACCGTGACGCTGGGCAGCGCCGACGTCAACGGCACTTACGGCGGCATGACCTTCACCGGCGGTGTGGCCAGCTTCTCCCTTTCCCACGGCCAGAGCATGACCGCCACGGGCCTGCCCGGCGGCGTGACCTATACCGTCACGGAGACGTCGGAGACCAACTACACCACGTCCGACGCCAACGCCAGCGGGACCATCCCCACCGACGGCTCCACGGTGACGGCCGCCTTTACCAATACCTACACCGCCGCCGGGAACCTGACCGTCTCCAAGACCGTGACCGGCGACGGCGCGGACCTGACAAGGTCCTTCCACTTTACCGTGACCCTGAGCGACCGGAGCATTGACCGCGCTTATGGCGGCATGACCTTCACCGGCGGCGTGGCCAGCTTCGATCTGGCCCACGGCCAGAGCGTGACCGCCGTGGGCCTGCCCGCCGACCTGACCTATACCGTCACGGAGAGCCCGGCGGTGGGCTATGAGAGCACCAGCACCGGCGCCACCGGGACGATCCCCCATAACGGCCAGGTGGAGGCCGTCTTTACCAACACCCGCAGGACCGGCTCTCTCACTGTGAATAAGGTCGTGTCGGACGGCGGCAACACCCACAGGGATTTTGACATCACCGTGGCGCTGACAGACAGGACCATCACCGGCGTGTACGGGGACATGACCTTCACCGGCGGCGTGGCCCACGTCTATCTGCGTGGGGACGCCGGAACGGGCAAAACGTCGGCCACTGCCACGGGCCTGCCCATCGGCGTGGGCTATACGGTCAACGAGGATCCGGTGGAGGGCTATACCGCCAGCTATACCAACGCCACCGGCACGATCACGGCGGGCGCCGGGGCCACCGCCACCGTCACCAACGCCTATGACGCCGGCACGCTGACCGTCAGCAAATTCGTCGAGGGCCCGGGCGCGGACACCGCCAGACAGTTCAACTTCACCGTGACCCTGGACGACAACAACGTCAACGGCTCCAGAGGCGGCGTCACCTTTGCCAACGGCGAGGCCAGTTTCACCCTCCAGCACGAGCAGACCATGACCATCCCCGGCCTGCCTGCCGGTGTGGGCTACACCGTCACGGAGGCGGAGGCGGATCAGGACGGCTATGTGACCAGCAGCACCGGCGCCACCGGCGTCATCGGCCACAACACGGTCTCCCAGGCGGTGTTCACCAACTACTACCGGCCCGGCCACATCCTGGTCACCAAGTATGTGTCCGGTAACGGCGCCGATCAGAGCCAGGAATTCGAGTTCACTATCACGCTCAGCGACCATTCCTGCAACGACACCCACGGCGACGTGACGTTTACGAACGGCGTGGGCTCGTTCCGGCTGAAGCACGGCCAGAGCGTCCATATCGACGGGGTGCTGGACAATGTGGGCTATACCATTGTGGAGACCCCGGTGGACGGCTACGCGACCACGGCGACGCCCACCGCCAGCGGCACCATCACCGGCACGGACACCATCCGCGTGGTCTTTGAAAACCGCTACAAGACCGGCGATCTGACCGTCACCAAGACGGTCACGGGGGACGGCGCCCCGGTGGGCAGGGAGTTCTCCTTCACCGTGACGGCGAGCCATGGGGGCGCACCGCTGAACGGCGCTTATGGCGGCATGACCTTTGCCGCCGGCAGCGCCACGTTCACCCTGCGAAACGGCGGGCGCGTGACCGCGAACGGCCTGCCTGAGGGGACGAGCTACACCGTCACGGAGGCCGGCGCCAACACGCCGCCCTATGTCACGACGCCCGCCGGTGGCGTGATATCGGGCGAGATCCGGGACGGCGTGACGGCCCGGGCGGACTTCACCAACACCTACCAGACCGGTGGCCTGTCCGTCACCAAGCGGGTCGACGGGGAGGGGAACAGCCTGCGGGAGTTCTTCTTCATGGTGGATCTGGACGATAAGACCATCACCGGTGCATACGGCGGGATGAGATTTGAAAACGGCACGGCCAGCTTCTCCCTGCGGGGCGGCGAGACCGTGACCGCCACGGGGCTGCCCGCCGGTGAGGGATACACCGTCACGGAGCGCCGGGTGGACGGGTATGCCGTGGCCTATTCCGCCAACAGCACCGGCAACATCCCGGCCGGCGGGACGGCGAATGTCACGGTCACCAACACCTATGACGGCGGCGGGCTCGCCGTGAGCAAGACCGTCACCGGCGGCGGCGATACGGACCGGGCCTTCCACTTCACCGTGACGCTGAGCGACTCCGGCGTCAACGGTCCTCGGGGCGTGGACGCCCAGGGGGCGCCGCTGACGTTTACCGACGGCGTGGCCAGCTTCACCCTGAAGCACGGCCAGACGGTGACCATCCCCGGCCTGCCCTCGGGCACGACCTATCTGGTGGAGGAGCAGGAGGCGAACGCCGACGGCTATGTGACAAGCTCCACCGGCGAGCGGGGGACCATCCTCAAGGAGCAGACCATGCAGGCCAGATTCACCAACCGGTACATGCCCGGCGTTCTCACCGTGGAAAAGACCGTCGCGGAGGGCGGCAACCGATACCGGGACTTCTCCTTCACCCTGACGCTGGACGACCGGACCCTGACCGGCGATCACGGCGATCTGACCTTTGAAAACGGCGTGGCCAGCTTCTCCCTGCGCCACGGCGAGAGCGTGACGGCCAGCGGCCTTCCGCTCGGCGGGTTCCGGCTCCAGGAGACCGAGGCGGAGGGCTACACGCCTTACTTCACCAACTGTGACGAGGCGGGCGCCGGCGTCATCACCGGCCCGGCGGAGGTGACGGTCACCGCCGTCAACTACTACAAGTCCGCTACCCTGACCGTCACCAATACGGTCGGGGGCAACGACGCGGACCCGGAAAAGGACTTCCGGTTCACCGTGACCGTCGTGGGCGCTGTTGTGAACGGGCCCCGGGGCGGCGTAACATTTGACGCTGGCCGGACCGGATTCACTCTGCGAAACGGCGAGAGCGTGACCATCCCCGGCCTGCCCGCCGGCGCCACGGCCACCGTCACGGAGACGGACCGGGACGGCTACGCCACCACCGTTTCCTCCACGGTCCTGAACGGCATAGCCGCTCCGGCGGCCGCCGCGGCGGATCAGGATACGATCGCCGTCGCCCTGGCGGAGGGAAAGACCACGCGGGCGGACTTCGTGAACGAGAAAAACAAAGCTGTCGCTTCCGCGCCCGAGCCCACCGCCGCGACGCCGGCGGCCTCCCCGGCGGACAGTGCGCCGCCTACCCCCAGCCCCTCGGCCTCGACCCGGCCCGTGAAGCCCGGCGGCGGCCCGTCGTCGCCCAACACAGGCGACGGGTCCCGGCCCGTCCTTTGGACCGCAGTGCTGGCCCTGTCCGCGCTGGGCCTTGGAGCGGTGCTGCTCCTGGAACGAAAAAAGCACAATACCAGGTAAAAACCGTCCCCGGCCCACAAGCCGGGGACATTTTTTGCCTTTCCCGCATACACTGACCGGGGAGGGCGTGTCATGAAGATATATGTATATGCCATTGCGAAAAACGAGGTGGGCTTTGCCGGACGGTGGATGGCCTCCATGGCGGAGGCGGACGGGGTATATGTGCTGGACACGGGAAGCGTCGACGGCACGCCGGAACGGCTGGCGGCACTGGGCGCGCATGTGACAGAGCGGACCGTGGACCCCTGGCGGTTCGACACGGCCCGGAATCTCTCCATGGAGATGGTCCCGGCCGACGGGGACATACTGGTCTGCACGGACCTGGACGAGGTACTGTGTCCCGGCTGGCGGAAGCTGCTGGAGGGGGCCTGGCGGCCGGGCTGCACCACGGCCCGGTATGAGTATGTGTGGTCGTTCAACCCGGACGGCTCCGACGGGGTGAAGTACCTGTATGAGAAGGTCCACCGGCCCGGCGTCTGCCGCTGGACCCACCCGGTGCACGAGATACTGTCCTACGACGTGCCGAAGGTGTACTGCGACGTACCGGGCATGCGGCTGGAGCACCACCCGGACCCCACCAAGAGCAGGGGGGATTATCTGCGGCTTCTGGAGATGAGCGTGGCGGAAGCGCCGGAGGACGACCGGAACAGGCATTATCTGGGCCGGGAGTATATGTTCCACGGCCAGTGGGAGCGGGCCGTAAAGACGCTGCGGGAACATCTCGCCATGCCCACGGCCACCTGGCGCCCGGAGCGGGCCGCGTCCATGCGGTATATCGCCCGGTGCCTGCTGGAGATGGGGCGGGCGGAGCAGGCGGAGCTGTGGCTGCTGCGGGCGGTGCTGGAGGCCCCGGAGCAGCGGGAGGCGCTGGTGGAGCTGGCCCGGCTCATGGAGAGGCAGGAGCGCTGGCGGGAGTGCGAGCGATACTGCCGCCTGGCGCTGGACAACAGAAAACGGGACCTGTCCTATACCACTGACCCGGCGGCCTGGGGGGCTCTGCCCTGGGACCTTCTGAGCCTGGCGTGCTGGTATCAGGGGCACAGGGACTGGGCGGTCAACTGCGCCCGGCAAGCTCTGGCCCTGGAGCCGGATAATGCCCGCATCCGGCGCAATCTTGCCCTCATGCAGGGGGATATGCCGTGATTTTGCACAAGAATCAGGGGGCCCGGAAGCCAGAAATGTCAAATACCCATACTTGAAAAACCGGGGAAAATCGTTTATATTATAAGAAATCGTACATAGATTTGAAACATTTTTTCATATCGCCAGGTGAAGCTGGCAGGACCGAAGGGAACTGCCGGTGGATGGGATTCTGGAGAAGCCCGTTTTCAGAACGGGGGCCGAAGGGGCAAGGCGCGTGGCGCTTAAACTCTCAGGCAAAAGGACAGAATGAGGCCCGCCGGGAATGGGTCCAATAGTCCGGTAGCTTGAGCGTACCATCTGGTAAGCTCATTTTGTTTAACATTGGTGTTTCACCGGTTAAAGCATTAAATTGCAGCGTAAGGAGAGAGAACAATGTCATTTGCTGAGATCGTAACGAAGGTAGACGGCTGGGTATGGGGCCCTGTACTGCTGGTCCTGCTGGCCGGTACGGGCGTGTATCTGAGCGTGCGCATGGGTTTCCCCCAGTTCCGCAAGTTCGGCTATGCCATGAAGAACACCATCGGAAAGATGTTCTCCAAGCAGGAGGCGGGCAAGGGCGAGGTGACGCCTTTCCAGGCTGTGACCACGGCCCTGGCGGCCACCGTGGGCACCGGTAACATCGCTGGCGTCACGGGCGCCATCGTAGCGGGCGGTCCCGGCGCGGTGTTCTGGATGTGGCTGTGCGCCCTGTTCGGGATGTGCACCAAGTACGCCGAGGTGCTGCTGGCGGTCAAGTACCGGGAGCGCAACGACAAGGGCGACTGGGTAGGCGGCCCCATGTACTACATAAAGAACGGTCTGGGCAAAAAGTGGGCCTGGCTGAGCGTCATCTTCTGTCTGTTCGCCGCCATGGCGGCCTTCGGTATCGGCAACATGACCCAGGTCAACTCCATCGCCTCCTCCATCAACGGCGTGATCGACGCCTGGGGCGGCAACGCCGAGGCCAGGACCTTTGTGCTGTTCGGCCAGACGGTGCCCGTCACGAGCCTGATCTTCGGCGCTGTGGTGGCGGTGATCGTGGGCCTGGTGCTGTTCGGCGGTATCAAGCGTATCGGCTCCGTGACGGAGAAGCTGGTGCCCGTCATGGCGGTCGTGTACATCGTGTTCTCCCTGGTCGTTATCTTTGCCAACGTGAAATTCATCCCCCAGACCTTCGCCATGATCTTCAAGGGCGCGTTCAACGCGGACGCGGCGCTGGGCGGCGCGTTCGGTATCATGATCATGACCACCATCCAGAAGGGCGTCGGCCGGGGCGTGTTCTCCAACGAAGCCGGTATGGGCTCCGCGCCCATGGCCCACGCGGCCACCTCCGAGACCGAGCCTGTGAAGCAGGGCCTGTACGGCATTTTCGAGGTGTTCATGGACACCATCGTGATCTGCACCATGACCTCTCTGGTGCTGCTGACGGCCTACTGCCGGCTGGGCGACGGCCTGGGTATCGAGTGGGGCGGCAACGGCGACGCGCAGCTCATCCAGGCGGCCATGGGCTCCGTGGTAGGCGGCAAACTGGGCGCGCTGATCGTGGCCGTGGGACTGAGCCTGTTCGCCTTGAGCACCATCATCAGCTGGTCTTTGTACGGCTCCCGCTGCTTCGAGTATCTGTGCGGCCCCAGGCTGGGCACCAAGCTCAGCGTGTTCTACAAGATCATCTTCCTGGTGCTGCTGCCTGTGGGCGCCACCCTGAAGATCGGCGTGGTGTGGGATCTGGCCGACGCGCTCAACGGCATGATGGCCTTCCCCAACCTGGTGGCGCTGCTGCTGCTGTCCGGGGTCATCATCAAGACCACCAAGGAATTTTTCAGCGACAAGAGCAAGCTGTAAAGAGTCTTTTGAAAACGCGCTCCGCCCCCGGAAGGCCGGGGGCGGGTGTATATTAAGGAGTTTCCCATGATCGTATCGGAAGTCGTTGTATTCATCGTATATCTGCTGTTTATGATCGCCATCGGCCTGTGGTTCTTCTTCCGGAACAGGTCGGGCGGCGAGAAGGGATATTTTCTGGGCGGCAGGCAGATGGGTCCCTGGGTGACGGCTCTCAGCGCGGGCGCGTCGGATATGAGCGCCTGGGTGCTGATGGGCATGCCCACCTCCATCTACGCTCTGGGTCTTGGCCAGACCTGGATACCTGTGGGCCTCGCCATCGGCTACACCCTGAGCTGGATCTTCGAGGCGCCCCGGCTGCGGAAATTCTCCATCGTGGCGGACGACTCCATCACCATCCCCCAGTATCTGACCCGGCGGTTCCTCAGCAAGTCCAAGGCATTGCAGATCGTGTGCGCGGTGATCTTCCTGGTGGCCTACACCATATACGCCGCCTCCAGTGTGAAAGCCTGCGGCACGCTTTTCAACACCGTGATCGGTCTGAACGAGCGCACGGCCATGTATCTGGCGGCGTTCATCATCATCAGCTACACCTTCCTGGGCGGGTTCTCGGCGGTGTGCTGGACGGACTTCTTCCAGGGCATGCTTATGCTGGGGGCGCTGCTGATCGCGCCGATCTTTGCCGCCTCCATGCTGGACGCGGGAGCGGCCTCCACGCTGCCGGCGGGATATCTTGATCCCTTTACCAGCTGGCAGGACATCGTCTCCGGCCTGGGCTGGGGGATCGGCTACTTCGGCATGCCCCACATCATCATCCGGTTCATGAGCCTGAAAAGCCAGAAGGACCTGAAAAAGTCCGCGGTCATCGGCGTGACGTGGACGGTGCTGATCGTACTGTTCGCCACGCTGGTGGGCGTGATCGGGCGCATGTTCCTGGGCTATGACGAGACCATCGAGGGCAGCTCTCTGGTATTCATCACCATGACCCGCCGTATCTTCCCGGGGGTCATCTCCGGTATCCTGCTGTCGGCGGTGCTGGCGGCCAGCATGAGCACGGCGGACAGCCAGCTTCTGGCGGCGGCGTCGGCCTTTGCCAGCGACGTATACAAGCCTGTGCTCCGCAAGGACAAGGCGGGGGACAAGGAGATGCTCTGGGCCGGCCGTATCGTGGTCATCGTCATCTCACTGATCGCGCTGCTGATCGCGTCTGACCCGGACGCCGGCTCCATCATGGACCTGGTATCCAACGCCTGGGGCGTGTTCGGCGCGGCCTTCGGCCCGGCCATCATGCTGAGCCTGTACTGGAAGCGGTTCACCTTCGCCGGGGCGGTAGCCGGTATCGTGGTGGGCGCGGCCACGGATATCCTGTGGCTGGCGTACCTGTCCGGCACGGGCGTGTATGAGATCGTGCCCGGCGCGGCGGCGAGCCTCGTTGCGGCGGTGGCCGTGAGCCTGTGCACCAAGGCCCCGGGCGCGGACGTGCAGGAGCTTTTCGACCGCTCCGTGGCCTACACCGAGGACTGAGCGGGCGAAAACGAGCGGAAAAAACAGGAACGGGGCGGGCAAAACCGCCCCGTTCTTTCACAATTTACACAAAATCAGCCCGGCGATTTCGGGCAAATATTGCCCCATCTGTCGGTTGACAAGGGGAAAAACAGGGGCTATAATAAGCACGATCTCGCAAGAGGGACAACTGAACACCGCCAAAGGCAATGAAAAGAAGAGTAAGCGGAAAGGTTATGCCGCAGAGAGCCCCGGTAGCTGGGAAGGGGTGCAGAGAGTCCGCCGAACATGGTCTTGGAGCCGCGTGGGCGATATGTAGTCCGCGACGGGGGCGCCCGTGACAGCGCAGGGGTTTGATGGAACCCCCAAAGGCATGTGCCGCGAGGCATGTGCGAAGCAAGGTGGTACCACGGCATAAATGTGTCGTCCTTGATGATTCAAGGGCGATTTTGTTTTTATTGAGAGAGGTACATATGAGCGAGACGATCATTCGCATCGAGCACCTGTACAAGACCTTCGGTACCGGGGACGGCAAGGTGGAGGCCCTGCGGGATATCGACCTGGAGATACAAAAGGGCGAGATATTCGGCATCATCGGCCTGTCCGGCGCGGGCAAGAGCACGCTGGTCCGCTGCATAAACCTTCTGGAAAGGCCCACCAGCGGCAAGGTGACGGTGAACGGCCAGGAGCTGACGGCCCTGAAGGAGAAGGACCTGCGCAAAGCCCGGCGCAGCATGAGCATGATCTTCCAGGGCTTCAACCTGCTCATGCAGCGCACGGCCCTTGGCAACATCTGCTTCCCGCTGGAGCTGAACGGCCTCAGAGGCGAGGCCAAGTGGCGGGAGAAGCGGGCCCGGGAGCTTTTGGAGATCGTGGGCCTGCCGGACAAGGCGGACGCCTACCCGGTGCAGCTCTCCGGCGGCCAGAAGCAGCGTATCGCCATCGCCAGGGCCCTGGCCGACGATCCCAAGGTGCTGCTGTGCGACGAGGCCACCAGCGCGCTGGACCCCACCACCACCCAATCCATCCTGGCGCTTTTGAAGAAGATCAACCGGGAGATGGGCGTGACGGTGGTGGTCATCACCCACGAAATGCGGGTGGTGGAGCAGATCTGCGACCGGGTGGCGATATTGGACCACGGCGTCATCCAGGAGCAGGGGGACGTGTCGGAGATATTCTCCAATCCCCGGACAGAGGCGGGCCGGCGTCTGGTCATGCCGAACGGGGAGAAGATACACGTCCTGCCGGCCAACCGGCTGGTGCGGCTGGCCTTCAACGGCGCCACCTCCGGGGAGCCCATCATCGCCACCTTGGCGGCGGAGCAGGGTATCCGGCTCAACATCATCAGCGCGGACACCCGGACCATCGGGGACAAGAGCTTCGGCGCCATGGTGCTGGGGCTGCCCCAGGACGAGACGGAGGCGGCCCGGGCGCTCATCTACTTACGGGAGATACCCGGCGTGACGGCGGAGGAGGTGACGGACCTTGTTCAGTGAAAAAGACGTGCAGCTGCTGAAAAACATCGTGCAGAGCGATCTGCTGGGCGCCATCGGCCAGACGCTGGTCATGACGTTTCTGCCCACCTTTCTGGCCTTTGCCATCGGCCTGCCCCTGGGCGTGCTGCTGGTGACGGGGGAGGAGCGAGGCATCCGTCCTCTGCCGGCGCCGCTTATGAAAGCGGTGAACGTGATCATCAATCTGCTGCGAAGCGTGCCGTTTCTCATTCTGGTGGTGGTGGTGACGCCTCTGTCCCGGTTCGTGGTAGGCACCACGGCGGGGCTCAAGGGCATGATCCTGCCGCTGACCATCGCGGCGTTCCCCTTCGTGGCGCGTATCGTGGAAACTTCCATCCGGGAGATCGATCAGGGGGTGATAGAGGCGGCCCAGGCTATGGGCGCCAGTCCTATGCAGATCGTGACCAAGGTGCTCATCCCCGAGGCAAAGCCCGCGCTGCTCAGCAACTTCTTCGTGGCGCTGATCACCATCTTTGGCTACGGCGCCATGGCGGGCATACTGGGCGCCGGCGGACTGGGGTCCTTTGCCATCACTTACGGCCACTACCGCCGAAACGAACTGGTCATGTGGACCATGGTCGTGCTGCTGGTCATTCTGGTGCAGATATTCCAGAGCACCGGCAACGTCATCACCAAACGGAGCGACAAACGTATCCGGTGAACATATCAAGAATTCTAATTTTGAAAAGGAGAATCCCAAAATGAAAAAGATCATCGCTATCGCGCTGGCCCTTGTGCTGGCCCTGAGCCTGGGCGTATCCGCCCTGGCCGACGACGAGCCCGTCACCATCAAGATCGGCGCTTCCTCCACGCCCCACGCGGAGATCCTGGAGTTCGCCAAGCCCATTCTTGCCGAGCAGGGGATCGACCTGGACATCGTCATTTACGACGACTATGTGTTCCCCAACACCCATGTGGAGGAGGGCGAGCTGGACGCCAACTACTTCCAGCACACTCCCTATCTGAACACCTTCAACGAGGAGAACGGCACCCATCTGGTGAGCGTGGGCCTGGTGCACTATGAGCCCTTCGGCATTTACGCAGGCAAGACCGCCTCTCTGGAGGAGCTGGCCGACGGCGCCACCATCGCCGTGCCCAACGACGGCTCCAACGAGACCCGCGCTCTGCTCCTGCTCCAGCAGGAGGGTCTGATCACCCTGGACGAGAGCGTGGACGCCTCCTCCAACGCCACCAAGTACGACATCGTGGACAATCCCCACGACTATGACATCATCGAGCAGGAAGCCGCCCAGATCCCCCTGTCCCTGGAGGACGTTGACCTGGCGGTCATCAACGGCAACTATGCCCTTCAGGCTGGCCTGAACGCGGGCACCGACGCTCTTGCCGTGGAGGACGCCTCCGGCGACGGCGCCAAGACCTACGCCAACATCCTGTGCGTCAAGGAGGGCAACGAGGACAACGAGGCCATCCAGGCTCTGCTGGAGGTCCTGCAGTCCGACGAGGTGGCCCAGTTCATCGACGAGACCTATGAGGGCGCCGTGGTGGCCATCACCGGCGAGGACGAGACCGCCGAGACCGAGGCCGACGCCGAAGTCGAGGTTGAGGATACGGAGGCCGACGAGGCCGCCGAATAAACCGCGCTTTACCGCCCCGGACCGAAACGGTCCGGGGCCATTTTAATAATTTAAAGCCTTTACAATCACCGGCCCGCGTGGTATAAGTAAGGTGAGAGGATACAAAAAGTTACATTATTCGGGGAGGGGATCGAATGCGGACTTTGCAAAAAGTATTGGCGACACTCATCTGCCTGACCATCGTGCTGCTCCTGGCGGGCATGGGGCTGCGGGACCCGGCTGATCCCGGCCCGGGCCCGGAGCTCTCCTCGCTGAGCTGGGAGGCCGCAGACGGCGGCCCACTGTCGGAGGACGAGGTGTCCGCCGCCGGCGCGACCGTTACGGTGGCCACGGACCGGGCCGTGATCTTCCACGGGACGGGAGCGGTCGTGGCGGCCCGCATTGCGGTGCTGCCCTCGATAAGCGCGGATATCACCCTGGATAACGTGTGCCTGCAACCCGCGGCGCCGGAGGACGGCAGCGGCCTGTCCGCGCTGGAACTGGGCGGGGGACAGACCGTGAAGCTGACCGTAAAGGGTGAAAATATCCTCAAAGGCGCCGGACCCGCGCCGGCGGTGAGCGCGGGAGGCGAGAGCGCCGCCCTGACTATCGTCAGCGTGGAAAACGGCACCCTGGAGGCTGCGGCGGGCGACTGGGATCACCCGGCCTTTGCCGTTGCGCCCGCGTATGACTTTCCCCATGTGACGGTGGGCAACGACTGGAGCACGGACCCCGCCTCCGACCCGGTGGAATATACCGGCTCCGGCCTTGCGGACTGGGGCGCTCTGCACTGGGTAAAGACCCAGAGCGTGGAGATGACGGGCCTTGCGGTGACCGCCTCCGTGGCGGAGGTGTCCCTGAATGGCACGGACAGTGCCACGGTGCAGTTCACCGCCACTATGACGGCTGTCACCGCGGATGGACCTGTGGACTTGCCGGTCAACGACCCTGTGGAGTGGTCCTTGGAAGGCGCCGCCGGCGCCAGCTATATCGGCGCGGACGGCGTGCTGGTAGTGGACGCGGCGGAGACCGCTCCCACCTTGACCGTCACGGCCAGCTGCGCCGGTCTCAGCGGACAGGCCGGCGTGACCATCCTTGTGCCCGCTACGCCGGAGCCCACGCCGGAGCCCACGCCGGAACCCACCCCGGAGCCTACCCCGGAACCCACCCCGGAGCCTACCCCGGAGCCCACCCCGACGCCGACCCCGACGCCGAC
>CANQMO010000028.1 GCA_947624985.1 uncultured Oscillospiraceae bacterium | reverse complement strand
CATCCACTTCTACAACCATGAGCGCATCCAGTTGAAGACTGGAGTGGCGCCGCTCTCGCTGCGCCACTCCGCTTAAATCCTATTTCCTACTCAGTGGTCTCTTCTTTTCCCTGTCCGTTTCTTATGGGGCTGTACAGTGAGGACAGGGGCTCTTTGTTATTTCCGGCCGCAAAGGCGGATACTCACATGGCCTTCTGGGCGTTGACCTTGATACCGGGGCCCATGGTGGAGGCGGTGACGCAGCTGCGGATGTACTGTCCCTTGGCAGATGCGGGCTTGGCCTTCACGATGGCGCCGATCAGCGTGTCATAGTTCTCCTTGAGCTTCTCGGGACCGAAGCTCACCTTGCCGATGGGGCAGTGGATGATGTTGGTCTTGTCCAGACGGTACTCGATCTTACCGGCCTTGACCTCGTTGATGGCCTGGGTCAGGTTGGGGGTCACGGTACCAGCCTTGGGAGAGGGCATAAGGCCCTTGGGGCCCAGGACCTTACCAAGCCGGCCCACCATGCCCATCATATCGGGGGTGGCGATCACCACATCGAAGCCGAACCAGTTCTCGGTCTGGATCTTCTGGACCATATCCTGTCCGCCTACGAAGTCGGCGCCGGCGGCCTTGGCCTCCTCCTCCCGCTCGGGCTTGCAGAACACCAGAACGGTGCGGCTCTTGCCGGTGCCGTGGGGCAGCACGATGGCCCCGCGGACCTGCTGGTCGGCGTGACGGCCATCCACGCCCAGCTTCACATGCAGCTCGACGGTCTCGTCGAACTTGGCCTTGCTGGTCTTGCACACCAGGTCGAAAGCCTCCTGGGGATCGTATACGGTCTGCTTGTCAAAGAGCTTGGCGCTCTCTTTATAATTCTTGCCTCTGAACATTCAAATCTCCTCCAAAAAATGTGGTTAAGCGGAAGTTTTCCTCCCACATGATCGGCGACCTCAGTCGCCCACAAGAACGCCCATGCTCCGGCAGGTGCCGGCGATCATGCTCATGGCCGACTCGATGCTGGTGCAGTTCAGGTCCGGCATCTTCTGCTCGGCGATCTTCCGCAGGTCCTCCTTGGAGATCGTGGCAACCTTGTCCCGCTGGGGCACGCCGGAGGCGGTCTCGATGCCGCAGGCCTTCTTGATGAGCAGGGCCGCGGGCGGGGTCTTGGTGATGAAGGTGAAGCTACGGTCGGCATAGACGGTGATGACCACGGGGATCATCATGCCCATGTCGCCTTTGGTGCGTTCGTTGAAGTCCTTGGTGAACTGGCCAATGTTGATGCCGTACTGACCAAGGGCGGGGCCCACGGGGGGCGCCGGCGTGGCCTTGCCCGCCGGGACCTGGAATTTAATGTATCCAACAACTTTCTGAGACATTTTTTAATTCTCCTCTGCTCCTCTTAACGAGGTAGTCAATGATCATTCATCCTTCACCGGCTCGATCTGGTCAAGCTCCAGATCCACCGGCGTCTCACGCCCGAACATGGAGACGATGACCCGCACCCGGTCCTTCGCCGGGTCGAGCTCGTCCACCGTGCCCAGGAAGCCCTCCAGCGGGCCGTCCATGACCTTCACGGTATCGCCCAGGCCGTAGCCCACCACGATCTCGTGGCGCTCCACGCCCAGGTCCAGGACCTCCCGCTCCGTCAGGGGCACGGGCTTGCCGTCCATGGAGACGAACCCCGTGGAGCCTCTGGCGTTGCGCACCAGGTGCCAGCTCTCATCCGTCAGGATCATCTTCACCAGCACATAGCCCGGGAAGGTCTTGCGCTCGTAGGTCTTTTCGCCGTTGTCGGTGTGTTCGGTGACGGTCTCCATGGGGATCTTGACCTCCTCGATCAGGTCCTCCATGTGCCGGTTCTCCGCCGCCTTCTCTATGGAGGCGGCCACCGTGTTCTCATACCCGGAATAGGTATGAACGACGTACCACTTCGCGTCCTCTGCCATGGTCACGCAAAAATGTCGATCAGGGCCCGGACCGTGGCCTGAGCCGCGCTGTCAAAGCCCCACAGCACCACCGCGCACACCACGATGACCACCAGCGCCACGCCGGTGTTCTTGGCTGTCTGCTTGGGGGTGGGCCAGACGACCTTTTTCAGCTCGCTCTTCATGTCGCGGAACCATTTTTTGACCCGCGCGAAGAATTTGAGCTTCTCGTCCGTCTTCTTGACCGCTACCTTCTGCTGGGCGGCCTTCTTTTCGTCTGCCATTTGTCCGCCCTCCTTACTTCGTTTCCTGGTGCAGCGTGTGCTTCCGGCAGAAGGGGCAATACTTGTTCAATTCGATCTTGTCCGTGGTGTTCTTCTTGTTCTTGAACGTATTGTAGTTCCTCTGTTTGCACTCGCTGCAGCGCAGTACGACCTTGATCCTTGCGTCTGCTGCCATATTTTCGGCACCTCCTTGTCAAATTGCCTCCCTATTCCGGCCATAACGGGTCGACCCGTCCGGACGGCAGGTAAACGTTACTCTATCACATCTCCCGCAAAATTGCAACCATAAAATCCGTTTTCTTTGGATATTTTTTCATACCTATATAATATGCCCGCTTCGGGGCTCTTTCCGCCGTTGCTTTTCCCGGGCGGATATGCTATGCTCTGTAGGAACAGAGTAGGGACGGCCGCGTCTCGCCGGTCTGTACCGGCGGCCAGTGCCGGGGCGATGGGAAGTTGCGCCCCGGACGAAACGGCGGCGGATGGGTCGGCGGAAAATCTTCTTCCTTCCGCGCTCTCACCCGCCAATGCCTGCGGTGGCCGTGCCGCATCCGCTGGAGGGAATCGAATATGAATACCAGACGCCTTGTGACCGATGGGCTGTGCGCGGCCCTGTATGTGGTGCTGAGCAGTCTGCTCAGCCTGAGCCTGGGACCTATCAAGCTGTCCATAGACGGACTGCCGGTGCTGCTTGCGGCGCTGTTGTTCGGGCCGGTGGACGGCCTGCTGGTGGGCCTGGTGGGCAGCTTTCTGGGCCAGCTTCTCGGCCCTTACGGCGTGTCCGCCACCACACCGCTGTGGATGCTCCCCGCCGCCGTGCTGGGCTTCATCGTGGGCTGGTACGCCAAACGCCGCGGGCCTTCCCTGTCCCGGGGGGCGCTGGCCGTGCTGGTGCTGGCCGCCCTGGCGGCGGACACCACCGTCACCACCGCCGTCATGTATGTGGACTGTCTGGTGTATAAATACTCCTTCGTCACCTACTCCCCCTATATCCTGTGGCGGTATGTGGCGGACCTGATCAAAACAGCCGTCTACACGCTGATCCTACCGCCTCTGACGGCGGTGCTGAGAAAGGTAAGATCGTGAGAGTTTTGGCCATCGACTACGGCGACGCCCGCACCGGTATCGCCGTTTCTGACCCCCTTGGCATGCTGGCGGGGGAGACCTTCGTCATCGCCCAGTGGGACCCGGAAAAGCTGGCGGACGAGATCGTCCAGGCCGCCAGAGAGCGGGGCGCGGAGCGGCTGGTGCTGGGCCTGCCGAAGAACATGGACGGCACCGAGGGCCCCCGGGCGGAAAAGTCCCGGGCCCTGAAGGCCCTGCTGGAGAGCCGGGGCATGACCGTCGTGCTGTGGGACGAGCGGCGCACCACCGTGGACGCCCACCGCATTTTGCGGGAAAACGGAAAAAAGGAAAAAAAGCACAAGGCCGCCGTGGACGCGGTGGCCGCGGCCCTTATCCTGGAAGGATATCTGGGGGCGATATGATACAAGAAAAAACGGGCGCGCCCTGATGGGGCGCGCCCGCTTACATTCTCTTTTTCTCTTTTTCAGTTATACAGCGCCAGAAACTCCTCCAGGCACAGCCCGTTTGCCATCATGTATCCCGCCGCCTGGTCTCCCACATACCGCAGGTGCCAGGGCTCGTACTCCACGCCGGTGATGGACGTCTTGCCGTCAGGATAGCGGACCACGAAGCCGTACTCCGCGCAGTGCTGCTCCAGCCACAGCATAAGGCCGCTGCCGCCTATGTAGGGCTCCATGTCCTGGCTGCTGGACTCCAGCACGTCCACGCACAGGCCGGACTGGTGTTCGCTGGAGCCGGGGTAATTCACCGCCAGACGCGCCTTCGCGTTGGCCTCCTCCTCGCTCATGCCCTGGGCCATGTATACGTTCACATGGTTGTCAAAATAGATCACGCTCTGGGTGGCGTAATCCCGGTAGCCGGAGCATACATACACGGTGTAGCCCGCGGCCTTCGCATCCTCCACCAGCTTCAGGAACATGGGCGCCACCCGGCTGTCCATCTGCTGGCCGTCCCCTACGTCCGTCAGGGACTCGGGAACGAAATCCTCCCCCAGCGGGTGATCGTAGTCGATGAGCCGGAGCATCCAGCTGGACAGATCCACCGGGGGCAGGTCCGGGGTCGGGACCGGCGTGGCGGTGGGCACCGCCGTGACCTGCACGGGCTGGGCGGTGGGCCGGGGGGTGGCCTGGGCCTGCTCATGGCCCCCGCCCACGCGCAGCAACGCGTATAAAAAGGCGGTCACTCCCGCCAGCACCGCCACCAGCAGCGCCAGCCGGGACAGCACGGAGGGGCGCCTGCGCCGGCGGCGCCGGCGCGCCGGCTGCCGGACGGGCGCGGAAGAACGGCCCTTCGCCGGGGCCTTCGTCCCGCGCCGGGGGGCCGTTTGCGTTCCCCGTTTCGCCGGGGCCCTGGTCCCGGTGCGCTGGGGCGTCCCCCGCTTCGTCGGGGCCTTCGTCCCGGCGCGTTGGGGCGTCCTGGTCTGGCTCACGGCTGTCACCACCCTTTCTCTCTCTGCCCATATTTTAGCACCGGCCGGCGGCCTTCGTCAACAAGCCGCCGCAAAATGAAGACCCTCCCGGAGATCCGGGAGGGTCGTCGGTACGTTCTTACTCGGCGGCGTTGAGCTTCTTCGCCATGGCGGATTTCTTGTGGGCCGCGTTGTTCTTGTGGATAAGGCCCTTGGCAGCCGCCTTGTCAACGGACTTCACAGCAGCTTTATAGGTCTCGGCCGCCGCTTTCCCGTCGCCGGCCGCGATGGCCGCGTCAAACTTTTTCAGATCCGTTTTCAGCGCGGATCTCGCCGCCTTGTTCTTGGCGTTGGCCGCCTTCTGCAGGGCGTCGCGCTTGGCCGAGGACTTGATGTTCGGCATTCACTTGCACCTCCCTATAAAAGTCTGAACATGATGTCCGCAGATGGTGATTATATCAATACTTTTCCATAATTGCAAGTATTTTTTTCATTTTTTGGCCAGAATAATAGAAAACGGAAGGGAGCGGATGATCGTGGTAGGCTGCCGCACCGACCTGGCCGCGGAGGAACTGCCCCAAAACGGCGGGGAACTGGAGGGCGTCAAGAGCCGGCAGTACGAGCGCGACGGCTTTGCCGTGACGGACGTGGAGGTGCTGGACCAGGCCGGGTCAAATGCGTTATGTAAACCGATTGGCCGGTATCTGACGGTGGATCTGGACAGTTTTTTCCGCCGGGAGGAGGACTCGTTTTCCAAGGCGGTGGAGCTTCTGGCGGCCTGCATGGGGCAGCTTCTGCCCCTGAACCCGGACGACAGCGTGCTGGTGGCGGGGCTCGGCAACCCGGCCATCACGCCGGACGCGGTGGGGCCGGAGACGGCGGCGGTGACCCTGGCCACCCGGCACCTGAAGGCCCAAATGCCGGAGGATTTTGCCCTGTTCCGCCCGGTGAGCGTGTGCCAGACCGGGGTCCTGGGCACCACAGGCATGGAGAGCGCCGAGCTCATCCGGGCCATCGCGGGGGCGGTGTCCCCCGCCGCCATCGTGGTGGTGGACGCCCTGGCGGCCCGGTCCTCGGAAAAGCTGTGCCGGACCGTGCAGCTGACCGACACGGGTATCATCCCCGGCTCCGGCGTGGGCAACGACCGGGCGGAGCTGTCCCCCCGCAACCTGGGGGTCCCCATGCTGGCGGTGGGCGTGCCCACCGTGGTGGACGCCGGGGGCGGGCTCATCGTCACCCCCCGGGACATCGACAAATATGTGAAGGATGCGGGCAAGCTCATCGCCTACGCTCTCAACATGGACTTTCACCAGGGTCTGACCGTTTCCGACATCGACATGTTCGTGGGATAAACCAGTCGTTTGAAAGGCCGAGCCTTTCAAACGAGAAGGATGCGGCCTGCGGCAGCGCACTCGCTGCGCTCGCACGTTTGCAGGCCGAGAAGAATGATTTCCGAGGTACACGCCCCCGAAAATCATATCCTACTTTATTTGCGCCCGCGGGCGCAAACTCTGCGAGGCTGTTTCATGTGAAACATCCGCCGCGATAAATGTTTCATGTGAAACATTGAAATATAGTGGACTATCTGCTATAATGGCGGGGCAACATCCAAAGGAGGGGTTCCATGGGCCGGATCGTGTGCTTCGCAAACCAGAAAGGCGGCGTGGGCAAGACCACGACCTGCGTCAACCTGTGCGCCGCCGTCAAAGATAAACGGCGGAAGATCCTGCTCATAGACGCGGACCCCCAGGGCAACGCCACCACCGGCATGGGCGTGGACAAGCACCAGGGCGCCACGCTCTACGACGTGCTCATCCGGGGCACCGCCATCGGGGACGCCATCGTCCAGACCGGATACGGCGACGTGGTACCGGCCAATCTGGACCTGTCCGGCGCGGCGGTGGAGCTCGTTGAGGCGGAGGACCGGGAGATGGTGCTGAAAAAGGCCCTGGCGCCCGTCAGGGACCGGTACGAGTACATATTCATCGACTGTCCCCCCTCCCTGGGCCTGCTGACCATCAACGCCCTGGCGGCGGCGGACACGGTGCTGATCCCCATGCAGTGCGAGTTTTACGCCATGGAGGGGCTGACGGACTTGATGACCTCCATGCGGCTGACCAAAAACCGCTTCAATCCCGGTCTGAAGATCGAGGGGATCGTACTGACCATGTACGACAAGCGTCTGTCCTTCTCCGGACAGGTGGCGCAGGAGGTGGACCGGTACTTCGGCAAGGCGGTCTATCGGACCGTGATCCCCCGGAACGTGCGTATCGCGGAGGCGCCCAGCCACGGCAAGCCCGTCAGCGCTTACAGCCGTCTGTCCCGGGGCGCGGACGCCTACGACCGGCTGGCGGTGGAGTTTTTCAAACACAACCACACCATCGACGTCTGACAGGAGGTCTGGATATGGCAAAAAAGAAGTCTTTTGGTCTGGGCACCGGTCTGGACGCCCTGTTTGGGGACGAGCCTTCCGCTCCGGCGCCGGAGACCCTGCCCATCAGCCGGGTGGAACCCCGGTCCGGGCAGCCCCGGACGCAGTTTGACGAGCCGGCTCTACAGGAGCTTGCCGAATCCATCGGCCGCCACGGGCTCTTGCAGCCCATCACCGTGCGGAAGCTGGATTCCGGCTACTATCAGATCATCGCCGGGGAGCGTCGCTGGCGGGCCGCCCGGCTGGCCGGTCTGACGGAGGTGCCCGTGCGGATCGTGGAGGCGGACGACCGGAAGGCCCAGGAGCTGGCGCTGGTGGAGAATCTCCAGCGGGAGGACCTGAGCCCCATGGAGGAGGCCAGAGGCTATAGGGCCCTGATGGAGGATTACGGCCTCACCCAGGAGGCGGTGAGCCAGAGCGTGGGCAAGAGCCGCCCCGCCGTAGCCAATTCTCTGCGGCTGCTCAGTTTGCAGAAGCCCGTGGCGGAGATGTTGGAGCGGGGGCAACTGACCACCGGCCACGCCAGGGCGCTGCTGCCCATCGAAAACGCCGCGCCGCAACTGGAGGCGGCCCGGCAGGTGGTGGAAAAGGGGCTGTCCGTCCGGCAGACGGAGGCGCTGGCCGCCGCGCTTTTGAAGGGTCCGAAAAAGGCAAAGGCCGCCCCGGCGGTGGATTACGCCGCCCAGGTCTGCGCGGAACTGGGCCAGGCCCTGGGCAGGAAGGTACATATCGTGGACGGCCGGAAGAAAGGCCGTATCGAGCTGGAATACTACGGCGCGGACGACCGGGAGGCCCTGCTGGCCGCGCTGTTCAAGCTGAATCAATAAAAGAGGACGGGAAAAATAATGCTGGACATCAAATTCGTACGGGAAAACCCCGACATCGTCAAGGAGAACATCAAAAAGAAGTTTCAGGACGCCAAGCTGCCTCTGGTGGACCAGGTCATCGACCTGGACGTGAAGCTCCGGGCCGCCAAGACCGAGGCGGACAGCCTGCGCGCCAATCGCAACGCCCTGTCCAAGCAGATCGGCATGCTCATGGGCCAGGCCAAAAAGGACCCCTCCAAGAAAGAGGAGGCGGAAAAGGTCAAGGCCCAGGTGGCCGCCCAGGCCGCCCGTCTGGCGGAGCTGGAGAAGCTGGAGCCGGAGCTTGAAAAGGCCCTCACCGAAAAGCTCATGGTCATCCCCAATATCATCGACCCCTCCGTGCCCATCGGCCCGGACGACACCCACAACGTGGAGGTGGCCCGGTTCGGCGAGCCGGTGACACCGGACTTCGAGGTGCCTTACCACACGGACATCATGGAGCGCTTCAACGGCATCGATCTGGACGCCGCCCGCCGGGTGGCCGGCAACGGCTTTTACTATCTCAAGGGCGATATCGCCCGGCTCCACTCCGCCGTGCTGGCCTACGCCCGGGATTTCATGATCGACAAGGGCTTCGTCTATCACATCCCCCCGTTCATGATCCGCTCCAATGTGGTCACCGGGGTCATGTCCTTTGCAGAGATGGACGCCATGATGTACAAGATCGAGGGCGAGGACCTGTACCTGATCGGCACCAGCGAACACTCCATGATTGGCTCCTTCATCGACCAGATCATCGACGAGAAGCAGCTTCCCATCACCTATACCAGCTATTCCCCCTGCTTCCGCAAGGAAAAGGGCGCCCACGGCATCGAGGAGCGGGGCGTATACCGTATCCACCAGTTTGAAAAGCAGGAGATGATCGTGGTCTGCAAGCCCGAGGACAGCATGGACTGGTATGAGAAGATGTGGCGGTTCTCCGTGGAGCTCTTCCGCTCCCTGGACATCCCTGTCCGGCAGCTGGAGTGCTGCTCCGGCGACCTGGCGGACCTGAAGGTGAAAAGCTGCGACATCGAGGCCTGGAGCCCCCGTCAGCAGAAGTACTTCGAGGTCTGCTCCTGCTCCAATCTGGGCGACGCCCAGGCCCGCCGTTTGCGTATCCGGGTCCGGGGCGCCGACGGAAAACTTTATCTGGCCCACACCCTCAACAACACCGTGGTGGCGCCGCCCCGCATGCTCATCGCCTTTTTGGAAAACCACCTACAGGCCGACGGCTCCGTCACCATCCCGGAGGTCCTGCGGCCCTATATGGGCGGCAAGGCCCTTCTCGTCCCGGAGAAGTGACCGGACGCCCCGACAGAAATGCCCGGCGCACCGTTTGGTGCGCCGGGCTCTTACTTTTCAGATACATCGGATTCAGTCCGACACAGAACAGACCTTCAAGATGAGATCGTGGCAGTCCTCCGCCGTCCAGACCACCGGGCTGATGTACCGGGGATTGGCAGTGGCGGCCGCCATATCCGCGATCTCCGCCGCCTGACCGGCGGTCACGCCCTCCAGCATATCCGGCAGTCCCAGCCGGAACACCATGCCCCGGATCCGCCCGATCAGCGCCTCCGCCCGCTCGCTGCGGCTGCCCGTGTCCATCACGTCCGCCAACACCGCCAGCAGCGCCAGCTGGTCCTGGGCGTAGCTTCCATATTTTTCCAATACAGCCGGGAGGATCACGCCGCAGGCCGTGCGGAAATCCAGTCCGCACACGGTCTGGGCGGCCCGGATCAGGGCCCGGGCATAGCCGCCGCCCGCCGCGGACGCGGCCCAGCCGGCCAGTCGGGTGGCGGTCAAAAGGTCGTTCCGCTCCTTGACGGTGCCGCCGTTGTTCCAGCAGGGCTCCAGATTGGCGAACAGGTATTCCGCAGCCTCCGCGGCCATGTTCTGGGTCCGGGCGTCGCCGTGGCCCGCGGCCAGGAACGCCTCCACCGCCAGGCACAGCCCGCTCAGGCCCGCGTCCGCCACCCGGTCCCGGGGCGTATCGGCCAACAGCTCCGGGTCCAGCACCGCCGCCGGGGGTATCAGCGCCTCGTCGTCCAGGACGAACCGGGTCATATGCTCGTCCGCCACCACGGCGGCGGACAGACAGGCCGTGCCGGAGCCACCCGCCGTGGGGATGGCGATCACCGGCGGCAGCTTCCGCCGGGGGACCCGCCGGAAGCCCGCCATGTCCAGGATGGACCGGCCCCGGCTCACGCTCCTGGCGGCGGCGGCCTTCGTCACGTCGATCACCGACCCGTCGCCCAGCGCGATGAAACAGTCGCAGTCCTCCTTCTGCCACGTCAGCGCGATCTGCTCGCCGTCCTGCGCCGTGGGGACCGGGGGCAGGCCGTCCCAAACCACATGGGCGATATCCTCCTGTTCCAGGGCGTGCAGCAGCTTATACCGGGACGGGCCCTCGTCCGCGCCCGGCACCACCAGCGGCTTTCTCAGACGCCGGTCCCGCAGGAGCTGGCCCACGGCAAACACCGCCCCGGCGCCGGTCTCCAGCGTCTGCTTTTTGACCGGGTGGAGCCTACGCCCCAGACGGATAAACGTCTGCGCCGTCCGGCATCGGACCGTAGCGAGCATATTCACGGGCTCACCCCCTGAAATTGGAAAATATTTCAATTTTGATCATTATACCATATTTTTATGGAAAAGTACAGTCCCCCCCGGGCCATCCCGGCGGATTTATGGTGACAAACGGACCGAATATTGTTATAATAATGATCGTCGCAAGGCGAAAACATATGCGGACATATGACAGCGAGGTGACGGTCTATGAAACTGCGATGGCTGGGACACAGCTGCTTTCTGGTGGAGGCAGAGGGGTATTCGGCAGTGTTCGACCCTTATGCCGACGGGAGCGTTCCGGGGCTGGGGCCGCTGCGGGTCACGGCGGACGCGGTGTTCTGCTCCCACGACCACCAGGACCACAACGCCCGGGACCTGGTGACCCTGACAGGCCGGGGTTTTCCGCTGAAGGTGGAGGAACTGGCCAGCTTCCATGACGACAGGCGGGGCCTGCTCCGGGGCAGGAACACGATCCGTATCCTCTCCGGCGAGGGCCTGCGGGCGGCCCATCTGGGCGATCTGGGCCACATGCCGGGCCGGAAGGCGCTGGAGGCCCTGCGGGGCGTGGACGCGCTGCTGCTGCCGGTGGGCGGGCACTTCACCGTCGACGCGGCCCAGGCGAAGGCCGTGGCGGACGCGGTGGGCGCACGAGTGGTGATCCCCATGCACTACCGGCTGGGCGCCATGGGCTATGATGTGATCGGGACGCTGGACGCCTTTACGGACCTTTGCGGCGATGTGCGCCGGTACGACGGCGACACACTGGAACTTGGCGCGGATACACCCGCGCAGACGGCGGTGCTGACATATGGAAAATGATCGTTATTACGGCATTGACGTGGGCGGGACCACGGTAAAGATCGGGCTTGTGGAAAATGGCGTTCTGCTGGACAAGTGGAGCGTTCCCACGGACATCTCCGACGGCGGGAAAAACATCCTGCCGGACATCATGCGGAGCCTGCCGGGCCCCGCGGCGGGGGCGGCCCTGGCGGTGCCGGGGGCGGTGCTGCCGGACGGGACCGTGAACCGGTGCGTGAATCTGGGCTGGGGCGTCTGCCGGCCCTCGGAGGAATTCACGGCCCTGACGGGCATTCCCTGCCGGGTGCAGAACGACGCCAATGCCGCAGCCCTGGCCGAGCAGCGGCTGGGGGGCGGCAAGGGCTTTGAGAGCATACTGTTCGTGGCGCTGGGCACGGGCGTGGGCGCGGGCGTGGTGCTGGACGGGACCATCCGCAACGGGGCCCGGGGCGCCGCCGGAGAGCTGGGCCACCTGTGTCTGGACCCCCGGGATACCGCCGCGGCCTGTACCTGCGGCCACTACGGCTGCGTGGAGCAGTACGCCAGCGCCACCGGTATCAGCCGGCTGGCGGCCCAGGCGGGTTTTCCCGGCATGACGAGCAAGCAGATCGTGGACGCGGCCGCCGCGGGCGACGCCGCGCTGGAGGACGTGGTGGACCGGGCCTGCGACGCCCTGGGCAGGGGTATCGCCGGGGCCTGCGCCATCATCGACCCGGAGGCTGTGGTGCTGGGCGGCGGCGTGGCCCAGGCCGGGGACTACTTCCGGCTGAAGGTGCAGGCCGCCTTTGACCGGTACTGCTTCCACGCCTGTCTCGGCACGGAGATACGTCTGGCCACCCTGGGCAGCGACGCCGGGATGCTTGGCTCGGCGCTGTATGCCATGGGCTGAGAGGAGACGGATATGCTCATCGACATCACCCAGGAGCTTTTCTCCTGCCGGGTGTATCCCGGCGATCCGGCGCCGAAAAAGGAGAGCCTGCGCAGCATTGCCCGGGGCGACGCCAGCAATCTGACGGCCTTTTCCATGTGCGCGCACAACGGCACCCATGTGGACGCGCCGCTGCACTTCGTGGACGGCGCCCGGTCCGTGGACCAGATGGGGCTGGACCCCTTCGTAGGTCCGTGCTTCGTGGCCCGCTGCGCGGGGGCGCTGACGGCAGAGGACGCCGGAGCCGTGCTGGCCCGGGCCCGGGACGCCGGCGCGGCGGAACGGGTCCTGCTGGCGGGGCCGGTCACCGTCATGGCGGACGCCGCCCGGGCGTTCGCGGCGGCGGGGCTGAAGCTGCTGGGCAACGAGAGCCAGACCTTCGGGCCGGACGACGACCACAAAACGGTCCACCAGATCCTGCTGGGCGCGGGACTGGTGCTGCTGGAGGGCGCGGTCCTGACCGACGTGGCGGAGGGCGTGTACTTTCTGAGCGCCGCGCCCCTCGATCTGGGCGGCTGCGAGGGGGCTCCCTGCCGGGCCTTCCTGATGGATTGAATCTCCGCATACAGTGCGAGCCCCCGGCTTTCCGCCGGGGGCCCGCATTTTATATGTACGGTTTCATATGTTCATAACAGGCCACGGCGGTGTAGCAGTCCGCCAGGGCCCGGTGGGCCGTGTCAGGCGCCACGCCGAACCGCTCCGCCAGATCCGCCAGCCGGTGGCGCTTATACTGGGGATACAGCCGCCGGGACAGCCGCATGGTGTCCACATAGTCGTTGCCCACAGGGGGCAGGCCGATGGACAGGGCCTTGTCGTACAGGAAATTCACGTCGAAACTGACGTTGTGGCCCAGGATCACGTCGGAGCCCACGAAGTCCAGAAAGTACGGCAGCACGTCGCAAAGCGCCGGGGCGGTCCACAGCATGTCGTCCGTGATACCGGTCAGGTCCGTTATGGCCGCCGGGAGGGAAAAGCCCGGATTGACCAGCAGGCTCACCTCGTCCAGGACCCGGCCGTTCAGGACCTTCACCGCTCCCAGTTCGATGATACTGCTGTACCGGGGGCTGAGGCCGGTGGTCTCGATGTCCACCGCGGTGTAGTCGTCCAGCGCCAGCAGAAGACTTTGCCCTCTGTAGGGACGGGCGGTTGGTTCGCGCAGCTTCATCCGCCCGCGTACCGGTCCCGCTGGGCCACCGCCAGAGCGTCACAGCGGTTGTTCAGCTCGTTGTCCGCGTGGCCCTTGACCCAGTGGAAGGTGACCGCGTGCTTTTGCAGCAGCGCGTCCAGGGCGCGCCATAGCTCCGCGTTTTTCAGCCCACCCTTTTTGGTAAATCCTGCTGCTCTCCATTTCGTGAGCCAGCCCTCGCCAATTGCCCGGGAAATATACTGGCTGTCGGTGTACACCGTGACGGCGCAGGGCTCCTTCAGGGCCTCCAGGGCCCGGATCACGGCGGTCAGCTCCATCCGGTTATTGGTGGTCTCCCGCTCGCCGCCGGAGATCTCCTTTTCCGCCGCGCCGCAGCGCAGCACGGCGGCCCAGCCGCCGGGGCCCGGGTTGCCCGAACAGGCCCCGTCGGTGTAAATGGTCACGCTCTTCATGCTTCCGGCGCGCCGTCCGGGGCCTCCGGCTCCTCCTGCTCCTTCTCGGTGCAGGCGATGGAGATGATCCGGCTGCCCTCGGCCACCCGCATGAGCCGCACGCCCTGGGTGGACCGGCCGTAGACGGAGATGGCTCCCGCGTCCGTGCGCAGGATGGTGCCGTCGTCGCTGACCAGCAGCAGATCCTCCTGGCCGGAGACCAGCTTCATGGCCACCACGGGCCCGGTCTTGTCTGTGACGTTGTAGTTTTTCATGCCGTAGCCGCCCCGGCCCTGGGCCTGGCCGCCCCGGAGGTACTCCGCGCCCGGGGTCCGCTTGCCGTAGCCGTTGGCGGTGACGGAAAGGACCATATCGCCCTCCCGCACGGCCCCCGCGCCCACGACCTTGTCGCCGGGCCGGAGCCGGATGCCGCGCACGCCGGCGGCGGTCCGGCCCATGGGCCGTACGTCCGTCTCCTTAAAGCAGATGGCCGCGCCGTTCGCCGTGGCGATGAGGATATTCTGGCTGCCGTCGGTGATACATACGTCCACCAGCTGATCTCCCTCGTCCAGCGTCAGGGCCCGGATGCCGTTGCTGCGGATGTTCTTCAGCCCCGTCAGCAGCAGCCGCTTCACCGTGCCCTGGGCGGTGGTGAACAGCAGGTACTTGTCCTGTTCCATCTCCCGGATGTGGAGCATGGCCTGGACCCGCTCGCCGGGCTCCACCGGTACGAAGTTCACGATGGGCGCGCCCCGGCTGGTCCGGCTGGCCTCCGGGATCAGATACCCCTTGCGGCTGTACACCCGGCCGAAGGAGGTGAAAAACAGGATGAAGTCATGGCTGGAGGCGGTGAACACCGTCTCCACATAGTCCTCCTCCCGGGTGGACATGGCCCGGATACCCTTGCCGCCCCGGTTCTGCGCCCGGTACTCGCTGGCGGCCAGACGCTTGATATACCCGTTGTGGCTCATGGTGTAGACGCACTCCTCCTCCGGGATCAGGTCCTCCGCGTCTATCTCCCCGAACACGTCCTGGATCTCGGTCTGGCGTCTGTCGCCGTATTTGTCCCGGATGGCGGTCAGCTCCTCTTTCAGGAGCGCTTTGAGCTTCTCCGGGTCCGCTAGGAGCTCCACATACCAGGCGATCTTCTCCTCCAGGTCCTTGTACTCGTTCTCCAGCTTCTCCCGGTTCAGCCCTTGCAGGGCGATGAGCCGCATGTCGCAGATGGCCTGGGCCTGGACCTCGTCCAGACCGAAGCGCTCCATCAGATTCTCCTTGGCGTTGTCATAGCTCTCCCGGATGGTCTTGATGACCGCGTCGATGTTGTCCTGGGCGATCAGAAGGCCCTCCAGCAGGTGGGCCCGCTCCCGGGCTTTTTTCAGGTCGTATTCCGTCCGGCGGGCGATGACCTGTTCCTGGAAGGAGAGGTACTCGTCCAGAGCGTGGCGCAAAGAGAGGATACGGGGCTGGGACTGATTGTCCACCAGCGCCAGCATGATGATGGAGAACGTGGTCTGAAGCTGGGTCTGTTTGAGCAGGTTGTTGAGCACCACCTGGGGGTTGGCGTCCCGCTTCAGTTCGATGACGATACGCATGCCGTTGCGGTCCGTCTCGTCCCGCAGGTCGGAGATCCCCTCCAGCCGCTTTTCCCGGACCTGATCGGCGATGGACGCCACCAGGGCCCGTTTGTTCACCTGATAGGGAAGCTCCGTGACGATGATACGGGTCCGGTGGTCCCGGCCGTACTCCTCAAACTCGGTCCGGGCCCGGACGGTGATCTTGCCCCGGCCCGTGGCGTAGGCCTGGCGGATGCCCGCCCGGCCCATGATGATGCCTTTTGTGGGGAAATCGGGACCCTTCACATACTGCATCAGGTCCTCCAGCGTGGCGTTCTCGTTGTCCAGCACGCAGATGGCCGCGTCGATGACTTCCCCCAGGTTGTGGGGCGGTATGTTGGTGGCCATGCCCACGGCGATACCGCTGGAGCCGTTCACCAGCAGATTGGGGAACCGGCTGGGCAGCACCCGGGGCTCCTTGCGGGTCTCGTCAAAGTTGGGGTCCCAGTCCACCGTGTCCTTGTCGATGTCCCGGAGCATCTCGTCGGCCATGCGGGCCATACGGGCCTCGGTGTAACGGTAGGCGGCGGGAGGGTCCCCGTCCACGGAGCCGAAGTTGCCGTGGCCTTCGATAAGGGGATAGCGCATGGAGAAGTCCTGTGCCAGACGCACCAGCGCGTCGTACACGGAGGCGTCCCCGTGGGGATGGTACCGGCCCAGCACGTCGCCCACGGCGGTGGCGCACTTGCGGAAGGGCTTATCCCGGGTCAGGCCGTCCTCGTACATGGCGTACAGGATACGCCGGTGCACGGGCTTGAGACCGTCTCTGGCGTCGGGCAGGGCCCGGCCCACGATGACGCTCATGGCGTAATCCCGGTAGCTGTCCTGCATTTCCTTGACCAGCTCGCTCTCCACGATGGCCTGCTCGGGGAACGCTATGTCCTCCGGCTTATAGTCGCGGTTATGTGCCATTTCACGTCACCTCCTCAGTAGTCCAGATTGACGGCGTATTTGGCGTTGGCCTCGATCCACTGCTTGCGGGGCTCCACCTCTTCGCCCATGAGGACGGTGAAGATGGCATCGGCGGCCACGGCGTCCTCCAGGGTGATACGCCGGAGGGTGCGGGTCTCGGGGTTCATGGTGGTCTCCCAGAGCTCCTCCGGGTCCATTTCGCCCAGGCCCTTGAAGCGGTTGATCTCCACCTTGGCGTTGGGGTTGTCGGCGCGCATTTCGGCGGAAAGGGCGTCCCGCTCCTCGTCGGAGTAGGCCACCTTCTGGGTCTTGCCCCGGGTGAGCTTATAAAGCGGCGGCACCGCGGAGTAGACATAGCCGTTATCGATGAGCGGCCGCATGAACCGGAAGAAGAAGGTCAGCAGCAGCGTGCGGATATGAGAGCCGTCCACGTCCGCGTCGGCCATGATGATGATCTTGTGATAGCGGAGCTTTTCGATGTTGAACTCCTGGCCTATGCCCGCGCCCAGGGCCACGATCATGGGATAGAGCTTGTCGTTTCCATAGATCTTGTCGGCCCGGGCCTTTTCCACGTTCAGCATTTTGCCCCACATGCTCAGTACCGCCTGAAACCGGCTGTCCCGGCCCTGATTGGCGGAGCCGGCGGCGGAGTCGCCCTCCACGATGTATATCTCGCACAGGGCCGGGTCCCGCTCGTTGCAGTCTTTCAGCTTATCCGGCATTTGGCCGGATTCGAGCCCCGTCTTGCGCCGGACGCTCTCCCGGGCCTTCCGGGCGGCCTCCCGGGCCCGGGAGGCGGTCATGGCCTTTTCCAGCACCGCCTTGCCCACGGCGGGATTCTCCTCCAGAAACTGCTCCAGCCTGTCGCTGACCACGCTGTCCACCAGCGTGCGCATTTCGGAGTTGCCCAGCTTCGCCTTGGTCTGGCCCTCGAACTGGGGATTGGTCAGCTTCACGGAGATGACGGCGGTGAGACCCTCCCGCACGTCGTCGCCGGAGAGGGATTCGTCGTCCTTTAAGAGCTTGGCCTTGTGGCCGTAAGCGTTCAGCACCCGGGTCAGGGCCGTCTTGAAGCCGGTCTCGTGCATGCCGCCCTCGGGGGTGTGGATGTTGTTGGCGAAGGACACCAGCGCCTCGTTGTAGCTGTCGTTCCATTGCAGGGCCACTTCGGCGGTGGAGTCGGACCGGTCCCCGGACATGTAGATGACCTGCTCGTGGACCGGGGTCTTGTTGCGGTTGATGAAGGTGACGAACTGGCGGATGCCCCCTTCATAGTACATCTCGTCGAAGGCCTCTCTGCCGGGCCGCTCGTCCCGGGTGGAGATACGCAGGCCCGCGTTCAGAAACGCCTGCTCCCGCATACGGACGTGCAGCGTCTCATAGTCATAGACCGTCTCGTCGAACATCTCCGGGTCCGGGTGGAAGCGGACCACCGTGCCGGTGTGGTCGGTCTTGCCGGTTATGCGCATATCCTCGGTCTTTTCCCCCCGGGAGAAGGCCATGTGGTAGACGTTGCCGTTTTTGTGCACGTCCACCTCCAGCCAGTCCGAGAGGGCGTTGACCACGCTGGCGCCCACGCCGTGCAGGCCGCCGGAGACCTTGTACCCGCCCGCGCCGAACTTGCCACCGGCGTGCAGCACGGTATACACCACCTCCAGAGCGGGCTTGCCCGTCTGCTCCTGGATGTCCACGGGGATACCGCGGCCATTGTCGCTGACCCGGATGATATCACCGGGCTCGATGGTCACCTCGATGTTGTCGCAGTACCCGGCCAGAGCCTCGTCGATGGCGTTGTCCACGATCTCATACACCAGATGGTGCAGACCGGACGCCGCCGTGGAGCCGATGTACATGCCCGGACGCATACGGACCGCTTCCAGTCCCTCCAGGACCTGGATCTTCGACGCGTCATATTCCTGCGTTACTTTTTCGTTCAGTTCTGCCATTATGTCCTCTCCTGGTATTCCAGCCGCCGCGCCAGTGTGGCGGTGGTGGGCTGGGTCAAAATAACGTTTTTATCTACACACAGCACGAAGGACCGGGGCAGGTCCTCCGCCGCGTTCATCACCCGTCCGTCCCGCTCCGCCCGGGAGAGAAACTCCCGGGTCCGCCAGGACCAGGATGTGTTGTCCAGATCAAAAAGCCCCACGATCCGGCTGTCCTCCAAAGCGGCCTCGCCGCCCAGATATACATACCGCGTCACCGGATACGGCCCTCCTTCACGGCGAACACCCGCCCGCCGGTCCGGCGGCTGATGTCCTCGTCCTCGCAGCAGGTGATGAGGGTCTGGCCCCCGCCTATCCGGTTCAGAACGAATTCCTGCCGGGCGCCGTCAAGCTCCGAGAGCACGTCGTCCAATAGCAGCACCGGGTATTCGCCCGTTTCCGCCCGGAATATCTCCCGTTCCGCCAGCTTTATACTCAGCGCCGCGGTCCGGGCCTGACCCTGAGAAGCAAAGCTCCGGGCCGTCACGCCGTTCAGGGCAATATCCAGATCGTCCTTATGCACGCCGGTGAGACACTGGCCCGCCTCCAGCTCCGCCTGCCGGTGGGCCGCCTGGTGGGCCGCCACCTGCGCATAGATATCCTCCGCGGGGGCCCGGGGGTCCGTCACCGTGCTCACGGTCCGGTAAGTGAGGGACAGGGCCTCCTTCCCGCCGGAAAACTCCCGGTGGATCGGGGCCGCGGCCTCCGCCAGACGCTCCGCAAAGGACGCCCGGTAGCGTATCATCCGGGCCGAACAGCGGGCCAGACCGTCGGAAAACTCGTCCAGCGCCGCGAGCAGGCTGGGCTTTTCCCGCCAGTCCTTCAAAATGCGGGTCTTGTTCTCGTAGAGCTTGTTATAATCCGCCAGCAGGGCCGCGTAACCGGGGCGCAGCTGGCTTATGGCGTTGTCCATGAGCCGCCGGCGGGCCGCGGCGCCCTCCTTCACCAGGTGCAGGTCGTCCGGACAGAACAGCACCGCCGTCATGACGCCGGCCAGAGCCGCGGAGGTCCTTTTCGCGCCGTTCACCGTCACCTGCCGCCGCTGGCCCTTTTGAAACAGCAGCCGCACCGTCTGGCTCCGGCCAGCCGCCTCCACGTCCGCCAGGATACTGGCCCAGGCGCAGTCAAAGCCGATCAGTTCCCTGTCGAACCGGGTACGGAAGCTGTGGGCCCCAGTGAGCAGATATACCGCCTCCAGAAGATTGGTCTTTCCCTGGGCGTTGGGCCCGCATATCACATTCACCGCCGGCTCGAAGGTCACCGTCTCCTCGTCATAGTTGCGAAAGCCGGAAAGGGCTATGCGCTCAACTCTCATGCGCCGGCCTTCAGCCGGACGGGGAGGATCATGTAAGAGAAGCTGCCGTTGCCGTCCGCCGGCAGCACCACACAGGGGGAGGAGGCGTTATTGAAGCACAGCTTCAGCGTGTCCGCCGGCGCAGCCTTCAGCGCGTCCAGCAGATACCGGTTGTTGAAGCCGATCTCCAGGGATGCGTCCCCGCCGCCCTTCACCGGACAGCTGTCCCGGCCCTGGCTCACGCCGGTGTTGCAGAGGATGGTCATCTCCCCGTCCGCCAGCAGCAGCCGCAGAGGATTTTTCGTCCGCTCGTCGATGATTATGGACACCCGGCTCACCGCCTGGACGAGCTCCTCCTTATCCGCCTCCACTTCGATGGAGAACTCCGAGGGGATGGAGCGGCTGTAATTGAGAAATTCCCCTTCCAGCCGCCGGGACACCAGCACCGTGTCCCCCACTACGAAGGACACATGCTTGGCGCCCACGGTCACGGCTACCTTTTCGTCCGTGTCGCCGCAGAGCTTCTCCAGATCGTTCAGCGTGGCCCCGGGCACGATGAAAGAGCAGTCCTCCACATCGCCCACCGCCACGGTCTCCCGCCGGAGAGCCAGCCGGTACCCGTCCACGGCCACCAAGGTCAGCTGATCGCCCTTCACCTCGAAAAGCTCGCCGGTGTAGACCGGACGGCTCTCGTTGTCGCTGATGGAGAATACTGTCTGGCGTATCATCCTGCTCAAAATGCCCTGGGGCACGGAGATGGCGTTCTCCCTGTCCACCGAGGGAAGCTCCGGATAATCGCCGCTGTCGGAAGCGACAGTAGTGAAGTGAGAGCCCCCGCATTCGATACGGGTGTTCAGGCCGTCCTCCGTGCTCACCGTTACGATCCCGTTAGGAAGACTGCGGACGATGTCGTTCAGAAAGCGGGCGCCCAGAACGATGGACCCGGGCTCCGCCACGTCCGCCGGGACGGTGGTGTATATGCCCTTTTTCAGGTCATATCCCGTCACCTTCACGCCCTGTCCCGCCTGGATCAGAAGCCCCTCCAGCGCGGGGATGGGACTTTTGGCCGCGGCGCAGCGTCCCGCCGTGGTGACCGCCGCTTGCAGCAGTGTTTTTTCACAGGAAAATTTCATGACGTTCCTCCTCTTGGAAAGTAAGGTAGCATATTATTTAGTCGTTGTAGTAGTAGAAAAAAGATATGTGGAAAACGCGCGCGAAGCGCTGAAAAATAAGGAAAACGGGTGTTGAAAAATTTGTGGACAAAAAATAGGGTTTTCGACAGGCCGGAAAAAAGACCGCTTACTTGTTTGTTTTCAACAGGATGGAAAAAGACAATCAACAGGCCGATGTGGAAAATTCACTGGTTTCTGGCGTTCAGATTGGAGGTGATGTCCCGGATGGCGGCGGCGGTCTCCGGGTCGGTCTGCATCAGATCCTCCACCTTGCGGATGGAGGACAGGACCGTGGAGTGGTTGCGGTTTTCAAACTGCTCGCCGATATCCACCAGAGACAGGTTGGTGAGGCTCCTTATAAGGTACATGGACACCTGTCGGGCCATGGCGGTATTTTTGCTACGTCGCTGGCCCCGGATATCCTCCTCCGGGATACCGTAGTAGCGGCTGGTCTCGGCGATGATGGCCTCCGGCGTGGGGATATAGACGCCGGTGCGTATCACGTCCTTGATGGCCCGCTTCACGCTGGAGATGGTGATGGTGTCGTCCAGCATGTCCCGATAGGCGGTGAGCCGGTGTACCACGCCCTCGATCTGCCGGATATTGGCGGTGATGTTGGCGGCTATGTACTCCACCGTCTCGTCCGACAGGATAAGGCCCACGCCCATGCTCTTGTTGCGGATGATGGCCATGCGTGTCTCCAGATCCGGCGGCTGAATGTCCGCCATAAGGCCCCCCTCAAAGCGCGTGCGCAGCCTGTCCTCCAGCTTGACCATGTCCAGCGGTGGCCGGTCGGAGGTGATGACGATCTGGTGGCCGGACTCGTAGATATCGTTGAAGGTGTGAAAAAACTCCTCCTGCACCCCCAGCTTGCCGGCGATGAACTGGATGTCGTCTACCAGAAACAGGTCCACGTTCCGGTACTTTTTGCGAAACTGCTCCTGGGTCTGCTCCCGGATGGAGGCGATCATCTGGTTGGTGAATTCGTCGCCCTTCACATAGCCGATCCTGACCGAGGGGTCCTTCTCCCGGATGGCCTGGCCGATGGCCAGCAGAAGATGGGTCTTGCCCAGGCCGGAGTTGCCGTACAGGAAAAGGGGGTTGTAGACCTTGCCGGGGCTGTCCGCCACGGCAACGGCGGCGGCATGGGCGAACTTGTTGGACTGGCCCACGATGAACCGGTCAAAGGTGTAGGCCGCGGCCTCCGGCAGATCGTCGTTGGAGGGGCTCTGCTGAGAGTACTCATCCATTTCGTCGGCGGTCAGCACCAGAAGGTCGAATTCACAGCTGAAAAGGTCCGACAGGGCCTTTTTGATGGTGTCCCCGAACCGCTGCAATATGATGTTCCTTTTGAAGTCCGAGGAGGTCTGCAACACCATGCGCCGCTCCTCCAGCGCCACCGGCGCGCAATCGGAGAACCAGGTATTGATGGCCGTGGGGGTGAGTGTCCCCTCCAGCTTCGCCATGACGCTCCGCCAAATGTCGTGTAAGGAATCCATGTTCCCCTCCGCAGGTTATTTTCTGTGTGCTGTGGGAAGTTCTAATAATATAAATATGTATCCGAACCATTATACCACTATTCTGGACGGTATACAACAATAAAATACCGGCTTTTTGCCGGGATTTTCCACAAATTCTGCTTGCATACGGGAAAAAGGCAGGTTAAAATGAGAAAGAGGTATCATCCATCGTGAGAAATCTGACCCTGGCCATTTTGGAAAACAAAAGTATCACCCCCCTCCCCGACAGCGTCGAGGGGGGCGCTTTGCCTGCCCTCGTCTCCGGACTGGGGCCCGTCCATCGGGCCCATCTGGCGGCGGCGCTGGCGCTGCGGTGCGGCCGGCCCCTGTGCGTCGTGGTGCCGGACGATACGGCCGCCGACGCCATGGCCGCGGATCTGCGCTCGTTTCTGTCGGGCCCCGTGGTCACGGTGACCGGCAGGGATTTCACCTTCTACACCGCCGAGAGCGTCTCCCGCCAGGCGGAGCAGGCCCGGCTCCGGGCGCTGGACGGCATGCTCTCGGACCGCCCTCCCGCCGCGGTGGTCACGGTGGCGGCGCTGCTGACCCGGACGGTGCCCCCGGACGCGCTGCGGCGGGCGTCCTTCACGGTAAAGGCCGGAGACACCGTCGCGCCGGAGGAGCTGGCGGACCGGCTGCTCCGGGCCGGTTACAGCCGTTCCGAGCAGGTGGAAGGCCCCGGCCAGTTCGCCCTCCGTGGCGGTATCATGGACGTGTGGTCCGCCGGGCTGGATGTGCCGGCCCGGCTGGAATTCTGGGGCGACGAGGTGGACGGTCTGAGCGCCTTCGACCCGGCCAGCCAGCGGCGTACGGGCAAGCTGAAGGCCCTGCGGGTGCTGCCGGCGGCGGAGACCCTGCCCTCCCTGGCCGAAGGGGGGCGGCAGGCGCTTTTGGATACGCTGCGCGCCCTGCGGGAGAAGCTCAACCGCAACGCCACGAAATTCGATGTGGAAAAGCTCCGCCAGACCATGGCGTCGGATATCGATGCCCTGGAGGACCGGGGAGAATTTACCGCCGCGGACCGGTATATGGAGCTCATATATCCATCGTTTGCCACGGCGCTGGACTACTTTGCCCCGGACGCGCTGGTGGTTTTGGACCAGCCGGGCAAGTGCGCCCAGCGGGCCCGGGATTTTCTGAAACAGGCGGGAGAGGACCTGCGGCTGCTCATTGAGGGCGGCACGCTCTCCGGGAAACTGGCGCGGTTTTACGCCTCCTGGGAGATGACGGCGGAGCGGCTGGAAGACTGGCCGGTGGTGATGGCGGACGCCTTCACCGTAGGCCGGTACCCGCTGGAGGTACGCTCCACCATGGGCCTTTCCGCCAAGCAGCTCCCCTCCTATGCCGGCAGCGGCCAACAGGCGGTGGAGGACGTGCTCCACTGGCAGGGGGAGGGCTACCGCTGCGTGGTGCTGGCCGGAGACGAGCGCCGGGCCAGAGCGCTGGAGGACCTGCTGCGGGAGAAGGGCGTGAAAAAGCTCTACGGCGACGTCAGGCTGGAGCGGATGCCGGGCCCCGGGGAGTGCGCCGTGGCGGTGGGGAGCCTGTCCGCCGGGCTGGAATACCCCCAGATCAAGCTGGCGGTGCTGGCGGACACACAGATCGCCAGGAGCGGGCAGCGCCCCGTCCGGCGCAGGCGGGCCCTGCCCGCCGGGGCCCGGCTGGGGTCCTACGAGGACCTGTCCGTGGGGGACCTGGTGGTACACGAGACTTACGGCATAGGCCGGTTCGCGGGTATCTTCAAAATGCCCGTGGACGGGGCGGAGAAGGACTATGTAAAGATATGCTACGCCGGGACGGACAGCCTGTATGTACCGGCCACCCAGCTGGACCTGGTGACCAAGTACATCGGCGCCGGCGAGGACGCGCCGGTGAAGCTGTCGAAGCTGGGCGGCGCGGACTGGACCCGCGCCCGGAGCCGGGCCAAGGCCGCGGCGAAACAGATGGCCGGCCAGCTCATCGGCCTGTACGCCGCCCGGCAGAAGAGCCCAGGCCACGCCTTCGCCCCGGACAGCCCCTGGCAGCGGGAGTTTGAGGACTCCTTTGAGTACACCGAGACGGAGGACCAGCTTCGGTGCGTGCAGGAGGTCAAGCGGGACATGGAAAAGCCCGTGCCCATGGACAGGCTGCTGTGCGGCGATGTGGGCTATGGCAAGACAGAGGTGGCCCTGCGGGCGGTGATGAAGTGCGTGCTGGACGGCATGCAGGCGGCCATATTGGTGCCCACCACCGTGCTGGCCCAGCAGCACTACCAGACGGCCGTGAGCCGGTTTTTCGGCTTTCCGGTCCACATCGCCGTGCTGAGCCGCTTCAGCGCCCCCTCCCAGGTGAAGGGGACGCTGGCGGCCATGGCGGACGGCTCCTGCGACATCGTTATCGGCACCCACCGGCTGCTGCAAAAGGATGTGCGGTTCAAGCGTCTGGGCCTGCTGGTGGTGGACGAGGAGCAGCGCTTCGGCGTGAGCCATAAAGAACACATCAAAGAGCTTGCCAGGCAGGTGGACGTGCTGACCCTGTCCGCTACGCCCATTCCCAGGACGCTGAACATGGCCCTTTCCGGCATACGGGACATGTCCACGCTGGAGGAGCCGCCCCGGGACCGGCTGCCGGTGCAGACCTATGTGATGGAGCACGACTGGGGCGTGGTGGCGGACGCCATCCGCCGGGAGGTGGCCCGGGGCGGGCAGGTGTATTACCTGCACAACCGCATCGACAACATCGAGCGCACCGCCGGGCGTATCATGCAGCTTCTGCCGGAGGTGACGGTGGACGTGGCCCACGGGCGGATGAACGAGAACGAGCTGTCCGCCGTCATGGAGAAGGTCACCCAGGGCCAGACCCAGGTGCTGGTCTGCACCACCATCATCGAGACCGGTATCGATATCCCCAACGTGAACACCCTGATCATCGAGGACGCGGACAAGATGGGCCTTGCCCAGCTGCACCAGATACGGGGCCGGGTGGGCCGGTCGGCCCGGCGGGCCAGCGCCTATCTCACCTACCGGAAGGATAAGGTGCTGACGGAGATCGCGGAAAAGCGGCTGGAGGCCATCCGGGAGTTCGCCGAGTTCAACTCGGGCTTTCGTATCGCCATGCGGGACCTGGAGATCCGGGGCGCCGGCAACCTGCTGGGGGCGGAGCAGTCCGGCCACATGATCGACGTGGGATATGATATGTACCTGAAGCTGCTGGAGGAGGCGGTCCTGGAGGAAAAGGGCGAGCCGCTGCCGGTCCGGGCGGAGTGCGCCGCGGATCTGGCCGTCAACGCCAATATCCCGGAGTCCTATGTGAAAAGCGCCGCCCGGCGCATGGATATCTACCGCCGGGTGGCCCTGATCCGCACGGAGGCGGAGGCGGACGACATCACCGACGAGCTATGCGACCGGTTCGGAGACCCGCCCGCCAGCGTCAACACCCTGATCCAGGTGGCCCTTTTGCGGGGCGAGGCGTCGGCCCAGGGGGTGTCGGACATATCCCAGAAGGGGGGCACGGTGCGCTTTACGTTCGCTAATTTCGACTTTGCCCGCATAAGCGCTCTGTACGCGAAGCCGGACTGGAAAGGGCGGGTGAAGGTGGAGGCCGGGGGCAAGCCCGCCGTGGCGGTGCGGCTCATCTCCCGCCGGCGCATTCTGGAGGAAGCCCGGGCCTTCATCCGGGACTACGCCGCCACCGCCGGGAGCGGCGCGGAAAACTGAACGGCAGCGGAACACAGCCGCGGCGGTCACAGACCGCCGCGGCGCTCCTTTTTTCGCCGGGGGAGGGTGACCAGCCACAGCAGCGAAAAACCGCCGAAAATGACGATATCGCTGCAAAGGGGGATATACCGGTTCGACCACAGCCGCATCTGCCAGGGGGGCATGTCGAACAGCAGGCTGCAACCGAAGATGACGGCGGCCTCCCCCCACAGCAAAAACCGCCCGCTGCGCAGAGCCCCCCGCCGCCGGTCGTCCGGCGGCGGCAGACGGAAGATGGTCCGGATGGCCTCGTGGGCGCAGCGCAGCAGCATGGTGCAGAGCAGGAAATCCGCGCCCACCCAGGCGGCGATGACCACCGCCTCGATCCGGGGCACCAGATTTAGCAGGGAGATACTGCGGATCATGATGAAAAAGGGATAGGTGAGCGTGGCCGTCAGCTTTGGGCCGAACACGCACACCACAGACGCGCAGATAACGGCGCCCAGGACCAGCAGCAGCGTCATGGACCCCAGCAGCCACCGGCGGTCATCAGGCGGCCGGACATAGCCGGACAGAAAGGAGAAGCACCCGGCCACCGCCCCCACCGACGCCATGGGCAGCGCCCCCAGCAGGATGGGGACCGTGTCGGACCAGCCCACGGGGACGAGCTCCTTCGGGTCCATATTGGGTATGGAGAACACCAGCACCACCACCAGCGCGCCGATAAGACCGCCCCGCATGAGCACCGCCGTCCGGGCAGCCGCGGTCAGGGTCCCCATGGCCACCAGCAGGCACAGCGCGATGGTCACCGCCACGAAGAGGTCCTGGCCGCTGCTGGGATAGATGGTCGAGACCAGCCGTTCGGCGCCGCTGCGAAGGATAAAGCCCCCGTAAAAAAGGAACCAGCCGGCGAAGGCCGCCAGCACCAGCCGTCCCGCCACCGGCCCCAGCCAGCGCAGCAAAAGACCGCCCATCCCCTCCCCGGGGCGCATATGCCGCCGGAAGGATTCCAGGATGAGCGCCAGCACCAGCAGCGGCACGATGGCCGGCAGGGCGGACAGATACGCTCCCCGCCCGGCCAGAGACACCGACGCCTGGGGCAGCAGCCGCAGCAGCGGCGACAGCAGCGACACAAGGATCGCCGCCGCGAACTGTTTTCTTGTCATGCGCTCGTCTGTCATATAACGCCCCTACCATTCCTCCAGATCATAACTGCGGTCCACCCGGCCGTCCACGGAGATGGTGACGGGCAGAGTGGAAAAAAGCTCGTTCCACCCGCCGCCCCAGCGTTCCCGGGCTCCGGCGGAGCGCAGTACGGCGTTTTTCAGTCCCAGAAAATCACATTTGGCGTCCTGGGCCTGCCGCAGGGCGTCCGCCACCCACCCCGCCACGGTCTCCGACAGCGCCGCGTCCAGCTGGTCCGGGGTGAGCTCGCGCTCCCGGGACGTCTCCAACACCCCGGTGCGCAGGGTACAGGAGACGGTCACGCCTTCCGGCGCGCCGTCCGCGGAAAACTGTCCCTCGATCCTGGCGGAGCCGTCCAAAAGCTCCATGGTGTTGCCCGCCACGGTGATGAGAAGCCCCGTGGTGTCCCGGGTGAGGAGCGCCGCGCCCAGCGACTGCTCCGGCGTGAGAAATCCCACCAGCCCCTCCGGGCCAAGCACAGCGTAGCCCGCCGGCACCACCGCGTCGGACTGCATGTCCTCCGTGAACACGGCGTTTTCCGCCGGGACGGTCTGGACCGCCATGCAGAGGGCCCCGTCTCCCTGGCTCAGGGCCGTAGCCACGTCCCGCAGGGTCTGGATGGTCCAGCCGGTGGAGCGGGCCTGCCGGTCGAGAGACTCCAGCCGCTGGGTGATATCGGTGGATGCCTCCGACGAGCCCACCACCGCCTCGGCGGCCGTGCCCTTTACGATGAGCATATTGGTGTCCATCCGCAGGGTGGGGCTCCGGTCCACCCACCGGATGATGTCGTTCATAGCCTCCTTTGCCGCGCTCTCGCCCAGCAGGATATACTGCACATGCGCGTAGAAGAGCTGGTTTTCCGGGGAGAGGTTTTGCAGATCGGCAATGGCGCCCTCTATGCTGTGGGAGCCGGTGGACATGACCAGGGCCGGCTTGTCCTCCGGACCCAGACCGGAGGAGACGCTCATGCGGTAAAGGCCCTCCCCGCTGTCCAGCCCCAGGGTCTGGATGAGAAGAAGCCGCTCCGCGTCGTGCCGGTCCGCCGCCAGAGACGCGCCGCAGCCGGACAGGAACAGCAGCGGCAGGGATACATATAATAATAATAGCAAACGCCTCATTTGCGCCTCCTGATGTCGCCGCCGTTGATGATGGGGTCCCGGAACAGGTCCCGCCACAGGGGCCGGCGGATGAACGAGCCGCCGGTGTCGCCGCCCGGCCCGCCGGTGAGAGGCGTCATATAGGGGCGGCCGAAGCTCTCGATGGAGCAAAGGTGCCACAAAAGGAATACGACGCCCAGGATGATACCGAACATCCCCGCCAGCGTGGCGGCCAACACCAGCAGGAAGCGGAAGATTCGCAGCGCCGCGCCCACGTCCTGGCTGGGCATGGTGTAGCCCGCTATACCCGCCAGCGCCACCACGATCACGGCGATGGGACTGACCACCTTGGCCTCTACCGCCGACTGGCCCACGATCAGCGCGCCGATGATACTCACCGTCTGGCCTACCGGGTTTGGCAACCGCAGACCCGCCTCCTGCAATAGCTCGAAGGAGATGAGCAGCCCCAGTATCTCCACCGCCGTGGAGAACGGCACGGACTGCTTCGACTCGATCACCGACAGCAAAAGCTCTGTGGGCAGCATTTCCGGGTGGTATGTGGCCACCGCCACATAGAAGGCCGGCAGCAGCAGCGTCAGCCCCAGGCTCACCCACCGGAGCAGCCGGATGAAGGATGCCGCCAGGAAGTGCTGAGCGGCGTCCTCGGTGGTTTTGAGAAATTCCGGGAAAAAGGCCGGGGCCGCGAAGCCCACCGGTATCCCCTCCACGATGACCCCCACCCGGCCCTCCAGCAGCAGAGCGGCGAACTTGTCCGGCCGCTCGGTGTGGATGAGCTGGGGGAACGGGGACTTGGGCGCGTCCACCAGGCCGCTGTCCAGCACGTCCGGCATGACGGCCCCGTCCGTGTCTATGGACTCCAGCCGGCGGAGCATTTTCCGGGGCAGGTCCGGGTCCGCCACGCCCTCCAGCCACATGACCGCGGCCATGGAGCGGCTTTTCCGCCCCACCACCGTCTGGGACAGCTTCAGCTTTGGCGTATGCAGCCGGGAGCGGACCAGGCCGGTGTTGACCCGCATGACCTCCACAAAGGCGTCCTTGCCGCCCTTGACGGACTTTTCCACCGTGGGCTCCTGAACGCTGCGGTGCTGACTGGTCTTGACCTGAAAGACGAAGGCCGTGCCGGTGAACACCAGCGCACAGTGACCGTAGCCGATGGCGTCCACCAGATCGTCCATGGTGCTCACCTGCTTCATGGAGGGACCGTACACGCCGCCGGCGGCCAGGAGGTTTATGACCTCCTCCGGCGAACCGGCGCGGCTGAACCGGGCCGGATCGGTCAGCGGCCGGAGCACCTGCTCCGCCACGTCGGCGCCGGAGACCACACCGTCCAGCCAGCATGCGTACACCATGGACCCTGTCCCCCCGGCGGAGACACGGCGGCTCTCATAATCCTCGCAGCCGTCGTACAGCGACGCCGTGTTGTCCGGCGTTATGGGCATATCGTATGTGGGATGGGGCGCCGGATGGAAGTCTACATCTTGTGGATATTTCCTTTTTTCATTCAACATACAGATAGCATTCCCACTGGTAAGGATTTCATGAAAATTTTTTAAAAAAATGAGCAAAAAAGTGTTGACAAGGCCATTTTGAAATGATATATTAGCAAAGCGCCTCGCGGGGAGGACTGGGAGGCGTGAGTGTACCTTGTAAATTAAACAATGCAAA
>CANQMO010000027.1 GCA_947624985.1 uncultured Oscillospiraceae bacterium | reverse complement strand
GGCCGCAACTCTGCTCTCACGGGAATGTATATCAACTTTGTTTTCGCCCAGCATGGAGTGCGGTACATCGCCATCAATGACAACTACGACACCATCGACCCCAACAGCGTGGACAATGACTTCGCTGGCATCCGAAACTGGTTCAACGAGTTTTACGCCCGCGATACCAGCCGGAAGATCAGGGCAGTCAACAAAGCAAAAGGCGAGCGTGGCGAACATCTTACCGTTTTCCCTCCATACGGCTATATCAAGGACCCGGAGAATCCAAAACAGTGGATCATTGATGATGACGCCGCCCACGTCGTACAGCGTATCTTTACCCTCTGCATGGAGGGACGCGGGCCGTCGCAGATCGCCCGCCTGTTGGAAGAAGCCCAGATACTCAATCCCACCTCTTACCAGCAGAAGCAAGGCCGCAATACACCCAATCCGACCCCTGTCTACCCGCATCATTGGGATACGAACACGGTAGTGCATATTTTGGAGAATCGGGAGTACACAGGATGTACTGTCAACTTCAAGACCTACACGAATTCTATATGGGACAAGAAAACACGAAAGAACGCCATAGAGAATCAAGCTGTGTTCTATGATACCCAGCCTGCAATCATTTCGGAGGAAGTGTTCGAGAAGGTCCAGCAGATACGCCAACAGCGCCACAGACGGACGAAAACAGGCAAGAGCAGCATCTTTTCCGGCCTTGTCTACTGTGCGGATTGCGGAGCAAAGATGTACTACTGTACCAGCACCAAGTTCGAGAAGCGACAGGACTTTTTTACCTGTTCCACACATCGAAACCATAAGGAAGAATGCAGCGGGCATTATATCCGGGCGGTGGTGCTGGAGGATATGGTATGGCGGCACATGCAGATGGTCATCTCCTATGTGGTGAACCATGAAGCGCACTTTCGGGAGGTCATGCGAGGCAAGCTGAAAGTGGAATCCGAAGAAATCATCCAAGTGAGTAAGAAAAAGTTAGCGAAAGCGGAACGGCGGTTGGGTGATTTGGACCGCATCTTCAAGCGGCTGTATGAGGACCGGGTGAACGGCACGATCTCCGACGAACGGTTTGCATCCATGAGCAAATCCTACGAGGACGAGCAAGTGGAGCTGAAGCAGGAAGTGGAATCACTCGCAGGAGAAATAGCCCAGCAGGAGCAGAAGGTAAGCGATGTGGATCGCTTTATTAAGCAAGCACACAAATATGCCTCGCTGAAAGAGTTGACGCCGTATGCGCTGCATGAACAAGTGAAGGCCATCTACATAGAGGCCCCGGACAAGAGCAGCGGCAAGCGCCGCCAGAACATCCACATCTCCTATGACTTTGTGGGTATCATCCCTATTTATGAACTGATGCAAGAGGAAATGGCATGACCGAAGTCATGCCCTTCCAAAAAACTGATATTGTACTGTCTTATGAGAGCGCGCCTAACGCAGCGCGCCTTAAGTCTGTCGTTTTTTATCCTTATCCCTTTCGCGCCCGGTCCAGAGCCGCTAGGGCCCGTTTGTGAGACGGCATGCGCTCCCAGCGCCGGTATGTCTTTACATACTCGTCCCGGACGGCCTGGGCGTCCGCCGGGGTCAGCCGCGCCGCCAGGGGCACGGTCAGACCGTGGACCGCCTGGAACATCCAGTACGCCGTCTGGGGCTCCGGGTAGACCTGCGGCGCCCGGTAGATGTATTCCAGCACCTCCCGGGTCTCGCCGGAGTCCGGCTCCCCCGCCAGGATCTCCCCCAGCAGCGCCTCCAGCGCCACGGCGAACTGATCGTGGCAGGGGTCGTCCTTGGGGCTCTTGCCGAAGCCGAACAGGCCGTCGCCCGGCCTTCTGTCCCGCTCCAGCCGCTCCGTCGTGGCCAGATACTGCTCATACAGCGCCCGGACGCGCTCCAGCGCGCTCACGCCCAGGGATTCTCCGTGGGATAGGGAAGGGTCTTGGGCTGGTTGTAGGCGATGTCCCCGACCCCCAGGAACTTGAACACCTCAAACAGGCTCTTGCCGAAGTGGCCGAAGGCCACCGCGCCGTGGTGCGGGTACCGCTTCTGGATCAGCACATGGCGATAGAACCGGCCCATCTCCGGGATGGCGAACACGCCGATACCGCCAAAGCTCCGGGTGGGCACGTCCAGCACCTCGCCCTCGGCGATGTAGGCCCGCAGGGTCCCCTGGCTGTCGCACTGGAGGCGGTAGAAGGTGATGTCGCCGGCGGCGATGTCGCCCTCCAGAGTGCCCCGGGTGAAGTCGGGATCGGACCCCTTCGGCTCCAGGAGCCGGTGCTGGATGAGCTGGTACTTCACCGCCCGGCTGGAGCACAGCTTGCACTCCGGGGTGTTGCCGCAGTGGAAGCCCATGAAAGTGTCGGTGATGTCGTAGCCCATCTTGCCGATACCATCCTCGTCGTAGATGTAACGGGGAACGGAGTTGTTGATGTCCAGCAGCGTCACCGTGTCGCCGGACACGCACATGCCTATGTACTCGCTGAGCGCGCCGTAGATGTCCACCTCGCAGGAGACGGGAATGCCCCGGCTGGCCAGACGGGAGTTTACATAACAAGGCTCAAAACCGAACGCCTCCGGGAACGCGGGCCAGCACTTGTCGGCGAAGGCCACATACTTGCGGGCGCCCTTGTGGGCCTCCGCCCAATCCAGCAGCGTCAGTTCAAACTGGGCCATACGGGCCAGCAGGTCGGGATAATACTTCCCCTCGCCCATCTCTCTGGCCATGTCCTTGCACACGTCGTCGATCCGCTTGTCGCCGGCGTGGGCCTTGTAGCTGACCAGCAGGTCCAGCTCGGAGTTCTCCTCGATCTCCACGCCCAGCTCGTACAGGCCCTTGATGGGGGCGTTGCAGGCGAAGAAGTCCTGAGGCCGGGGGCCGAAGGTGATGATCTTCAGGTCTTTCAGACCCAGGATCGCCCGGGCGATGGGGATGAACTCGCCGATCTTCTCCGCCAGCTCCTCCGCCGTGCCCACCGGGTATTCGGGGATATAGGCGGTCAGGTGGCGCATGCCCAGGTTATAGGAGCAGTTGAGCATGCCGCAGTAGGCGTCGCCCCGGCCGTTGATCATGTCCCCGTCGCCCTCGGCGGCGGCCACATACATGCAGGGGCCGTCAAAGTTCTTGGCGATGAGGGTCTCCGGGGTCTCGGGGCCGAAGTTGCCCAGGAACACCACCAGCGCGTTGCAGCCGGCCTTGTTCACATCGTCCACGGCGGAGAGCATATCCTTTTCGTTCTCCACCGTCAGCGGGCACTCGTAGATCTCGCCCTTGTAGGCGGCCACGATGGCCTTGCGGCGCTTCTGGCTGAGCTCGATGGGGAAGCAGTCGCGGCTCACCGCGATGATACCCAGCTTTACCACGGGAATGTTAGTTAACATAATATATTTCTTCCTCCTTCTCCGCCGTTCACAGGTCGGCGGCGATGTCTATGTTTTCGCCCTTCAGGATGCCGGCCGCGCCCTGGGCGGCCTCGCTGCTCTCCGGATGGGCCAGCAGCCACTTGTTACAGGCCCACAGGGTCTTATCCTCCCCGTTCACCGGGGCGATGTCCGGCCTGGGACCGTTGGTACCCCGGGGCAGCGCGATCAGTACCTTGAACCCCGCGCCGGGGGCCGCGGAGCAGGGCGCGTAGTGCAGCGTGGTGGCATAGACCTCCACCAGCGTCCCGGCGGGGGCTTTGAACGCCCTGACCGTGGCTGTGTCCAGCGCGCCGTCCACCACGTCCTCCTCCTTGGCTACCAGGAGGATGAAATCCGTGACGCCGCAGTTGAGCTCGCTGTCCCGGTGATATTCCAGGCAGTTGAGCCTGGTATTGTGGCCGTTGCACCAGCCCAGCTGGATGGGCATGCCGCCGTAAGCGTTGGCGGAAAGCTGCGCCGCGATGGGCAGCGCCTCCAGTTCCGGCTGAGAGGGAACATAGTCCGTTCCCTCCGGCAGCGGCGTCACCGTGTCCAGGGTCCGGAGCAGTTCCGCCGTGTCATAACCCTCGATCACCTTTCCGTACGGGGCGAAAGAGGGGTCAAAAACCGATTCGATTTTCATAAGCTGTCACCTCTCCGGGGAGGATACGCCTCCCGCAAGTTTCTTCAGGAAAAAGCCGCAGATACGTCCGCTGACCGGCAGGAACACCTGGGCCGCCGGGCCCACCAGAAAGGCCGCGGCCACTGTGCCGACGCCCAGCACGCCGCCCATGGCGGCGCCCGCGAGGGCAAAGCACACATCCACCGCCACGCGCACCGGACCAAAGGGCTTTTTCAGCTTCTCGCTGAGCACCACCGCCACCAGATCGTTGGGGCCGGTGCCCGCCTCGGAGCGGATCACGATGGTCATGCCAAAGGCCAGGATCACACAGCCGGCCGCCAGCATTACGAGCCGCGCCGCCATGGGCAGCGAGCCATTCAGCCACGGGGCCAGAAGCCAGGTGAATCCGTCGATGATGGGGCCGCCCAGCGCCATGCACAGTACCGTACCGGCGCGCACCTTGTCCCGGTCCACGCCCAGCAGCACGACCATGATGAGCACGCTCACCAGCAGGTGGGTCCGCCCGTGGGTCATCCCCGCCCAGGCGGGCCAGGGGATGGACCGGAAAAGGCCCTGGATCAGCACATTGAAGGGGTCGGAGCCGAGATCGGACTGCAAAAAGAGCGTCACGCCCAGATGGGCGATACAAAGTCCCGCCAGCAGCAGCGCCATACGCACCGCCGTCTCCCGCGGGGAACGCTTTCCGCTCATGGGTCATCCTCCGCGCTCTCCGGGTCGGACCGCGCCGGCTCGTCCGGGGGCAGCTCCGCGTTTTTCAGGTCCGCCTGGTACCGTTTGAGGGTGTACATCTCAAAGGCCACGGCCACCAGAGAAAACACCCCGAACACCGCCCAGCCCATCCAGCTTTTCATGGTGGTGTCCGGCCCACCGGCATTGCGCGCCACGGTCCAGCCCAGATAGGCCAGATAGAACGCCACGATGGACCGGAGCACCGCCGTGATGTTGGCCTTCGACCTTTTCTGTTCATTATACCTTGTCCGCGGCTTTTTGTCCATGGTCTCTCCTCTCACCCGTTCAGCACCGGGAACAGCGCCTTCAGAGTGGGATAGATCTGCTTGGATCTCTGATACCGGTCCTCATACCGGGCCATGATATCCGGATCGGGCTCCACCGTGCCGGTGACCTTCACCAGCTTTCCGACGGCCTCGGCCAGGTCGGCGTACTCCCCGCAGGCCACCGCCGCCAGGATCGCGTCGCCGTAGCCCGGGCCCTCCTCGGACTCGATCCGCTCCAGCGTCAGACCGCACACGTTGGCGATGATCTTCCGCCAGAGAGGGCTTTTGGCCCCGCCGCCGCAAATGCGGCTCTTCTTCACGTCTATGCCCAGGCTTCGGGCCACCTCCAGGCAGTCCCGGATACAGAAGGCCACGCCCTCCAGCACCGCCTGGGTCATGTCCGCCCGGCTGGTATCCATGGTCAGTCCCACGAACGTGCCCCGGGCCTCGGTGTCGTTGATGGGGCTGCGCTCGCCCATGAGATAGGGCAGAAAATACACATGGCCCCGGCCCAGCGCGTCGTCCGTGATGGGCTTCTGCTCGGCGGCATAGTCCGTCGTGCCCACGATGTCGTCCATCCACCACTTGTTGCAGCTGGCGGCGGAGAGCATGCAGCCCATGAGATGGTAGTTGCCGTCCGCGTGGGCGAAGGCGTGCAGGGCGTTGTTCCTGTCCACGCCAAACCGCTCGCTGGAGATGAAGATGGTGCCGGAGGTGCCCAGAGAGATGTTGCAGGCCCCCTCGCCCACCGTACCGGTGCCTACCGCGGCGGCGGCGTTGTCCCCCGCCCCGGCGCAGACCTTCACCGTGGCGGGAAGGCCCAGCTTCTCGGCCATGTCCGGCTTCAGCGTGCCGACGACCTCATAGCTCTCGTATATGGCCGCCATCTGATCGGCCCGCAGGCCGCAGATGTCCAGCATTTGACGGCTCCAGCACTTGTGCTCCACGTCGAACAGCAGCGTGCCGGAGGCGTCCGACACGTCCGTACAGTGGACGCCTGTGAGCATATAGTTTACATAATCTTTGGGCAGCATGATCTTGCTGATCCTGGCGAACAGGTCCGGCTCATGCTTTTTCATCCAGAGCAGCTTGGGCGCGGTGAAGCCGGCGAAAGCGATGTTGGCGGTGTACGCGGACAGCTTCTCTTTGCCGATCACGCCGTTGAGGTACTCCACCTCTTCCGCCGTGCGTCCGTCGTTCCAGAGGATGGCGGGGCGCAGGACCTGGTCGTGTTCGTCCAGCGCGACCAGGCCGTGCATTTGGCCGCCGCAGCCTATGCCCGCCACCTGGGACCGGTCAAAACCCTCCGTCAGCTCCCGGATACCCGCCACGGTCTGGCGCAGCCAGTCCGCCGGGTCCTGCTCGGACCAGCCTGGGTGGGGGAACGAGAGGGGGTATTCCCGGGAGACGATGTTGCGTATCTTTCCCTCGCCGTCCATCAGCAGCAGCTTGACGGCGGAGGTCCCGAGATCGACGCCTATGTACAGCATAGCCTCTCCTTATCAGCCGGCCTTGCCGGTCTTATGGTTCGACACCACGTCGAAGATGACGGCCACCAGCAGCACCGCGCCCGGATCTTCCTTTGGTCTGATGTACATAACCAAATTATAAAGTAAACGACGAGAACAGGCAACCCCTTTTTTGAGGCCCTGTTCTCGTTGCTTTTGCCTAGCGCGCTTACTGTGTGTCCTTTTATTGTATGACCTTTTTAGAACATTCCAGGAGGATTCCAGTCCCTGATACCAAGAAGCTCGTTGCACTCCTCAGGCAAATAGAGATCATCAAAGAAGGTCTTGGCGTCGCCGGTCTCCTTGAACTGGACCATCAGCTCTCGGGCGGCCTTCCACCACCGCATCCATAGTCCGTTCGGCCAGATTACGACCCGCACTCCGGCATCCCGCAGTTCATCCAGCGTAAAGCAGAGATCACGGCGAAACTCCATCAGGCAGTACATCACCGGCACCTTCGTCTCGGCACATACCCGCTTGACCTCATCAAGGCTCTGCAAGACATGCCCGTAGAAAATCATGTCGGCGCCATGTTCCGCCATGATATTACCGCGGCGAATCGCCTCGTCCAGGCCCAGACTGGATCCGGCGTCTGTGCGGCCAATAATCATAAAATTGGGGTCCCTTCTGTATTTGATGAGCATATCCAGCTTGCGTAGATACTCCTCGAGAGAGACAACCTGCACACCATGCATACCACCACAGCGCTTTGGGGTCACTTGGTCCTCAAAGTGTGCGCCATAAACACCGGCATCTTCCAGGTCATGAAGCGTTCTGCGGGCATTTAGCTCATTGCCATATCCCGTATCGGCGTCCATCAGAAAGGGCAGATCAATGCATGAGACCATATCGTGGGCATGCTTGATCTGCTCGGTAGCAGTAACAAGACCAATATCCGGCACGCCAAGCATACTGGAAGCGGCGGCCTGTCCGCCCATATAAGCGCCGTCAAAGCCAACTTCCTGCACAAGACGGGCAGTGATCCCGTCAAAGGCACCAACAAGTGTCAACATTTCGTTGCCATTGAGAACTTTCTTCTTGAATGCCGCTCTTTTTTCGTTAATTGTCATGATAATACCTCCTTTATCTTTGATCCGTTATGTTTTTAGCCAAACAGGTTTACAAAGAACATAAGATAGCCTGGGCAGACGGTGGTGATGATAATCGCAATGAGCCCCACAATGATAAATGGCCAAATCTCCTTGACAGTAGCGCCAAAAGTAGCTCCAGTGATTTTTGTTGACACAAAAATACCTGCCGCAAAAGGAGGCGTCATAAATCCGACGCTCAGATTGACCAATGTGATTGCGCCAAAATGGATTGGGGTAATCCCATAGCTCTGCGCAATCGGAAGGAGCAGCGGCGTCATGATCAGGATTGTGGCATTAATATCCATGAAAGTTCCCATGAACAGGAACAGCAAGTTAACCAGGAGCAAAAAGCCGAGCTTAGAAGAAATATTATTAATGACGAGATCGGACAGGTAAGAAGAAACTCCTGCCAGAGTCAACGCTTTGCCGGCGACGCCTGCATAGGCATTTAAAATGCCGATGGCGGCTGTCGATGCCCCGGAGATGGCAGCCACCTTCCAGAATGTGGCGGACATTTTCTTCTTCGCAAAGACTCGGGCAACAAACCAATAGATAATTCCATAAACCGCGCTGAGCGCGCCCGCTTCCGTAGGCGTGCAAATCCCGCCGTAAATGCAGCCGTAGATAATGACAGGCATCAACAGAGCCGGAATAGCATTTACAGTGCTTCGGCCAAGATTCACAAAATACTCTTTTGCGCTCTGCTTCGGCGGCAGAGAGGAAGAATCCACCCGGCGGCCGATGCGGATGTAGTTCCAGCAAATATAACCAATTGCAAAGATGATGGCCGGACCAATCGTTACCATCCAAACATCCGAAATCTTCTGTCCTGCGGACAGAGCATACATAATGCCGGGAACACTGGGCGGAATCAGGATTCCAAGGAAGCTGGTCGCTGCCAGCATGGCGCTGGTATACGCCGGCGGATAGTTGTTCTTCTCCATCTCAGGCGCCATGATTTTTCCGATGGCACTGATAGTCGCCATAGCCGAACCGGTTAGTACGCCGAAAGCCATGGAAGCCAAGGTGCAGATAATCCCCAGAGCCCCGCGAACACGGCCGATGATTCCTTTAATCCAATCAATCAGCGCTTTTGAAATCCCACTGTGCTCCATGAGGGTGCCAGCATAGATAAAGAACGGGATTGCCAGGAAAGTAAAGCTGTCCAAGGAGTTAAAAGCTGCTTGGCCAACTGTGATGGTATTAAGCTTACAGCAGATAAAGACCAGCAGTGATGCGCCGCCCAAGCCATAAGCAACAGGCATCCGACAAATAATGGAGAGGATAATGAAAGAGCCAATAAATACTAACAGAGCGACTCCTGCACTCAAATAAAACACCCCTTACAAAATAATCGCTATAATTGCTTCATGCGGCATCTTTTTGGAACAAATCGCACAACACCAGATAAATCAAATGCAGTATGGACATAGCACTGCCCAGAAACACCATGAAATAGATCCAGAACATGGGCAGATGCATCGTGGGAGAGAGCAGATTCAGTTTTCTGATCTGAAGCATGTACTTCCAGAAAATGAAGCTGAAGACTATTAGGAAAACAATCGTCGCAACATTTGCAACCACATCAACTATCTTCTTTGCATGGGCGGTATCCTTAACGGCAGGACTCTTCTCCAGAATTTGATTGACAATATCAATTTCAATGTGATCATGATGCCCACAGGCATATGCCGCGCCAATGAACGTCATGACTATAAAGAGATAACGTGCCAATTCCTCGGACCAGGCGGTAGGCGTAAAAAAAACGTACCGGCATAGAACCTCAATAAAAATTACGGCACATAATCCGATAGTGATGATAACAAGTAAGATTTTTTCCAGAGTCAGAATCAGCTCGTTGATTCTTTTCAAACACCGGAAAACTATACTGTTTTTTTCTCTCATAGGAACCTCCATCACAAAATAATTCCCTTATCGTTTTTGAAGGCACAGGGGGAAATTCCCCCCTGTGCACCTTTACAATAAGGCGAAGGCGTAAGAGCTCATATAAAGCGGATTCAAGACATCGTTTTGTAATCCCCGCTAACGAGGGTGTCGATGATCTCGTCGCCGTAGATTTCCCGGGATGCATCCCAAATGCCGCGGTAAATTTCGTCTAAAGCCTCCTGCATATCCTCGGAGGGCTTAGTCACTTCCCACTGACCATTGTCAATACCTTCCTGAATGATTCGCTCCGTCTCGGCATAAAAATCATCCGTGAAGTCATCGCCTACCTCTTCTCCTACCTTCTCAAAAATAGACTTGTCCTCATCGCTCAGTGTATCCCAGAAAGGAGCGCCGGCAATAAAGCTTCCGCCCGAGTAGCAATAGTTCAGCTCACAGATATACTTTACAACATCGGTGACACCTTGGTTGATGTAGTTATAAATGGAGTTGTCCAGTCCATCCACCGTACCGGTCTGAATGGCGGAAAGGACTTCCGAGCCAGCAATCATGACCGGCAGCGCGCCGCAGGCCTCATAAAAGTCCACGATGGAGGACACAGACGGCGTGCGAATCTTCAGGCCTGCCAGGTCGCTCATCTCGGTGATGGGCCGGGTAACATTGCCCACCTGACGGAAACCGTTGGTAAAAGAACCAAATCGAATCAGGCCCGCACCCTGCATAATCTCAGCGCATTTATCAGCAATCCAGCCGTGGTCATAATACTGTGTGGCCTCTTCACGATCCGCCACCAGGCCAGGAAGCCAAGCAAAACCCAAAGCACCGTTCAGATTGGCATCAACCGACATATCGTCGCTCAGCATTATGCTAAGAGTACCTAGCTGCAACATCTGGCACATATCATTGCAGGTGCCCAGAGAGTTAGCGGCAAGCACCTCGCCCTTCAGCCGGCCGTTAGAGGCCTCATATACGCCGTCTACCAGCGCCTGGCAGTACTGAATGCGGTTCTGCGCATCTGTGGAAATCGTGAAGGATATAACTTCATCTGCAGAAGAAGCATCCTTCTCCTCGTCCGCCAGCGCGAAAGAACACAGGTTCATGACCATGACCAGAGCCAGCAGAATGGAAATTGTCTTTTTCATTGCTTTTCTCCTTACTAAACAGTTATTTCCCATTGTGGGATATGTAGGGAAGCGCCCCACTTACATAATCCAATTTTATATATCTTTTTCGCATTTGTCAACACCCTTTCGTTTCCAATGCTGCATTTTTGTTGTTTTATCGTGTTTTTTGTTCCTATTTTTGTATATTTTGCAAATATTATTTCCGATTATAACAATTAACTTTACTTAAGTATGGCTATTTCCTTCCATAATTTGCGAAAAACCATTGACTTTCAGTTCATTTCCCTGCTATAGTTTACTTATGAGCGGACCTGGCGTCCGCATGCGTTTTTTCAAGCGGTGCTTATGGAGGATACGGCATGGACAACAACGGCGGCGGGCGGCCCGCACGAGCCACGGCCCGGGGGCGCATATACCGCTATCTGCACAGGTCCAGGGGCTTTTGCGCCAAGCAGGACCTGGCCCGGGCCCTGGGTCTGAGCATGCCCACGGTATACCAGAACGTGAACGATCTGATGGACATGGGGCTGGTGAGCTACTCCGGCCAGCGGCAGGCCACCGGCGGCCGGAGCGCCCAGGGGCTGGCCATCGTGCCGGAGGCCCGGCTGGCCGTGGGCATATCCGTCACGGACGACCGGCTCCGGCTGGCGGTGACGGACCTGCTCCTGCGGCAGGTGGCCTATAAGGTCGCGCCCTTCGATCCCGCCGACGGGCTCGACGAGCCTCTGTACCGGGAGCTGGAGCGGTTTCTGGACGAAAATGAGGTGGATCGCTTCCGGCTGCTGGGGGTGGGCGTGGCCGTGCCCGGGATACTGTCCGCCGACAGCCGGCAGCTGCTGTTCGCCCCCACGCTGGGGCTGCGGAACGTGTCCGTGGAGGGGCTTTACAGCCGTATCCCCTACCCTGTCCACATAGACAACGACGCCAATTGCGGCGGCAGCGCCGAGTGGTTCATCCGGGACCACCAGCCAAACATGGCCTATCTGTCGCTGGAGGGCGGCGTAGGCGGCGCCATCCTCATCAACAACAGCCTGTACACCGGCATGACCCAGCGCAGCGGCGAGTTCGGCCACATGTGCGTGGAGCCCGGCGGACTGGCGTGCAGCTGTGGCCGGCAGGGGTGTCTGGAAGCCTACTGCTCTGTGCGGCGCATTCAGGACGAGGGCTTCACCGTGCAGGAGTTCTTCTCCCGGCTGGAGCGCCACGACCCGGCCTGCGGCGCCCTGTGGGGCGATATGCTCCGCCATCTGGCCATAGGCGTGAACAATATCCACATGGCTCTGGACTGCGACGTGATCCTGGGCGGCTACCTCACCGGCTATCTGGAGAGCTGGTTCCCTCTGCTGCGGGAGTATGTGGCCCACGGCAGCCTCTTGGACGAGGGGGCGGAGTATCTGCAGCTGAGCACCTTCCGCTCCCACAGCTCCATGCTGGGGGCCGCCTGTCATTTCGTACAGGACTTCATCGGCGGCATATGACCGGCTGGTATTTTGTTTTCACCTATGCTATAATGTTATATTGTGGCTATCGCGATCCCCGCCAAGTCCACAGAACAGAAAAACGGAGAGAAAAACCATGGTCTATCTTGCCATTGCGGTCATAGGGTATCTGATCGGCTCGGTGAACAGCGCCATTTTGCTGGTGGGACTGAAGTACCACCGGGACGTACGCTCCGACGGCAGCGGCAACGCCGGCGCCACCAATACGGCCCGGCTGTACGGCGCCGGGGCCGGCGTGGTGACACTGGCCTGCGACATGGCGAAATCCGTGGTCAGCTGCCTTATCGGCCAGGCGCTGGCGGGCCGGACCGGGCTGATGGCGGCGGGGCTGGCCTGCCTTGTGGGCCACTGCTGGCCGGTTTTTTTCCACTTCCGCGGCGGCAAGGGCATGGCCGTGGCCGCAGGGGCCCTGCTGGCGCTGGACCGGCCCATGCTGCTGATCCTGCTGGCGTTTTTCCTGCTGGTGTTCCTGGTGTCCCGACGGGTCAGCCTGTGCACGGTGCTGACCGTGCTGCTGTTCCCTCTGGTCTACTGGCTCATGGAGCGGCGGCTGGACGGCTGTTTCTGGCTGGGCTGCGCCATGGTGGCGCTCATCGTGTTCCAGCACCGGCGGAACATCGCCCGGCTGCTGGCGGGAACGGAGCCGAAAATGCAGTTCCACTCCTCGAAAAAGCCCTGACGGCCTGACTCCTTATAACAAACGCCCGCCGCAAAACTGTCGTTTTGCGGCGGGCTTACATTTTATATATACCCCGTCATGTCTTTCGTGTCAGGACCAGCGCCAGCCCCAGCCAGGACGCCAGCAGGAGCATGGCCCATGGCAGGACGGCTGTGCCGTCCGAGGTGTCGGGCGCGGTATTCCGGTCCGCCGGTAAAGTGGGCGAAGCCGTGCCGGACACTGTCCTTGGGGCCGCCGACGGCATGGGCGAGACCGTCCCGCCCGCGTCGGGTCCGGAGCCGGCGGGGCCGGAGCTGGTCGGTCCGCTCTCCGGCGGGGCGAATTCTTTGTGATCCGGTACGCCGTTGCCGTTGCCGTCGACCGCCCACACGGCGTAGAGGGTAACATCTTCCACGAGATGAAAGGAACTGCTCGCCGGATAAATGGGCGCGGTCATGGTGGCGCTGTCGCCCTTGCCGTATATCCGGCCACGGACAGCCGTGCTGTCCGACCAGCCCGCGAAAAGGACCGTCTTTCCCTCATAGCCGGCGCCCGGATCGGGCGGATCCATCCCGGCGCCGTCATCCAGCGTGACCGTATCGCCCTTTCTGCGCGTTACCTCCCCGGGCGCTCCGTCACCCCCGTTGCCGTCATAGGTCAACGTGGCCTCGTTATAGTCCGGTATGTCGTTTCCGTTGTTGTCGATCGCCCACACGGCGTAGGCAGTGGTGTCATGCTGAATGTCCTCTATCTCGGTGATGACGCCCGCCGCGACCTCCTTTGCCAGGGTATCGATCATATCGCACTGTGTCTCCGACCAGCCCAGGAACACGCAGCGCTCGCGGGAAAGCCCGCCACTTCCGGCCAGCGTGACTCTATCGCCCTTTTTGTACGTCTTCGACGTGGGGAGCGTTCCTCCGCTGCCGCCGTTGCCGTCATATTTCAGCCAGCAGCCGCCCCGGAAATAGACGCCGCCCTTGTTGCCGTTGGACAAGTAGTTCATAAGCTCAGGGCCGGACCATTGCGTCCCGTCGCCGCCCTCCTTCATCCACATGGGGTCGCCGGGAAGATAGTCATACGTGTCCGGGAGCCCCTCGCTGTTACTACCGGAGGTCTTAAAGCCATCTCCTATCTTTATCTCCGCCAGCGACCTACACCCGTCAAACATATCGCTCGTGCTTGTCACATTGGTCATATCCCACCCGGACAGGTCGGCGGATCTCAGGCTTGTGCAACCCGCGAACATACTGGATAGCGTCGCATTAGGCGCGAACCCGCGTGTCCAGGTAGACAGGTCTATCGAGGTCAGCGACGTACAGCCATCGAACAGGTCTCTCATATCCGCCACATTCGACGTGTCCCACCCGGACAGGTCAGCGGACGTCAAAGACTCGCAGCCCTCGAGCAGGGAGTAAAGCACCGCATTGGACACGAACCCTTTCGTCCAACTGGACAAGTCTATCGAGGTCAGCGACGTACAGCTATGGAACGAGTCGCTCATATCCGTCACACTCGACGTATCCCACCCGGACAGGTCAACGCTCCGCAACTTAGGGCAGTCCCAAAATAGGCCTGTCATATTTTCCACGCCTGAGGTATTCCAGCCATGCAGATCGGCAGTTATTAAACTATCCCCGTCATTGAACATATACGATGCGGTCTTCACATTTGAGATGTTCCAGTTTGGCAAACGGATGGTTTGCAAATTGTCGAGATACTGGGCAAACTCTTCCACGCTTTCTACGCCAGAAAGGTCCCACCCTTGCAAGTCAAGCGATTCAAGGACATTGCATCCTTCAAACAGATTGTCCGCATCGTCTTCAGCGGCTATTTTGATGTTTCCGGGCCCAGCAATCGTTTTTACACTTACGAAATACTCGAAATTCGTCTGCCACGTACGATCGCTGATATCCCCCCACATCTGCAGCTCGATGTCATCCTGAAACCGCACCGTTGTACAATCTTTCCACGGGTTGTCAGGAGCACGGGGGTCTGTAGCATCAAATTTCACATCTTTACTGTCATAATACTCTCCGTCGTCATAGACCTTCCAGTATTCTTGGTAGGTACCTGATACCGGTACCGCCGTCTGGAAAGTCAGCGTGGTCCCGTCACTTGACAGCGCCGCGTAATAGAGGGGGTCCCCTACCCTGGGAGCCGGTGCCCGCACCGTCATCACAGGGCCCATGATGGAGAAGGAGCTCACGGAGAAGGTCACCGTCTCTTCCCCCTCGGCGGAGAGCCTCTCCACCGTGCCGTCCGCCAGGACATGCACGGCGAACCGCTCCGTCCCGGTCTCCGGCTCTTCCGCACCAGGCACGGCCAGGGAGACGGGCGCGGCGGCGCCGCCGTCAAAGGGGTCGCCGGGGAAGGTCATGGTGACCGTCACCGGACCGCTCTCCGGCTCGATACGGTCCCCGCCAGCGGTGAAATACACGTCATAGGGCACGAAAAAGAGCTCGTCGCCCTCCCGCAGGCCCAGGTCGTCCCACACCCTGTTCCAGGCGTCGGTATACGCCGGCGTGCCCGCCTCCAGCTTTTCCGCGTGCAGCGCCGCGTCCGCCGGGATGCCGCTTTCCGGCTCCACCAGCGCCGTCACGGTCACGGTCCCGCCCGCGTCCACGCAGGTGAAGCTCCCCGTGGCAGCAGGCTCAGCCGTGGCAGCGGGCTCGGCCGTGGCAGCAGGCTCGGCCGTGACAGCGGGCTCGGCCGTGGCAGCAGGCTCGGCCGTGGCAGCAGGCTCGGCCACGACTGTCGCTTCCGGGCTGACGGTAGGTCCGGCAGTATTTTCCGGCGTCTCCCCCGGGCTCTCCGCCGTCTCCGGCCCGGCCGTGGCCGTGGCCATGGGCTCCCGGGTCGCGGGGGGCTCCGCCGTGGCTTCCGGCCATACCGTGCTCTCCGGCGCGGCGGTCTCCTCCGGCGCGGCAGTCTCCTCCGGCGCGGAGGCAGATACCGCCGTGCCGAACAGAGCGGACAGCATGCACGCGCACATCACTGCGGCTGTCAGCCGCGCCGCCATATCCTTTAAGCGCTTCATCCTCTTGTTTCCCCTTTCCCCTCCCCGGGCCCATTCTGCGTACGCAGAGGCCCGCGATCCGCTGGTATACGAAAGCCGCCGCTTGCCCTCCCGGCTCACACCGGAATGGCGCCACATTACATTTGGTCCATTTTATCACTAAAACCACCCCCCCCCGCAAGGTCAAATAAGCGTTTTTTCTGCAATATACGCGTTTTTCTCAAAATTGCTGCGCCGGTATTCGGGCAGGGTCCGCCCGGGCATAAAAAAAGCCGGCCGGTCTCCCCGGCCGGCCGCATATCGCGCCGGATATACAGTGTGTTTTCATTGCAGCAGGCACAGTATGAGCCCGTAGATCACGCTGGCGGTTACGCCGAAGGTGATCACCGGCCCGGCGATGGTGAACATCTTCGCCGCCGTGCCCAGAATAAAGCCCTCCGCTGCTGTCAATGAAGGACCAAACTTTTTGTGTCGAACGGAGGGAGTATGATGCGGTTTAACAACATTTCTGCCAGAAGATTCTCTTTTTCATCACGAATGCCCTTAGCTCAACTGTGTACTTGTAGTAGATTTTCCTCTAACATTATGTTATAATCTTTTTGGTCGCTCGTATAATCGGATATGTCGGGATGTAGAATACCAGTAATCATGGATATGGCAATATGCGCTGGGCGCTGAGGAGGCATACATGGAACTTAGCTTAGAGAATGTTGGGATCATAAAGAACTCCAGTATCCAACTTGATGGGCTGACAGTGATAACGGGTAAGAATGAATCCGGCAAAACGACCGCCGGAAAGGCGCTCTACTCTCTTATACGCGCTAACAGCAATGTTGACGATGCATTTGAGCATGCAAAGATCGCCTATATAATATCTCAAGTCACCAAAATATGGATCGCTCTCACCGCCATGCATGGAAGCTATTATCGTACCATTGAACTAGACGAATCCGAAACTCCGGAAATGCATATCTTAGCAGCTCTTTCACGGCGGTACTCGCCTAGAAGCACAACGCTTGACAGTATGATGTCTCTATTAGTTGAAGCAAGAGATGTGCTGGCAAGCCTTGAAGTTTCATCTCTCATTACCTTTTTGACCAAGTACCGGCCATATCTATCTGCGCCAACACGTAACGAGCAATATATTCGCACAATTGCAGAACAATTTGAAAGCAGAAGATCCGACGCATTGAATATTTGTGATTCTGCTATCCACACAATTGATGCTCCTTCTGCATATACCTCTTTCCTTACGGATCGCACAAAGCAATTCCTCAATCTTTCATTTCGTGGACAAATTACGCCGGTAAGAAATCCTGACGCTGTAACAGGAATTAAATTATCCGATGATACTAGTTTAATTTTCGATTTGCGGATACGAAATAAATCTGATTTTGAGTATTTAGATGACAGTTCATTTGTCAACCCTTTTAATCAAGCGATTTTCCTTGACGATCCCTTTGTCTTAGATAAGCTGGACTCGGATGACTATTATCTGTCTGGTTTTCATCGGCGAGATGACGACTCGATTACTTCAATAGATGTTTTCCCATATGATGATTATCTGAAGCAACTTCTGGGCTCTGAAGAATCCCTTAGCTTTTTTGATGAGTTAGAGTTTAATCGGACTTATAAACCTCTATTTGAAATGATCAACTCTATTGTTCCTGGTGAATTTCTGCAATCTTCAGACGGAACATACTATGTCAATGATGGCGTTAAACTCCATGTACAGAATCTGGCAACCGGTTCAAAACTGTTTTTCATTATTAAACTGTTATTAATGAAGGGATACTTGACAAGCAAAACCGTTCTCATTCTAGACGAACCAGAATCGCATCTCCACCCCGAGTGGATCAATAAATTCGCAGAGATATTGGTCCTGCTAATCAAAGAGATCCGTGTTAATGTTCTTCTGACTACACATAGCCCTAATCTGCTTCTTGCATTAAATGTTTACTCTCAGCAATACTCGCTCATGGGCAAAGCCCACTTTTACTTGGCACACAAAGATGCTGACTCATGGACTACATCTCTCGATTGCATTGACGACAACATCGGTGATGGCTACTCGCACCTCTCTCTCCCGTTGATTGAAATGCACCTTCAGCAAGATGATATGACAGGCGGATAAGATCATGAGTATAGAAACAGAGAAAACTCTATCATACTTGTTTGCAAGATTTCCAAACTTGAAAGATATTCTAAAAACTTTTGAGTATTGTTCACGCGACACCCAAAATAATCGAACCCTCGTCAACAGCCAAATAGTCTCCATTGACTTCGACAGGCTCTCAAAATGGTTCCATACAAACCCAAATGCTTCTGCTGATTCATTTAGTTGTTCTGATAAATACATTTATTTAATTGAGTTTAAAACGGGTGATCAAACTGTTTCTGGCTATAAATTAAACCGATTGATCGGTGGCGTGACCGGTAAAATCAATGGTAGTGAAAAAACGTTCTATGAAGATATATTTCCAAATGTTTTCTTGCCGGAAGAAGGAAAACCAAAACTACGCTTTTACTTGGTTGTTGACACAAATATGATGGGTATCGGTCCACTTGTCAGAACATTAGCAGCTTTATCGCTTACATCCAGCTCTTCCGATAAATCAAAAGTTCTATTTGAAAAGGTACTTCCTGACTTAAAAGCAAATGCAAGCAATCCAGACCATTATGATGTGATCGACATTTGGTATAGCGATTTATTTGATACATACCTTATTAAGCATGGTATAACAAGTATCACCCCTCCTGCATAATGTCATATCCTATAACAAAGGTACTCCACGCAAGCGGAGTACCTTTGCCTTTTATTGCAGCAGGCACAGTATGAGCCCGTAGATCACGCTGGCGGTCAGGCCGAAGGTGATCACCGGCCCGGCGATGGTGAACATCTTCGCCGCCGTGCCCAGGATGAAGCCCTCGGTCTTGAACTCCAGCGCCGGGCTCACCACGGAATTGGCAAAGCCCGTAATGGGCACCAGCGTCCCCGCCCCCGCGAAACGGGCGATCTTGTCATAGACGTTCAGCCCGGTCAGGAGCGCGGACAGGAACACCAGCGTCATGCTCACCGCCGTGGCCGCGTCCTCCTGGCCCAGACCGGCGTAATCGCTGTAAAACATATTCAGTCCCTGGCCGATACAGCAGATGAGCCCGCCCACGACGAACGCCTTGACAAGGTCCCCCGCCAACGGCGACTTGGGGGCCATGCCCTTGATATACTCGTTATACTCCCGGTTAGTCATATTCATAATCGATCACCTGCCCATAGTTTGGGCAGGCGAGCGTTTTTTATGCAGAGCGGGCCGCCGGGCCGGACGCCGGGCGCGCAAAATAAAACGATTGTCAAATCGGGACAAACTTGGTACACTATATATGCCGCCGGCGGGCCTTCGGTAAAGCCACGGTCCGGGGCAGAGGCGTTTTTTTGCATATACTATATATAGGATACAAACAGGGGGCGAGACCATCAAGACCAACGGAAAAGATCTTCTCAGCGCGGCGTGGACGGGCGCGTGCATATTTGCCGGCAACGCGCTTCTGGCCTTCGGGGTGGAGGCGTTCATCATCCCCCACGGGATCATCATGGGCGGCACCACCGGTATCGCCATCGTGGCGACCCGGCTGCTGTCGGTGGACACCGCCGCGGTGGTGTTCATCCTGAACGCCGTGCTGCTGATACTGGGGGGCCTGACCATGGGCCGGAAGCTGGTGACCACCACGGTGGCCAGTTCTCTGCTGTACCCGGTGCTGCTGGGTCTCATCCAGCGTATCCCCGGCGTGGGCGGTCTGACCGACGACCCGCTGATGGCGGCGCTGTTCGGCGGGGTGCTGATAGGCGTGGCGCTGGGGATCGTGATGCGGGTGGGCTCTTCCACCGGCGGCATAGACATCGCGTGCCTCATGCTCAACAAGTGGACGCATATCCCCGTGTCGGTGTGCGTATATATCATGGACACGCTGGTCATCGGCGGGCAGGCGCTGGTCTCCGCGCCGGAGCCCATCCTGTACGGTCTTGTGGTGCTGGTGCTGGAATCCCTGGCTCTGGACCGGGTGATGATACTGGGCCAGGCCCAGATCCAGCTTTTCATCATCTCCGCCCGGTATGAGGACATCCGCCGGCGTATCCTGACGGAGCTTCAGGCCGGGGCCACCATGGTCAGTATCGAGACCGGGGCGCTGGGCCAGGAGCAGAAGGGCGTGCTGTGCGTGATCCCCCACCGGAAGCTGTTTGCCGCCAAGGAGCTCGTCCAGCGGCTCGACCCCGCCGCCTTCATCACCATCACCCAGGTGAAGGAGGTCCGGGGCCGGGGCTTCACCTTGGAGCGGGCCGTCAGGGATCTGGACGGGATATAGTCATTATGTAAACCAATCCCGTACAATATAAATCAAATCCTACAGAGAGAAGGGAGTTACCACAATGGAACAGAAGATCAGACGGATCGGCATACTCACCAGCGGCGGCGACGCGCCGGGCATGAACGCGGCGGTGCGGGCGGTGGTCCGCACGGCCATTGGCCAGGGCATGGAGTGTATCGGCATACGACGGGGCTGGAACGGCCTTGTGTTCAGCGACTTCACGCCTCTGGACTCCAACGCGGTGAGCCACATCCTGGCCGCCGGCGGCACTATCCTGTACACCGCCCGCAGCGAGGAATTCCTCACCCCGGAGGGCCGGGACAAGGCCGTATCCACCTGCAAGCTGCTGGGGCTGGACGCGGTGGTGGCCATCGGCGGCGACGGCACCTTCCGGGGCGCGCTGGAACTGTCCCGCAAGGGGGTGTCCGTGGTGGGTATCCCGGCCACCATCGACAACGACATCGGTTGCAGCCACTACACCATCGGCTTTGACACCGCCTGCAACACCGCCGTGGCATGTATCGACAAGCTCCGGGACACCATGCAGAGCCACGAGCGCTGTTCGGTGGTGGAGGTGATGGGCCGCCACGCCGGGTATCTGGCGCTGTATGTGGGTCTGGCGGTAGGCGCCACGGCGGTGCTGATCCCCGAGCGGGAGGTTGACTTCCAGAAGGACGTGGTGGAGCGTATCCGCCAGTCCCGGATGATGGGCAACACCCACTTCATGATCGTTGTGGCGGAGGGGGCCGGCAGCGCCCCGGAGATCGGCAAACGTATCCACGAGGAACTGGGCATGGACCCCCGCGTCACCATCCTGGGCCACATCCAGCGGGGCGGTTCCCCCACGGCCCGGGACCGGGAGATGGCCGCCCGCATGGGCTACACCGCCGTCATGGCGCTGGCCCGGGGCGAGGGCAACTGCATCGTCTGCACCCACGACGGCCACATGGTCACCAAGCCCATCGAGCAGGCCCTGGCGGAGACGAAGCATTTGCAGATGGAGCGCTACGACGTGCTGGAGGCCATGCACGCGAAGAACGCCTGAATCCTACATAAAAAATCAACGAGCCGCAAGGGGCATGCCCCTTGCGGCTTGCAGTTACACGGCGATCTAGCCGTCCGTCCGCCCATGTGGCGCGGTCCCCGGCGACACCTCGCCATGCCCGATCCGCTCCATGATCCGCGCCAGTATCTCCGCTTTTTCCGCTTCGTCAGGTCGTATCCCGTGGCTTTGCGCATACCGATCCGCCAGAGCCTGTTCCTCCTCGGCCCAGGCGATGGCCGCCGCCGGTTCCGCCTCCGTCAGGACATGCTGCTGCTCCACCGGTCTGGCCATGATATGTCTGGCAAATTCTTTGTTGTCCACGTTTCGCAACTCCCTTTGCTCCGCGCCGGGACGCGCATAATGGCGCTCCGGCGGGATATGCTGATTATATTATTAATTTTGTCTTTTGTAAAGCTCTAATTAATAATTGTTTTGCCAACGTTATTTTCTTGATACGTTAAAATGGGACTGTTGAATGATAACGGAGGTGACAGCATGACGAACGACGATTATGAAGCCGCTCTGCGCCAGCGGATCACGGACCTCCGGCTGCGGAAAGGGGTCTCGGAGCACCGGATGAGTCTGGAGCTGGGCAAGAGCGGCTCCTACATTCGGGGCATAACAAGCGGCGCGGCTCTGCCATCGGCCCGGGAGCTGTTCAACATCATCGACTATCTGGGGCTGACGCCGGCGGACTTCTTCGCGCCCCTGACCAGCGGGCAGACCGCCTACGCGAGAGTGTGCGAGCGGCTGCGGATGATGGATGAGACAGACCTGGAAAAGGTAGAGACGTTTATAGAGTGGATAAAAAAAGAATGACTCGCCCGTGTGAAACGCGGGCGAGTCGCTTTTTCCGGAAAAGGGCGAGCCGGCGGGAGGGGGCGCCGCCCCCCGCCAAAAAGATCGTACGCGCCCAATGACCGGAAGGTCAGTCCTTCCTTCTGCCCCGCGCCAGGACTACGGCCAGACCGGCCGCGCACAGGGCCAGTATCCCCATCCACATGAGCGGGTCGGCCCCGTCCCCGGTAGGAGGCGATCCGCCGGGCCGGGCCGAGGCAGTGGCCGTGGGAGACGGGTCGTAATACAGGATGGCGAAGGTGGAGAACTGCGACGTCTCAAAGGTGATGGTATCCGGGTCGCTGTCCAGATCCGGCAGCAGCGAGGCCGTCCCGTTATGGACCTGCGCGATGGCGAAGACCCTGTCCGCCGGACCAAGCAGCCGCTCCGGTATCTGCACGGTGATACGGATGGGACGGCTCGTTTCGTGAACGTTCTCCCAGGGGGCTTGGCCGATCTGCTTGAGCAGTTCCACCTCGATGTACTCCCCCACCGTGTAATCCCCGGCCAGGCGCTCCACGGCGTCCACCACCACGGGGGAGACGGTGTCGTTGGCGCTCTCCACCGTCAGTCTGACATTGATATCCACGCCCGCGTCCAGATATTGCCGGTCCTCTTCGGACAGCACAGCGTCGGCGAGCTCGCCGGAGCTCATGTCCAGCCACGCGTCCGGCGCGCCGGGACGCACATCCAGCGACTCGTCCACCGCGCCCATCCGGCGGACCACGCCGTAATAGATATTCCCGTCGGTGGTAAAGACGACGGACGCGCCGCCGCCCTCATAGTTCAGGGACGAGGCCGCGCCGTCCTCACCCACGGAATAGACGTTCAGATCGTCATAGCTGCCGGGCAGGGTCACCGTCATGCGCACGCCCGCAGCGGGCAGGCGCTCCCCGGCCGCGTCCTCGTAATAGACGGCGTAGAAGGTACCGGTGCTCTCCCAGTGTTCGCCCGCGCGGCCGGCGAACCACGCCAGCGCATCCGGGTCCGTGATGGGCTCCACCACCAGCCGGACGGCGCCGGCGGGCACGTCGTCGGAGTGGGCCGTGAAGCCGGGGCCGGTCAGATGGACGGAGCCGTCTATCACGCTGCCCTCATATTTCGCGGGCGTACCCACGGAGGTGACATACACATAGTCCGAAGCTGTGCCGGGGAGGACTGTTATTTCATCCGTGTTCCCGTCCGCCGCCAGCGCGGTCGCTCCCAGCGACAGCGCCAGGACCAATGCAAGCAGTATGGAGATCGGTTTTTTCATGGCGCTTCTCCCTTCGCCGTGGTATTCAGGCTCACCACGCCTGCGGAATAATAGGTCTCCGGCTCATAGGCCATGACCTTCAAAATAATGGGGTCCCCGTCCTCCGGCACGGTGTCCAGAGCCACCGACCGCACATACTCGCCGGGGCGGATAAGGCCGGTCTCGCCCAGCGTATCCCCTTCCTCGTTCAGGACCCGGAGCTTCAGCCAGACCGCGCTGTCCGCCGGGTCCGTCAGCCATACGTCGGCCCGGCCATCCTCCGGCGCGAACACACCGCACACGGAGAATGTATAGCTCTCCGCGTCCAGTTCCTGCCAGCCCAGGTCCTCCGGCACCTCCGGCGTACCGGTCACGGCGTCCTCGTCAAAGGGCGGGGGGACGAACGCGTCCTCCCGGGCGCTGAGCCTGTGCAGCGTATACGCCATGGCCCCCAGGCTCACGGCGCACACCGCCGCTGCCAGCGCGAACAGACGCCAGCCGGACAGCCGACGTCTGCTCTTATGCTCGGTGTCTTTTACTGACGGCATATCCATCTTACGCCCTCTTCCCGGATATCCCCGGGCCGGAGAGGCCCGTGATACGCCGCGGCGATCCGGGCCCCTCCCCATACACACTGGAGCCCATGCTCGCCAGCATGGTCACGGCGAGAAGAAACAAGTTGTATCCTTTCATGGGCTTATGTTCCTTTCCTGGTGATCAGTCAGCCTTGGTGATGGTGATGGTGACAGTACCGATCGCCTGGCTGGTGAAAGGAGAAGTAGGCGCGCCAGTCACTTTCACATTGAAGTTCTCAGACTCAGCAGTACCGCTCGTCAAGGGGTCAGCTGCATTCACGGCGCTCTCGATCTCAGCTTCCTGTTCACCACTGCTAGTCTCAACATTCACGCTAATGCCGGTCGCTTCGGTCACGGAGTTAGAGGCGTACGCAGCCGACGCCTTGATCGCCCTGTTGGAATAGTTGGAAACGGTGATGACCTTCTCAGGAGCGCTGGCCTGGACCCCGCCGGATCCGTTATCCCAGCCATTGCCGGTAATCGCATCATACTTGAGCCCGGTACCATCAGTCGGGTCCCAAGTGCCGGCCTTGCCGAACTTATAGGTGTAAGTCAGATCAGGGATCGTGACCTTCACGCTGTAAACGGGGTCGCCAGCTTCGAGCGCAATTGCTTCGACATTGACATTGCCGGTAGCCTCGTTGTTGCCAGTACCCGAGCCGCCGGTCCAAGTCTCACCGTCGGAACTCGTGATGGTCGTGTCGTCCGCGAAGGCGACAATGCCCAGACTCAGGACCATAGTCAGGGCCAGGATGGTTGCGAGGATCTTTTTCATTGCTTTGGTTTCCTTTCCAAAAAACATATTTATTCACAGCCCCCATGCGGGCGATGAATACGCGTTTACTCCGTCACAGTGACGGTCAGAGGTATCTCTGTGTTGAGAGCGGACTTCTCGCCGGTCTCGGCGTCATAGAAGGACACGACGAACTTTCCCTCATAGCCCCCGGGCTCCAGCCGCGCCACCGCGCCGTCCTCCATGTCCAGCACCGTCACCTGATTGCCCGGCTCCAGCCGCCCGGATTGGGCCACAAGTTGATCCTGAATGATGATCTGGAGAACGATGTTCATGGTGGATTCACCCGGATTGCCGTACAGGAGAGAGACCGTTTCATCCGACAGGTCGATGGTGACGACATCCTGATATATCAGCGTCACTGCGCCGCCGCCGCTGGGGGCCTCCAGCTTTTCCACTTCGCCCTCATCCAGCTCCTCCGCGTTCCGCTCCAGCTCCTGGGGAGCGTAGTCCGGGGCCAGCAGCGACGGCTCCGTCTGGCGGAAAAAGAGGGCCCAGGCCGTCACGCCCAGCGCGGTCGCCGCCACCAGACCGAGGACCAGCGCGGCGATATTGAGGTGCTTCTCCTGAACGTAGACGTGTCTTCCCGTCTGCTTTGCCATATCAGTCCCCCGCAGAGATGACGCTCAGTTTGACGGAGCCGATGGAGCCGTCCATCTCGTTGGGGAGAAGGTCTCCCGCCAGGGCAAGGCGCACGTTGACCGTCTCCCCCGGGGCCAGCGTGAGCATGCCGTCCTCCAGAGGCTGGGCCTCCACAGCCCCACTGGGCAGCGTCACGTCCCGCAGGATCGTCCCGCTCACGCCGGACACCTGCGAGAGAAAAATGATCTGCACGGTCAGCTTGCTCTCGCTCTCGTTGCGTACGGTGGCCACCTGGTCGTTCTTCGCCGTCCAGTATCCCCGGTATCTGAGCTCTTCCGGCATCCACCTCAGGCCATAGGCGAAATCGGGCGTGCTCCAACTGACGGCAAGCGTGAAAACAGGCCCCGATCCGGGAGCGGACACCGGCGCAATGATATTCGCCGGCTCGGGGGTATTCGCCGGCTCGGGGGTATTCTCCGGTTCCGGGGTATTCCCCGGCTCCGGGGTATTCGCCGGTCCCGGGGTATTCTCCGGCTCCGGGGTGTTCTCCAGCTCCGGGGTATTCTCCGGCTCCGGGGTATTCTCCGGTCCCGGGGTATTCTCCGGCTCGGGGGTATTCTCCGGTCCCGGGGTATTCTCCGGCTCCGGGGTATTCTCCGGCTCAGGGGTATTCTCCGGCTCCGCCGTGGTCTCGGGCGCGGCGGTGACCTCCGGCTCCGGCGTCACCCCCGGCGCCGCCGCACCGCAGAACGCCGCCAGCAAACACAGGCACACCAGCGCCGCCAGCGCCCGGGCCGCCCGATCCATACCGCGTCTCGTCATGGTTCCCCCTCTTTTCACCGGCGTTTTCCCGCCGGTCAACGAAAAAGTGTACTTTTATGTAATTGGGGCAATAGCATGTTTTTTGTGTATTTTGATCGGGTTTTTTTCACAGAATATGCTTGACTTTTTCGTTTTCCGGGGGTATTATGCAGACAAATCGGTTGGTCTTACAGTTTGCAGAAAAGTACACTTTTTTGTAAACGCGCCGACCCGTCAGCTCTCCGCTTTTTCGTAGGCTTCCGCCCGGTAGAGAAAGGTGGACAGCGGCATACCGCATTCCTTCGCCGCCGCCGTGGCGGTGATTTTTTTTTGCCCGCCATCGCCGGTAGACGGCGGGGAAGTTCTCGCTCAGCGGGCCGGGCGGCCGGCCAAAGTGTACGCCCCGGGCCCGGGCCGCCGCGATCCCCTCCGCCTGCCGCTGGCGGATGTTGGTCCGCTCGTTCTCCGCCACGAAGCTCAGGACCTGTAAAACGATGTCGGAGAGGAACGTGCCCATCAGGTCCTTGCCCCGGCGGGTGTCCAGCAGGGGCATGTCCAGAACCACGATGTCGGCGCCCTTCTCCCGGGTCAGTATCCGCCACTGCTCCAGTATCTCGCCGTAATTGCGCCCCAGACGGTCTATGCTCTTGACATAGAGCAGATCGTCTTTTTTCATGCGCCGCACCAGCTTCTTGTACTGAGGCCGCTCGAAATCCTTGCCGCTCTGCCGGTCCATAAAAATGTTCTTCTCCGGGATGTCCAGTCCGTGCAGCGCGATGATCTGCCGGTCCTCGTTCTGCTCTCTGGTGCTGACCCGGATGTAGCCAAACGTCTCGATACTATCGTCTCCCTTCCACATGCTATTGTTGCCCAATAAAATGCTCGCCCGCCGGATAGCGGACGAGCGATATAAAACAAAAAATGGGCACGCTGCTTCCGCGGCGCGCCCATTATTCTGTTTTTACACTTACGGCTCTACGGTCAGGTTGTCGATGCCGTGCTGTTCAAACTCACTGTAATACTCCTCTATGCGGCTCATGAGCTCCGACTCATCGCCGGCGTCCACGCCCTCGCCCTCCATGTCGCGGCGGGCAAGCTCCTCGGCCAGAATGTCGAAAAACACCGCGTCCTCATAGTCCGCGATGGCCTCGTGGATGCCCCCTTCCTCATAGGCTCTGGAGGGGAACACATGCCCCTGCCAGCGCTCCGCCAGCGTGTTCATCCCCACCTTGGGACACAGGGCGAACAGCTTCTCCTGCAACAGGTCGTAGTCCTCGAACCGGTCCTCGCCCCGGGCGGAATTGAGGATCCAGTCCCCTACATATACCAGGTCCAGCAGACGCCGGAACTCCTTCTCCGTAAGCTCTATCGTCAAGCCGCTCACCTCCTCGTTTCTCTCCTGTTTGCATTATAGCGCTTTCGTGTTATAATGTGTCATGATCTTTTCCGTCTCCGCCAAAACGGAAAACGACTTTGCTCTCTCTTTCCCTTTATCGTTTCACAAATGAGCCTGTTTGTCAATGGAAAATCGCTTCCAGCCCCTATTTTTTTGCTTGTGTTGAGGGAAGTTTTGTATTATGATGGACCACATGAATATGCGAGACGTTATCATTTCCATAACCGGCGTCCAGCATGACGGCTCCGGTCAGAAGGACGCGGTGGAGCTGGTCACGGCGGGCAAGTACGCCTTTGAGAACGGCGAGAGCCGCTTCACCTACGAGGAGAGCGGCCTGACCGGTCTGGAGGGCACCCGCACCACCTTCACCATCAGCCCCATGGGCGTGGTGCTGCGCCGGGAGGGCAGCACCAATTCCGAGATGGTGTTCCGGGAGGGGCGGAAGGACTTTTTCCTCTACGAGACCCCTTTCGGCAGCGCCACCATGGGCGTGGATACCCGCCGTATCGACGCCAGACTGGACGAACACGGCGGGACCATGGAGCTGGACTATGCCGTGGACTTCAACCACACCCCCATGGGACGCAACCAGTTCAAAATCAACGTGAGAGAGAAGACGAATGGCTGACCTGATCGAACGGGCGAAGGCGTGCGCCGACGAGCTCATCAAAAAAGCGGTCCCCGGCCTGGAACAGGCCGGCGGCTCCGTGTCCATCCCCAAAAATACCCGCAACGGCGACTTGGCCGCCAATCACGCCATGGCCGGAGCCAGAACGCTGCACGCCGCCCCCCGGGCCATCGCGGAGCAGGTCCTGGCGAATATGACGCTGGACGGGACGTATTTCACCGCAGCCGAGGCCGCCGGTCCCGGCTTTTTGAACTTCCGGCTGGGCGACGGGTGGTATTCCGCCGTGCTGGACGCGGTGATGGCCGAAGGGGCGGACTATGGCCGGGCCGAGCGGCGCAACGGCAAAAAGGTGATGGTGGAATTCGTCTCCGCCAATCCCACCGGGCCCATGACCATCGGTAACGCCCGGGGCGGCGTGCTGGGCGACACCATGGCCGCCGTGCTGGACCGGGCCGGCTGGGACGTGTGGCGGGAGTTCTACGTCAACAACGCCGGCCACCAGGTGGAGCTTTTCGGCCAGTCCATAGAGGCCCGGTATTTGCAGCTGCTCCACGGCGAGGACGCGGTCCCCTTCCCGGACAACGGCTACCACGGGGACGATATAAAAGCCCTGGCCAAAGAGATATATGACGCCCAGGGCGACCGGTATGACCGTCTCCCCTCCCAGGAGCGCCGGGCGGCTTTCGTCGCCTACGGCCTGCCCCGGAACATCGAGCGTATGCGCGCCGACCTTGCGCGCTATGGCATCACCTTCGACCGGTGGTTTTTGGAGACGGAGCTGCACCAGTCCGGCTATGTGGCCGAGACGGTGGATATCCTGACCCGGAGCGGCCATACCTATGAAAAGGACGGACAGCTTTGGCTGCGCAACACCGATTTCGGCGCGGATAAGGACGAGTGCATGCGCCGGGCCGACGGCACCTGGACCTACTACGCCGTGGACATCGCCTACCACCGGAACAAATTCGTGGAGCGGGGCTTTGACCGGGTGGTGGACGTCTGGGGCGCGGACCACCACGGCCACGCCATCCGCTTCGGCCGCACCATGGAGTGCCCGGAACTGGGGCTGAACGGCCGCGCTCTGGACTTTCTCATCATGCAGATGGTCCGCCTCACCCGAAACGGCGAGACCGTGAAGGTCTCCAAGCGCACCGGCAAAGCCCTCACCCTGGCGGACCTGATGGACGAGATCGGCAAGGACCCCTGCCGGTTCTTCTTCAACGCCAGCCCCGGCAGCCATCTGGAATTCGACCTGGACCTGGCCGTGCGCCAGGACAGCGAGAACCCGGTCTACTACGTCCAGTACGCCCACGCGCGTATCTGCTCGCTGCTGGCGTCCCTGGCCGGGGACGGCCTGACCGTGCCGGAAAAGGCCGACGCGGCCCTGCTGTCCACAGCGCAGGAGCGGGATCTCATCCGCGCCATCGCCGCCTTCCCCGGGGAGATACGCGGCGCGGCGGAGGAGCTGGACCCTTCCCGTATCAACCGCTATGTCACCGATCTCGCCTCCCGGTTCCACAAGTTCTACAACGCTTGCCGCATCCGGGGCGAGGAACAGACCGTGGCCCGGGCCCGGCTGGCCCTGGCGGCGGCCACGAAGCAGGTGCTGGAGAACGCCTTGGACATCCTGGGCGTGTCCGCGCCGGAGTCCATGTGACGCGGACATCTCCTTTTCTGGAAAACCCTAGAATTTTCTGGCACAAACTGGAAAACGCGGATATTAACGTATAGTTGATATTCACCAAACTTGCGTTTCGGCGCCCTCTGCCCCGTTGACTTTCACCGTTTAATATGGTAATTTTTTTACAGTGAATATTTGGGTAACAGGGGTGTTCGTATGAAATCGACGGGTATCGTGCGCAAAGTGGACGAACTGGGCCGCATCGTGCTGCCCATCGAGCTGCGCCGGACGCTGGATATCGCGGAGAGGGACGCGCTGGAGATCTTCGTTTCCGAGGACACCATCATGCTGAAAAAGTATCAGCCCGCCTGCGTGTTCTGCGACAGTTCAAAAAACATCATCACGTATAAAGGCAAGAACGTCTGTACAGCCTGTATCAACACACTGGCCGAACGGTCGTGACCGCCCGCCAAAAAGCGCCCGCGCCCTTTGAACGAGGGGCGCGGGCGCTTTCATACAAAAAATCCCCCGCCTGCCGGCGGGGGACTTTTGTGCTCTAATGATTCACAGGGCCGCTTTGGCCTTCTCCACCAGCGCGGTGAAGACGGCGGGGTCGTTGATCGCCGTCTCGGACAGCATTTTCCGGTTCATCTGGATACCGGCCAGCTTCAGTCCGTGCATGAAGGTGGAATAGTTCATGCCGTTGAGCTTGCAGGCGGCGCTGATACGGGCGATCCAAAGCTGACGGAAGTCGCGCTTGCGCTGCTTCCGGCCCACATAAGCGTACCGCAGGCTCTTCATCACGGCCTGGTTGGCCATCTTATAGTGACGGGACTTGCTGCCCCAATAACCCTTGGCCATGCCGAGGATCTTATTCCTTCTCTTGCGCGTCATCATCGCGCCCTTGATTCGTGCCATCTTTCGTTATCCTCCTTATTTGTACGGGATCATGCGCTTGACGGTGGCGGCGTTGGTGCTGTCGGCGTAGGCGCCCTTGCGCAGGCCGCGCTTACGCTTGGTGGTCTTGCCGTGGCCGTTGAGCAGATGGCTCTTGAAGGCATGGGCTCGCTTGACCTTGCCGTTCTTGGTCAGGGAGAAGCGCTTTTTGGAAGCGCTGTGGGTCTTCAGTTTCGGCATATCAGTTCGTCTCCTTTGCTTTTTCTTGC
>CANQMO010000026.1 GCA_947624985.1 uncultured Oscillospiraceae bacterium | reverse complement strand
ATCATTACGCTTGCGCTTATTCTGCGGCTTCGCAAACGGAACAGAGCATCCTACCGTCACGTCAAAAAATGAGACTCGCGGACTATATGGCCCTGGCCTGTCATGGGCTGCGCCGGGGGGTTGGAATGGCATCCGTTCTCTTTACGGCAGCAGCGGTCACAGCATTGTGTTTCTCCGGTGCGCTCCTTGCTGCCATACATAGCGAAAAGACGGAGCCTTGTGAGCTGTCCATCGTAGCGCCAAGCTATCTGGCCATTACGGAGCAGTCTGTTCAAGACTTCCAGGCCATAACCGATGTGGTGGACGCGACAGGTATCGTGGAGGTGCCTGTCATTGCCAAGAGCGGAGAATACGCCGCCGGTCTTACCCTGGTGGGGATAGATGGAGACTACCTGGATGATTTAGTTTATACCATGGGCGAGACGTTCCCGGCTGGCGGTGCTATGCCGTGGATCGCACTCAGCAAGGCGGCGGCGCAGTCATTCATAGACCCCTCCGACAAGACAAAACGATCTGCCAGTTATATGCCGGACATCGACTGGCTGGGAGCAGAGTTCTCTCTGGATTTAGGCGAGAGTACTGTCTCTGCCAGAGTGAGCGGTCTTTTTGAAAGTGATGAGCCCGTTGCCTACATCGGCCAGAGCATAGCAAAAATGCTCCTTCAAAACCAAGGCCAAGCCTCCAGTTACACAGGAGCAAGGGTGCGCGTGACGAATATAGGTACCGCCGAATCTGTGTCAAAGGCCATCACGGGCCTTGGGTATGAGGTGGAGGAGCGAGACAGCGCACGGCAGGAGAAATGGGACGCCCAAACGCGGGAGGCGGTATATCTGGCGATCTTGGCGGCGGCAGGTTTTATCTGTGTTGGATTGCTATGGCTGGCCGGGTCAGCGGCAGACAAGGAGAATGACCAGCACCGCGTTGAGGCCCTCCGCTGGGCGGGCATGAGCAGCTTCTCCATCAAGACACTGCATAGAATATCCCAATTATATCAGTGTCTACTTGGAATAGGCATTGGAATTGTTCTTTATCTTTGTATAAAAGACTAATATAACTAAACCTAAAGGAGTGTTATAAAATGAATAAACGCCTACTTCCGATCACGTTATGTCTGATTGTGATAATAACAGCTTTCGCGGTCCCTACTTTTGCATCGTCCGAACCCTCAATTGAAAAATATACTCTTTCATCTGAAAAAAATAGTAATGAGGACGGGTGGGTTGATATTTCAGTCGTTGGCGACAAAAGCACACCGGAGTACGGTGCATATAATGAATGGAAAGATTATCTCAGCGATTCAAAGCCAGATAATGAACCTATTGCCAGCGAGGACGAAAAGGAACGTGGGCTCCTCGACAATTATCAAAGCTATTACTATGCGGTTACAGCAGAGCAAGCACGCGAATTAGACAGGATTGCAGCAAAATATGAAATGACGTTACATACAACACGAGAAGATTTTGCAAGCATTGACGATCTATATCAAATGCTGAACACGAGCGCATTCTTGCCTACCAGCTACGTTGGAAGCGGCTATATCTATGATGATGGTTCATTTAATCTGGAGTTCCGTCAAAGTGAGGACAGCGCATGGCTTACAATGCTTGTGAGTAAAAAAGGATCGTTTTCCATGGTCTCACATGGCATGAGTACATCCTGCGATGCATGGAATTATATAACCGCATCTGGCCAATCGGTCGAAATCTATTCTGCCCCTTATTCTTCATGCATTTTAACAGATACACCTGGTGCGTTCATATCCCTGTTCATTGAAAGTGGCGCTCAAACAGAATATGACCCCGATAATGATCCTCTGCTAGATAAAGATCAGTTTATGGCGAACCAGCGTAAGTTGATGGAAAAATACAATATCGACGAAGCGGATGTAGATCTTGAACAAGATTGGCAGACCTATTACCAGGGAAGAATACGCGCGATGGAGCAATCTTCTCACGAGCCTCTTACAAAGGAGGACTTAGAAGCCCTAGCCGATTCGATAAACTTTGATAATCTTTCTTCACGGTTCTGTGATTAACAGTAAAAACACTTACAATATTCAGACCTTTGAGCAAGAGGGTACAACATCTTAAGATAGCGGGGTTTGGTAACCTAGACGGGGGGAACAATCCCATGAAGAATAATCAGACAGGTGAAGTACCGCAGACAGAATCCCTATGGGTACGCTGTCCGTGTTGCGGCCGTAAAACAAGAACGAAAGTATATGCTGATACGGTCCTTCTCAATTTTCCGCTCTACTGTCCAAAGTGTAAAGCAGAAACACAGATAAGCATCGTAAAGCTAAAAATGATACGAAGCTAAGAGCCTGACGCATAATACGCAGAGCCTGCTTCTCCATGAGCATCGGAGAGGCAGGCTCTTTTATTTATTCGATTGTGACAGGATCTTTCGCCCGAACAACTTTTATAACGGCTTGGAGGATCGGTATTATCATTTCCGCTTCCTGTTCGCTGCAACACTCAATCATCAGGCGAAGCTGATCCATCGCAGGTGATTCATGTTCAATCTCCGGGTAAAAGATCTCTCTGCTGTCCATGTTCAATGCCCGAACCAGCGCATACAACACTTCTAGCTTTGGGTTGCCTTTATAGTTCTCGATTTTAAGTACCGTCTGCGTATCTATGTTTGCAGCTTCGGCAACCTCCCGCTGGCTGAACCCTTGTCTGCCGCGGGCACGTTTGACTGCATCTCCTAAAGAGCGGGAATAGTCCGGCATTATCACTCACCTCGGACTTATTTTACAATACCCCCTCATTCCGTGCCATTTATCGCAATATAGCATTTACCTATATCGTAATATACTGTCTTGCTTGTATATTCGCAAAAAGAAGTAGCCTTCCGGCTACTTCTTAGGCGCTGTCTCGATTAAGGCTTTGGTAGTTGCTTTGACAACCTCTATTGACCGTTCATCACATTCGCAAAGTGTCCGAAGGAGTTTCACGATTTCAGAATCGTCATTCGGTTTATCCGGGAAGAATATCAAATCCGCCGAAACGGACAGTTCCCGGATCAACTTACAAAGCAAATCATAGCTTGGTTTTTTCAGACCACTTTCAATGCGATAGATATACCGTGTGGAGACGCCTACTTTCTCAGCCAGCGTTTCAACGGTCATTCCCATGTTTTCACGGGCACTTCTGATTACTGCACCCAATGTGTCAGGATAATTTCGCACTGTCAGTTCACCTACCATGATTATTATACCGAATCATGGCTTGTTTATAATGGCATAGTAGACCATATTTAATGACCCTAATAGTTCACGTAATTTAACGACCGGCGTATCCCGCCAAAGAAAAAAACGATGACTTGGCGGGGTCAATCGCTATACCCTTTTTGCGTCCATATCCCTCCAACTCCTCGTTTTTGGAATTGGAGGGATTGTTTTTGCGCTGGACCCTGTTCGGCGCAACACCGCTACTGACAGACAGCAACGGCCTGTGCGCCTGTTCCCCAGGACTAGGTGATCGCTCAAAAAAAGCCTAATTCTTTGGACAGGCTATTCCTATACAGTTACTGAACTGTCAGTACACATCCATTTAACACCAAAACTACGTCCTGTACCCATTACATCACCTGCTACACAATATGGTGGGTACATTAAACATTTTCCCAAAGGTCGATTTTCTCATTGCCGCGGCCCGCCTGCCGGCCTGGATTTCCACCGAAATTCAGACTGACAGGAGGAATAGTAATGGATGGCCACCATCCAAATAACGATAAGCCCCGCCCCAAGAGGCGCAAGGCAGAGGATAATCCATACACACTCTCCGAAACGGTAGATGCGTCCTTCGTATCACACTATTACATATCGTTCATAGATGGGCAGGGCAGGAGTATCCGTCTGGAGATCAGCCGGGAACTGTTCGCCACGTTTGATCGCTTCGAGTTGGATGACCTCTCTTTTCTCAATGAGGTGGACAACCACTATGAACACTCTGAGCTGACAGAAGCAACGCTGAACGCACGGGCGCTCCATAAGCCAGAGACGGTTGAGGACATCGTATCTCACCGAATCCAAAGCAAGAAGTTACGAGAGGCTATTGCCCATCTGCCCCAAACACAGCGCACCCGGCTGCTCTTGTACTACTTCGGAGGTAAGACATACCAACAGATTGCAGAAATGGAGGGATGTACGATTATGCCAATCAAGCGTTCCATTGATGCAGCACTAAAAAAACTGAAAAAATTTTTAGAGTGAGGGGCTAAATTTGCCCTTTTAGTTAGGAAACAGGTGGAGGGGTACTTCTCCTCCACCCGTTCTCCGCTGCTGCGGTGAATGGGTTGCCTTGACAACCGCATACCCATTCATCAGACACATTCCCGTTGCTATTGTGATGAGCATGAGCCACTTTAGCGGCTGCGCCATGACCTGCCACTGGCAGAGAGCGACACACAGCTGCTATAAGCGTCGGACGGCACCCGGCGCGGCGATGACCGGCAATGGGGACAATGATACTCCTGTCCAGCCACAGTCGGCGGCTCCCTGCGTTTGGCAAGCGTAGATCCGTCACAGGCAATGGGGGCAGTCGCGTGAGACCCACGCGAGGGTGTGATTCCCGTGGAGCTGAAGCCGCCAGCCGTCTGATGACTTCCCACCGGTGATCCGGGGCGTCGAGGACAAATTGGATCGCCTCCCCATATTGGCCGAGCAGGTGAACAACTGCACCAGGGATGATTATATCTCTCCAAATATTATGTAAACTTGTTCGGCCTCTACATAGGCGGGGTTCCCCGCCTTATTTCTTTTCGGGAGGTCACAAAAGAATGGAACGGACATATTTGCGAGGCGACATATACTATGCCGACCTCCAGAAAGGCGTCGGCTCCGAACAGGAGGGGTATCGCCCCGTTGTCATCATACAGAATAATGTAGGCAATAAATATAGCCCCACCGTGATCGTGGCAGCTATCACCAGCAAGACGGACATAAAGCCCCGGCTGCCGACACACTATTATCTCAACGGAGAGGACGGCTTGGAAATGCCGTCCATTATTCTGCTGGAACAGATTCGCACCATTGACAAGCGCCGCCTGGATGGTTACATCGGGCATTTGAGCAAGGAACACATCGCCGGCATGGATCATGCTTTGGCTGTCAGTATCGACCTGATAGACCGGGTGCCAAATACGCTCGTCATGTGCCTGTGCCGCACCTGTGCAGAGAGCTTCCGCAGCGCAGGCAACAACTATCTGCGCCGGATCGACCCTTATCAGGTCGAGCGTGACACCTGTACTTACTGCAACCGCCGCCTGGGATATGACTATGAACTGATACCCAAAGCTAAATCAGAGATTTGATAAGAGACCCGAAAATAACAGATTCGCACAAGTGACACTTTACCACAAGCGTGATATTCTCTCTTTGACATCACAGCTACGGTACGATCAGTCACTTGTTCAGGAAAGGAGCTTTATAGCATGGAACAGATTGTACCATCCACCTCTGTTGGAAAACGGACTTACTCCGTTGATGAGATTCAGGATATGTTGGGCATCTGTAAAAGGAAAGCCTACGACCTCTGCAAATCCGGCAACTTCAGCATTGTTCGCATCGGGCGGACGATTCGTGTCTCCAAAAGCTCTTTTGATAAGTGGCTGGATACTTCTCAAAATAACGGAGGAATGTGAAATGGCATTTATAGTCAAAAGAGGTAAAGCCTATTCCGTGATTTACTACATAGGAACAGGCAAAGACCGCCGGCAGGTTTGGAAATCCGGGTTGAGTTATAGCGCAGCAAAAGCAGAAAAGCGCCGCATCGAGCGCGAGGTCGAAAGTGAAGCCAGTTGCTCGGCAACGGACATTTCTGTGAAGGATTTTCTTCTTGAGTTCATCACAAAATACGGCGAGAAAAAATGGGTCGCTTCCACCTACGATGGAAACGTCGGTTTGATCCACAACTATGTGATCCCCTACATGGGCGAGATGCCCCTCCGCAGCGTCCGCACGAAAACCATTGACGACTTCTATGATTACCTTTTGGACGAGGCGGAACCCGTAGCTCACATGGGACGCCCCAAGCGGGAGAAGATCGCTCCGTCTGTCATTCGGGATATACACAAAGTCATGCGCTGCGCCTTCAACCAAGCAAAAAAGTGGGAATACATCACGAAAAACCCTTTTTTGAACGCTACCGTTCCAGAATACAAAGAAAAGCAGCGCGACGCTTTGACCCCGGATCAACTCCACAGGATTCTTCAGTACACGGACGACCCAAGTAATTATACCTTGTATATGATGCACTGCGCCATTCAGCTTGGATTTGCCTGCTGCCTGCGCGGGGGAGAGATTGGGGCTATCCAATGGGAACGCTATGACCAGGAGCAGCAGGTCATACGGATCGACCGCGTTGTTGACCGCGTGAAAAAAGAGCTTCTGGATAAGCTGACCAAAATGGAAGTCTACTACAAATTCCCCACGCTATACCCAGGGACTCGCACAGTGATCGTCTTGAAGCAGCCCAAGACCAAGGGCGCTGTCCGCAACGTCTACATTCCTGATACTGTTGCCAAAGAACTCCTTGTTCTTCGGAAAATGCAAATCAAACTCCATAACGAGTTGGGCGACGATGGGTATACAGACTACGGTCTGGTGATATGCCAGGAAAACGGCAGGCCCGTCATGACCGAGTTTCTAAACAAGACATTTAAGGAGATCTTGCAACAGATCAATGACCCCACCATCAACATCGACAATGTTGTGTTCCATAGCATCCGTCATGCAAGCGCGACCATCAAACTGAAGCTGTCCCAGGGGGACTTGAAATCGGTTCAGGGCGACGGCGGATGGAGTTCTACGGCAATGCTCACAAAACGATATACACATATTATTGATGACGACCGTCGTCACCTTGCGGAACAAATGGAAGCTACATTTTATCAGGGCGGCGCTGCTCCTAGCAACGGGGAAACGCCGAACGAAGCGGCAGTGCAAGCAGCGTTGCAGTATCTCACAAGCCATCCGGATTTGATCGCAAAGGTCCTTGCCTCGGCCAGTCAAACTGCCATCAACTGATTGCAACACAGTTGATCCCGCAATGAGATTGAAGCGGGCTGATTGCAAATCTGATTGCAACGCACCAAAAAACCACCGTTTTGAGGCTCATCTGATTGCAAAAGGCTACGAAAGACATATCTCATATTTCCCTTGCATTTTGCAATCAGTGAAATCAATTTTGATTGCAAAGGAAAAAGTGAACTTTTCGACAGAGAAAGCAAAAAGCCGAAAACCCTGTGATTTCAAGGCTTCCAGCTTTTCGATTGGCACCCATGAGACGATTCGAACGTCCGACCTGCCGCTTAGGAGGCGGCTGCTCTATCCTGCTGAGCTACATGGGCTTGTTCACTTTTTCCGATGCGCCCCCGATTTGGCGGAATGTCCGCGTTTACTTAGGAGGCGGCTGCTCTATCCTGCTGAGCTACATGGGCATATGCTTTGCTATTGTAATGAAAACCGGGCCGGTTGTCAAGACCGGCCCGGTCTTATCGTTTGCGTCTATCTCTTATAGTGGTGGGCGTCCTGGAGCACCATTTCCTTCACCTTCATGAGCCGGACCTTGGTGGAGGACTCGTTCTCCGCCAGCTTCATGGTGATGTAGCGGATGTTCTCCTGCAGCTCCGGGATCATCACGTACTCCAGCGCGTTGACCCGCCGCCGGGTCTTTTCAATGTCCTCGGCCAGAAGCTGCATGGTCTTTTCCACCTCGGCCAGCTCCAGCATGTCGTTGAACACCTCGTACAGCCGGCGCAGGGCGTCGTCCAGCTCGCAGCTGGTCTGGGCGAAGCCATAGGGCAGCTCGCCCGTCTCGTCCGGGGACTGGTTGTTGAAGTCGTACACCGGCACGTTCACGCTCATGATATTCCTGTGGCTCACGCCAAGCTCCATCCGCTGCCGGGCGTATAAAAGGCTCTGCTCCAGCATTTCTGGGCTCATGACGGCGCTGGCCATGCTCATGGCGGCAAAGGCCCCGGAAAGGCCCTGGTCCACCTTCTCCCGCAGGACCTTGTTCCGGCGGACGATGTCCATGAACTGGCGCATTTCCTCGTCCCGCTTGTCCTTCAGAAGCTTATGGCCGCGGCTGGCCGTGCGGAGCCGCCCTTTCAACTGGTTGAGCACCATCCGTGTTGGCGTTACGGCGCTTTTCGGCATAAGATCACCTCGCTATCGCTCTCGCGCTCCGCTCATTCCTCAGCCTTTTTGGGCATGTACTTCTCGATCTGCTCCACCTTCAGACGCTTAAGCTCCGTGCGGGGCAGCAAGCTGAGAAGCTCCCAGCCCAGATCCAGCGTCTCGGTGATGGACCGGTTGGTCTGGTTGCCCTGGTTGACGTAGCGCTTTTCAAACTCGTCGGCGAACTGGGCAAATTTCTTGTCCGTCTCGCTGAGGGCCGCCTCGCCCAGGATGGTCATCAGCTCCTTGGCCTCCTTGCCGGAGGCGTAAGCGGAGAACAGCTGGTTCATGGTGCCGGCGTGGTCCTCCCGGGTACGGCCCTCGCCCACGCCCTTGTCTTTCAGACGGGACAGGCTGGGCAGCACGTCCACCGGGGGCACGATCCCCTTGCGGTGGAGCTCACGGCTCAGGATGATCTGGCCCTCGGTGATGTAGCCGGTCAGGTCGGGGATGGGATGGGTCTTGTCGTCCTCGGGCATGGTCAGGATAGGGATCATGGTGATGGAGCCCTTCTTGCCCACGCGCCGTCCGGCCCGCTCGTACAGCGTGGCCAGGTCGGTGTACATATAACCGGGATAGCCCCGGCGGCCCGGGACCTCTTTCTTGGCCGCGGACACCTCGCGCAGGGCCTCGGCATAGTTGGTGATGTCGGTCAGGATGACCAGCACGTGCATGTCCTTCTCAAAGGCCAGGTACTCCGCCGCCGTCAGGGCCATACGGGGGGTGGAGATACGCTCCACGGCCGGGTCATTGGCCAGGTTGGAGAACACCACCGTCCGGTCAATGGCGCCGGTGCGGCGGAAGTCGTTGATGAAATACTCCGACTCCTCAAAGGTGATACCGATGGCGGCGAACACCACGGCGAAGCTCTCGTCGGTGCCGAGCACCCGGGCCTGACGGGCGATCTGGGCCGCCAGCGCCGCATGGGGCAGGCCGGAGCAGGAGAAGATGGGCAGCTTCTGGCCGCGGACCAGCGTGTTCAGCCCGTCGATGGTGGACACGCCCGTCTGGATGAACTCGGCGGGGTAGGCCCGGGCCGAGGGGTTCATGGGCAGGCCGTTGATGTCCTCATACTTCTCCGGCAGGATGGCGGGGCCCCCGTCGATGGGCTCGCCCATGCCGTTGAACACCCGGCCCAGCATGTCCTCGCTGACGCCAAGCTGCAGCGGGTGGCCCAGAAAACGAACCTTGGAGCCGGCCAGGTTGATACCCTGGGCGCTCTCGAAAAGCTGCACCACGGCCACGTCGCCGTCCACTTCCAGGACCTTGCAGCGGCGCTTCTCGCCGTGCGGCAGCTCGATCTCCGCCAGCTCGTCGTACGTGACGCCCTCCACGTCCTTGACCATCATCAGAGGGCTTGCGATCTCACTGATCGTCTGATATTCACGGATCACTGGTCCTCACCTCCCGCTGTCAGCTTCTGGATCTGCTGCTGCATATCTTTCTCGATGTCGGCATACGCGTTCTCGTACTCGCCCGGCGCCACCATCTTGGCCCGGCCGATCTTCTCCCGGGCCTCGATGGAGAACAGGCCGTCCAGCGTCGCGCCCTTGGCCATGGCCTGACGGCACAGCTCGTCGTATTTGATGATGAGGCCCAGCAGCCGGAACTGCTTGTCGTAGGAGGAGTAAGCGTCCTCATCCACGAAGGCGTTCTGCTGCAAAAAGTCCTCCCGGAGCATTTTGGCGGTCTCCAGCGTCATCTGGTCCGCCTGGCTCAGAGAGTCGCGGCCCACCAGCTTGACGATCTCGTTCAGGCTCTCCTCCTCCTGGAGGATGGCCATGGCCTTGTCCCGCAGAGCCATGAAGCCGGGGAACTGGGTGTCGTACCAGTCCTTCAGGGTGTCCACATACAGGCTGTAAGAGGTCAGCCAGTTGATGGCCGGGAAGTGACGGGCGTAGGCCAGAGAGCTGTCCAGGCCCCAGAACACCTTGACGATACGCATGGTGGACTGGCTGACGGGCTCGGAGGTATCGCCGCCCGGAGGCGACACGGCGCCGATGGCGGTGATGGAGCCCTGCCGGCTGTCGGTGCCCATGCACTCCACAACGCCGGCCCGCTCGTAATACTGGGCCAGACGGCTGGCCAGATAGGCGGGGTAGCCCTCCTCGCCGGGCATTTCCTCCAGCCGTCCGCTCATCTCACGCAGGGCCTCGGCCCAGCGGGAGGTGGAGTCGGCCAGGACCGCCACGTCGTAGCCCATGTCCCGGAAGTACTCGGCGATGGTGATGCCGGTGTAGATACTGGCCTCACGGGCGGCCACGGGCATATCGGAGGTGTTGGCGATCAGCACGGTCCGCTGCATCAGGCTCTCGCCGGAGCGGGGGTCCTTCAACTCGGGAAACTCCATCAGCACGTCGGTCATCTCGTTGCCGCGCTCGCCGCAGCCGATGTAGACCACGATGTCCACGTCGGACCACTTGGCCAGCTGGTGCTGGACCACGGTCTTGCCGCTGCCGAAGGGGCCGGGCACGGCGGCCGTGCCGCCCTTGGCGATGGGGAACAGGGTGTCGATGACCCGCTGGCCGCTGTTCATGGGCCGGCTGGGCATGTACTTGTGCTTGTAGGGACGGGCCACGCGGACCGGCCACTTCTGCATCATGGTGACGTCGTGGGTCTCGCCCTTGTCGTCCTTCACCACGGCCACCGTCTCGTCCACGGTATACTTGCCGCTCCTGATGGACTCCACCACACCGGCCACGCCGTTGGGGACCATGATCTTGTGGAGGATGGCGCTGGTCTCCTGGACGGTGCCCAGCACGTCGCCGGGACGGACCACGTCGCCCTTTTTGGCCACGGCAACGAAATCCCACTGCTTTTTACGGTTCAGGCTGGCCACCTCCACGCCACGGGCAATGGTGTCGCCGGTGGCGTCCCGGATCTCGGTCAGGGGCCGCTGGATACCGTCGTATATATTGGTCAGAAGGCCCGGCCCCAGCTCCACGCTCAGGGGCGTGCCGGTGGTCTCCACCTGGGCGCCCGGGCCCAGGCCGGAGGTCTCCTCATAGACCTGGATGGAGGCGCTGTCCCCCTTCATCTGGAGGATCTCGCCGATGAGCCGCTGGCTGCCCACGCGCACCACGTCGGAGACGTTGGCGTCCGCCAGGCCGGTGGCCACCACCAGCGGGCCGGAAACTTTCGTGATCGTTCCGCTCATGCTTCAACCTTCTTTCGGTAGATTTTGCTTTCCCAAGAAGGGGAAAAATCAGAACCTGTTTTCACAGGCGGGATATGCTGGATGAACGAGGAATTTTTTCGTCGGGCAAGGTGAGACGACGCAGGAATACTTTGTGTATTTCAAGGAGGAACAACGCAGCCCGGCGGAAAAATGACCGTTCAGACAGCAATGTTCTGCCTGGGAATACAGGTTCAAAGTATATTGGCTCCGACCGCTCTTTCCACGGCCGCTTGCAGGGCCGACTGGCCCAGGCCAAGAGAGCCGTCCTTGCCTGGGATGAGGATCACGGCGGGGCTGGGCCTGTCCTTGAAGCGGTCGATGTCCGCCTTCAGGCCCTCCGCCAGATTCTCCTCCAGATAGATGATGGCGTACTCATCCGGCTGGTCCGGGCGGGTGATGGTCTTGAATATCCGATGGGCCTCGGCGGCCTCCCGCACAGGGAAGGTATCCAGACCCAGGGCCTTGAAGCCGATGACCGTGTCCGGCCCGCCGATGACTGCGATCTTATACATAGCTGTCACGCAACCTTTCCCGCAGCGCCTCCGGGGACAGTCCGCCCCGCTTGCCCTGCAACACCATCCGGGCGGCGGTGATCTCCGCCTCCAGGCCGGCCAGATACGCCACGGCCACCTCCGGGCCGAAGCTCACCCGCTTGGCGCCGCGCAGATACTCCGTCAGGGCGTTGTCGCAGGCCCGCTCGAAGGCCGCCAGAGGCGCGCCCTCCACGGCCTGCTGGCCCAGCTCCGCGCACTTTTCCAGCGCCCGGTCCGTGAATACCGCCGTCACGCCCTCGGCGTATGAGCGCCGCACGCTCTCCGGCGGGACGTTCCCCCCGGGGATGATGGCGGTGCGCAGCAGGCCCTCGTCCATCCGGCCCCGGATGCAGCGCACCGCGCTGCGCAGGTTCGCCACGTCGATGGCCAGACGCACATACCCGGCGTAAAAGCCCGTGGACAGCGTCTCGGTCATGGCCAGATACTCCGCGAAGTAGGCCCGGTCCAGCTCCATGTCGGAAAGCTGCGGGTTGGAGGTACGGGCCAGGGTGGTGCGGGCGCCGCGGATGGCCGCGGCCAGATCCTCCGGCACGGCCTGCCAGTCGTCCTGCCCATAGGCCTCCAGCAGGACCTCCGGCCGCACCCGCCCGCAGGCGGACAGCAGCCGCTCCCGGCTGTCGGGAGCCCCCTCGCCCTTCACCAGGACCTTGGCGTTGTGGTAGTCGTATTTCAGGCGGTAGGCGGTGACGATCTGCTTTTCCGGGCAGAGCTTCTCAAACTCGTCCAGAAACGCGGCCCGGCGGGCGGTGAAGGCCTCCTCCATCTGCCCGTCGGAAGCGCCGGACAGGTCGGGAAAGCCGCACTCCGTCAGGACCTTGGCCGCTTCGTCAAAGTCCGCCGCCTCCACCATTTGCTCCAGCCGCTTCTCTCCCAGCAGGGAATTCTCCCTGGCCCGGATGTAGGTGGACAGGAACAGATATTCGGTACTTTTCACTTTTGACAAAGCCAGTACCTCCTCGTTATTGCCGATTGGTTTTCTTCATGCCCTCACGCGAAAAGCTCCGCCGCCACGTCGGAGGCCATGTCCTCCCTGGCCTGGGCCATGAGGGCCTCCACGGTGCAGTTGACGGACACGCTGCCCTGCTTGCACACCAGCCCCCGGGCAAAATCGCCCGTCTGGGCGGACAGGATGAGGCCGCCGGTCCTGCCGGCCTCTTTCAGGGCGGCGTTGGCCCGGGCGACCACCTTGGAGCCGTAAGCGGTCCTGTCGGCGGCGGAGAGGACGATCTCCTCCGTGCCGGTGACGGCGGCCCGGGCGGCAAGCGCGGCCAGGAAGGACACATATTGCTCCCCCTCCAGGGCGTTCAGCTTCGCCTCCGCCTTGTCGAAGGCCTCCGCCACGATGGACTGCTTGAAGCTCAGCACGCTCTTGCGGGCCTCCATGTCGGCGGTCTTGGCCAGGCGCTGGACCCGGTCCTCCGCGGCGGCGACGCCCTGGCGGACCTTCTCCCAGTAGCACTCCTGGGCCTTCTTCTCGCCCTCGGCGCGGATGGCCTCGCACTGGGCCTTGACCTCCCCGGCGATCCGGGCGGCGTCCGCCACGGCGTCCGTCTCGATACGGGCCGTGATCTTGTCGATGCCGTTCATGTCTTTTATCCTTTCGCGCCGGTCACAGCCACAGCAGCATCAGCATGGAAGCCAGCAGGGACAAAATGGCGTAGAACTCCACGATGCCGCAGAGGATCAGGCCCTTGGACCAGTCGTCGGGCTTCTTAGCCAGGATATTGATGGACCCGGCGGCCACGCGGCCCTGGGCGATGGCGGACAGAAGGCCGCCCAGCGCCATGGGCATGCAGGCCACGAAATACTGCAGGCCCTCCTGCACGGTCAGATCCACGTTGCCGCTCATCATGCCGATACGGATCAGGCAGAAGAACCACACCACCAGACCGTACAGACCCTGGGTGCCGGGCAGGAGCTGGAGCACCATGACCTTACCGGACTTGGAGGGGTCCTCGCTCAGCAGGCCCGTACCGGCCTCGCCGGCGATACCGGTGCCCTTCGCGGAGCCGACGCAGCTCAGACCCACCGCCAGACCGGAGCCCAGCAGCGCCAGCGCCAGGCCGCCAAAGGATTCAAAGAAACTCATTTGATTTGTCCTCCTTGTTATTCTTTCACGATATCAACAAATTTCGTTTCCATATCTAAAGGACGGAAGGGCTTGCCGCCGTCCTCGTAGAACCGTCCGAAGAACTCCAGGCACTGCAAACGCATGTCGTGCACGAAGCAGCCCAGCAGGTTCAGCGCGAAGTTCAGCCCGTTGCCCACCATGGAGATGAGCACGAAGGCGAATATATTGCCGGTGATACCGCCCAGGGTGTTGAACACCTGCGCGATGACCGCGCCGGCCAGCATCAGGGCCATCAGGCGGGAATAGGAGAGGATGTCGCTGAAATAGCCCGTGATGTTGTTGTACAGCGACCCGCCCACGCCCATAAGCGTTTTCATGACGATCTTCACCGGGCCGCCGCCCTCTTTGACGGCGTTATAGGCGCTGCCGGCCACCAGCATAGCGCCGCCCAGGACCAGCCCCACCGGGGTGCCCAGCGCCGCGAACAGGCCCAGGCCCGCCAGGATCACGGTCCAGGTGCCCTCCTCAAAAATGGCGGACATCCTGTCCCCGTCCCGGCACTTCCTCCAGGCGCTGACGGCCATGCCGGTCAGGATCTGCACCACGCCCAGAGCCAGAGAACCCACCAGCACCGCCAGCGCGTCGTCCAGAGGACTGAACAGGGCCGGCAGGGCAAAGGTGCTCTCGGGGTTTATCAGCTTCGCCAGCTGGGGCAGGAAGTCCCCGAAAAAGCCGCCGGTGATGGCGCCGAAGAAGAAGGTGCTCACACCGCACAGGCCCAGCAGCGGGAACATGTTCCGCACCGTGGGGCCCCGGGGCCTGGCCTTTTTCACCACGATCAGGCTCACCAGCATCATCAAAAGCCCGTAGCCCATATCCGCCATCATCATGCCGTAGAACAAAATGAAAAACGGCGCCATCAGCGGGTTGGGGTCCACGCCGGTGTAAGCCGGCAGAGCGTACATATCGGTCACCATGTTCAGCGGCCGGGTGAAGGGGTTGTTTTTCAGCTTCACCGGCACGTCGGGGTACTCCTCCTCGGTGGGGTCGGCGTACTCAAAGGCACAGTCGAAGCCGTTCAGGCACGCGCTCACCACTTCCTCGTCCTCCGCCGGGCACCAGCCCTCCAGAGCCACCACGCTGTCGGTGCCCCGCAGCCGCTCGGCACACTCCGCCTGGGCGGCCTCCGTGGCCAGCCGGTCCGCGCTCAGCTGCAATCTGCCGGCGGCGTCCTTCTGCTGGGCGATACGCTCGGTGAGCTCCTTGCGGCGGACGCCCATGGTCTCCAGCTGCCGCCGGCGGGCGTCGATGTTGTCCCGCGCCGTACCGGTGATGCCGGGGAAGGAGACCGGGGTGCAGCCCACCGTGCGCATGGCGTCCAGGATCGGGGCCATGTCCTCCTTCAGGGCGACGACCAGAAAGCACTTCTGCTGCTGGTCCTGGCTCACCAGAATGATCTGCACTTCCTCCGTCACGGTCTCGGCGGCGTCCGCCACCGATTCCATGTCCACCTCCGCGGGCACGTTGGCCAGCGCCACCGCGCAGGTCCTGGTGCCGGCGGTCTCCAGAGGCATGTCCAGCCCCTCCCAGGGCCGGAGCGACTCGATCTCGTCCCGGAGCCGGGCCTCCTCGGTCACGGACCTTCGCACCTGGCTCTCCCAGTCGTTGATCTGCCGGGCCAGGGCAAGGTCCTCCTCCAGAGCGTTCTCGTCCAGAAAGTCCGCCTCGCTCACCTCCGGCCGGGGGGTGAGCAGGCCCCGCTTCACCGGGGCGTACTGGGCAAGGACCTTCAAAGCGCCGTCCATCTCCGCCTGCCGGTTCCTGGCGGCGGTCAGGCCCGCCCGCTCCGGACGCAGCACCGCGGCGGCGTCCTCGTCGGAGAGCATCCCCTCCGGCTCGTGGACCTCCACGCAGCCCAGACGCAGAAGCTGGCGCATCAGGTCGTCGCGCTGATCCCGCACGGCGATGACGCGCAGCTTTTTCATCTTGACAATGGCCATCAGCCGTTCACGATCCTTTCCACGATCTTGTCCACGACCTGATCCATCTTCCGCTCGGCCCGGGCCTTCATGGCCGCCTGCCGGTTACGGGTGTTGGACGCCAGGACGCCCGCGTCCTCCTTGGCCTTCTCGTCGGCCTTGCGGATGAGGTCTTTGATCTCCGTCTCCGCCTTGCCGTCCGCGGCGGCCATGGCGGCCTTCACCGCGTCCTCCGCCTGGGCCACGGAGCGGCGGGCCTCCGCCTGAGCGGCCGCCCGGATCTGGCGCGCTTTTTCCTCCGCTGTGGCTATGGTATCCAGCGCCTCCAATGACATATTAACCACACCTCCGAACCTGTTCGGCTTGCATAAAGCTCTTATATACAATTACAAAGATATTTAACCTTACTTATAATACACGAGCTTTGTTTCCGTTGCAATAGTTATTTTCCGTTTTGTTCCTGTTTTTTGGACTGGACGAGCGTCTTTTCCGGCTCCTCCGGCCGCAGGGTCTCCACGACCTCCCGCTCCGCGCTCCGGGCCAGCACCCGCAGCGCCTCCAGCGCCGCGTCCCGGGTCTTGTCGTCCATGTCCGCCGCCGCCCGGTAGAAGCTCTTGGCCGTGTCCAGCCAGTTCTCCTTCATCTCGTGCATGGTCTTCATATTGGGGGCGCACAGCACCTTGTAAATGGCGTCCACGAACACCTCGAACTGTTCCGGCGTCATGTCCTGGATCCAGTCTTTGATGGTGCCGTCCACGAACCGGCTGCCGGCGGTGACCGTTTCCAGGCAGACGAACCGGGGCCCCAGCACCTCCCAGGAATAGACGTCGTGCTGCATAAGGCCCGTCTCGGTGGAGTGCACCACCGTGCGCTCCTCCTCCCGGCCCAGGAGCATGCCCACCACGGAAAACTGGGGCACGAAGGTGTGCACGCGCCCGCAGATCTTCCTGTACTCCTGCGTTTGCAGGATCTTGTCCAGAAAGCCGGGGCCGTCGTAGTTGTACACCGCGTCGATCCGCTCCTGTACCTCCGTCCCGCAGAAGGCCGCGGCGTACACCGCCAGATTGCCGCCCTTGGAATGGCCGCCGAATATGAGCCGCCCGCTCACCTTTTCCGCCACCCGCCGGGCGTACTCCGCCGCCAGCCGCTGGCCGGGGATAGGGCAGAGGAAGCTCATGTTCAGATCCTCTTTCCAGCCCACCACCGTGTTGTCCGTGCCCCGGAAGGAGAGGAAGAAAAGCCCCTCCTTCAGCTTGACCGTGACGGCGGAAAACTGTGTCTGGAGCACCTCGTCCAGCTTGCCGCCCTGATAGTCGATCTGTAGCTGCCCGTACCGCCGGGAATCCGCCATGGCCCGCAGGAGCTTGTCGTCCTGCTGCTTCCACCGGCCCGCGGCCCGCAGCGGCTCGTCCGCCAGCGCCTGGTCCGCCAGCTGGCGGATGGTGACGGGGCCCTTCGGCAGGGGCTGGGTGAAAAACTCGAAGGGTATGTAGGAAAACCGGGCCAAAATGACCCCGTCCACCTCGTTGAGCGGGTCCTGCTCAAAGGTCAGGTCCCCCCGCCAGGGAAAGTATTCAGACCACTCTGCCATTTTCGGTCATCTCCTTACGAAATTCAAAGACAGTTTTCGATATACGCCGCCACGTCGAACCCGTCCAGGCCGCTGTCCTTTCTCAGATACAGCGGGTGGTGGGGGTGGCCCCGCTTCGACCGGGCCCCGGCGGTGTACCACCGGGCTCCGTACCGGCGTCCGATGTCCAGCATGTCCAGCAGACAATCCCTCAGGTACCCCCGGGTCTCGATGATACTGCCCCAGGCGGCCCACACCGCCGGGGCGGGCCCGCCCCGTGCCAGCACATACTCAAACGCCGCCATGTTCTCCCGGTGCAAGGCCGGATTCAGCTCCCGCTCCATGTCCTCCGGGCGGGTGGCCCGCTGGGCATAGACGTTGAACATGGTGAAGCTGTCAAAGCCATTTCCCAGGGCGATACGCTCCACGCTCTTGAGGGTGTTGTCCAGCTCGTCCGGGGCGGCGGTGGAGGGGTTGACGCCAATGCATATCAGGGGCTTTTTTCCCCGGGTGCCCAGTATGTACCGGTAGTCGGCGTAGAAATCCGGCACATACAGCCACCGGTCCGGATCGTATCCGCCGGTCTGTCCCGAACGGGCCAGCGCCTCGTCGAACGTAAGGATCCGCTGCTCCGCCGTGGGCGCGGACGGTATGTGCATGACCGGTCCCCCCTTCCATGAACCCATTATAATTGACAAAACCGGAAAAGGGAAGTAAAATCAACAAAAACTGTAAGGGAGTGAGGCCCGTGGCGCAGCCCGAGATACTGGCCCCCGCCGGCGGGCCGGAACAGCTTCTGGCCGCCGTCCGCTGCGGGGCGGACAGCGTGTACCTGGGCACGGGCGCCTTCAACGCCCGGCGGGGCGCCGCCAATTTCACCTTCGACCAGCTCTCCGAGGCCGTCCGCTATTGCCGCACCCACGGCGTGAAGGTCTATGTGACCGTGAACACCCTGGTCCTGGACGGCGAAATGGCCGCCCTGGAGGAGACGGCGGACAAGATCGCCGCCGCCGGGGCGGACGGGGTCATCTTGCAGGATATGGCCGCGCTGCGCCTGTTCGCGGCCAAGTACCCCTCCCTGCACCGGGTGGCCTCCACCCAGACCGCCGTCCACAACGTGGACGGGGCGCGGTTTTTGCAGGACGCGGGCTTTGACAGCTTCGTGCTGGCCCGGGAGCTGTCCCTGGGGGAGATGGAGAAGGTCTGCGCCGCCGTGACCATCCCGGCGGAGGCCTTCGTCCACGGGGCACACTGCATGTGCCTGTCCGGGGCCTGCACCCTGTCCGCCATGCTGGGGGGCCGCAGCGGCAACCGGGGCCTGTGCGCCCAGCCGTGCCGGCTCGATTGGAAGTGCGGCAACGGAGAATATGTGCTGAGCCTGAAGGACATGAGCCTTATCAAGCACATCCACGCCCTGTCGGACGCGGGGGTCTCCACCCTGAAGATCGAGGGCCGGATGAAGCGGCCGGAGTATGTGGCCGCCGCCGTGACCGCCTGCGTGAACGCCCGGGCGGGCCGGCCCTATGACGAGGCCGCCCTGACGGCGGTGTTCTCCCGCAGCGGCTTCACCGACGGCTATCTCACCGGCAAACGGGACAAGTCCATGTTCGGCGCCCGGACCAAAGAGGACGTGACGGAGGCGGAAAAGGTCTTGCCCGCCCTGGCGGCCCAATACCGGAAGGAGACGCCCCGGATACCCGTGGACATGGCCTTCACGCTGACGGCGGAGGCGTCCCGTCTCACCGTGACGGACGGGACCCATACCGTGACGGCGGACGGCCCCGCGCCGGAGGCCGCCCGGACCCGTCCCCTGGAGGAAGCCCGGGCCCGGGAGAGCCTGTCCAAGACCGGCGGGACCCAATATTATGTAAACTTATTTCGCGCGGATATCGCCCGTGGCCTGACGCTCCCGGCCTCCGCCCTGAACGGTCTGCGGCGGGTGGCGCTGGCAGAGCTGGAGGCAGTCCGGGGACAGGCCCCTGTGCCAGAGGCCGGGCCCTACGCGCCGGCGCCGCCGGTCCGGCGGGACCACCCGTCCCCCGCCCCGCTGTGGGGCCGGTTCTGCAAAGCGGAGCAGATCGTCCGGTCCGAGGCGCTGGAGCGGATCATCCTGCCGGCGGCGGAGGTGTCGGAGGCGGTGCTGGCCCGGTACGGGGACAAGCTGACAGCGGAGCTGCCGGCAGCGCTGTTTCCTAGCGACGAGGCCGCGCCGGAGGCGGCGCTGGCCGCCCTCAAGGCCGCCGGGCTCCGGGAGGTATGGACGGACAACGTGTACGGCGTTGAACTGGGCCGCCGTCTGGGGCTCGCCGTCCGGGGCGGCTTCGGGCTGAACATCCTCAACCGGCAGGCGCTGGACTTTTATGCCGGACAGGGCCTGGCCAGCGCCACGGTCAGCTTTGAGCTGCCCCTGAAGAAGATGGCGGCTCTGGACGGGGCCCTGCCCTGGGGCCTGGCCGCCTATGGATACCTGCCGCTGATGCGGTTCCGGGTCTGTCCGGTCCGGGTCGGCCCGGGCTGCGAAAAGTGCGGCGGCCGCGGCGCGCTCACGGACCGGCGGGGCGTATCGTTCCCCGTGGAGTGCGGGCCCGGCAGGCGGTCCTCCACCCTGCTCAACAGCGTGCCCCTGCATATGGCCGGACGGAGCCTGCCGGGGGATTTCCGGCTGCTGTGGTTCACAGGGGAGACGCCCGCCCAATGCGGCGCGGTCATAGAGGACTTTTTGCTGGACCGGCCATCTGACGGGCCCCGGACCGGTGGGCTGTACTACCGGGAGCTTTTTTGACGCCGATCCTCTCCCGCCGGGCGCGGCGCGGCGCGCGAAAGCCCGCTCCCATCCCATGTGCCCGCTTGCATAACGAACAAGCCCGGGCTTATATACATGATGATAAGAGATGATAAGGAGGCAGCCGATGGGTCTCGGTGAACTTTTCATACTGGCGCTGGGTCTTTCCATGGACGCCTTCGCGGTGAGCGTCTGCAAAGGGCTGGGACTGGGAAAGATCCGCGGGAAGCACATGGCCATCGCCGGGGCCTGGTTCGGGGGTTTTCAGGCGCTCATGCCCCTGATCGGCTTCTATCTGGGCCGGTTCTTCGCCCGGGTGGTCACCGCCTACGACCACTGGGTGGCCTTCGTGTTGCTGCTGGTGATCGGCGGCAAGATGATCTGGGAGGCGCTGGACCAGCAGGAGGAGGACGTGGACGCGGCCATGGACTGGAAGACCATGTTGCTGCTGGCCGTGGCCACCAGTATCGACGCGCTGGCGGTGGGGGTCACCTTCGCCTTTCTGGAGGTGAATATCCTGCCGGCGGTGGTGTTCATCGGCTGCACCACCTTCCTCTGCTCGGCGGTGGGCGTGAAGGTGGGCAGTGTGTTCGGGGCGAAATACAAGCAAAAGGCGGAGCTGGCCGGCGGGGCGGCCCTGGTGCTCATCGGACTAAAAATCCTGCTGGACGGACTGGGGATTTTGTAACAATTGCCGGGGCTCTGCCCCGTTGTAAAAAAACGCGAAAATGTGTATAATTTTACTGGAAAAGAAAAAGTCGCGGTTCCGCAAGGGGGAGCTCGAGGGGGATGGTAGTCCCACCTCGAATAGGAGCTGACGCCCCGCGCGAAGCGCGGCGAGCAGCGCGAGGACTTTTGCGCGGCAAAAGTAACGGCGTCATTTAGGAAGCGAGGCGCGACCATGGACGAGAACGCGAAAAACTTCATCCTTGATTTTGTGGCGGAGGACATCGGCCCCGGCGGGCGGTTCGAGGGCCGGCAGGTGCACACCCGTTTTCCCCCGGAGCCCAACGGCTATCTGCACATCGGCCACTGCAAGGCGCTGTGCATCGACTTCGGCACGGCGGAGCGCTTCGGCGGCATCACCAATCTGCGCATGGACGACACCAACCCTGCCAAGGAGGACACCGAGTATGTGGACGCCATCCAGGAGGACATCCACTGGCTGGGGTTCGACTGGGGAGACCGGTTCTACTACGGCAGCGACTACTTTGAAAAGACCTATGAGCTGGCGGAGGGTCTCATAAAAAAGGGCCTGGCCTATGTGTGCGAGCTGACCCCGGAGCAGTTCCGGGAATACCGGGGCGACGTGGGCACCCCCGCCCGGAGCCCCTGGCGGGACCGGCCCATAGAGGAGAGCCTGGACCTGTTCCACCGAATGCGGGACGGGGAGTTCCCCGAGGGCAAATACACCCTGCGGGCCAAGATCGATCTGGCCAGCGGCAACTTCAATATGCGCGACCCGGTGCTGTACCGTATCCGGTACATCGAGCACCACCGCCAGGGGACGAAATGGTGCGTGTTCCCCATGTACGACTTCGCCCACCCCATCCAGGACGCTCTGGAGGGTATCACCCACAGCCTGTGTTCACTGGAATATGAGGACCACCGGCCCCTCTATGACTGGGTGATCCAGCACACCGACGTGCCAAGCCAGCCCCGGCAGATCGAGTTCAGCCGCCTGGGCATAAACTACACCGTCATGAGCAAGCGCAAGCTCAGAAAGCTGGTGGAGGAGCACTATGTCTCCGGCTGGGACGACCCCCGCATGCCCACCCTGTGCGGCCTGCGCCGCCGGGGCTATACCCCCACCTCCATCCGTACCTTCATCAACCGTATCGGCGTGAGCAAGGTCACCAGCACCGTGGAATACGGTTTTCTGGAGCATTGCCTGCGGGAGGAGCTGAACCTGTCCGCCCCCCGGCGGATGGCGGTGCTGCGGCCGGTGAAGCTGATCGTCACCAACTACCCTGAGGGCCAGACCGAGACCTTTGAGGTGGAAAACAACAATCTGGACCCGGCCGCCGGGACCCGGCCTGTCACCTTCAGCCGGGAGCTCTGGATCGAGAGCGAGGACTTCCTGCCCGCGCCGGTGCCCAAGTATAAGCGGCTTTACCCGGACGGCCCGGAGTGCCGCCTGAAGGGCGCGTACCTTATCCGCTGCACCGGCTATGAGACCGACGAGGCCGGCAACGTGACCGCGGTGCTGTGCGAGTATGACCCCGACTCTCGGGGCGGCGACCCCGCCGACGGCCGGAAGGTCAAAGGCGGCACCATCCACTGGGTCAACGCCGCCGACTGCGTGGACGCGGAGATCAGGCTGTACGACAACCTTTTCGCCGACCCGGAGCCGGACGCGGCGGAGGATTTCCTCACCTGCCTGGCCCCTAATTCACTGGAGGTGCTCACCGGCTGCAAGGTGGAGCGGTCCCTGGAAAACGCCCGGTCCCCGGAGAATTTCCAGTTCCTGCGCACCGGCTACTTCGCCGTGGACAACGTAGACTCCGCCCCCGGCCATCTGGTCTTCAACCGCTCCGTGGCCCTGAAAGACAGTTTCAAACCTTGATCGAAAAACAGCGATCCCCCGGCCCGCCACGGGCCGGGGGATCATCCTATTCATTTGGCGCGTTTATCCCGCTCCGCAATGTAGTCGCACGTCACACCGTAAAACTCCGCCAGGCGGATGATGAAGGAAAACGGCGGCTCCCGTTTGCCCTGCTCATAGTTGGTGTAGGTGGTCTTGTGCATGCCCAGCTTCTCCGCCAGCTTTGCCTGGGTCAGGTCGGCATCCTCCCGCAGATCGCGTATCCTCCGGTAATACAGGCGCCATCCCTCCCCTCGCTCTGATGACGCTATTATGCTCCAATACATCGTTTGTTGTTGACAAAATACATCATTCGTTGTATTTTATTTTCTGAATACAACAATTGATGTACGAACGGAGGACGGAGGTCATGCCGGATTATCAAAAGATGTATTTTCTGCTGTTCAATGCCATAACGGACGCTCTTACACAGCTGCAAGCGCACGATACGGGCCCGGCCGCGCTGATCCTGCAAAAAGCGCAGGCCGATACCGAGGAAATGTATATGGAGGCGGACGAATGATGTAGCTCCCCCGGCTGCGAGCCGGGGGAGCTACATCATTCACGACACTGCGAGGCACTTATAGCCAGTCGATCTCTCCGTCGTACCAGCCGGATATGCCGTCTTTTTTGCACATGTAGCCCCGGCTTGTTTCCGCCGTCACGGAGATGACGTCGCCCGCCGCAAGGGGCAGGCGGTAGTCGGTCACGTCGTTGACCGTGGCCCGGTCCCCGTCCCGGGTGCGGATATCCTTCACGGGGATATCCATCTCATAGCCCGTGCGCAGATGGCGCACACGGCAGAAATCCCCCTCCTGGGAGAGGATACGCACATCGTTGTCCCCGTGGCGGATATAATAATGCCGGGGATCGGCCCGCTGGGCCGTCCGCACCCGGGCCAGAGGAAAATCGTCGTAGCTGGTCCAGGTCATATCCGGTAGGAAAAAGGCGTTGAGCTGTCCGTCGTCTTTCAAAACGCACCCGCCGTCGATACTGATGAGCCGCAGATCCCTGTCCACGATGGGCCGGGCGTCGGTGATATCCTCGTGATAGAGCACCAGAGGCCAGTGGCCCACCACGGTCCACTTGTCATGGGGCCTCGCCACGTCCCGGTACGCGTCCAGCTTCATGTGGGCGAAAGCGCTCTTTCCGGGGGCCAGGCCCCCGTGGACGAAGGTATAGTCCTCCGTCTCGATGATGTGGGGCAGGGCCCGGAGAAAGTCGAGCTCCGGCTGGAACCTCTCCCGCACCGTCTGCTTCGCGGCGGCCAGATCCATGTCCGGGGCGATCTCCACGCCCGCCTCCCGGAGCATTTGGGCGATGAGCCCGTCGCCCCAGCCCTTGTTCCGGCCCACCAGATATTTCAGATAAAAGGCGTCCTGTCCGGGGTCATCCGGCAGGTCGCAGAAGTTCTGCCAGAAGTCGCAGTTGCCGCAGACCGTGTGTACCTCCCGCTCCTTTGTGAGCTCCATCACATACCGCAGCGTGGCCAGGCTCTCCGGTCCCTTCTCCACCAGGTCCCCCACAAGGATCAGCACGTCCCGGTCCGTGAGAGCGCACCGGTCCAGCAGGCCCTTCAGATACGCCAGATTTCCGTGGATATCCGATATGGCCACGATCCGCCGGCCAGGCCCGATGTGCAGCCGCTCCACCCTTGGCGGCGTTGTCATGAGAAGGGGGCTCGGCCTCATGGCAGGCACCAGACCCGGGGCTCGATGTCCATCTCCATGAGGTACAGCGGCCCGCCCACCCCCTGGCTGATCCCGGCCCGCTGAAAGCCCATGGCCTCATAAAAGCGGATGGCCGCGCCGTTGGTCCGGGACACATGCAGCCACAGCTTATCACGGCCCATGTGCCGGAAGCGGGACACCGCGTGGCCGATGAGCTGGGCGCCGAACCGGCGGCCCCGCCAGACCGGGTCCACCCAGACGAGGCTGATCCAGCCGGCCTTTTCCTTCGCCCCCCGCTCCGGGTCCAGTTCCACGACGCCCACCGGCTCCTGGCCGTATAAGAGCTTTACCAGGCACTGGGGGTCCTGCTCGGACCGCCGGGCCGCGGCCCGCAGATACACCACCGGCGCGTAGCCGGTCAGATCGCCGTGGCTGGCCATCCATGTGTCGCTGTAGGCGTGGCAGTAATAGTTCGTCTCCTCCGGCAGGACCAGCGGCGCGAACCAGCCGTCCGCCTTTTTGCCCCGGTGGTCGTCCGCCAGCCCCTGATGGGCAAAGGTGCTCAGGCTCCCCAGATGGGACCCGTCGGCATAGCTTTCCAGCGTCAGCGCGCCGTTTTCCGCCGTGACGGTGGTCACGGCGGTGTTGTCCCCGAAGGGGATGTCCCCAAAGGGCTTTTTCATGAGGAACGCGGCCAGGGCCCGGATGGCGTAGGCGTGGCTCACCACCGCCACGGTCTTGCCGGGGTACGTCCCGGCAAGCTCCAGCAGCGCGTTTTTCAGCCGCTCCACCAGATGTGTGTACGGCTCGCCGCCGGGAACGCGCCAATCAGCCGGGTCCTGGTTGAAGCTGCGGTACTGCTCCGGGTCGGTCCGGGCGATTTCCCCCCAGGTCCGGTCCTCCCAGCAGCCCACGTCCACCTCCCGCAGGGCGGCGGAGGTGTGCATGGTCAGGTTTGGGTGGTATTTCACGATGGCGCTGGCGGTGGAGCGGGTGCGGATCAGGTCGCTGGACCAGAGCGCATCGACAGGCACGTCCCGGAACCGCTCCGCCAGCGCCGCCACCTGCCGACGGCCCAGCAGGGTGATATTGGAGTCGTAGTGGCCATGAGGCCGGCGGTAGAGGTTGCCCTCCGCCTCCGCGTGGCGGATAAGATAAAACTTTGTCATCTTGTCCCCTCTTGCAAAGCATGGTACAATGTCGTCAGGTTCATTTTACATCATTTACCCAGCTTTCACAAGAGGAGCGCAAAATGAAAAACTGGTTCAGTACGGACGCCGCCGCCCGCCGGGGCGCGGTGATCTGCGGGGCTTACGGCATGCACAACGCCGGGGACGACGCGGTGCTGGCCGCCATCCGGCTCTCCCTGCGGCGGCTGGACGAGACCGCCCCCCTCACCGTCGTCGCCCGGGGCGGGAAAAAGACCGGCCGGGCCAGCCGCATGACCGGCGTGGGGCGGCCCAATGTCCTCCGGTGGCTGTGGGCCATGGGGCATGCCCGTCTCTTCATACTGGGCGGCGGGAGCCTTTTACAGGACGTGACCAGCCGCCGGAGCCTGTGGTATTACCTTTTCATGCTCCGCGCGGCCAAGGCCATGGGCTGCGCCACCATGCTCTACGGCGTGGGCGCGGGGCCCATCGGCCGGGAGAAGGAACGGCAGCGGACGGCGGCGTATCTCGACCGGTACGCGGACGTGATCACGGTCCGGGACGGGGACAGCCAAAAGACCCTGGCGGACTGGGGCGTGACGAAGCCCCGTATCCTGCTGGGGGCGGACCCGGCCCTGAGCCTGCCGCAGGCCGCCGGCGGCCGGGAGCGGAAGGCGGCGATCGTACTGCGGTCCTGGCCCGGCTTCTGGGAGCATGTGCCGGAATTCGCTCAGGCGGTTCGATATGTCTGGGAGCGGTACAGGCTGCCGCCGGTGTTCTTCTGTCTGGCGCCGGAGGACCGGCAGGCGGTCAGGAGCGTGTGCGCGGAGCTGGAGGGCGTGCCCTATACCGTTTCGGCGGACCCGCGGCGGGTGGGACGGACGGCTCTGGTGCTGTCCATGCGGCTGCACGGACTGGTGTTCGCCCTGCGGGACGGGGTCCCCGCCGCCGGGGTCAGCTACGATCCCAAGGTGGACGCCTTCTGCAAGGAGGCGGGCTTCCCCATGGTGGCGCTGGCGGACGTGACGGCGGAGGATCTGACCGAGCTTGTCGATTTCGCCATGCACATGGACGGGGAACACCTGTCCGCCTCCGCCCGGACCCTGCTGGCCCGGGAAAAGACCAATGTCGCCGCCGCCGCAGAGCTTCTGGCGGCGGAGTGAGCCCACAGGAAAGCAGAATAAGTCCTACGCCCGGGGAACAGACGCACTGTTCCCCGGGCGTTACCATGCCGTCTCCCGTCATGCCGGCAGCGTGACGATCTCGGCGATGAAGGTCAGGTCCTCGTCCACGGTGAGATAGATCCCCCAGACCGGCTGGGCGTCCACGTCCACACAGACCACGTCGTCGAAAGGCACCGGCGACCACTCCCCCTCGGCCTCGTTGAGGATCAGCAGCCGGCCTGTCTCCGCCTCCTCCCTCCATGTGAAGGTCCGGGACACCGTCCGGCCATCGTAGACCGTCTCATAGACGCACTGGCCGTTTTCGTCCGGCGTCATGGTCCGCTCCGTGCCGGGGACCGGCTGGCCCATCGACCATAAAAACAACCTCTGGCTCCTCTCCCAGGAGGGCTCATCCAGCATAGGCTCATACACGACGCCGTCGTCCGGGTACAGGCTGTCCGCCCGCTCCAGCAGCGTCTGGGCCGCATCCGAGTCGGCCAGAGTCGGGTCCAGAGGCAGATCGAACACCGCGCTGGCTCCCCGATAATCGGGGTTGGCGGTGATCTGGCCGGTGGTCTCGTCAAAGAGGAAGGCATCCTCGCTCACATACCGGCCGGTACACACGCCCAGATACAGCCCCTGGTCGGCAAAGCAGGTGAAGTCGTCGCAGTCCGCCACGATATACGCCGCGCCCTCGTATTGCTTATACAGGACGTTGCTGTTGAACACGGCGTTCACATGCCAGGGAGCGCAGCCCTTCACCAAAGGGGTGACGGTCACGTCGCCGCTGATCTCGGAATACTCCCGGGGCGGTATCTCCTCAAGGCCCTCCAGGTCCTTCCGGGTCACGGCCACCACCGCGTAAAAGTGGCCCCGGTCCTCGCTGGAGGAAGAATAGACGTCCTGCTCGGAACGGGTCACGGCCCGGAGGGAGAAGGTGTACTCCCCCACCGTGACGGACTGGTCCAGTTCTATCACATCCTGCCCCTCGAATAGCTCCGCCATCCCCGGCACGTCCATCAGTTCCGCCAGCTCCCCAGCCCGGAGGAACCGGCCCGCCGCATAAGCCGCCACGCTCAAAAACAGCAGCGCCGCTCCCACGGCGGCCACGGCCACCGGGCGGGACAGCCGGGCGCGCCGCCGGGATGCGCCGGCGCCGGCCAGCGTCTCACGGACCCGGTCCATCAGCCCGGGCGTGGGCGCCGCGTTCAGATCATAGGCCCGGCGGAGCAGCTCGCCCACGCCGGTGTCAAATTCACTCGTCATGCTTCAAACCCTCCTCGATCATCGTCCTGGCCCGGTGCAGCCGGCTTTTTACCGTGCCTGCGGGCAAATGCAGCAACGCCGCGATCCGCTTCACGGGCATATCCATCCCATAGTAAAGCGCCGTGATCGTCCGCAGCTTTTCCGGCAGAGCGTCCGCCAGGGCCCGGACCCGGCGCAGCTCCTCCCGGGCGATATACGCCTCCTCCGGCCCCGGGGCCTGTTCCGGCTCCGCGCCGTCCAGAGGCCCCATGGGGGCTATGCGCCGCCGGCGGGCAAATTTTCGCTGCCGGCTCTGCCACTGGCGCAGAGCCATGGCATACAGATATTTGTCCGGCTGCCGGGCGGCCTCCAACCGGTCCGCCCGCTCCAGCGCCTTGACCAGCGTGTCCTGGAACAGGTCCTCCGCTTCCTCCCGGGTGTATGCCAGGCTCCGGCACAGCCGGTACAGGGCGGGGCCGTATTCGTCCGTCAGGCGGGATATGACGTTCGCGCGCCGCTCGTCCATCTCGCGCCTCCTTCCGTGTGCTTCTGTCCTATTAGTCGCCGCGGGAGTGGCGCCGGTTCATTCCCCCCGTTCCATTTTATCGAAAAATGTGGTACAATAAAAGTATTCCAAAAGCACGCTGAAAAAGTAAGACGACTGACAAAGGAGACCCGCATATGTTTCGCATAGGATGCCACATCTCCGCCGCCGGGGGCTATCTGGCCATGGGCCACCGGATCGACGCGCTGGGGGGCAACACCTTCGCCTTCTTCACCCGCAACCCCCGTGGCGGCGCCGCCAAGCCCATCGACCCCGCCGACGTAGCGGCCTTTCTGGACTTCTGCAAGGAGAAGGACATCGACCGGCTGGTCGCCCACGCCCCCTACACCCTGAACCCCTGCGCGGAAAAGGAGAACGTCCGTCAGTTCGCCCTCACCGCCTTTGCCGATGATTTGAAGCGCATGGAGCATACCCCCGGCCAGTACTACAACTTCCACCCGGGTTCTCATGTGGGCCAGGGCCTGGACGTGGGCATAGAAAAGATCGCCCAGACCCTCAACGCGGTGCTGTTCCCGGACATGACCACCACGGTGCTGCTGGAGACCATGGCCGGTAAGGGCAGCGAGGTGGGCGGCCGGTTCGAGGAGCTTCGAGCCATCATCGACCGGGTGGCGCTTTCGGATAAGCTGGGCGTGTGTCTGGATACCTGCCACGTCTGGGACGCGGGCTATGACATCGTGAACGATCTGGACGGGGTGCTGACCGCCTTCGACCGGACCGTGGGTCTGGAACGGCTGAAGGCCGTCCATCTCAACAACAGCAAAAATCCTCTGGGCACCCCCAAGGACCGGCACGCCCGTCTCACCGAGGGACTGCTCCCTCTGGACGCCATCCGGCGTATCGTGACACACCCGACGCTGGAAAAGCTGCCGTTCATCCTGGAGACGCCCCAGGAGGACGAAACGGGCTACGCCCAGGAGATCGCGCTGGTCCGCTCCCTTCGGGACTGAGGCCATACATACTCCGTCCCGCTGCCGGGGATACTACCGGTGGTGATGCGAGTTGAAGGATAATCTTGTGAACGGCCCCGGCGTGCCTCTGGGCTTTGGCATGGCCCTGGCCCAGAACCCGGACGCCATGGACGTGTTCTCCGGCCTTACCCCGGCCCAGCGGGAACAGGTGCTGGAAAAATCCCGCCGGGTCCGCTCCAAAGCGGAAATGCGCTCCTATGTGGATTCCCTGGTGGGCATGGACCCCACACAATTCAACTGACCGGGCTCTGCCCGGTCAGTTGAGCTTGTCAAAAAACAAGTTTTTGACCGCTCTGATTGAATCTGCTCGGCGGGAGTGAATCCCGCCGGCATAATCCAAAAGCCTGTCGTTCTGCGGCTTTTGGATTTGACGCGCGGGAATGCCGCGCGGCTCGCCCTGACCGGGCTTCGCTCCCACTCAACCATTCTTTGACAGTCTGAACTGACCGGGCTCTGCCCGGTCAGTTCACATGTACGGGCAAACCCTTGGAAACAGCGGGATTCTACGATTTGTAGAGTCTACCCGTCCTGTGGAGAGAGCCCCCTCGACCCTCTACGAGAGCCACGGACGGAACCGTGGGTTGCCCTCCGGCGGCTCTCACGGTAAGATGTATCCGTGAGAACATCTGACGGAGGGACCGAAATGTTTGCCATCTTTACCGATCTGGGCGCCAATCTTCCTCAGGACCTGGTGGAACGTTGGGCGCTGGATATCATCCCCATCCGCTGCACGGTGGACGGGAAGGTGCTGGACGTGTCGGAGGGCTTTGACGGCCCGGCCTTTTACGCCGCCATGCGCGCCGGGGCCAAGACCAGCACCTCCATGCCCGCACCGGCGGTGTTTCTGGACGCCTTCCGGACCGTGCTGGAGCGGGGCGAGGATATTTTGTATGTGGGCATGTCCAGCGGCATCAGCGGCACGGTGGGTCTGGCCCGGACCGTGGCCCGGGACCTGGTGGAGGAGTATCCGGAGCGGAAGATCGAGATCATCGACAGCCGGGCCGCCTCTCTGGGCGAGGGCATGCCGGTGCTGTATGCGGCGGAACTGCGGGAGCAGGGCGCCGGCTTTGCCGAGACGGTGGAAAAGACTCTGGACAAGTGCGACCACATGTTCCAGATATTCACCGTGGAGGATCTGCAATACCTGCGCCGGGGCGGACGGCTGCACACCGCCGTGGCGGTGGTGGGCAACATGCTCAGCGTAAAGCCCGTGCTTTTCGGGGACAACGAGGGCCACATCGTGCTGAAGAACATGGTGGTGGGCCGCCGCCGGTCTCTGGATTCCCTGGCTGCCAGATATAAGGAATACTGCGCCGACATGACCGGCCCCGTGGGACTGGCCCATTGCGACAGTCCCGCCGACACGGACCTGGTGATCGGCAAGCTCCGGGAGGCGGGCTGCACCGGCGAGATACTGAACGTGTGCTACGAGCCCGTCACCGGCTCCCATGTGGGTCCCGGCACGGTGGCCCTGTTTTTCTACGGACCCAAACGCTGAATCGCCTGACCGCCTTCTCTGTGCAGCAGTCAAAAGGAAGCAGACAAGAGAAAACAACCAATGACTCAAAAGCCCAGTTCAGATTTGTACTGAACTGGGCTTTTGTAGCCCAAGGCAGCAGCAGGACGCAAATTGTTGAAGTAATAAACATAGCTGTCCAGGAGGATCGGCAGATCATCCTTTCTTCCGGCGTCCACGTCCTCCTTTTCTGGCCTTTCTTCATAATTTCCACCTCCAGTTCTTCATTTTAGAATAATGAAAAAGGCAGGCACATGGTTGTTACCATGTGTCTACCTCTATCTTACTACCGCACGAAGCCGGAGGCCGTTGGTATTTATGAAGATAATTCAGGATTATC
>CANQMO010000025.1 GCA_947624985.1 uncultured Oscillospiraceae bacterium | reverse complement strand
CAGCCTTTTTGTCGTGCCCTTTCCTCGGCTCCTCTTTTTCTTCATTTGGGGCTTGACTTTCTATTCGCAGGCTCCTTACATAAAAATAGCCGCTCGTTTCAAGAGCGACTCCAAATAGAGGGTTTTCCCTCCTTTTGAGCAATGTCAATCTTCCTCGCCGGCAAATTCCTCAGTCGCAAGGTCGCATATGAGGTCATTCGTGTCGGCGATGAACTCATCCATAAACATTTTTATGCCGTCGGGGAAAGGCTCCAAGCCCGTGATGGCTTCCGGCACATCGAGGTCGGTGAGGTCATGGAGAGCGATGACGAGGCCGAATGCCTCTGCGCTTTTTCCACACTCTTGGAGAGCGATGATGGACTTCTGGATCTTACGGAGTGTGGTCAGAGAACTCGCATAATAACGAACTTCCTCCCAAAGCGGGGATGTGTAGATGCCGGAGATCATGTTGATGAGGTTGGCGGCGGACGGCATGGTGGTGTTCTTCTTCTCGGTGGTGCTGCTGGTGATGTTTGCTTTCGGCATAATGATGTCCTCCTAATAAAAAATGCCGCTCATGTTGACATGAGCGGCGGTGTGACATATATTATATTGTGTAAGTTCATTGAGATGGTGGAGGTTCACTTGTCTAAAGTGAACCAACTGTGTTCGTTTCTGGGTTGCAATCAATTAGTGAACCAACTGTGTCCGTTTTCTGATTTGCAATCATTTTGCAATCAGGCCCCTCGAAAAGAGGGGATGATTTGAGGAAACCCGGAGAAAACACAGGATTCCCAAAGTGCCCGCAAGCTCTTGAATCATGGGCCTTTGATGACATCACAATTTGCTACGGTACCCTACAGAGTGCTGACACTTTAGAACTCCTAAGCGGCAGGTCGGACGTTCGAATCGTCTCATGGGTGCCACGTCAGACTGGCTCTGAAGACGATGGGGGCTTGCAAGCAAGCCTCCATTCGTCGGTCAGAGCCAGTCTTCCTTTTCCCCAAAGGGCAGGCGTGCCCTTTGGGGACCCCGATTCAGGCTTTGAAGATTCATGGTCCTCGCAAGCGAGTTCCCTTCATCGGTCAAAGCTCTTCTTCCTTTCCCCAAAGGGCAGGCATGCCCTTTGGGGGCCCCGATATAAGTTCGCTTTGCGACCACGCTTTTTCAAAGCGTCATCCACCCGCTCCCTTGTACCTCCTTTTCCCACGGGAAACGCTGCGCGGGGTTTTCATGGGGGTCTGCTGCGGATGTACGCCTTACTGGCCCTCTTCGGACAAGGTCGAGTAAGGCCACGTCTTTCTCGGCACAAAGATGTAAGACTCGGAAAGGATCACGGCGCAGCTGCCGTCCGCAAACACTTTTCCACGGTAGGCGTTCGCTTCCCACGCACGGTTTACCCGCGCCGTGGGGATGCCATAAAACGGCAGGCCTGCCACTGGTTCGATCCGGCCGCCTTGCCCGACGCCAAGGGCTGCGTCGTATATGGCGCAGTAGCCCAGGTTCGAGACGATGGGCTGAGGCGATACTTCGACAACGACGTGATAATTGAACGCAAAACGCTGGTGAGGTTCAAGGTCGCCGGCGCTATATACATTGACCACATCCAGTGCGCTGTTGGGCAACGGGTTCGCAATGTACGCAAGCCGGCACTGGACCCCGCGGAGCCTGAACATATAACAAAGGATCGAAGCATAGACCTCGCACTCGATCGTAATAGGCGGGGTTTGCCCGCCGCTTGCGTTGTAGTTCGCCACGTCATGAAGAAACCGGGTCTCGTTGAATTCGACTGTTATTCCGACCGTCGCTCCGTCGATCGTCAACGGTTGGAACCTCGCATATTGGAGGTTAGCAAGTCCGACATATCTGAAGGCTCTAGTGGTAAAAAGCTCGCGTGTCATGCCCATGAGATCATTAGTGCTCAGAGAATAGCCGTCGTTATTATCATCGGCGGCGGCTTTTTCCGCTTTTTTGGAGTTTAGATCCCCACGGTCCAACATACAGGTAGCGATCTTCAGATATTCGACCGCCAAGAGCGCGCTCTCATTCGCGCCATCCAGAAAGATCGGCGGGCAGGGCACGGTGGGGATCATATAAATATCCAGTTTGGTGTTCGGCAGAACGACGGCCTTGCCGTCGACCTTTGCATCCCACCAAAGCTCGATCTGCTCAAAGGCGAAATCCCGGGCCGCGGTCGAGGTTATTCCCGATATAAGCTCGGCCTCGTATTCCTTCCCGGCGGTGAGCCCGGAGCTCTCCCAGCTGAATTGATCAAAGATCCTGGTTGTGCCGCCGCACACATTGGCGCTCAATGACACAGTGTGCGAGCCGGCCGCGTTTTCATCCCGTAGCCGGAATTTGAGCTTGATCTTTGCTTTTTTCAGCTTGTCCGCGATATATACCGCGGGGTTTTTGCATTTTTCACTGTCTGTCCACTCGCTGCCGTTGATAACGCCCCGATTATTTCTGCACCGGATCGCGCTGGAGGAATAGTCGTCGGGGGCCGTCTGGAGCGTAAGAGAGGAGAGAGCGACCTTTGCGTCCTTATCGTCGTCGTCCGGCTTTTTCTTTCTCGCGTGCTGGACCAATACCGCCGCTGTGGCCGCAATGCCCGCCAGCGCGCCCACTCCGGCGAGCGCGGCATAGAAAATATTCTGCATTTGGGCGAAAAGGGCGGAGGCGGCCGCCATGACCGCCATGGAATCCATGGTGGCGGCCCCGGCCGGGGCCAGGGCAAGCCCCTTGAAGCAGACCTTTGACACGCTTTTGCCGATACTGCTGATCGCCTGGGAAAAGCCTTTTGCGGTTATGGTGTTCCCGGCGTAGAGCTCCGCCGTTTTTTCAAGTATGCCGGGCCGCTTGGACAGGAATATGACCAGCGCCGCGAGCCCCGCGGCGGACGCGGCCGCCCCCAGGCCGAAGGCCTCGGAAAAGAAGGTCCGCACTCCCGTGACGGTCGTCTCGCCCTCCCATTTTTTCATGTCGGAAGAGGTCGCGGAAAAGTTTATCCGGTACTGATACGGTTTTTCTGGCAGTTCATCGACCGTGTTCTCGGCGGTGAGCAGATCGTCCGGATCGATATACACCTGCGTGCCGTTGACAAGTTCATCGGCGCTGCCCGCGGAAAAATCCACAAGCGCGGTGAGATCGTCTTCAAAGACAAAGGGATGGTTTTCCAAAAAATCTGCGGCGTCTTTGCCCGAGATCACCTTGTCAAATACGGCGACGGTGTGGATGTAGTGCTCGCAGGTCATATCCGCGCCGCCCACGCACCCGCCTACCGTAAAGTTGCCCGGGAGCGTCCTTTTGAACGCGGCGGGGAGAGAGGCTTTTTTCTCTTCGCCGTTTATATATACCGTGAGCTCTTTTCCCTTTGCGCACACGATCACGTCCGCCCACGAGTATGTTTTAAGCTCCGAGCTGAACGGATATTCTTTCCCGCCGAGCAGGACCGTAAAGGATACGCTATTGCCGTCGCAGTCGGCAAAAAGCGCGACGCTTCCGTTGTCCGAGATCGTCCCATTTATGGCGATGATATGTCTCTCGTGCGTGGCGGGACGGATATAGAGCTTGGTATAGAGAGAAAATTCTCCGCTTTCAAAGCCGCCTATATTCATGGCGGAGGAATCCGCAAAATGAGCAAAATTCCCCTTCGCGGGCAGATAGACCTCCACGGTGTTGACCAGCGAACAGCTGTTGATGGGCTGTGCCCGGACGTTATTTCCGCTCAGGTCCGGAATGGCCTCCCGGGTAAAGTCCATGAACGCGACGGTGTTTGGCATAGTCGTGGCGTCGTACTTTTCGGCGAGAAGATAGTTTTTATACTCCTCCTCCGCGATGGGTTTTGAGTAAAACCTGACGGTCCTTACAAAGCCCGTAAATTCGGCGCCGATCAGGATGTCCCCGCCGCTCAGGAGCGCTTCCCCGCAATCCGCGGTCCCGAAGAGGTAGCCGTTCAGGAACACCGTTATCTTTTTTCCGTCGTAGCCCAGATACAGGTCCGTCCACACGCCGGCCGGTATTTTTTGCGTAGTACTATTGATCCAAATCGCATGTCCGGAGGGGGACCGCACCAACACCGAATTGCCCGATATGCCAACGGAGAAACCGTTCTTCTGAGAAACAAGGCATGTGTTCAGCCCCGCCGTCTTATACCACAGATCAAAGGCAAAACTGCCGGATACCTTTATGCCGGCCAGCGCGGCATAGCTGCCGTCACCGTCGGAATTATCGATCCTGTATGTGGGGATGACCGTTTTTACCATGTTATCCATGACGCGCCTCCTGTTCTCTGGCGATACGCTCCATCAGATCCGCAAATTCCTGCTGTAATTCGTCAAGGGGCTCTTCGGCGGGCGGTTCGGTCCGGTTCTGCCGGGCGAGATCACCAGAAAAAATGCCCTCGGCGATAAGCGTCCCTTCGCCGTCGGTCCGGAGGCTGAACACCTTGTCGTTATACGCCTCGGTGTAGAGAGCTTCTATGCTCTCAAGGCCGGATTCCGTCCGCAGAACATCCGCGGCGGTGAGGCGGTCCGCGGTTTTCCACCCGGCGCCCGTCAAGACCGGATGATCGTGCGAGACCTTAAGCGTCCTGCCGCTGGCCGTCGAGATGACGGTCATTTTTGCCTCTGTGCCGGTGATGACCTCCGTTACATTCGCAGGACCGTTGCCGGTCATCACCCGCTCCCCCGCACGGATCTGCGAAATCAATTTGTACGAGCCGTCCGCCATTTTGATCCGGGTGCTCTTGGCAAAACACCCCCACTGGAACTCCAGCTTCGGTATCGTCTTTACGCTATTGCCCGCAAGGGAAGAGATCCCGCTTGTGATAACGATCGGGACATATTCCATCACAGTCTTACCATCCAGGGAAATGGCGACTTTCATCTTGCAATAAAACTCGACTTCGTTGACCGCCTTTACGCCCTCTTTGTAGATGTAGTTGTGCCAGTCATCGGGGAATGCCCAGGTCAGGGTATTGGCGTCCGGATGTTCCCACACTATTTGGCCCCAACCGGACAACCCGAATTGAATGCCTCCGTTTTCCTTCGTCTTGATCTTCAGATCAAAGTCTTTGTTCTTGTCAACGAATAAAGGAGAGAAGCCGGAGGCCAGGCGGATACCCCCCTTAAACGGCAGCATGATCCGGACGCTGTCATCCCGCTGGTCCACATTGTCGTAATAGTAATCGCAACCGGTGCCGCGACGGTTGTTATAATAAATAACGGTCCTATTGCCCTTGGTTATGTGAGGAAGCGGGTCGTTCACCGTGATACTCTCGACGATAGCCGCGCCAGTATCCTTTGAAGACACTTCCCTGGTCTCGGCATAAGAGTCGATGACCGATCTTCCGGAGGGGTCTTTTTTTACCTTTGTAAACGTACTTTCGACGGTATAGTCATATTGGGGCTGCTCTTTGGTCGTGACGCGCATGGAAGAAGAGATGTATTGCTCGTTTTGCACATATTCCGCGCGGCTGTCCAGTATCGTTCCGCTAAAGAGGTCCTTCATCTCGCTCACGATGGAGAGGACCTGCGGCTTGGATACCGTGCCCATATCCGAGGAAGAAGAGACCTGCCCTCCATAATATTCAAGACAGTCTATCCCCTGAAAATCGGTAAAGCCATGCGGCTCCGCGTCGCTTTTTTCAAGCAAAAAGCGAGGGCTCGAGGCTTCCCTGACCGCCTTGTCGCGGGAATAGATAAGGGCCTTGAACAGCTCTGGGTAGCTTTTTCGCACCCTTTCCTCTCCTCCGAGCCTGTCTGTGAAAACACGGTAGTGGCCGGCGTCAGCCAGGTCATAATGGATCATTTTGGACATATGGCTCCCTCCTTTTGAGATTTGATATGATAGCGGAAAAATTTCGGCGCGTGGAAAGCCAGGGCCCTCTCGTCGGGCAGGACCTTCTGGACCGACAGAGCGGATGTGCGTATCATGGGGCTATGCTCCTGTCCGATGTGGGCCTAGGGCTCTATACAAACACAGCATATCACAAAGGGGAGGAAAAGTCACCAGCAAGTTGCGGCCCTGACAGGACAAGGCCCTGCCGCGTCGCGCGGCAGGGCCTCATTGTGTTGTATCTTTTCACCGTCCGAACAGGGCGGTGAGTTTTCTTATCCGCTCCGCCAGGGTGGGGCTGGCCTCGCCCGGGAGCATGCGCCAGCGCCAGTTGCCGTCGGGGGTGCCGGGCCGGTTCATCCGGGCAGCGTCGTCCAGGCCCAGATAGTCCTGCATTTGCGCCACGAACAGCCGGGCCACAGAGCCCATGCCGCCCCGGAGAATGCCCCAGTCCAGCCCCTCGGCCTCGTTGAGGCCCAGGTACGCCCGGGCCACCGCCAGGTCCTTCGGGTCCGCGTCGGCTATCCACCCCCGCAGGGTGGAGTTGTCGTGAGTGCCGGTGTAGCACACGGCGTTGACCGGGTGGAAATGGGGCAGGTTGTCGCTGGGCTCCCGGTGGTCAAAGGCAAATTCCAGCACCTTCATGCCGGGGAAGCCGCTCATCTCCAGCAGCGCCCGGACCTCCGGGGTGGTGAACCCCAGGTCCTCGGCGATGATGAAGCTGCCCGGGAACTTGTCGTGGAGCATTTGCACGAAGGCCGCGCCGGGGCCCGGCTCCCAGCGGCCGGTGGCCGCCGTGAGGTCGCCGTAGGGAACGGCCCAGTAGCTCTCCAGACCGCGGAAGTGGTCCAGTCTCGCCACGTCGAACCGCTCCAATGTGCCGCGCATTCGGGCCTCCCACCAGTGGAAGCCGTCGGCGGCCATCTTCTTCCAGTCGTAGATGGGGTTGCCCCACAGCTGGCCGTCGGCGGTAAAGGCGTCGGGGGGCACCCCGGACACCACGGTGGGTACGTTGTCCTGGTCCAGCAGGAACTTGGTGGGATTGGCCCACACGTCCGCCGAATCCAGCGCCACATAGATGGGCAGGTCGCCGATGGTCTGAACGCCCTTTTGGGCGGCGTAGGCCTTCAGCGCGTCCCACTGCTTTTGGAACAGGTATTGCAGGTAGGTGAAAAACCGCACGTCCCGGTCCAGCGCCTCGGCCCACCGGGCCACCGCGTCCCGCTTGCGCAGCCGGACGTCCGGGTCCGGCCACTGGGTCCAGGCCATCATGCCGAAATGGCGTTTGAGGGCCATGAACAGGGCGTAATCCGGCAGCCAATCCCGATTTTTCGTCAGGAACCGGGCAACTTCCGTCCTGTCCCGGTCCCAGCCCCGGTCAAAGGCCCTCTCCAGGAGGGTGAACCGGCTTTCATACACCGCGCCGTAATCCACCTGCCGGGGGTCGTCCCCCCAGTTGGGGGCGGCGGCCTCGGCCTCGGTGAGCAGCCCGTCCGCGACGAGCAGGTCCAGGTCTATGTAATAGGGGTTGCCCGCGAAAGCGGAGAAGGAGGAATAGGGCGAGTCGCCGTAGCTGATGGGGCCCACGGGGAGCATTTGCCAGTACTTCTGCCCCGCGGCGGCCAGGAAGTCCACAAAGTCGTAGGCCGCCTGGCCCAGCGTACCGATACCGTAGGGAGAGGGCAGGGACGAAACGGAGAGCAGTATGCCTGCTGCGCGATCCATAGAGATGTTATCCTTTCACGGCGCCTGCCGCGACGCCTTTGATGATATGCTTCTGGCAGAAGATATAGACGATGATGATGGGGATCAGGTTCAGCATGATACTGGCCATCATGGGTCCCATGGATACCTTGCCGTAGCTGCCCCGGAAGTATTGGATGAGGATGGGGATGGTCATGTATCCCTTGGTCCGGTCCAGCACCAGATAGGGAAGCAGGTAGTCGTTCCACAGCCACATGGTCTCCAGAATGCCTACGGAGATGAGGGTGGGCTTCAAGATGGGCAGCACCACATGGAAGAAGGTCTGAATGGGATTGCAGCCGTCGATCATGGAGGCCTCCTCCACCTCGATGGGGATGCTCTTCACGAAGCCGCAGAACATGAATACCGCCAGCCCGGCGCCAAAGCCCAGATAGATGATACAGATGGTATAGGGATTGCTGAGTTTCAGCCGGTCAGCGGTAGAGGACAGAGTGAACATGACCATCTGGAAGGGCACCACCATGCTCAGTACGAACAGAAAGTACAGGGCTTTGGAGTACCACGCTTTGACGCGGGTGATGAACCAGGCGCACATGGAGCAGCACACCAGGATCAGCACCACGGACATGACGGTGATGACCAGGCTGTACCAGAAGGCGGTGAGGAAGCCCTGACTGGTCAGCGCCTCCCGGAAGTTGTCAAAGCCCGCGAAGGTCTCCGCGGTGGGCAGCTGGAAGGCGCCGCCGGTGGTGATAGACCGCTCCTGCTTGAAGGAGTTGGCCAGGATCATGAATACCGGATATATCCAGGCCACGCTCAGCACGGCCAGGATACAGGATATGACCCGGTCACGGCTTTTTCTGGCTTTTTCCATTATTGCTGCACCTCCTTGGAGCGGGTGGCCCGCAACTGAACAAGGGAAATGACGATCACCAAAATGCAGAACAGCACGGCTTTGGCCTGGCCGTAACCCTTCCACTGGGGCCCGGAACGGGCATAGAAGGTGTTGTAGATGTTCAGAGCCAGCATTTCCGTGGAGTGAGACGGATCGCCGCCGGTGAGGGCCAGGTTCTGGTCAAAGAGCTTGAAGCCGTTGGTGAGCGACAAAAACAGGCAGATGGTGATGGAGGGCATGACATTGGGGATCTTGATCTTCCAGAGGATCTGCCGCTCCGAGGCGCCGTCGATCCGGGCCGCCTCCAGGTAGTCGGTGGGGATGGACTGGATACCGGCGATGTAAATGATCATCATGTAACCGATCTGCTGCCAGCACATCAAAATGACAAGACCGATGAAGCCATATGGCGCGTGCAGGCTCAGAAGGGGCTTGCCCAGAAGCGTCAGCACGCAGTTGAGCAGGATGTTCCAGATATAGCCCAGCACGATGCCGCCGATCAGGTTGGGCATGAAGAACACCGACCGGAAGATATTGGTGCCCTTGATGTTGCGGGTCAGGGCCAGGGCGATGGCGAAGGCCGCCAGGTTGATACACACTGTGGAGACGATCGTGAACAGGGCGGTGAACCAGAACGCGTGTAGAAAGGACGAATCAGTGAAGGTGAAGAGATAATTCTGCACGCCGGTCCAGGTGGCCTTGTTGATGGTGGTGAACCGGCAGAAGGAAAGATACAGACCTTGTAAAAACGGCCAGATAAAGCCGATGCAGAAAGCCGCGAAGGTGGGGATCACAAACACCGGCCAGAACTTTTTGATGGTTTTTTCCATAGTTCTCTCCTCTTGATAAAACAACCACAGCCGAATTGAAAACAGAAGCGGAGGACGGGCAGAAGCCCGCCCTCCGTTGAAATCGCGTCAGGGGATGGAGGCGATCAGCCGTTGGCCAGCTGATACTCGGTGGCCCAGCCGTCCACGAAAGCGGAGACCACGGCGTCCCAGTCACCGGTGCCGGCGGCGTAAGCGGTCAGGGCGGAGCCCAGATCGTTCTTCCACTGCTCAGAGGGCATGGTGGTGAAGTTCCAGCTCACGGGGGTCTTGCCGGCGGCGGTCATCTCGCTGTCCTGCTTGACGAACACGTTGGGGGACTCAACAGCGCCCTTGAAGGGGATGACAAAGCCCATATCGTTGGCCAGGGCGGAGGTGCCGGTCTCGGAGGTCACCAGCCAGTACAGGAAGTCCAGGGTGGCCTGGATATCGGCCTCGTCGGCCTCGGCATTCACGCACCAGTAGTTCTCGCAGCCGGTGCACAGGCCCTGGTTGGCCTCGTCGCCCACGCCGATGTAGATGGGGATCATGGCCAGATCGTCGTCGGTGAAGGCGCCGTCAGCGGTCAGGTTGGTGTACTCCCAGGAACCGTTCTGGAAGAACACGGCCTCGCCGGCCAGGAACTCGTTGCGGGAGTCGTCGCCGGTCTTGCCGGACAGCTCAGCGGGATCGCAGGTGGAGTTGTTGATGTACAGATCGAAGATGTTCTTGTAGTTGTCCAGATAGGTGCCCTCGATGGCGTCGGTGGAGCTGATGCCCTTGTCCTGATACTCAAAGTAGATGGGCAGGTTGGCCAGGTGGGTCTTGAAGCGCCAGTCGGAGGAGGCGTCCATGCCGGCGGAGGAGAAGGCGGCGAAGCCCAGCTCGTCCTTGCGGGCGGTGATGTCCTCGGCGACCTTCTTCAGGTCATCAAAGGACTGGATATCGTCGATGGTGTAGCCGGCCTGCTCCAGCAGGGTCTTGTTGACGATGATGCCGTAGCTCTCGATGACGTAGCCGATACCATAGACCGCGCCGTCCTCGCTCAGGGCAAAGTCCTGACTGGTCAGCTCGCCGGTGATGTCGGCGTCAGCCAGATCAAGGCAGTAGTCCTTCCAGTTGGCCAGGCCCACAGGACCGTTGACCTGGAACAGGGTGGGAGGATTGCTCTTGGAGATCTCGCTCATGAGGGTCTCCTCGTAGGTGTTGGAGGCGGCGGTGACCACGGTCACGGGCACGCCGGTCTCCTCGGTGTAGGCGGCGGCCAGGGCCTGCCAGGCCTCGTCGGCCTCGGGCTTGAAGTTCAGGTAATATACGGAACCGGTCTCACCGTCGGCAAAGGCCACGGCGGACAGGCTCAGGCACATCACCAGGGCCAGGATAAGTGCGAGCGCTTTTTTCATTTTGGGTGTTCCTTTCAATAAAATATTTCACACGGCGGAGCCGAATGATACGAATTGGTCACGCCCGAACGGGCCGGGCCACGGAGCCGCCCCGGCGCAGGGTGGTCTCCATGAGCTTGTGGCGGTGGACGCCGGTGCCCTCGATGAGGGCCGTGAGCATTTGCACGCTCTCTTTGGCCATCTCCTCCGCCGGCTGGCAGAGGGTGGTCAGGGTGGGGACGGTGAACCGGCTCATCTCCAGCCCGTCGATGGCGATGACGGAGCAGTCCTCCGGCACCCGCACGCCCCGGTCCGTGAAGGCCTTGATGGCCGCGATGGCCAGCGAGTCGGATATGGCCAGCAGGGCCGTGAACGCCGCGCCGCTGTCCAGGAGCCTGCACACCCCGTCGTAGGCCGCGGTCATGGCGTAGTCGCCGGTGATGACGGCCAGAGCCGGATCGTAGACGATACCCTCCGCCTCCAGCGCCCGTCGGTAGCCCTGGAAACGAAGCTGGCCGATGGAGTTGTCCGCCGGATCGTCCAGCAACACCGCGATACGCCGGTGGCCGTGCTCTACCAGCAGCCTGACCGCTTTTGCCGCCTCCCGCTCGTCGTGGATGGACACGGAGGAATAGGCGTCGTTGGACAGGTCCCCGAAGATGTTGGTATATGTGCAGCACACGAACGGCACGGTCAGCTGCCGCAACTCCTCCTCCGAGTAGTTGAACCGACCGCCCAGAAAGATCACGCCCAGAAGCTTCTTCTCCCGCTGGAGCAGGGCCGCGGCCTGTACCTCGTCGGCCTGGGTCGGTATCTGGTGCAGGACCATGGTGTAGCCCCGGTCGTGTATCTCCCGGCTCAGCACCCGGATCAGCAGGGACAGAAAGGGGTTATCCACGCCCCGGGATACCACCCCGATGGCGGTGGAACGGCTCACGACCAGAGAGCGGGCGCTGTTATTTGGCACAAAGTGGAACCGCTGGATGGCCTCGTTCACCTGGTCCCGCACCGCCGGGCTCACGTCCGGGTGGTCGTTGATGACCCTTGACACGGTACTGACGCTCACGCCGCAGTATGCCGCTATATCCTTTATCGTCAAGGGCCGCCCCTCCCTCTGGTGCAAAGTGGCGGCTGGAAACCTTTCCGGGAACCTTCCCGGTAACGATTTCAGCCTGTCTAATTGTGAATATACACCAATTTGTGTCTCGGTGTCAACGAAAAATACTATACAAAATGGCAAGGCGTGTTTTGGAGGTTTTGCTGTTTACAGGGTGAGAAAAGGGCGGAAAATGGGGGAAAACAGGCCCGCCGGAGGGGGGATTTCCGGATCTTGGGAGCGGGTTTTGTGCGATTTTTATCGGACTTTCCATTTTGCTCAATTTGGACGGGACCGATCGACGGAAAATCATACAATTTTAGTATGGAAATCCAAAAAACAGGTGACTATAATGTGCGTTGCTCGCGGGAAGGCGCGGGCAGAGCGAACTTTCCTTTCAGGAGGCGGTTTATCCGTGACAAAGGATCTGACGACAGGCGATCCCATGAAGCTCATCGTGGGCTTTACCCTCCCCACGCTGTTCGGGATGCTGTTTCAACAAATGTATAATATGGTGGACACCATGATCGTAGGCAAGCTGCTGGGCGCGAAGGCGCTGGCGGCGGTGGGCGCCACAGGCTCCATCAACTTTCTGATCATCGGCTTCTGCGTAGGCGTGTGCAGCGGCTTCGCCATCCCTGTGGCGAGAGAGATGGGCGCGGGGGAGCACAGCCAAATGCGGCGGTATGTGGCCAACGCGGGCTGGCTGGCCGTGGCGTTCGCGCTGGTGATGACCGTGGGAACGTGCCTGGGGTGCCGGACCATCCTCACCGCCATGGACACCCCGGCGGACATCTTCACGGACTCTTACAGGTACATCTTCATCATCTTTCTGGGCATTCCCGCCACATACCTTTATAATCTGCTGGCCAGCGTGATCCGCTCCCTGGGCGACAGCAGGACCCCGGTGTACTTTTTGGCGCTGTCCAGCATACTGAACATCTTTCTGGACGTGGCGCTGATCCTGTGGTTCCACATGGGCGTGGCGGGGGCCGCCGTCGCCACGGTGGCGTCCCAGGCCGTGTCGGGCCTGGCGTGCCTGTGGACGGTGAAGCGGCGGTTTCCCATTTTGCATGTGAGCCGGGACGAGATCCGTTTTGACGGCAAGTGCGGCCGGGATCTGTGCGTCATGGGCGTACCCATGGGATTGCAGTACTCCGTGACGGCCATCGGCTCCATCGTGTTGCAGTCCGCGGTGAACGGCTTGGGGAGCCTCTATGTGGCGGCCACCGCCGCGGGGGGCAAGCTGTCCTGCTTTTTGGCCTGCCCCTTCGACGCCATGGGGGCGGCCATGGCCACCTACTGCGGCCAGAACGTGGGCGCCGGGAAGCTGGACCGGCTGGGCCGGGGCATTCGGGACTGCGCCCTGCTGGGGCTGGTGTACGCGGCGGCGGCCTTCGGGGCCATGCTGGCCTTCGCGCCTGACTGCGCCATGTGGTTCATCGACGAGAACGGCGGGGAGGATACGGCCCTGCTGGTGGACCTGGTGAGCCGCTATATCCTGATGTGCACGGGCTTTTACTTCCCGCTGGCGCTGGTGAACATCGTGCGCTTTTCCATCCAGGGCATGGGCTACAGCGTGCTGGCCATCCTGTCCGGCGCGCTGGAGATGATCGCCCGGGCGGTGGTGGGCAGCCTGTTCGTGCCCCGGTTCGGGTTCGCTGCGGCCTGCTGGGCCTCCCCGGCGGCCTGGATGTGCGCGGACCTGTTTCTGATCCCCGCGTGCCTGCTGTGCGTCCGCCGGCTCCGGCGGCATAAAAGCCAGTTTGAACACTACCAGCGGGCCGTCCGGGAGGCGGAGGACCGGCCCGTTCTGCGCCGGGACCGTCGCAGCCTAGTGGCCATGCCCCGGCTCCTGCACCGGACCCGCCGGCGGGACTTCCACAAGGCTTCGTAAAGGCCATACCGGCCACGACAAAACACCGGCAGACGCTTCATGCGCCTGCCGGTGACTTTTGTTACAAAGAACCACGGGCTATGCCCGTGGGGCCAAAAAGGTTATACCTATGCACAGGAACAGGGAATGAGCAAGAGAGGAAATAGGGAGACGTTATAGAAAACGTGGTTCCAAAAATTTGTAGAAGTTATGAGAGCTCGCAGAGCAAAGAAAGAAAACCCCACAGCCAATCAAATTGGCTGTAGGGCATGTGTGCGCAAGAAAGAGGTATCGTAGGCCTTTAGGCCAAGCCAGTAACACCCCTTATAGGGGTGGAGCAGGCCACCCGCTATGCGGGTGGTCCTGACTTTTGCCGTTCGGTCAGGAGACGGTGTAGCTGAGAGCGAATTCGATGGGCTCGTTGACGCTGGACCACACGCACACGGTGTAATCTCCCGGTCGGAGACCGGCGTCGGAATAACAGTAATACGCATTGGGCTCGGCGGACGCGGTGCTGGCCGCTTCCTCCTGAGGGACGGTGGTCAGGTAGTCTCCCGGGCCCTCCCCCTTCGGACAGATGGAGACATGACAGCCCCCGTCCCTGTCCGCCTGCACGGCGGCGGTGACGGTCTCATCCGCGGATACATAGCCCAGGTCGAAGTATATCTTTTCATAGGGCCCCAGACGCCCGCGAAAGTCCGTCCAGCCCGCAAGGGTATGCTCCGGAGCCGATCCATCCCCAAGCATAAGGGCTGACAGATGGTCGTTCATGGCGGCGGAGGCCGCAGACTCCTGCCGGAGCCCGTCCCACTGCTCCTGCTCCTCCGCCGTGGCCCCCCGCAGGCCGGTGAGCTCGCCGTCCGTGTACACGGCGATCAGCTCCGGCGCGTCCGCCGCGCTGCCGCCGGGACCGCCGTGCTCCGATATCCAGATACCCTTTTCCCTGTCCCACAGGCCCCGGGCGGGCTGTCCGTTCCAGTAAAGAAGCACTTCATCCGTTTCGGGGGAATAGTCATAGGATATGCCGAAGGGCATGTAAGGGGCCAGCGTTTCCTCCCACTGGGCCAGCCGCTCTGCGAGGACGGTCTCCCGCTCTGTCGCGGCCTCCGCTTCCCCCATCGAGGTCAGCCGCTGCTCCATCTGTGCCCGCTCCTCCTCCAGCCGGGCCAGCTGTTCCTCCAGTTGCTGTCTCTCCGGGGTGATGGCCTCGTTCTGCTCCTGCATGGCGGCGGCCTGCGCCTCGGTCATCATGTGGACGGTCCAGCCTTCGTCTGTGGCGGTGCCGCGGGAGAACTGCACGGCCGTATCTGTGCCCTCCGTCAGGTCTGCGTCAGAGCTGCCGTCCACGGTCTTGGATACCAGCAGGCCGTTTTCGATGCCCTCCAGCACCTGCTCATACATTTCGATGGTCTCGTCGATCTTCTCCTGGGTCCAGGTGAACCAGCCGTCGGCGCTGGTCCAGGCCCGCTGGCCCAGACAGTCCTGCAGGTCCTTTTTCTCCTGCTCCAGCCAGTCGGCATAGTCCTCCGCCGTCCACCACTCCACCGCCACGGGGTCGATAAGCTGCTCATACTCTTGCCGGGTCATGGACACCGGCTTGCCCTCGTCGGTGAAGAGGTAGACGGTCCCGTCCGAGGACGATATCACGTCGCCGGAGAACATGACGGGCGCATCCTCGGTGACTGTGATGTAGGTGGGTCCGTCGGCGCCGCCGATGACGGCCTGGTCCTCCGGGGCGGCGGTGGCGAACACCGCGCCTGTGGCCAGCACCAGCGCCAGGGCCAGCAGCCCGCTCAAAAATGATTTTTTCCGTATTTTCATGATAGAGTGTATCCTTTCCTCAATGGCGTTTTTGGCAAAGCCGCTGGCAAGGCCGGTGAGGCCGCTCCGGCGCTCCTCCATGTCCAGCAGGGCGTGGGCGTAGCCCCGCCGGGCGTCCGGGCCGAAGAAGCGCACCACCGCCTCGTCGCAGGCAAGCTCCATGTCCTGGGTGGCCAGGACCAGCATGAGCCATACCGCCGGGTTGAACCAGTGCACACAGACCACCGCCCAGAGCAGCAGCTTTCGCAGCGCGTCGAACCGGCGGATGTGGGCCGTCTCATGGGCAAGCACATAGCCCAGCGTCTCCCTGTCCCGCAGGTCCATGGACCGGGGCAGCAGGATGACAGGCCGCAGCACGCCGTAGGTCAGTGGTGTGCCCACCCGGTCCGATACCCGCACCGACACCCGCCGCCGCAGAGGGTGAGCCCCCGAAAATTGGTTGACATAACTATCTTCCGTAACCTCCGCCGAGCGAAACCGGCGTCCGGCGCGGATGTACCGCGCTGTCAGCAGCAGCGCCAGCACACAGACGCCCAGGACCCACAGCACGGTCCGCCAGGGGATGGGCGCGGCGGCGGGCAGGGTCGCTGGGGCAAAGTGCATAATACCGTCAACAAGCTGTCCCGCGGCGGCAAGGCCCGGTCCGGCGGCCAAAGCGGGCGCGGCGGCGGCAGGTGCGGCCCGATCAGCCGTCCGGGCCAGCGCTGACCAGACGCTCCACCGGAAGGGGAGCGCCGCCGGTACCGTCAACCGCAGCGCGGCAAGGGCCCACAGAGCCTCGAAGGTCCGCCGGGGAAGCCGGTCCCGGCCCAGAGCCCGGATGAGAGAGGCGGCCAGGATAATGGCGGTCCCGGCCAGACTCATGTCCAGAAAGGTCATGGCGCTCACTCCTGTTTGTCGATCCAGTCCCGCAGCCGGTCGATCTGCTCCTGAGAGAGGGTCTTGCCTCCCAGCAGGGAGGCGAACAGCGCCTCCGGCGAGCCGTCGAACAGCTTTGCCACAAGCTCCCCGGCCTCCGCCCGGCGCACCTCCTCCTTAGAGATGAGGGCGTGGCAGAGAAAGCCAGGCTCGCTGCGCCGGATGGCCCCCTTGGCCACGCACTTTTTGATGACGGTGTAGGTGGTGTTCATGTTCCAGCCCACGGAATCCGCCAGGATATTGGATATCTCCTTGGCCGTGGTGTCGCCCCGCCGCCACAGCACGTCCATCACCTTCAGTTCCGAATCGAACAGCTTCATGGTCGATGTACTTCCTTCCACACTATTGCAATAGTTTATGTTGTTACACTACCACAATAGTGTGAGTTTGTCAACACTATTCCGATAGTATGGGAAAATATAAAAAACGACCTCCTCGTCAGAGGGGGCCGTGTGGTACGCGTGCGCCGGCGTTAGACGTCTCCGGTCAATCCGTCGGAAAGGCCCAGCAGCACGATGCCCACGATGGCCAGGCCGATACAGACGTAGTGCTTCCAGCTGAGCTTCTCCTTCAAAAACAGCCGGCCCCAGATCACGGAGGCCAGGCAGTAGCCGGAGATGATGGGGGCGGACAGGGCCACATGCTCGGAGTCCGCCAGGGCGTAGATGTAGGCGAGCTGGCCCGCGGTCTCGAAGCAGGCGCCGATGTATTTGGGGCTCTCCTGCCGGAGGGTGAACCGCTCTTTTTTGGCCAGCAGGATGACGAGGCACACGGCCCCCGCCGCCAGGAACGTCAGCTCATAGGCCACGTTGGCGCTGTCCTCGTCCAGCCGTTCCAGCACCAGACTGTCGGCAAAGGTCCCCGCCGCGTCCAGCACGCAGTACAGCACCGGCAGCAATATGGCGATGAAGCTCCTGGCGTATTTATAATTGGAAATGCTCTGCCGGGCGGCCCGGGCCTGGTCGTCCTCGTGCATGTCCACAAAGCCCAGGGCCACCACCCCCACACACACCAGGGCCGTGGCCCCGAGCTGCAAGCCGGAGATGGAGCCCAGTCCCGCCGTGGCCAGGGTGATGATGGCCACCAGCGCCCCGGAGGAGTTGCAGATGGGAGAGGAAACGGAGAGCTCTATGTACCGCAGGCCCATATAGCCCAGCGTCATGGAGAAGATGTACAGAAGCGACACGGGCAGGTAGGTGAGGATGATCTGCATGTTGATCTCCACGCCCTGGACGAATACCTCCACGGCGGCGTGGATACCCATGACCACACCGACAGCCACCACCATCTTCAGATGGGCGGTCCTGTCCTTCTGGTCCCGGCAGCCGATCTTGGAAAACAGATCGGAGCCGCTCCAGCACAGCAGGGCCGCCAAAGAGAGCCAAAACCAGCGCATATCTTATTTACCTCCCAGGTCCACCAGACCTCTTTCGTACAGTTTTTGCAGGCTCATGAGGATACCCGTCTTGGCGTGGTACCAGGTGAGCCCGCCCTGGAAATAGACGGCGTAGGGGGGCCGGATGGGCCCGTCGGCGGACAGCTCAATGGACGAGCCCTGCACGAAGGCGCCGGCGGCCATGATCACATCGCTGTCATAGCCGGGCATGGGCCAGGGCACCGGGGTGACGTGGCTGTCCACCGGCGCGGCGGCCTGTATGCCCAGACAGAAAGCCTCCATCCGCTCCGGGGAGCCGAGAGTCACCGCCTGGATGATGTCGTGGCGGGGCTCGTCCGCGCCCGGCACACAGGCAAAGCCCAGCTTCTCATAGATATTGGCGGCAAAGACGGCGCCCTTCAGGGCCCCGGCTGTGACGGTGGGGGCCAGGAAGAAGCCCTGATACATACCGGGCAGCTGGCCCAGATTGGCGCCCACCTCCTTGCCCAGCCCCGGGGCGGTGAGCCGCCGGGCGCAGGCCTCCACACATTCCTGGGTGCCGCAGATATAGCCTCCCGCGGCGGCCAGACCGCCGCCGGGGTTCTTGATAAGGGAGCCCACGGTCATGTCCGCCCCCACGTCGGAGGGCTCCAGGCGCTCCACGAACTCCCCGTAGCAGTTGTCCACCATACACAGAAGGTCCGGCTTCACGCTCTTGCAGAAGGCGATGAGCCGGCCTATCTGCTCCACGGAGAAGCTGGGGCGGGTGGCGTAGCCCTTGGACCGCTGGATGGTGACGAGTTTTGTCCTGTCGTTGATGGCGGCGCGGATGGCGTCGTAGTCGAAGGAGCCGTCGGGCAGAAGGTCCGCCTGCCGGTAGGTGACGCCGTATTCGGCCAGTGACCCGGGGGAGGGGCGGATGCCGATGACCTCCTCCAGCGTGTCGTAGGGCGCGCCCACGGGGGAGAGGAGCTCGTCCCCGGGCCGGAGATTGGCGCCGAGGGCCAGGGCCAGGGCGTGGGTGCCGCAGGTGATCTGGGGCCGGACCAGAGCCGCCTCGGTGTGGAAACAGGCGGCGTACACCGCCTCCAGAGTCTCCCGGCCCAGATCGTTGTAGCCGTAGCCGGTGCTGGTGGCGAAGCACGCGCCACTGACCCCGCTCCGCTGCATGGCGGCCAGGACCTTGGCCTGGTTGTACTCGGCGGTCTCGTCGATGGCGGCGAAGCGCTCTTTCAGCCCCGTCAGCACGGTCTCGCCGAAGGCGTAGACCTCCGGGCCGACGCCCAGGGCTTCGTATATCTGTTGCATGATAAGCTCTCCTTTTACCTGGGATAAACTTACCATTTCAATAATAATATGTCAAGCGCAAGGCGAACCGGGCGCGGAAGCGCCCGGTCTGCCTCTATTCGCCTTTGTATTTCCGGCGGGTGGCCTCGCCGCCGCGCAGGTGGCGCTCCGCCTTGTTGCGCTCCAGCACGGCTCTGGCCTGGGTATACAGAGGCCGGTCCACATGGCGCAGCCGCTCGGACAGGTCCTTATGTACCGTGGACTTGGAGACGCGGAAATGCACCGCTGCGTCGCGGACGGTGGCGTTGTTCTCCACGATGTACAATGCCAGGTCCCTGGCCCGCTGTTCGATATCCTCTCGCACGCACATACCACTTCCCTTGCCTTACCTTGCCACAGTCTATGCGGGGGAAGGGAGGGATTAGAACCGGGAGGGGTCCGGCGGTTTTCGCGGTCAATAGTGGTTGAAAAGTCGCGTAAGATTCGGTATAGTATAGGGCGACGGCAAGTCGATCCCCGTCGAATGACGTCGGCGGGATATTTCAGGTATATCAGAGAGGGATAATATCCATGCCCCAGGAGACGAAACCTTTTGCACTCGGCATCGACATCGGCTCCACCACGGTCAAGATCGCCATTTTGCGCCCCGAGAGCGGCGAGATGGCTTTTTCCGATTACGAGCGCCACCATGCCAACATCCAGCGTACCCTGTCCGGCCTTCTGCGCAAGGCGGAGGCGGCTTTGGGCGACATCAGCCTGACCCCCGTCATCACCGGCTCCGGCGGCCTGACGATGGCGGGGCTTTTGGGCGTGCCCTTTACCCAGGAGGTGGTGGCCGTGGCCACGGCCCTGCGGGACTGCGCGCCCCAGACGGACGTGGCCATCGAGCTGGGCGGAGAGGACGCCAAGATCATCTATTTCACCGGCGGCATTGACCAGCGGATGAACGGTATCTGCGCCGGAGGCACCGGCTCGTTCATCGACCAGATGGCGGCCCTGCTGCAAACGGACGCGGCGGGGCTGAACGCGTATGCCGCCCATTACAAGGCCATTTATCCCATCGCCGCCCGGTGCGGCGTGTTCGCCAAGAGCGACATCCAGCCCCTCATCAACGAGGGGGCCACCCGGGAGGATCTGGCGGCGTCCGTGTTCCAAGCGGTGGTGAACCAGACCATCAGCGGCCTGGCCTGCGGCAAGCCCATCCGGGGCAACGTGGCCTTTCTCGGCGGGCCGCTGCACTTTTTGCCCGAGTTGAAAAACGCCTTCGTGCGCACCCTGCGCCTGACGCCAGAGCAGACCATCGCCCCGGAAAACGCCCATCTGTTCGCCGCCGCCGGCGCCGCCATGACCGCCGGCCCGGACGACGCGTCCATCTCCCTTTCCGCCCTGCGGGAGAAGCTGGAGGCGGAAAAGAACATGCGCTTTGAGATCAAGCGTCTGGAGCCGCTTTTTAAAGACGAGGCGGAGTATGAGGCGTTTCGGGCCCGGCACGCGCGCCACAAGGTCCCCGCCGGGGACCTGGCCACATACAGCGGCAACTGTTTCCTGGGCATAGACGCGGGCTCCACCACCACGAAAGCGGCGCTGGTGGGCCAGGACGGGAGCCTGCTTTACAGCTTTTATTCCAACAACAACGGCAGCCCTCTGGCCACGGCCATCCGGGCCGTGAGAGAGATAAAAGAGCGGCTGCCGGACACGGCGAATATCGTCTACTCCTGCTCCACCGGCTACGGGGAGGCCCTTATCAAGGCGGCGATGCTGCTGGACGAGGGCGAGGTGGAGACGATCGCCCATTACTACGCCGCCAGCTTTTTCGAGCCGGAGGTGGACTGTATCCTGGACATCGGCGGCCAGGATATGAAGTGTATCCGTATCCGCTCCCGGGCCGTGGACAGCGTGCAGCTGAACGAGGCGTGTTCCTCAGGCTGCGGGTCGTTCATCGAGACCTTCGCCGTGTCCCTGGGCTATACCGCCCAGGAATTTGCCAGGCAGGCGCTGTTCGCCAAAAATCCCATCGATCTGGGCACCCGCTGCACGGTGTTCATGAACTCCAACGTGAAGCAGGCCCAGAAGGAGGGCGCGCCGGTGTCGGACATCTCGGCGGGCCTGGCCTACTCGGTCATCAAAAACGCCCTTTTCAAGGTCATGAAGATCGCTGGCCCCGAGGATCTGGGCGAGCGCACGGTGGTCCAGGGCGGCACGTTTTACAACGACGCGGTCCTGCGCAGCTTTGAGCGTATCAGCGGCTGCCAGGCCGTGCGCCCGGACATCGCCGGTATCATGGGGGCTTTTGGCGCGGCGCTGGTGGCCCGGGAGCGCTGGCATGGGCAAAAGACCTCCATGCTGCCGCTGGACGATATCCTGGCCCTGCGCTACGACACGCGCATGACCCGCTGCCAGGGGTGTGTGAACCACTGCATGCTGACGGTGAACATCTTCGACGGCGGCGCCCGGCGGTATGTCTCCGGCAACCGGTGCGAAAAAGGTCTGGGTATCGAGAAAAAAAGCGGCGAGGAGGTGCCGAACCTGTTCGCGTACAAGCTGAAACGGGTGTTCGACTACGAGCCTCTGCCGCCGGAAAAGGCCATCCGGGGCACGGTGGGCATCCCCCGGGTGCTCAATATGTATGAAAACTATCCCTACTGGGCCGTCTTTTTCAGGGAGCTGGGGTTCCGGGTGGTGCTGTCCCGTCCGTCGACCCGGAAGATATACGAGATGGGGATCGAGTCCATCCCCAGCGAGTCAGAGTGCTACCCGGCCAAGCTGGCCCACGGCCATGTCCAGTGGCTGCTGCGGCAGGGGGTGAAGTTCATCTTCTATCCCTGCCTGCCCTACGAGCGCAACGAGACGCCGGGGGCCGCCAACCACTATAACTGCCCCATTGTCACCTCCTATTCGGAGAACATCAAAAACAATGTGGAGGATCTGGCGGACCCCTCTATCCGGTTCATGAATCCGTTTTTGCCCTTTTACGATGAGACGGCCCTGGCCCACCAGCTGGTCAAGGAATTCGGCGCGGCCTTCGGCATCCCCGCGGCGGCGGTGGGCGCCGCCTGCCACAAGGCGTGGAAGGAGCTGGAGCGGACCCGGCTGGACGTGGAGCACAAGGGGGAGGAGACCCTGCGCTATATGGAACGGACCGGCTGCCACGGCGTGGTCCTGGCGGGACGGCCGTACCACATCGACCCGGAGATCAACCACGGTATCCCGGATCTGATCGCCTCCTACGGCCTGTGTGTGCTGACGGAGGACTCCGTGTCCCATCTGGCGGAGCCGGAGCGGCCCCTTATGGCGGTGGACCAGTGGATGTACCACTCCCGGCTGTACCGGGCGGCGGAATTCGTGAAGGGCCGGGACGATCTGGATCTGGTGCAGCTGAACTCCTTCGGCTGCGGTCTGGACGCCATCACCACCGACCAGGTCAGCGACATCCTGACCAGGTCCGGCAAGCTCTACACCGTGCTGAAGATCGACGAGATGAACAACCTTGGGGCGGCCCGTATCCGTATCCGCTCGCTGATAGCCGCTCTGCGCCTGCGGGAGGAGCGGCACGCCATGCGGCGGGTCGTGTCCTCGAAAGCCCCCCGCGCCGAGTACACCCGGCAGATGAACGACGAGGGCTACACCATCCTGTGCCCCCAGATGTCCCCCATCCATTTCGGCATGCTTCGGGCGGCGGTGGGGTCTTTCGGCTACAACATCGCCCTGTTGCAGAGCCCGCGCCAGAGCTCTGTGGATGTGGGGCTGAAATACGTCAACAACGACGCCTGTTACCCCTCCATGCTGGTGGTGGGGCAGATCATGGAGGCGCTGCTGTCGGGCAGATACGACGTGAACAGGGTGGCGGTGTTCATCACCCAGACCGGCGGCGGCTGCCGGGCCACCAACTACATAGGCTTCATCCGCCGGGCGCTGGAAAAGGCGGGCATGGGCCAGGTGCCGGTGATCTCCGTCAGCGTTCAGGGACTGGAGACGAACGAGGGCTTCCACTTCACGCCCACCATGCTGCTCAAGGCTTTGCAGGCGCTGGTGTACGGGGATCTGTTCATGCGGGTGCTGTACCGGATGCGCCCGTACGAGATCACGCCCGGCTCCGCGGACGCGCTGCACGAACAGTGGGAGAAGAAGTGTATCAAGGCGCTGGAGGGACCCTTCTCCATGGCCCGGTTCAACAAAAATGTGGAGGACATCGTCCGGGACTTCGACGCGCTGCCCATCCATGAGGATCTGGTCAAACCCCGGGTGGGGATCGTGGGGGAGATACTGGTCAAGTTCGACCCGGAGGCGAACAACCACCTGGTGGAGCTTCTGGAGAGCGAGGGAGCGGAGGCCGTGGTGCCGGACCTGGTGGACTTTCTCATGTACTGCTTTTATAACGCCAACTTCAAGGCCGAGCATTTGGGGGGCAAGCCGTCCACGGCGCGGCTGTCCAACCTGGCCATCGCGGCGGGGGAGCACTTCCGGAGCCACGCCCGCCGGGCCCTGAAAAACAGCCGTCACTTTACCCAGATGTCCCGGATCGGACAGCTTGCCGATTACGCCCGAGACTATGTGTCTCTGGGCAACCAGACCGGGGAGGGGTGGTTCCTGACCGGGGAAATGCTGGAGCTCATCCACAGCGGCACGCCCAACATCATCTGCACCCAGCCCTTCGCGTGCCTTCCCAACCACATCGTGGGCAAGGGGGTCATCAAGCAGCTGCGGGCCGACCATCCCGAGGCCAACATCATCGCCGTGGACTACGATCCCGGCGCCAGCGAGGTCAACCAGCTCAACCGGATCAAGCTCATGCTGGCTACCGCCCGGCAGCGGGACGGCGCCGGGCGGCGGGAACATTTTCGATCGGAGGTCACGGTATGACGGAACAGGAAAAAATGAAACAGGGCTATCTCTGGCAGGACGATGAGGAGAACATGGCCCTACAGGCCCGCGCCAAGGCCCTTGTGCGGCGGTTCAACAGCCTGCCGCCGGAGGATATGGCCGGGCGGGAGGCGCTGCTGCACGACATCTTCGGCCAGGTGGGGGAGAACGTGTGGATCGTACCGCCGCTGACGGCGGCGGTGGGCAAGTATGTGTCCATCGGATCGGGCACCTACGCCAACATGAATCTGACGCTGATCGACGACTGGCGGATCACCATCGGCAGGAACGTGCTCATCGGCCCCAACGTGACGCTGTGCACCACCGGCCACCCCATCCATCCGGACCACCGGATGGACGGCATGTACTCGTTCCCCATCACCATCGGGGACAACGTGTGGCTGGGTGCCAATGTGATCGTAATGCCCGGCGTGACGATCGGGAACGACGCCGTCATCGGCGCCGGGTCCGTGGTGACCGGGGACATCCCCGCCGGCGTGGTCGCCTTCGGCAGTCCCTGCAAGGTGTACCGGCAGATCAACGAGCGGGACGCGGAATACTACTTCCGAGACCGGCGGTTCGATCAGCAGCCGTGAGGGCCCAGCCGCCGGATGACGGCGTCGTAGCTCTCCCGCCGGTGCGGGTACAGGCACCGGCTGCAATCCTTCACCCCGGCGGGGGTATAGGTGAAGCTGCCGCCGCAGCGGTCCCCCAGACCGTACAGGGGGCAGAAGCAGAACAGGCAGTTGAAATCGTCCGGATCCGCGCCGGGATGGCAGGGGAAGAACTCGCAGGCGCGATTGGTGAAAAAGGCGTGATTCTTCGTCTCCATGTCCGGCCTCACTTATAATTGCGGCTGACATAGGGTATCTCGTCCACCCCGGCCAGCGCGTTGAGATACAGGGCCAGGCAGAAGAAATACCCGCTCAGCAGGTTCGCGATGTCCAGCAGCGCGGGCGGGACGGGGTGGCCCTGCCGGCAGTGGCGGTAGATGAGCCGCACCAGCTCCTTGGCCTCCACCCGCAGGATGTGGGCGGTGCAGGCCGCCTGGCACCCCTGGGTCAGCACGAAAAGCGCGCACCGGCCGGCGCACCGCTCCCGCAGCCGGTCTACCGCCGCCTTCAGCCGGGCCGTCTCCGCCTCCGTGACGGACAAAAACGTCCGCAGCGTGGGGTTTATGTGGTAGATGAGCTCGCACAGCCACAAAAGCTCCTCCCGCAGAGCCTCGTCCGTCACCTGGGCCCGCAGAAGGCCCGTGCGGCTGGCCATGGCGTCTGTCAGAAGCTCAAAATCGCAGCGCAGGTCGTCGCTGTCGTCGCACAAAAAGGGATACGCCTCGTAAGGGCTTCGGTAAAGCTCCATATCCGTCACTCCCATCTCTTTAAAATATCCCGCATGTACCCGGCCACGTCCATGCCGTAGATCCGGTCCAGCGCCGTCCGGTCCAGGCCGTCCGCCGGCCCCCGGACCAGCGCGCGGCCGTCCTCCATGAGCAGCGCCCGGTCCGCGAAGGACAGGGCCAGGGAGATGTCGTGAAACACCCCCACCACGCACCGGCCGCCCTGGACGGACCAGTCCCGTAGGCTCTCCGTGAGCTCCGCCTGGTATTTCAGGTCCAGATGATTGGTGGGCTCGTCCAGCAGTATCACCGCCGGGTCCTGGGCGAAGGTCCGGGCCAGGAACACCCGCTGGAGCTGGCCGCCGGAGAGCTCCGTGATGAGCCTATCCCGCAGGGGCCACAGCCCGGTCCGCTCCAGGCTCTCCCGGACCGCCGCCCGGTCCGCGTCGTCGTCCCGGTCCGGCAGGCCCCGCTTTTGCCGGGCGTACCGGCCCATGCGCACCGTCTCCCAGACCGTGTAGGCGAAGTACACGGAGGAAAGCTGGCTCATAAGCCCCACCCGACAGGAGAGCTCCCGGCGGGTGAGGCGTTTTTCGTCTGTCCCGCAGACTGTCACCGTGCCCCCGTAGGGCAGCAGCCCCGCCAGGGCCCGTAGCAGAGTGGTCTTGCCGCAGCCGTTAGGGCCCAGTATGCACAGCCGCTCCCCCTCCTCCACGGAGAAGGACATATCCTTCACCACCGGCTCGCCGCCGTAGCCGCAGGTGAGATGTTCCGCCTGCAACAGAGTCATGACCTGCCCCTCCTTCTGTCGGAGAAGTAGACGTACAGGAAAAAGGGCGCCCCCAGAAGGGCGGTGATGGAGCCGATGGGTATCTCCCGGGGCGGGGTCAGCGTCCGGGCGGCCAGGTCGCACAGCACCATGAACGCGCCGCCGAACAGGGCGCTGGCGGGGAGCGTCTTTCGGTGGGAGGCGCCGAAAAACCGCCTCACCACATGGGGCGCTATCAGATCCACGAACCCGATGACCCCCACGAAGGACACCGCCGTGCCCGTCAGCACCGCCACGGCGCAGATGAGCCGGGTCCTGCACCGGCGCAGGTCCACCCCCAGCGCCTGGGCCTGCTCCTGGCCGAAGGTCATCACGTCCATCTCCCGGGCATAGCGCTGGAAATAGACGAGCCCCAGCGCCGTCACCGGCAGCAGCACCCACACGCTGGACCACTCCCGCATGGAAAAGCTGCCCAGCAGCCACAGATCGATCCGCTGGGCATAGAGGGGCGAGAGGGTGGCCAGCATGTTCATGATGGCGTTGAAAAAAAGGCTAGCCACCATGCCGATCAGCACGATGGTGACGCTTCCCAGGCTCCGGTCGATGTGCCCGGCGGCCCACAGGACGAAAAACACCGTCCCCAGGGCGAAGAGCAGGCTCACTGCCGGCAGCGTGAACATCCGTCCGGCTCCGGCGGCCAGCCCGGTCACGATCACCACGGCGGCCCCCAGGCCCGCGCCGGAGGAGACCCCCAGCCCGAAGGGGGAGGCCAGCGGGTTTTGCAGCACCGACTGCATCACCGTGCCGGAGGCGGCCAGCGCCGCCCCCGTCACAAAAGCCAGCAGCACCCTAGGCAGGCGCATGTCCGTCACCATGGCGGGGACCACCGCCCGGATATGCTCCGGCAGAGCCGCCCCAAAGAGGCGGCTCGCCAAAACGGACAGGATGTCCCCGGGCGGGATATAGACGCTGCCTACCGCCACGGCCAGCACGATACTGCCAAGGGCCGCCAGGCCCAGCAGCGCCATTTTTCCCCCGGTCCTCACGGTTTGAAATAGTCCGGATAGACCGCCTGGGCCATCTGCTCCAGAGCGGTGACGATGTTCTGGTTCGGCAGAGAGGAGGCCATGTTGTCGATATAGTAGACCTGCCCGTCCGCCACGGCGGCCACGCCGTCCCAGCCGTCCCGGGAAAGGATCTCGTCCACGGGGTCGTCGATGTAGTTGACATTGGTGAGGATCACGTCCGGGTCCGCGTCCGTCACGGTCTCGGCCTCCACGGCCAGCCAGCCCTCCTGATCCGCCAGGATGTTCTCCGCGCCGATGAGCCCGATCATCTCGTCCAGATACACCCCCGAGCCGAAGCTGTACAGGTAGGGCGCGGCGGAGATCTCAAAGTAGACGCTCTTGCGGTCCTTCTCCGGGATGGTCTCGGCGATGGCGGCGATATCGTCTATGCCGGACTGCATGCCGTCGATCAGGTCTTCGCCGGCCTCGTTCTCGTCCAGCAGCGCGGCCACGAAGGCGATGTCGTCCCGAATACCCTGAATGCTGTCGCTATTGGGCACGCAGGCCACGCAAACGCCCAGGTCGATGAGCTGCTGGAAGGGGCTCACCTCGTCATAGAGGGACATATTGGAGACCAGCACCAGGTCCGCCTCCAGGGCGGCCAGCTGCTCCATGTCCGGGTCCACCAGGTCGAACTGGGGCGCGTCCGGGTCCAGTCCCTCCAGCCCGGCGCTGTTGGTGTCGTAGGCCACGATCTGATCGGCGTGGCCCAGGGCCACCACCATCTCGGCCAGGGAGGGTGCCAGGGTGACGATGGACTCGATCTTGTCCGGCACCTCGATGGGCGCGCCGGTCCGGTCCTTTTCGGGCGGCTCCGGCTCATTGTCCGCCAGCGCGAACGCGCCAAGGCCCAGCAGCAGGATCAGGGCCAGAAAAAGCGATACGATCTTCTTCATAGTTTCTTCCTCCGTAAAAAGTGATTTTTCCTCCCCGTGAAAAACAGAACACCCTTCGCAAACGAAAGGTGTTTCATGCAAACCGCAGCCGACGGCGGGCGGTCCTGCTGACCCGTCCGTCGCGGCATGCCGTGCTCGCGCACGGCGTAGCACAAACCCATCCATCGTGGACCTGCACAGAACAGCTCAGCGATCCGGCTTAGCGCGCGACGCGCGCATCACGGTGGCGGGACCGCGGGGGATTCGCACCCCACTTCTCTGACAGACGACTGCCCGTAACGTATTCTGTTTTTCCGGGAGATAAGAAGCGCCGCCGCGCGTCTGACGCGGCGGCGCCTGTTTATTCTATGGGATGGGGCGGCGTTTGTCAAGAGCCGCTCACCGGTGCATGGGCACCTTGTCCGCGCCCAGCATTTTCAGGTTTTCCAGCACGCCCCGGCCGTCGGCCCGGGCGATCATGTCGTCCCGGTTCTTTTTGGCCTCCGCGGCGGACATGTTCTTGCTGGGGCCGCCCACGCAGCCGCCCTCGCAGACCATGCCCTCGATGAAGTCCGCCGGGAGCTTGCCGGCCTTGAGCAGGAGCAGGGCTTTTTTGCACTCCGCCGCGCCGGAGCACTTCATGACCTCAGGCTGGATGTCCTCTCCCATCTCCTTGAAGCACTGGAGCACCGCCGCGGCGACGCCGCCGCCGTTGCCGAAGCGTTTGCCGAACACGGAGCTCTGCTGGACGCCGACGGGGGCCGGCTCCAGCTCAATGTCCCTGCCGTACATCAGCGAGCGGGCCTCGCCGTAGGTGAGGACGAAGTCGGCGTTGCCCTCGATACCTTGCAGATTCACCTCGCTCTTTTTGGCGATACAGGGGCCGATGAACACGGTGACCGTCTCCGGATCCTGCTGCTTGAGGAAACGGCTGACGCCGCACATGGGCGAGACGGTGGTGGACATGTTTTCCGCCAGAGAGGGGTAGTGCAGGTTTATCATATTCACGAAGGCGGGGCAGCAGGAGGTGGTCATCTTCCGGCCTTCTTTGTAGGCGTCGGCCCACTCCGCCGCCTCGGACGCGGCGGTCAGGTCGCCTCCGAGGCCCACCTCCACCATGTCGGCAAAGCCGGCCTTTTTCAGGGCGGTCCGCCAGCTGTCCATGGTGATGTCGGGGCCGAACTGGCCCTCGGTGGCGGGGGCCAGCATGGCCACCACTTTCCTGCCGGCCTTGATGGCCCGGATCACGTCCACCACGGAGGCCTTTGTGCCGATGGCGCCGAAGGGGCAGTTGTGGATGCAGATACCGCAGCGGATGCACTTGGACTCGTCGATCTTGCAAATGCCGTATTCGTCGTAGGTGATGGCGTCGGCGGGACAGGCCTTTTTGCAGGGCCGCTCCAGATGGGCGATGGCGTTGTAGGGACAGGCCTGGGCGCACTTGCCGCATTCCCGGCACTTATTGGGGTCTATGTACGAGCGATTGGGGCCCATGGAGATGGCGCCGAACTGGCAGGAGTTCTGGCAGGCTTTGCCCACGCACTTGCGGCAGTTGTCCGTCACGATGTAGGAGGCGATGGGACATTCCTCGCAGGCGGCGGAGATGACCTGGACCATGTTGTCCGAGTGCTGCCCGGAGGGGCACAGCCCCTCGGCCAGGCGGATACGCTGGCGGATGATCTCCCGTTCTTTATAAATGCAGCAGCGGAACTGGGCCTGCGGTCCGGGGATCATCTGATAGGGGATGGTGTCCCGGGCCTCGTCCAGCCGGTCCTCCCAGGTCAGCTTGCATACCAGACGCATGACCTCGTGCTTTATCCGGGCGATGGCTTCGTCATTGGTTACCATGTTCTTCCTCCTTGCGAGCGTTTGGCGCCATATATCATATCTATTCGTGTCGAAGTCATTATATATGTCCCGGCGGGAAAATGCAAAAAAACTTTCTTCCATATGTCCGGTAAACGTTGTAACAGGCCGGATGGTGTGGTACACTAAGTAAAAAATTTTTAAGTCATGGAGGGCGCCGCATTGGCTAAGATGAAATGGAAGCCGCCCCGGGGCCGGGCGGGCCAGGTGCTGTTCAGCCTGATCGTCACGGCGGTGGTGGGGTTCGTGTATTTCTACGTCTCGCTGCCGGCCATCAACTTGCAGGACGGGGAGTTTTACGCCTTCCTCATCCTGCTGTGCGCGGTGTATATCGGCTGCATGGTGCTGACGACGGTGAAAAACAGCGTCGCCACCGGCGAACAGCAGGTGGTGCGCACGCCCGGGCAGAAGGTCCGGGACGGGCTGACCTTCATCCGGCGGCACTGCCTGCCGGTGGGGATACTGCTGGCCATCGTGCTGGCTGCGGCGCTGGTGGGCAAGCTGGTGTCTCTGCCCATGTTCCGGGCCGGGGCCTACCGGGAGCTGCTGGATGTGCAGACCGGGGACTTTGCCCAGGACGTGGCCCAGATATCCTTCAACGAGATACCCACGCTGGACCGCACCTCCGCCAATTACCTGGGGGACCGGCAGATGGGCACCCTCAGCGATATGGTGAGCCAGTTCGAGTACTCCAACGACTCCACCCAGATCAACTACCAGGGCCGGCCCGTGCGGGTGGCCCCCATCGCCTACGCGGACCTGTTCAAGTGGTTCACCAACCGGGGCGGCGGCCTGCCGGCCTATGTGGTGGTGGACATGGTGACCCAGCAGGCCCAGGTGGTCCGGCTCGCCGAGGGCGTGAAGTACTCCTTCTCCGAGCCTCTGAACCGGAACGTGCTGCGCCACCTGCGGTTCCAGTACCCCACCATGATGTTCTCCCAGCCGGAATTCGAGATCGACGAGGAGGGCCACCCCTGGTGGGTGGCGCCCCGGCTGGTCAAGACCATCGGCCTGTTCGGCGGCCGGGACATCCGGGGGGCCGTGCTGCTGGACGCGGTCACCGGCGAGAGCGAATATTACGAGGAAGTTCCCGCCTGGGTGGACACCCTGTACACCCCCGCCCTCATCATGGAGCAGTATGACTATCACGGCACGCTGGTCCGGGGCTTCATCAACTCCATCCTGGGGCAGCGGGACGTGACCATGACCACCGAGGGATACAACTACATCGCCATGAACGACGATGTGTACGTCTACACCGGCGTGACCAGCGCCAACGCGGACCAGTCCAACCTGGGGTTCCTGCTGTGCAACATGCGCACCAAGGAGACTCGCTATTACGAGGCCCCCGGCGCCACCGAGACCGCCGCCATGGCCTCCGCCATGGGCGTGGTCCAGGACCTGGGCTACACCGCCACGTTCCCGCTGCTGCTCAATATCTCTGACCAGCCAACCTACTTCATCCCCCTGATGGACGCTACCAATCTGGTGAAGAGCTACGCCATGGTGAACGTGGCCCAGTACCAGATCGTGGCCACCGGCTCCACGGTGCCCGCTTGCGAGCGGACGTATGTGAGCATGCTGTCGGACCGGGGCGTGGTGGAGGATACCGCCCTGCCCGCCGCCCAGGAGGAGGCGAGCGGCACGGTGGAGGAGATACGCACCGCTGTGCTTGGCGGGGCGAGCTGGTACTATATCCGGCTGGAGGGAGAGGACGTGTTCTATGCCGTCTCCGCCGAGCAGGACCAGAACGCCATCATTCTGAATGAGGGCGACCGGGTATCCATCGTCCACGCGGCGCCCGGGGAGGACCAGGAGCCCGGCCCCATCGTGGAGGCGTATTCCGTCGCCATCGACTGAGCGGCGCGAACACAAAGCAAGATCCCATTCGAATTCCTCCGGGGATTCGGATGGGATCTTCATTTCCCGCCGGAGACCGGCGGCTATTTTGTCAACAGCGCCTCCACGGCGGCCCGCTTCTCAAAGAGCACGCACCCGCCCGCGTGGTCGTCCGCCAGAAGCTCCCCCTCCCGCAGGGCAGAAAACAGCGGCGAGGCCAGGGCCTGGCGCAGGGAGGCGTCCCGCACGTTCATGTCCGAATAGGGGGAGAACGGGCAGGGCTCCGCCCCGCCGTGGGAGTTGATGTGGAAAAAGCCACGCCCCGCCGCGA
>CANQMO010000024.1 GCA_947624985.1 uncultured Oscillospiraceae bacterium | reverse complement strand
CCATGAGCTTATTCCATCTTGAACTGCTCCCGCCCGTGGAGCGGAAGCCGAACGGCTCTCCCCCACGCATGAACGGCGGGCAGCGGCAGCGGGCCGTCTCGCTCATCCGCAAGCTGTGCAGTGCCTGTGATAATGGCAACTGCCTCTACTTGGATGATGGCGAGGAAGTCCCGTGCCCGCAGACACTCTCTTATTCCGTCTGCTGCAAGGTCTTCCGCTGGGTGCTGTTGAGGGACAAGGCCGGACAGGAATTAGAAACGGAACTGTTCGGCAAGGACGCTATGAAGCGGTGCGCCCTCTGCGGCAGGGCGTTCCTCCCTGGCTCCAATCGGGCGAAGTACTGCGACGACTGCAAGATCATAGCCCAGCGGCGGCAAAAGGCGGAGTACGCCAAACGACGCAGGGCGAATAGTAGAACGATAGAGCAGAAAAGCCCCTGAATCTGCAAGGCTTTCCGGGCGCAAAACCCGATGGGATGGTATCCTTACACCCTGCCCGCAGATCCAGGCTTTATACCATGACAGAAAGGAGTGAGCAGACCATGACACCGTTCATCCATCACTACTAGCTAGCGCCACATAGGAGGTAAGAATTGGGTCGTAGGAAAAAGCTCATAAACGACACCAACATCCCGCAGCATGAAATCGAGAAGCTCGCCCGGTGCTTCCTGCCGGACATCCTCGCGTTTTACGAGAGCGAGGAGGGCCAGCGGGAGTTCGCAGCGTGGAAAGCCCAGCGGGAGGCAGAAAGACACCTCCAAGACACCAAGGCGTAATAACGCCAGCGGCGGCAGTCAAGTGACTGCCGCCGCGCAAAAACCGTATTATAAATTTCTAGAAATAATTAGTCCATTGCGAATTGCATATATTATTTTGGGGTCGTTAATACGATAGACAACACCTGCACCAATCTTCACATCGGTACGGACAATTAATCCCATTGCTTGCATTGCACCGATATAATTGTTTGTTGAGCTGCCAGTTCCTGCAAGCGAGTTAAACTGGTTTGCCGTAAACTCAGGCTCTGGCAACTTAAGTAGATGAGTAATATAACGATAGACGTCCATTGAATCGCGCCTAGAATTCTTCTTTCTTGGATAATATTCATAATAATTAAAGTTGATTACAAAATCAGCCAAGGCGTCAAGAAGAGCTTTTTGGGAAAAAGCAGAAGAAGTAGAGTCAAGAGCATATTGTTTGTGAAACAACTCGTTAAAAATATGCCACAAGTCTCTCGGGTTCTGATTTGCTAGGATTAGAATCTGTTCTATATCCTTATCTGTAACATCCTCAGCAAAAAAGCTTCGAAACTGCTTACTACTACCCGCATACGAATATACCTTCACGCGTCGGTCAAAAGCACGAATCAAATCTTCTCCATGCCACTGAAGGGTCGGGCAATAAAATTTCTGCGTACGGATACTGCTTTTTAAATTATCAAATGGAATAGACCACAAGGAGATCGCCATTTGTAAATCAGGACTAAGTAATAGCTTGTTGTCTGTCAACAGCGGCTTGATGAAAGTAGCTATCTGTTCCCCGTCATTTGTAAAGCGGCTATCTTCATCAATTTTATCAATCAATATTACTACGCCAGAGAAGCCCACTCGTTTGATAAGCCTACAAATTTTTGTCAAAACAGAAAAGTTGGCATCGACATCCTTAAAAGATACATCTGCATTCAACTTAATTTCTGGAATAATGCTCATAACAGAGTCTGCATCAATGATTGGAAGAGAAAACTGGTTCGCAAAAAAACTATTAAATAGCTTTACACCTGCTGTAATCCCATAGTTGACAGTAAACTGAATAAATTTTGATATTTTGTTTATGAATCTGGAAAAGAACGACAATTGGATTTGATCTACTTTTGTAGTCAGGCTCTCATATGTCGCTGTATCCATGAAATTAACAACGAGCTGAGACAGGAATAATTTGTCATCTTTTGAAAGCTTAGATATTCCCTTTCTGCTGTCAACAGCACACGACATGAGCCTATTAACCAAGCATATACTGATGGCTTTGTAAAAATCATTGATGTTTGGATGTTCGGATAAAGAACTAAAGTCATCCATATAAAGAACAAATGAGTTGTCAGGAGCGTTTCTCATCAAATCGTAAACGATTGCAGTTTTTCCGGTTCCTCGGTTTCCGGACATTATAATTGTGCGAGAATTTTTAAACGCGTCTTTTATCAGAGAATAATCAACCGGCTCAACGAAAAGGTCAGTTTTATTTATTTCATCTTCTGTCGTGAAAGTGTTAAACGGGTAATCCTCTAGACCGAACTTATTATAGAACTCAGAAAAAGTCACCTGTTATCTCCTTTGTGGATACATTATATCATCTAAAGTGTTGCTGACAACTGAATATTATTTGCTTACTAATTCTATCATATTTTCCATCGTTCGACAAGACCCTGTTTAGCGTGCACAATAAGCAATTTTAATGAATCACGGCAATAACAATGTGCCCTCGGGCGATAATTGTACACTCATACTACTTCATCAAGTCCAGTCAGACGCTATCTTCTCCGTTATGCTCTTATGCCCTACCTTTTTCTTCTTCGGTCCTCTTGGCTTCGATGTCGGTCGCCTAATGACCCCATTTCTGAAGTGCGTCGCCTCATACGGTTCAAACCAAAACACAAATCCGAACCCATCGCCTACGGGATACGGTCCCACAGGTCTTGGGTTCGGATTATGTTGGTTTGGTACGGCTGACGGGATTCGAACCCACGACCTTTGGCTCCGGAGGCCAACACTCTATCCAGCTGAGCTACAGCCGCACGTTTCAGCTTGCCTATTATAACGCATCAGTCTTGGAATATCAAGGGGAATGTGATACAATAATGATAATATTGTTATTGTTCGAGGTGACCGATCATGCAGACTATCGTACTTGGCAAAACGGGCCTTACCGTGACAAAGCCCGCCTTCGGCGCTCTGCCCATCCAGCGGCGGGACAAGGACGAGGCGGTGCGTATTCTCCGCCGGGCTTATGAGGGCGGCATCCGCTACTTCGACACCGCTAACTCCTACACCGACTCCGAGGAGAAGCTCGGCCTGGCGCTGGCCGACGTGCGGGGGGATATCGTCATCTCCACCAAGAGCATGGGCCGGGACTACGACACCGTCTCCGCCCATATCCAGTCCTCTCTGGAGCGGCTGAAAACGGACTACATAGACCTTTTCCAGTTCCACATGGTCTCCCAATGGGACGAGGTGGACAACGGCGCCTTCCAGGCGGCGGAGGAGGCCAAAGCCAGGGGCTGGGTCCGGCACATCGGCGTCACCAGCCACTCCATCCGCTTCGCCCAGGAGGCGGTGGCCTCCGGCCGGTTCGAGACCCTTCAATTCCCCTTCAGCTACCTGTCCAGTCCCGAGGAAGCGGACCTGGTCAGGTCCTGTCTGGCGGCGGACATGGGCTTCATCGCCATGAAGGCGCTGGCGGGCGGGCTGCTGTCCAACGCCCGGGTGGTCCACGCGTTCATGAGGGAGCAGACCGGCGTGGTGCCCATTTACGGCGTGCAGACCATGGAAGAGCTGGAGCAGTGGCTCTCCCTGGCGGAGGAGGACCCCGCTCTGGACGATGCGCTACAGGCGATCATCGACGCGGACCGGGCCCAGCTGGGCGGCCAGTTCTGCCGCAGCTGCGGCTACTGCATGCCCTGCCCCCAGGGTATCGAGATACGCAACTGCGCCCGGATGGATATGCTCATCCGCCGCAGCCCCTGGCGGCCCTACTTCACCCCCGCCTGGCAGGAGAAGATGAATAAGATCGAGACCTGCCTCAACTGCGGCAAGTGCAAGTCCAGGTGTCCCTACCATCTGGATACCCCCAAGGTGCTCCGGTACATGCTGAAGGACTACCGGGAGTTCTATGAAGCCCACAAGGACGAGCTTTAAAGCCGTCGCCGCCGCTGCCGCCCTGGCCCTGGCCCTGGCCCTGACCGGCTGCGGCGGGACCGGGGCCGAAAAGCACGAAAAGCAGCTTTTCGCCATGGACACGGTGATGTTTCTGACCGCTTACGGGGACGCCGGCGAGGCGGCGCTGACCGCCGCGACGGACGTCATCAACGCGCTGGCGGCGGACCTGGACCCGGAGGAGCCGGAAAGCTCCGTCCACGCCCTGAACGCCGGGGCAGGCGGGGCCGTGACCGTATCCGACCATTGCCGGGCCGTGCTGGAAACGGCTCTGGACGTGGGGCGGGAGACGGACGGCGCTCTGGACCCGGCCCTCTACCCCGTCATCCGGGCATGGGGCTTCACCACCGGGGACTACCGGGTGCCGGACCAGAGCGAACTGGACCGTCTGCTGGCGGCCAAGGACACGGACGCCATCGCCATCGACGAGGCCGCCGGGACCGTGGCGTTGCCGGCGGGCATGGCCGTGTCTCTGGGCGCGGTGGCCAAGGGCTACGCGGCCCAGAAGGCCGCGGATGCGGCCAAGGCCGCCGGGGCCAAAAGGGCCATTTTCTCGCTGGGCGGCAACGTGCAGACTCTGGGCGACGCCCGGCCGGACGGCAAGCCGTGGCAGGTGGCCGTGACGGACCCTGCCGATACCGGCGCCTATGTGGGCACGGTCAGCGTGGGCCAGACGGCGGTGGTCACCTCCGGGGGCTACCAGCGGTATTTTGAACAGGACGGCCATACCTATATCCACATTCTGGACCCGTCTACGGGCCGGCCTGTGGACAACGACCTTGCCTCCGTCACGGTGGTGACGGCGGACGGGGCCCGGGCCGACGCGCTCTCCACGGCGCTGTTCGTCCTTGGCGCGGACAGGGCCCTGGACTATGCCGCCGCCCACGACGACGTGGACCTGGTCCTCATCACCAAGGACCGCCGCGTGATCGTGACGGCGGGGCTGGCCGGCGGCTTTGAGGAGAACAGCGATGGATACACCTATGAATATCCTTGACCTGCCCGCGCCGGAGGCGGCCCGGGTCCTGATAGGGAAGATATTGGTCCGCCGTCTGCCGGACGGGACCGTGCTCCGGGCACGGATCACGGAGACGGAGGCGTACTTCGGCGAGGCCGACACCGCCTGCCACGCCTGTCACGGCCGGACCAAGCGCACGGAGACGCTGTACCATCCCGCTGGGACCATCTATGTGTATCTGTGCTATGGCATCCACTGGATGCTGAATCTGGTCACCGGCCCGGCGGAGGACCCCCAGGCCGTGCTGATCCGGGGCGTGGAGGGAGCCAGCGGCCCGGGCCGGGTGACAAAACTGCTGCAGATCGACAAGTCCCTGAACGACACGCCCCTGGGCGGGGCCCTGGCGCTGGCCGACGACGGTTTCGTGCCGGAGCGCGTGGAGGCGTCTCCCCGGGTGGGCATCGGCTACGCCGCCCGGTCGGATCAGGCTCGTCTCTGGCGGTTCACGGCTGCGGAGTAACGCCTATGTAAAAGACCTTTGATAGACGTTCCGCCGCTTTTCCCGTATGCTGGCAGGGCAAGGAGGCGCGGAACATGGAACTTGGCGGCCAGATACGAAAAAGACGGCAGGCCCTGGGCCTTTCTCAGGACGAGCTAGCGGAGCGGGTGTACGCCACCCGCCAGTCCGTCTCCAACTGGGAAAACGGCCGGACCTGCCCCGACATCAAGAGCCTGCTCCTGCTGGCAGAGGTCTTTTCCGTGTCCCTTGACGATCTTGTCAAAGGAGATATCGCGGAAATGAAACGACACATCGACGAGCAGGAGCGCGCGGCTTTCCGGCGGGACAGTAATATCTTCACGGCGCTGTTCATTGCCATGATCGTGACATGCGTACCGCTGGCGCTGCTGTGGCGGTGGTGGGGTCTGGCGGCCTGGTCGGTCCTGGCCGTCGTGGCCCTCGCCTGGTCCTTCCGGGTGGAGAAGTGGAAAAAGAAGTTCGACATCCAGACCTACAAGGAGATCGTAGCCTTCACCGAGGGCAAGACCCTCACCGAGATCGAAAAGGCCCGGGAGGAGGGCAAGCGCCCCTACCAGAAGGCCCTGCTGGCCGCCGGGTCCGGGCTACTGGGCGTGGTCGTGTCGCTTATCATGTTTTGGCTCTGGCGGTTCACGGCGGGAAAATAACGCCCCGGGCGGCAAAAGTGCTTCCCCCTGCCATGCATGGCGGGGGGAAGCGCTTTTCACACTTACTGCCGGCGCGCGGCCGCCGGGGCCTGTCAGCCGGCGCTGTTGTTCTTAAAAATAAACAGCTTGCTGATGATGAAGGTGCTTATGATGATGATAAGGCTGTCGATGATCTTGCTCACCACGATATCGATGCCGCAGATCTCGTACAGGAAGGCAAGCAGCGCGCTGTCAACGAGAATGGAGACCCCGCGCATTGCAAAATACTTGATCCCCTTTTCCAGGCGGCCGGCATTGTTTTCCCTGAACACGAACAGATTATTGAACACATAGGAAAACACGACGGCGATAACATAAGAGAGCACATTGGCGCCGATATACTGCATATGGAGATAGATGAACAGATAAAACAGCAGGAGGTTTATCCCTGTGGAAACGCACCCCCAAAAACCATATTTAATCAATTCGATCAAATTTCGTTTCATGTCTCAACCAAAAAGCGCCTTTTTGTAGCTATCTCCCCATATTTTGTTGCTGTACACCTGTTCTATTTCCTCAACGGATCGGGAGTACTTTTCTCTGTTCTCCAAAACTCTTAAAATACACGCCGCCAGGTCTCTGTGATCGCCCGTTTTGGATACGACGCCGGCGCCTGTGCGCCGCACGATGGACCGGACGCCGTACAGGTCAGAAGAAACGACCGGCGCGCCGCAGCGCATGGCCTCGATCTGGACCATCCCAAAGGCTTCCAGCGAGTTGACGCTGGGGAGGACGAACACGTCCAGCGCGGAAAAGAACCGGGGCATCTCATCCTCGGGCAGCTTCCCCAGAAAATAGACGTCTTTTATACCGTTCTCATCCACATAGGCTTTCAGCCGCGGATATATGCTGCCCCCCGCGACGGAGCGGTAATCCCCGGCGATCCGCAATTCGACGTCATCCCTTTGCCCGCGGATCGATTCAAAGGCTTTCAGCAGAACGTCCAGTCCCTTTTCTTCCACGATCCGCCCGCAAAAGCCGATGACCTTCTTATCTCCCTTTTCGATCTTCTGCGGGAAGTATTCTTTGATCGGCGCGGCGATCTCCATCGTTTTATCAAGGTATTTTCCCGCGACCCGCGAATGGGCGGCGTAATCGACGCTCGTGACCGTTATGGCCCTCGACCTGCCGAGGCAGATACGGTGGGACAGGTCCATGATACGGACGATGAGTTTGTTTATGAACGAGGCGGGCAGATTGACGTCGCAATGATACATCGTAACGATCTTGGCCCTGGGTATCAGTAGAGAGATCAGCCCGGACTCCAGCATGGGGCAATGGAGATTGACCACATCGGCCTGCTTCGACAGCTTCCTGGCCAAGACGATGAACGCCGGGCTGATCGTCCCCTTGCTGATCTTCATCAGAACCTTTGCCCGATGTACATGCACGCCGTTTATCTCTTCGCGCTCCGCGAGGCCCGCGTGATTGGAGGCGAGCACCGTCACGTCATGCCCGTCTCTCGCCAGCATTTCCGCCGCCAATCGGGCATATTCCGTCACGCCGCTGATATAGGGCGCGTAATAATTCAGAATGATCAGGATCTTCTTTTTTTCCATGATGGCCTCTCCCACATGTCCGGCCGGGCGTTACGGCATATAGTCTCTTTCCACAAGCGCATATTTGTTGTTCTGCCACAACAGCTCCCCGGAGTCATTGGCCGAGTAATCATATCCGCTGGGATATATGATGTATTTCGACGGATCATCGTCTTCAAATTGCTGGAAATACGATAAGTTCGACAGATTCGTATTACAGTTGACCGCGCGGTCCTTCAGGGCATAGGAGGCCGATATATAATCTGCTATATTGATAGAGCTGTCGAGCTCGACCATTTCCTCTTCCGGGACCCACTGAGCGACGGCGTCTTTTAACTTCATTGAATTGGAATCGCAGGTGATCTGGTTTGAAAAATATGTGTCCATCGGGCCGATCATACTATACAGGATCACACACGCGAATACGGTGATGACCCCATATTGTAGGAATTTTTTGCTCTTGCACTGAGAGACCATCACCGCGGTCATATATCCCAACAGGGCTATCATGAGCATGGAACCGGATGTGATGCCCTTATATTCCTGATAGGCGCCTTTGGAAAGGCGGAAATAGCATTCCAGCCCCAAAAATACCAGAATAGAAACGACAGTGAATTTTCTCCCCGCTCCTTTATCTTTGACGATACAGCCGATCATCAAAGCGCACGCGACGATACATCCGGCTGCTAAAGCGATCTGGTAGAAGATATCCATCTCCGAGAGGTAATCCGAAATGCCCAGCAGGCAGCCGACGATCTTCCCGAGCCCAAGCATATTGCCTCTGTAAGGGTCGATATCCGCCGCGCCCCTGTCGTGGACGCGCGTAAATATATCCAGATTGAATTTTACGGCTTTATATGCGCCGAAGATATTGAACATGATCATCAGCCAGCATATGCAAAACAGCTTTCCTATGACGGCGCCTGTGCTTTTGAGATCGTTCTTCCTGCCGGCCGCGTACAAGATCAGATACATCAAAATAAACAGGACGATATATACCGCGAATTCACAATATACCGCCATCACGCCGCTCAGCGAAAGGGCGCAAACGATCATATCCTCTCTGGCCTGACTTTGGAAAAATTCATGAATGCTGTAAAACGCGAGGATCAACAGGGAGGCGCCCAACACCTGGGGAACATATTGTTTGAGCAGTATGGTCAGCAGGTTCCCATTGACCGCGGCAAACAGCCCGAACGACAGAGCGACCGTTTTATTCCCGGTAAAATGCCGTATGAACTCATATACGGAGATCATCACAAGATCAGCGGACAGAACGATAAGTACGGGAAATACCTCATAGGCTTCCAATTTGAATAGATCGCACAGGACCGCGCCGAAAACATCCGTTCCGATCCGGGTATTATCTATCATATATCTTGCCATGGAATAAAACGGATACGCCAGGGAATATTCCACGGGGGCAAGGATCGAATGGGTCTTCAGCCAGTCGAAGGATGCCATATAAAGGGCAAAATCGTTATTATAAACGACACTGGTATATAATTCATGCCTCAAGAGCTGAGGCAGTCCGATAACCACCAGCGGGATAAAAAGAAAAAGAAACACCGCCTTATCGGAACGGGTGCTCTGCTTGAACAACAGCCTTATTTTCTTGAAATTCACCGCGAACAGGAAAACAACAAGCGCCGCCATCAGGACCGCCACCCGGTCTAAAGGCAAAAACAGGCCCAGTATCATGATCAGAGATACCGAACCGATAAAGCCGAAAAGGATATAGATCAGTACGCTTTTTTTGACCAGCACGCTCTCCTGGCAGTGGAACAGCTGTACGACGGCAAAGCCAAGGACCCACAGCCCTATCAGTGTGCATGCCCCATATAAAACTATCATGTTTCGTTTTACCTCTCCATCGTATGTACCCGGCGGTCCGATCGGAGCCGGCTATTAAATGTGCGCGCGTCGGTCCGGCCGCGCACTAGAGCAGATAGTACAGCACAAATACTGCCAGCGCATATATTCCCGCCAGGGCAATAAGGGCCTTGTCATGCAGTATCACTTCCACCGGGTCGCCGTCCGAGTTTCCCTCCACGTCAAAGCTGTATCGCATGAGAATGATCATGACCGCCGGCACCGTCCAGATCATGGCGGGCGACGTGCTCTCCATGGCCCACAGGGCGTAAAACACGATCACCAGCGACACGGCCACATACATGTTCTTGTCCAGAAACGCCTCGTTGTAAAACTTGAGCACCGTCCTGGTATCCGTCTGCCGGCGCAGCTCGTTGCGCCGCTTGCCGAGCCCCATGTACAGCGAGCCGGACACGATCACCAGATAAAGCCAGTTGGATATCTCGATACCTGTCAGCGCCCCCCCGTACAGCACCCGCAGCACGAAACCGGACGCCAGGATCACCACGTCCACGATGGGGATATCTTTCAGCCCCGCGCTGTATCCCACATTCAAAAGCAGGTACGCGCCCAGGAACCCGGCCGCGAGCCAATTGCCGCTGAAAGCGGTCAGCCCCGCCGCGCCCAGAACGCAGACCGCCAGCAATATCAGGGCGTTCGTTTTGCTCACCCGGCCGCTGGCGATGGGCCTGTTCTTTTTCTTCGGATGGTTTTTGTCCTTCTCCACGTCTTTTATATCATTAAAGATATATACCGCCGAGGAGGCCAGGCAGAAGCACACAAAGCCCTGCGCCGCGGTGAACAGCAGCGGTCCGCTGAAGATGCCTCTGCCGAAAAACAGCGGCACGAACACCAGCAGGTTCTTTACATAGTGCTTTACGCGCATCAACCGCAAATAGTCCATTTATCTTTCCTTTGAACAATAAGTTTTGCTTTTTTATCAAATTTGCGATATAACTAACTATAGCATACCTGTCCCCCTCCGGCAAGTTTTTTCGCATTTTTCTTTCCGCTGCCAGCGCGGGTCCTGTTTAGAGGTGTTCGCCCATGCTCTGTTCCATCTGCCCGAGAAAATGCGGCGTCCCGCGGGACGCCGCTCACAGCGGCTATTGCGGCGTGGGCTGGGACCCGGTGGTAGCCCGTGCCGCGCCCCATTTCTGGGAGGAGCCCTGCGTCAGCGGGACCCGGGGCAGCGGTGCCGTGTTCTTCGCCGGGTGTAATCTCCGGTGCGTGTTCTGCCAGAACCGCGCCATCAGCGCCGGCGCCCGGGGCAAAGCCGTCACCGTGGACCGGCTCCGGGAGATATTCCGGGAGCTGGAGGCCCAGGGCGTGCACAATATAAATCTTGTGACCGGCAGCCACTTCCTGCCCGCCATAGCACAGGCGCTGGAGCCGCGGCCCCGCGTCCCCGTGGTGTGGAACACCGGGGGGTATGAGTCCGTTCCGGCCCTCCGGGCCCTGGAGGGGAAGGCGCAGGTGTATCTGCCGGACATGAAGTACATGGACGGGGTCCTGGCGGAGCGGCTGTCCGGAGCGGGGGATTACCCGGAGGTGGCGAAGGCCTCCGTTACGGAGATGTTCCGCCAGACCGGACCCTACCGGCTGGACGGGGACGGCATGCTGGTCTCGGGCGTGATGATCCGTCATCTGGTGCTGCCGGGGGAGCTGGACAACACCTTCTCCGTGCTGGACTGGATCGCGGACACGTTCCGGCCGGGGGACGTGCTGGTCTCCCTCATGGGCCAGTACACCCCCAACGGGGCGGGCGGCCCGGACCGGCGGCTGACGGAGGAGGAATACCGGCGCGCCTGCGATTACATGGCGGCGCTGGGCCTGCTGGAGGGCTACACCCAGGAGCTTTCCAGCGCCGCGAGCGAATATATCCCGCCCTTTGATGGTACTGGGGTGTAAAAGCAACGTCTTGCGCAGGCCGGTCAGGCCAAGCCGCGCGACATTCCCGCGCGTGAAGTCAAAAGCCGCTGTGCGACAGGCTTTTGACTTCCTGCCGGCGATTCACTTCCGCCGAGCAGTTTCAATCCTACCGGCACAGGCGTATAGGCGCGCGCCCGTTTTCCCGCCTTTTTGCGCAAGGACAGCGGTACAATGTACCCATCCTACGCGCAAGGAGGCGGGCGTATTCCATGCCGATACTGAAAACGCGCCGGCGGACGGAGGAGAGCGTGGTGATGATCCCGGTGGGGGACATCGTGCCGAATCCCTTCCAGCCCCGGCAGGTATTTGACGCCGGGGCCCTACAGGCGCTGGCGGAGAGCATCCGGCAGTACGGGGTGCTCAGTCCCCTGTCGGTGCGGCCCCGGGACGGGCGGTACCAGCTGGTGGCGGGGGAGCGGCGGCTCCGGGCGGCGCGGCTGGCGGGACTGGAGCGGGTGCCCTGTCTGGTGATGGATGTGGACGGGCCGGAGTCCGGCGCCATCGCTCTGGTGGAGAACCTCCAGCGGGAGGACCTGGACTTCATCGAGCAGGCCCGGGGGATCGCCCGGCTCATCGACCTTTTCGGCTTCAGCCAGGAGGAGTGCGCCCGGCGGCTGGGCAAGAGCCAGTCCGCCATCGCCAACAAGCTGCGGCTTTTGAAGCTGCCCGGCGACGTGCTGGACAAGCTCCGGGCCGCGGAACTGACCGAGCGGCACGGCCGGGCCCTGCTGCGCCTGCCGGACGACGACGTCCGCCGCCGGGCGCTGGACCAGATCGTCGACAGGCAGCTCTCCGTGGCCGCCACAGACGATTACATAGACAGCCTTCTGGCCCGGGCGGACGCCCACGCGGCCCCGGGCCGGTCCCGGCTGGTGCTCAAGGATGTGCGTGTGTTCCTCAACACCCTCCAGCGCAGCGTGGACGTAATGCGCCGGGGCGGCGTGGACGTGGGACTGGAGCGGGAGCAGACGGACCGGGAGATGGTGGTCACCATCCGGATCAGACGGTAGGGCCGCCGCGCGGCTCGCCCTGACCGGGCTTCGCGGTAAAAATGCCCCGCGAGGGATACAATATATAAAATTGGGATAAAGAGAGAGAACGTATGGCAGACGACAGCCTTATAAAAGACTATACCTCCGGCCCGGTGGCGCGTCAGCTTCTGTCCTTCGCCTGGCCATTTATGCTGTCCAACCTGTTGCAGACCGCCTATAACCTGGCGGACATGGTGGTGGTGGGGCAGTTCGTGGGCCCGGCGGGCCTGTCCGCCGTGGGCGTGGGCGCGGACCTCATCCACCTGTACACCTTCGTGTGCATGGGCTTCTGCAACGCGGGGCAGGTGCTCATCAGCCAGTATGTGGGGCTGAAGGACCGGGAGAATGTCTCCCGGATCGTGGGCGTGATGTTCACGTTTATCCTGGGCCTCAGCCTGGCCATCACGGCGGCGGGGCTGGCCTGCGCGGACCTGGCCATGAGGTGGCTGAACGTGCCGGCGGAGGCGCTGGCCTACTGCAGGCAGTACACGGTCTGCTGCACGGCGGGGCTGTTCTTCCTGGTGGGCTATGTGATGGTGGCGGCCATCCTCCGGGGCATGGGGGAGTCGAAGCGGCCCATGGTGTTCATCGCCGTCGCGTCGGTGCTGAACGTGGGACTGGACCTGCTTTTCGTGTCGGCGGGGATGGGCCCGTTCGGGGCGGCGCTGGCCACGGTCATCGCCCAGGGCGTCAGCTTCGTTATGTGCGTGGGCTATCTCTGGCGGCGGCGGGACCGGCTGGGGTTCGAGTTCCACACCAGGTACCTCCGGCCCGACCGGAACAATCTGATGAAGCTGCTGAAGCTGGGTATCCCCATGTGCATCCAAAGCTGCGCCATCAGCGTGTCCCAGCTTTTCGTGTCCAGCCGTATCAACGCCTTCGGCGTCACCGTCTCCGCGGTCAACAGCGTGGGCGCCAAGCTGTCCACCGTGGCCAGTATCATCTGCCTGGCCCTGAGCCAGTCCGGGGCCACCATGGTGGGCCAGAACTTCGCCGCCCGGAAATTCGACCGGGTGAGCAAGGCCCTGATCACCGCCGTCGCCGTGGGCGCGGCCTTCGCGTCCGTCCTTTCCGCCGTGATGGTCCTGTGGCCGGAGCGGGTGTTCGCCCTGTTCGACGACGACCCCGCCGTGCTGGCCATGAGCCGGGGCTATGTGCTCATCGCGGTGCTGAACTTCTTCGGCTACGCTCTCCGGGGCCCCAGTACGGCCCTGTGCAACGGCATGGGCTTCCCCGTGATGAACTTCATCCTGGGTATCCTGGACGGGGTGGTCATGCGGATCGGCCTGTGCGTGCTGCTGGCCGAGACGTTCCATATGGGCGTCATGGGCTACTGGCTGGGCGGCGCCCTGGCCGGCTACGCCTTTTTCCTGGTCATGTTCCCTTACTATCTGTCCGGCCGGTGGAAGGACCACGCGCCCCCCGCCGCCGCGGGATAGACTACGCCTCCCTTTCAAAAGGGAGGTTTTTTGTATCCTTTGTGGGAAGGTGCCAATATTCTTCTTATTTTATGGTCACTTTCAACAAAATAAATATTAAATTTTTGTTACATAAGTGTTGTAAAACCGCTGGACATTGGATTTTGACCGCGCTATAATAACGGCAGAATGGCCGCGAAAGCGGCTAAAAAACTTCGACCAATATTATGAGGAGGAATTACGGAAATGATTAGCTTTTTTCTCTGTCTCGTGATTCTGGTCGGCGGCTACTTTGTCTACGGCAAAGTCGTTGAGAACACCTTTGCCCCCGACGACCGGGAGACTCCGGCCGTGAAGATCAACGACGGCGTGGACTATGTGGTTCTGCCCCAGTGGCGGCTGTTTATGATCCAGCTGCTGAACATCGCGGGCCTGGGCCCCATCTTCGGTGCCCTGCAGGGCGCTCTGTGGGGACCCATCGTGTTCCTGTGGATCACCTTCGGTACCATCTTCGCCGGTGCTGTGCATGACTACTTCTCCGGCATGATGAGCGAGCGCAACGAGGGCGCTTCCATCTCCGAGGTCACCGGCATTTACCTGGGCAGCGTCATGAAGAACGTCATGCGCGTGTTCAACGTGGTGCTGCTGATCATGGTCGGTACCGTGTTCGCCGTGGGCCCCGCCGGCATCCTGGTGAAGCTGATCACCGAGAACGGCGGCAGCGGTCTGGTGGCCAACACCATGTTCTGGCTGATCCTGATCCTGGTCTACTACTTCATCGCCACCTTCCTGTCCATCGACAAGATCATCGGCAAGATCTACCCCGTGTTCGGTATCTGCCTGATCATCATGGCCGTGGGCGTGGCTGTGGGCATTTTCGCTCACGGTTATCAGATCCCCGAGATCTGGGCCAACTTCACCAACCGGCACCCCGCCGGCACCCCCGTGTGGTCGTTCATGTTCATCACCGTGGCCTGCGGCGCCATTTCCGGCTTCCATGCCACTCAGAGCCCGCTGATGGCCCGCTGCATGAAGAACGAGCACCAGGGCCACTTCGTGTTCTACGGCGCGATGGTCGCCGAGGGCGTCATCGCTCTGGTCTGGGCCGCTGCCGGCTGCTCCCTGTATGAGCTGACCGACGGTGTCTCCACCGCTCTGAACGACATCATCTCTCAGGGCCAGCCCGCCGCTGTGTACGACGTCTGCTCCAAGACCATGGGCGGCATCGGCATCGCGCTGGCCATGCTGGGCGTCGTGGCCTGCCCCATCACCTCCGGCGATACGGCCTTCCGTTCCGCCCGTCTGGTGATCGCCGACTGGTTCCACATCGACCAGAGCAAGATGCTCAACCGTCTGTACCTGTGCGTTCCCGTGCTGGGCGTCGGCGCCATCCTGGGCATCGGCAACAGCCTCGGCTGGTTCAGCTATCAGGTCATCTGGCGTTACTTCTCCTGGACCAACCAGACCCTGGCCATGATCGTTCTGTGGACCGCGTCCATGTTCCTGGTCAAGGAAAAGAAGAACTACTGGATCACCGCTGTCCCCGCTACCTTCATGAGCGCGGTCTCCATCACCTACTTCTGCGCCGGCCCCGAGTGCCTGGGCCTGAGCACCAAGATCGCCTATCCCGTGGGCATCGTGGCCGCTGTCGTGTTCTTCGGTATCTTCATGTATGCCGCCAGCAAGGCCAAGAAGGCCGCTGTGGCGAAGTAATCTACCAACATACTGGATGGCGGAGGGGCGTCGCTCCTCCGCCGTTTCAATATGGGAGGTCATTGCATGGTAATCATCAAGCCCAAACAGCTGGGTAAGGTCTCCATCCCCCAGCAGGTCGCCAATGAAGAAAAAAAGACCTGCCAGCGGTTCGGTCCCTGCGGCATTGGCAAGGAGGCCATCTACCTGAACAGCTTCTACATCGAGCGCCGGTACTACCTGCCCATCAAGTCGGTCAAACGGATCTTCAAGCGGGTGGCCATGAGCAAGGGCGGCTTCACCGGCCGGGGCATGTTCGCCTCCATCCCCTATCTGGTGGTGGAGTACGACAACGGCCAGGTGAAGCAGTGCAACTTCAAGAGGGAGGACGACGTGGACATGTTCCTGGAGCGCTTTTCCCGTATCCGGCCGGACGTGCCCCTGCACAGCGTGGAGGCGGAGCGGAAGCTGAAGGCCAAGGCCGAGCGGGAGGCCGCCCGGTATTTGAAGGAGCTTACCCCCGAGGCCCAGGCCGCCTGGGACGAGCTGGAGCGGGCCAAGACCCGCCTCACCGACGACCCCGCCCGGTCCAACCGCCTGGCCCGGGCCGCCAGGAACAAGCGCCGCAACGACCAGTCCAATCCCGCCTACAAGTGGGTGGCTCTGGCCATCGTCATCGCCGGCGTCCTGGCCGCGGCCTACGGCGTGTACACGCTGGTGACCCACGACCGGACCGGCATTTACTGGACGCTGCTGGGTCTGGCCGCCGTGTTCTTCTTCGCCGGCGCCCATGTGCTGCCCACCGCTCGCAACAACCGCAAGGCCATCGACGGGGAGTGGGAGGCCGCCAGGGCGGCCATGGCAGATGTCATCGGCCCGGACTTTCCCGTGCCGCCCCAGTACGCCCACCCGGTGGTGCTGGACCGGATGATCCGGGTGATCCGGGAGGGCCGGGCCCAGAGCGTGCCCGAGTCCTTCGAGGTCATGAAAAAGGACTTGAAAGCCCTCAATTCTTCCGTCCAGGTGGAGCAGGAGGAGTACGACGAGGTGGTCCTGGTCAAGCCCATGTTCCTTCTGTGCAACTATGAGTAAGTACCTGGTCAGCGGGTGTCTTTTGGGCCACAACTGCAAATATAACGGCGGCAACAACGACAACGCCGCCGTCCGGGCCTTTCTCGCGGACAAGGACTATGTGGTCTTTTGCCCGGAGCGGGCCTCCGGCCTGCCGGCCCCCCGGCTGCCCAGCGAGATACGGGGAGACCGGGTGTACAGTAAGGCGGGGGAGGATGTGACGGCGGAATTTCGCGCCGGGGCGGAAAAGGCCTTGGCCTTCTGCCGGAGCCATGGCGTGACATGCGCCATATTGAAAGCCCGGAGCCCTTCCTGCGGGCCCCACGCGGTCTATGACGGCACGTTCACCGGCGCCGTGATCCCCGGCATGGGCGTGACCGCCCGGTTGCTGAAAGAAAACGGCATAGAGCTTCTCGACGAAGAGGATATCGAAAACGGCGCGGTGTAGACCGCGCCTTTGCCTTTATTTTTCCCAGTCAATGGCAAACAGCTCATTGGGCGTACAGTCCAAAAGCTGGCATAGCGTCTCGATACGCTCCAGCTTGATGGAGCTCGTCTGGTTGTTGACCATCCGGCTGAAGTTCTGATAGCTCATGCCCAGCTGCTTATAAAGCCAGTACTTCGTCTTTCCCTTCTTTTCCAGCAGCGGCAGCACGTTCAACCTGACCATCGTAGACCCTTCCATTATCTAATGTGATAGTAAGATAATAGACGGTATATGCCCGCAGGCCATAGACTTTTACATTATATAATGTTACAATCTATATCTGAGGCTCATGCCGGACTATCCGAAAATGTATGCGATCGTGGTTGCCGCTGCCTCCGACGCGCTGGACAAGCTGCCGGAGACGCCAGAGAACGAGCCGGCCCGGGCGCTCTTGCAGCAGGCGCTGTATGCGGCGGAGGAAATGTACATAACGGCGGGCAATGACCTCTGACAAACGGGGACAGGCCATAACGATGGCCTGTCCCCTTGTCTGTGTATTGCCGCTTTAATCCGCCGGTATCGGGGTGGGCGGCACGTTTTCGGCCAGGGCAGCCGTTTCCGCCTGCGTGGCTTCGGACGGGGTCCCTTCGACCACGCTCTCCGCCAGAGCCAGCGTCTGCTCCGTGTCCAGTCCGGCGTCATAGCCCTCCAGCCAGAACAGCAGGTCACGGGCCTCGTCATACCACACCGCCTGGGCGGTCATGCCGTTTTCCGCCAGAACAAAGCCCTGGCAGCCGTTGATCTCCGTCAGGGGGTAGTCCTTGCCCACGAAGTACGCGACCGCGTCATGGAAGGCATCCTCCGTGGCGGACCCGGTCCGGTCCTCGTCCGTGTAGAACCGGTAGTAGTCCAGGTTTATGCTGGCCATGGCGCTCTGGCTGAACCAGCCAAGGCTCATCTGGTCATAGACGTCAAGCGCTGTCCAGACCATGCCGTGGTCCTGCTGCCGGTGGCCCACGGTGAACACGTTGGCATAGCCCTCCGGCATATCGGCGGTGTAGGAGCCAAGTTCGTCCAGCACGGTCCGGGTGGTTTCCTGTATGTCGGCCTCGGCCTGTTCCGCCTCCACCCGGGCGGTCTCGGTCTCGGCAAACATCTGCTGGCGCAGAGCCGTCACCTTTTCCCCGGTCTCCGGGTGGGCCGTGCCGTCGAACCGCTCCGCCAGCACGTCAAAGCCGATACAGTCCGCGATGGACTCCACCTCCGCCTCTGTGACGGCGGGGGGCAGGAACGCCTGCTGCCGCTTTGTGTACGATTCCCTGTAACTCTCCCACTCGGCGTCCATCTCCGCCTCCGTCATGTCAGGGCGCGTCTGGGAAATGCCCTCCAGATAGAAAGACCGCTGCTCTTCGCTCAACTGCGGGTCCGTGGCCGGGTCGTAGCTGGGGGCGCTGCCCGCGGCCAGGGACACGTCGATGTAGGCCCCGTCGGTCTCGGCCAGTATCCCCGCCTCGTTGGCCGTCAGGATCAGGTCCACGGTCACGCCGCTGGCGGTGGTATAGCTCCACTCGTCATACCCCTGGCTCAGGTCGATGGTCCCGGAGATGTTGGAGAAGGAGCCCTTGGCGCTGACGAACACCGTCATATCCACCGCCCGGCCGTCGGACAGGACCACCCGCCGCCCCTCGTCCTTGAAGGTGCCGTCGTCATAGATATAGCCATTGGAAGCGCCCGCCACCGCGTCGGTGTAGAAAGGTTCCGTGCCCAGCGCGTCATACAGCGTCTCCGTCTTGTTAAAGGTCGCCATGGTGGTGTGTGGGGTCAGGCCGTACTTGGCCATGATGGCGTCCAGGGCCTCCGCCTGGTCCTGGGTGACGGCGCCGTAAAAGGCCCAATAGTTGTCCGGCGTCTCATGGTAGGAATCGTCCACGCCCCGCTCCTGCCAGAGCGCCTCGTTTTCCGCCCACCATTTTTCCTGCAAGCCCTCCCACTCGGTGAAGGCCAGATACTCCGGCGTGCCCTGATAGCCCACCAGAGAGATACGGCTGCGGGGGGAGACCGGCTCCGCCGGGTCCTCCGCTGAGGCCGGGTCTTGCTGAATGACCTCGTAGGGGGCCGATTGTTCGATGACGTACCGGTCAATGACCAGCTCGTATACCGCGTAGGCCGTCACGCTCAGCAGCGCGGTCAGCGCCGCCGCGATGAGCAGGATACGGCCCAGCCTGCGGGGCCGCTTCGTCTTTGTGTGCCGGACCGGGGCGGCGGACGCCGCGCCGCGCCGCTCCCGGGCCAGGGCCAGCACCCGCTCGGGGGTGGTGACGCCCGGGTCCGTCAGGGTCAGGGTCTCGTCGCCCAGGCCGTCCATCAGGTCGGAAATATTAAAAGTCATTGTCGATCGCTCCTTTCTCAAGCCGCTGCCGGAGAGCCTCCCGGCCCCGCTCCAGCCGCTTGCGCACATTGGCGGCAGTCAGGCCCAGCGCGTCGCCGATGGCGGCGCTGGTCTCGCCGTAATAGTAGTGGCGGATGAATATCTCCCGGTCCGGCGGGCCCATGGCCTCCACGGCCTCACGGACGGCCTGCCTGGCCTCCCGTTCCAGCACCGCCCGCTCCGGGTTCTCCGCCGCCGTCAGGGTCAGTTCGTCGTATTCCAGGGATTGGGAGAGCCCTGCCCGCTTCAGCCGGTTCAGCGTCCTGGTCCGGGCGATGGCGCCCAAATATCCCTTCGCCTTCTCCGCCGTGGGGTTTTCGCAGTACTGCCAGAGGGTCAGAAACACATCCGCCGTGATCTCCTCCGCGTCCTGGGCCGTCATAGCGTGGCCTCCCAGATTCCACACGATGGCCGACACATAGGCCGTGTATCGCCGGATGAACCATTCGAGCCCCGCCTCGTCCCTCTGCCGCATTCGGTCCAGGGCGGCTTTTTCTGTCGTTATCTCGGTCATGTCTGCCTCCTTTTCGAGCGCTCTCGCCTTGATAGACAGCCGTCGCGCCCAAAACGTGACAGCGCGCTAGTATAACATGGGCCGTGGCCGCTCTATTTTGGTATCGGGACCAGTCCGAAAGCATTTCCGCCCGCTCGCGTTCCGCTGACGCGTCCGAAATCGCGGGGCGGAAACGCTTCCGGTCCTGGTCTTCGGGCCGTCAGTGCGCCGCTCTGAAAGTTCTGGTAGGCCGGAGCCGGCAGCGCCCCGGATTGCTTGTACTTTCACAAAAGTATGATATAATATTCCTTTAGCAAGTACAAGGAGGCCGCCCATGGACAGCAAGCCCTTCAAGGTCGTCTCGCCCTATGAGCCCGCCGGGGACCAGCCCGAGGCCATCGAGGCGCTGGCGGCGGGCATTGAAAACGGCATAGAGGAACAGGTGCTGCTGGGCGTCACCGGCTCCGGCAAGACCTATACCATGGCGAAGGTCATCGAGCGGGTACAGCGGCCCACCCTGGTGCTGGCCCACAACAAGACCCTGGCCGCCCAGCTCTGCGCCGAATTCCGGGAGTTCTTCCCGGAGAACGCCGTGGAGTATTTTGTCAGCTACTACGACTACTACCAGCCGGAGGCATACATCCCCCACACGGACACGTTCATCGAAAAGGACGCCTCCATCAACGACGAGATAGACCGGCTGCGGCTCTCCGCCACCGCGTCGCTTCTGGAGCGGCGGGACGTGATCGTGGTGAGCTCCGTCAGCTGTATCTACGGTCTGGGCGAGCCAGACGACTTCGCTTCCATGATGGTGTCCCTGCGGGTGGGGCTGGAGATACCCATCGACCAGCTTTTGCGAAAGCTTGTCAACATCCGCTATGAGCGCAACGACGTGGCCTTTGAGCGCAACCGGTTCCGGGTCCGGGGTGACACGGTGGAGATATGGCCCGCCTACTGGAAGGACACGGCTCTGCGGGTGGAGTTTTTCGGGGACGAGATCGACCGTATCAGCGAGATCAACGCCGTCACCGGCGCCCCCATCCGGCGGCTGACCAATATCCCCATCTGGCCCGCCAACCACTATGTGACCACCAAGGAGAAGATGGAGGCCGCCATCGTGGAGATACGCAAGGAGCTGGACGAGCGGGTGGCCTGGTTTGAGCAGAACGGCAGGCTCCTGGAGGCCCAGCGTATCGCCCAGCGGACCCGGTATGACATCGAGATGATGCAGGAGCTGGGCTACTGCTCCGGGATAGAGAACTACTCCCGGATCATCTCCGGCCGGGCCCCGGGCAGCGCCCCCATGACCCTGCTGGACTACTTCCCCAAGGATTTCATCCTCTTCGTGGACGAGAGCCACGTTACCCTGCCCCAGGTCCGGGCCATGTACCGGGGGGACCGGAGCCGGAAGGAGACGCTGGTGGAATACGGCTTCCGGCTGCCCTCCGCCTTCGACAACCGGCCCCTGAAATTCGACGAGTTCAACCAGCGTATCCATCAGGCCATCTATGTGTCGGCCACGCCGGGAGAATACGAGCGCAGCCGGGCCGGGCAGGTGGCCGAACAGGTGATCCGGCCCACGGGCCTGCTGGACCCGGCCATCGAGGTGCGGCCTGTGGAGGGGCAGATCGACGATCTCATCGGGGAGATCAACGCCCGGGTGGAGAAAAACCAGCGCACGCTGGTCACAACCCTCACGGTGCGCATGGCGGAGGACCTGACCGCGTATCTGGCCGACGCGGGCATCCGCTGCCGGTATCTGCACCACAACATCAGCGCCATCGAGCGGATGGAGATCATCCGGGACATGCGGCTGGGCCATTTCGACGTGCTGGTGGGCATCAACCTGCTGCGGGAGGGGCTGGACCTGCCGGAGGTGTCTCTGGTGGCCATACTGGACGCGGATAAGGAGGGCTTTCTCCGCTCCGAGACCAGCCTTATCCAGACCACCGGCCGGGCCGCCCGGAACGCGGAGGGTCTTGTCATCATGTACGCGGACACGGTGACCCCCTCCATGGCCGCCGCCATCGCCGAGACCGAGCGCCGCCGGGCCAAGCAGCAGGCGTACAACCAGGCCCACGGCATCGTGCCCCAGACCATCGTTAAGAGCGTCCGGGACCTGGTGGACCTGTCCGCCGGGGACGAGATCACGGCCACCAACGAGGCGGGGGTGAAGATGACCGCCGCCGAGCGGAAAGCGGAGATCGAAAAGCTGGAAAAGCAAATGCGCAAGGCCGCTCAAATGCTGGAGTTCGAGTATGCCGCCGTGCTGCGGGACCGGCTCATCAAGCTCCGGGGAGAAAAAGAATAACGGACAGCAAGGCCCGGGGCCCCGTCGCAGGACGGGGCCCCGGGCCGCGGTGTTATTTTATACTAAATCATTTCGTGCCGAAGATCCGGTCTCCCGCGTCTCCCAGACCGGGGACGATGTAGCCATGCTCGTTCAGATGGTCGTCCAGCGCCGCCACATAGATGTCCACGTCCGGGTGGACGTCCTGCACGGCCTTCACGCCCTCGGGCGCGGCGATGATGTCCATGAGCTTGATGTGGGTCACGCCCACTTCCTTCAGGAAGCCGATGGCCGCCACGGCGCTGCCGCCGGTGGCCAGCATGGGGTCCACCACGATCACGTCACGCTCGGCGATGTCGGGGGGCATTTTGAAGTAGTACTTCACCGGCTCCAGCGTCTCCGGGTCCCGGAACAGACCGATGTGGCCCACCTTCACATTGGGCATCATGTCCACCATGCCGTCCACCATGCCCAGCCCGGCCCGGAGGATGGGGACCACCGCCAGCTTCTTGCCGGCAATGCGCTTGCAGTGTGCCTCGCCCACGGGAGTCATGACCGTCACAGACTCCAGAGGCAGGTCGCGGGTGGCCTCGAAGCACATGAGCTTGGCTATCTCGCTGACCAGTTCCCGAAACTGCATGGAGCCGGTGTTTTTATCCCGGAGGATGGACAGCTTGTGCTGGATGAGGGGGTGGTCGAAAATCATGACGTTGCTCATATCAGATACTCCTTTGTAATGTGAGTTTTATTGCTTTTCCATCCGGGCAAGGCGCTCTCTTTCGGCCTGGCTGAGCCGCAGATAGACGGGCAGGAGCTCGTCCGCGCTGACGGGCGCTTTGTCCATGGCCGCCAGGGCCACGCCCCGGGCGTTTTGCAGCCGCAGGGGCTCCGGCGCTATGAACACGGTCACCTGCTCCCGATCCAGTTCATTATAGCACAGCTCCGCCCCGTCGCCAAGCAGTATCCAGGGCTCCTGCCGGGCCACCAGCTCGCTCTCCAGTTCCCGGATGGAGATGGCCCGGTCCTCGGTCAGGCGCACGGGCTTGCCGCCCTCCACGGTGAACAGGGCGTTATACACCTGCCCCCGCCGGGCGTCCATGCAGCAGCAGAGCATTTGCCCGTCTAGCACCGGCCCCCCATAGGCCATGGCCTCCAGGGTGGACACCCCCACGGCGGGGATCTGTAGGGCCCAGCAAAGGCCCTTCGCCTCTGCCAGACCGATGCGCAGCCCCGTGAAGGACCCCGGCCCCCGGCTCACCGCCACCCGGTCCAGGTCCCCGGTGGTTTTCCCCAGATCTTTCAGCATGTCCTCCGCCATGGGCAGCAGGGTGCGGCTGTGGGTCAGGCCGGCGTTCTGAATGGAGAACGCCAGCATCCTCTCGTCCTCGAATACCGCCACGGAGGCGGCTTTGGCGGAGCTCTCCAGCGCCAGTGTCAGCATAGGCCGGGCCCTCCTTCGATGGTTATCTCTCTGTCGTTGTCCCCGGTCTTTGCAAAGCGGACGGTCACCTCGTCCCCCGTGAAGGCCCCGGGCACGTTCTCGCTCCACTCCACCGCGCACACGCCGCCCCGGGCCAGGTAATCCTCCCAGCCGATGTCAAAAAGCTCGTCCGCGCCGCCCAGCCGGTACATATCGAAGTGGAACAGGGGCCGGGGGCCGTCGTACTCGTTGACGATGGTGAAGGTGGGGCTGGTGACGGGCCCGGCGATACCCATGCCCCGGGCCATGCCCCGGACAAAAGCCGTCTTGCCGCAGCCCAGGTCTCCGTACAGGGCCGCCACGGTCCCCGGTGCCAGCTTCGCCGCGAATCTGGCTCCCAGGGCCTCCGTCTCGGATTCGGAATGGGTGGTGTAGATCATAGAATATCCCTCAAAGCGCCATAGTGGCGTAAGCGTTCAGGTCGGACCCGGCGGTATGGCCCGCCAGATACTCATAGTATCCCTGGGCGCCGATCATGGCGGCGTTGTCCCCGCACAGGCGAAGCGGCGGCACGAAAAGGGTCCTGCCTTCCCGCCGGCAGGCCGCCTCAAAATCGGCCCGGATACGGGAGTTGGCGGCCACGCCCCCGGCCACGGCGATGTTCTCATAGCCCAGAGCCGCCGCCGCGTCCATGGTCCGGCCCACCAGCGTCTCGCTGACGGCCCGGCACAGGCTGGCGGCCAATCCCGGCCTGTCCGGGGCCTGGCCGGTCTGCTCCGCGTGGTGGACGATGTTCACCACAGCCGTCTTGAGGCCGGAAAAGCTCATGTCATAGGGATTATCCCCGTGGACCGCGGGCCGGGGCAGGTCATAGGTCCGGTCGTCCCCCTGCCGGGAGAGGTCGTCGAGAGGCTTGCCGCCGGGGTAGCCCAGGCCCATGATCCGGGCGGACTTGTCAAAGCACTCCCCCGCCGCGTCGTCCCGGGTCCGGCCCAGAACGGACATGTCCGTATACCCCCGCACGTCCACCAGCATGGTGTTGCCCCCGGAGATGGCCAGGCACAGGAAGGGCGGCTCCAGCGCGGGGTATGCCAGATAATTGGCGGCGATGTGGCCCCGGATGTGGTGGACCGGGATCAGGGGCACGCCCAGGGCCAGGGCGGCGCTCTTGGCGAAGTTCACCCCTACCAGCACCGCGCCGATGAGCCCCGGCGCGTAGGTGCAGGCCACGGCGTCGATATCGGCGCGGGTCCTGCCCGCCGTCTCCAGCGCCCGGTCCGCCAGAAGCGTCACCACTTCCAGGTGGCTCCTCGCGGCGATCTCCGGCACCACGCCCCCGTATAGGCTGTGCAGGGCCACCTGAGAAAATATCTCGTCGGCCAGCACCTTCCGGCCGTCCTCCACCAGCGCCACGGCGGTCTCGTCGCAGGAGGATTCAACAGACAAGATCAACATATTTACAGCACCAGCGTCATGATAATGGCGTCCTCTCTCGGTCTTTCGTAGTAATTGGTCCGGCGGCCCATGGCGATAAAGCCGTGCTTTTCATACAGGGCGATGGCGGCGGCGTTGGACGCGCGCACCTCCAGCGTGATGAAGGCCAGCGCCTTTTCCCTGCCCCGGCGGAGCATTTCGCCCATGAGCGCGTCCGCCGTGCCCTTCCGGCGATGGGCCGGTACCACGGCGATACTGTCCAGGCTCCCCTGGTCCAGCACACTGTCCAGAGCGGCGTATCCCAGAAAAACGCCGTCCTCCTCCGCCACCAGCAGCTTTTCCAGCCGCCGCTGGATGAAGCTCTCCGGCCAGGGGTCGGAAAAGCAGGCCCGTTCCAGCGCCCCGATGACGGGGATATCCTTTTGTTCCGCGCTGCGGATCTTCATAGCCTTCGTTGCCTCGCAGAGTTCGGCTCCGCAGAGCCGAATAAATTGGGATCGTTTTTTCCGGGGACATGTCGTCGTCATATGCGTTGTAGGTCTCACCCTACCGCAAGCGGCAGGGCTCAAATACAACGCAATTCCTCCTCTCCCCACGAAGCAGGCTTCGTGGGGGCCCTTGGGGAAATCATTCTTATCGGCTCACGCAGTGTGCGAGCGCAGCCAGTGCGCGTATGTGAGCCGAAGCCTTCTCGTTTGAATGCGCTGCATTCAAACGACTAATGCGCGTCCGCCCAGCTTACGCCGACGCCCGCGTCCGCGATCAGGGGCACCGGATAGTGGACAGTGTTTTCCATTTCCTCTTTCAAAATGGCCGCGGCCTTATCGCCCAGGGCGGCCGGGCACTCCACGATCAGTTCGTCGTGGACCTGCAACAGGAGCTTCGCCTCCGGCAGTTCCCGGGCCAGCCTGTCGTGGACCCGGATCATGGCCAGCTTGATCACGTCCGCCGCGGTGCCCTGGATGGGCATGTTCCGGGCCACCCGCTCCCCGAACGAGCGCAGGTTGTAGTTGGAAGCGCGCAGCTCCGGCAGGGCCCGCCGCCGGCCGAACAGGGTGGACACATAGCCCCGCTCCCTCGCCTGGGCGATGGTATCGTCCATGTACCTTTGCACGCCGCTGTATTTGGCCAGATAGGCGTCGATGTACTGCTTTGCCTCCGCCTGGCTCACGCCGATGTCCTGGCTGAGGGAGAAGGGGGAGATACCGTAGACGATACCGAAGTTCACCGCCTTGGCCCGGCTGCGAAGCGCATGGGTGACCTGGCTCAGGGGCAGGCCGAACACCTGGCTGGCGGTGACGGTGTGGAAGTCCTCCCCGGACAAAAACGCCTCCCGCATGGCCGGATCGCCGGAAATATGGGCCAGGAGCCGCAGCTCGATCTGGCTGTAGTCCGCGTCCACCAGTACGTTGCCGGGCCCGGCCACGAACATGCGCCGGATACCCGCCCCCAGCTTGCGCCGGACGGGGATGTTTTGCAGGTTCGGGTCCCGGGAGGAAAGCCGCCCCGTGTCGGTGACCGTCATCTGGAACGTGGTGTGGATACGCCCGTCGGGGCCGATGGCCTTTTGCAGGCCGTCGGTATAGGTGCTTTTGAGCTTGGTCAGCTCCCGGTACTCCAGCACCTGGCCCACGATGGGGTGTTTGTCCCGCAGCCGCTCCAGCGTGTCGGCATTGGTGCTCCAGCCCCGGTGGTTTTTCCTGCCCACGGGAAGGTGCAGCCGCTCGAAAAGCACCTCGCCCAATTGCTTGGGGGAGTTGATGTTGAACTGGCCGCCCGCCTGGGCCCATATCTCCTCCTGCAACGCCGCGATCCCCTCGGAAAGCTCCTGTCCGAAGTCGTAAAGGGCCTTTCGGTCCACCAGGAAGCCGGACCGCTCCATCTCCGCCAGCACGGGGCACAGGGGAAGCTCGATATCGTAGTACAGCCCGCGCATGCCCAGCGCGTCCAGCTTCTCCGGCAGCACGCCGTACAGCGCCCAGACCGCCTCCGCTCCGTCCAGATCCCGGTCCAGATACCGGGCGCTGAGCCGCTTCAGGCTGTAGTCGGAGGCGATGGCGTCCAGCAGATACCCGGCCAGCGCCGTGTCAAAGACAAACCCGCCGGTATCGAGCCCCTCCGCCAGCAGCTGGCTCATGAGATCCTTCACGTTGTGGCTGAGCTTGGCCTTGTCCGGGGAGAATACCGCCCGCAAAAGGGCGGTGTAGTCCTCGCCCCCGTCGGCCCAGGTCACGTCGTAGACGGTCTTGCCGTCACACAGGCTCAGTCCGTCCAGCCCGTCCGCGCCCAGCACGGCCACCATTTCCGCTTCCCCCACCGCCGCCAGTGCGGCGCCGACGTCTCCGGACACATGGGGCAGAGCGGGGACCGTCTTGTCCCCCGCGGCATTTTCGTCCGGGGCCAGGCCCCATTTTTCGATGAACCGGCCGAAGCCCAGCCGGCGGCAGATATCGTACAGAGCCCCGGTGGGGCGGAGAGACCAGACGTTCTCCTCCGGCGAAAAATCGACCGGCGCGTCCCGGCGGATGGTGGCCAGCGTATAAGAAAGCCTTGCGCTGTCATGGCCCTCGGCCAGCTTTTTCCTCTGGCCCGCCTTCACGGCGGGGTCGTCTATATTCTCATACACCCCGTCCAGCGAGCCGAACCGGTGCAGCAGCTCCAGAGCGGACTTCTCGCCGATACCGGGCACGCCGGGGATGTTGTCGGAGCTGTCCCCCATCAGGGCCTTCAGGTCCACCATGCCCGCCGGCTCCAGACCGTACTCGTCCCGGAACCGGGCCGGGTCGTACTCCACGGTCTCCGTCTGGCCCATGCGGGTCTTGATGTGGATGACATGGGTGGCGTCGGTGATGAGTTGAAAGGAGTCCTTGTCGCCGGTGACCAGCCGGCAGTCCCAGCCGGCCCGCTCGCAGGCGGCGGCCATGGTGCCCAGAAGGTCGTCCGCCTCCCAGCCCGCCAGCTCGTACCGGCGGATGCCCATGGCGTCCAGAAGCTCCTTCAAAAGAGGTATCTGGGTCTGAAGCTCCTCTGGCATGGGTCTGCGGGTGGCCTTGTAGGCGGCGCTCATCTCGTGGCGGAAGGTGGGCGCGTGCACGTCGAAAGTGACGCACACCGCGTCCGGCGCGTCCAGATCCAGCAGCCGCTGCAAAATGGCGATAAAGCCATAGATCCCGTTGGTGGGCGTCCCGTCCGGGGCGTTGAGCATGCGGATGCCGAAAAACGCCCGGTTGACGATGGAATTGCCGTCCAGTATCATGATCTTTTTCGCCGCTTCGCCCATGCCGTCAGACCTTTCCCGCGCAGTGTATTTTTAAAATGATACCATGTTTTCGGAAAAAAAGAAACGGGAAAAGCAAAAATACCGCCAAAAAGGACCGCAAAAAGGCCGCGCAGGCTTATCCCGCGCGGCCTTGCGTGACGGATATGTCCGCGGCCGGGACCGTCAGCCCGCCGCTTCCTGCGCCTGCTGGCGCACATACATGGCGTCCATGTCCACCTCCACCTTGATACCGGGCACGGTGGCGGTATAGGAGTACTGCCAGAAGTCGTGGTCGAAGTAGAAGATGGGCTTCGTGCCCGGATCGCCCATCCACAGGGTAATGCCCTTCAGCTCGTTGAGCTGATATGTATAGTAGGCCAGCTTCAGGTAAGAGTACATGCCCGGCTGGTAGCCCACGGCCCGCACCAGGTTGCAGAATTCCAGGCAGCACGCGGTGACTGTCTGCCCGTCCACGTCCGCGGTGCGGGAGTCCTCATAGGGCATGGGCTCCCAGTCGAAAAACACCGGCAGCGTCACGTTATAGCCCTCGATAAGATGCAGGGTGAATACCGCCTCCTCCGCGGCCTCCACGATGTTCAGGGCCTGAGAGAAAAAGTACACGCCCACATCCAGTCCCGCCGCCAGGGCCCCTTCGATGTTAGCCTGGAAACGGGAGTCCTCGTTGACGCCGCTGCCGTCAATGGAATAGGACCGCCAGCCGCAGCGGATGATGGCGAAGTCCACGCCGTAGTCCGCCACCGCCTGCCAGTCGATCTCCCCCTGATGATCGGACACGTCTATGCCCCGGCGCAGGGTCAACCCCTCGCCCCCATAGGAGGGCGTCTGATCCACCACGTTGAAGCCGGCGGGATCATAGCCAAAGGGAGCCAGATCCGGCGCCTCCGGCACCCACCACATATCACCCAGACCGTTGGGCACCTGTATCTCCCCCTCGTGGGGGTCCGGCGTGGGCGTGGGAACGGACGTGGGGCTCACCTCCGGCGTCTCTCTGGAGCAGCCGGACAGCACCACCGCCACGGCCAGCGCCAGCGCGAAAAGTGCGGAAAAATGTTTTTTCATAGTACCCTTACCATACCACAAACGCGCCGTATTTGCAAATCTCCGGAAAAGCCTTGATTTTCCAGCCGGTTCAAGGTATGATTCATATAAAGATATGTGCCGCGCCCCGGCGATGATTATGGCGCGGGAGAGGAATGGACTTACCGAATGGCAATGCTGGACTTTGAAGAGTACAAATCAAAACTGAACGCCTGCAAGCCGGAGCTGGACCATCTGGCCGAGGCCATGCGCCTGGAGGACGCCCAGCTGGAGATCGAGAAGCTCCACGCGGAGGCGGAGGAGCCGGACTACTGGTCCGACTTGGAGCGCAGCCAGAAAGGGCAGCAGCGGCTGAAGGCCCTGCAACATAAGTGCGACGCCTATCAGCGCCTGTCTGCCGGGTGGGACGATATGTTCGCCATGTGCGAGATGGCGCTGGAGGAAAACGACGACAGCCTCCTGCCGGAATTGGCGGACAGCTATGAGAAATTCGCCGCGGAGCTGGAGCAGACCCGGCTCTCCACCCTGCTGACCGGGGAGTACGACGCCAATAACGCCATCGTCACCTTCCACGCGGGGGCCGGCGGCACCGAGGCCCAGGACTGGGCCCAAATGCTCTACCGCATGTACACCATGTGGACGGACCGTCACGGCTTCAAATACACCCTTATGGACTGGCAGGACGGAGACCAGGCGGGTATCAAGTCCGCCACCATCAAGATCGAGGGCGACAACGCCTATGGCTTTTTGAAGAGCGAGCACGGGGTGCACCGGCTGGTGCGTATCAGTCCCTTCGACGCCTCCGGGCGGCGCCAGACCAGCTTCGCCGCCGTGGAGGTCATGCCGGAGATCGGCGACGCGGGCGAGATCGAGCTTCGGGACGAGGACATCAAGATGGACGTGTACCGGTCCTCCGGCGCGGGCGGTCAGAAGGTCAACAAGACCAGCTCCGCTGTCCGGCTCACCCACCTGCCCACGGGTATCGTGGTGTCCAGCCAGGTGGAGCGCAGCCACTTCCAGAACCTGGAAAACTGTAAGGAGATGCTGCGGGCCAAGCTGGCGGAGATCAAGGAGCGGGAGCACCTGGAGAAGATCGAGGACATCAAGGGCGTGCAGATGAAGATCGAATGGGGCAGCCAGATACGGTCATATGTGTTCATGCCCTATACACTGGCGAAGGACACCCGGACCGGCTATGAAAACAGCAACATCCAAGCGGTGATGGACGGGGACATCGACGGATTCATCAACGCGTTCCTGGCCATGAAGGCGGGCTGAAAAGAACTTGATTTCTTCTGCGTCCCCCTGTATAATGGGGACGCCGTGCCGGTGTGATGGAATTGGCAGACGTACCGGACTCAAAATCCGGCGGTGGCGACACCGTGCGGGTTCGACCCCCGCCACCGGCACCATAACTGATAACGCAGTTTGATACAAGGGTATCGACTGCGTTATCGTTATATTGTGCCGACACGCCAAGGCTTTCTGCCCTGGCGCGTTGCATTTTATGGGTTGTGGTACCTGTATGACGCGGTTTTGAGAGGGCCTTTCGGGGTGAAAGTGCAGGCTCTGAGCGGAGGCTACCGTTAAATTACCGCGATTCGTTAAATAACCGGGGTATCGTTAAACAGCCAGGGTATCGTTAAACGACCGATTATTCCTGCGCACCTTTTTTCAGGTTGCAGTCCCGGCAGAGCATCTGGCAGTTCTCCGGCACGGTCTTGCCACCCCGGACCCAGGGGGTGATGTGGTCGGCGTGCATCTGGTCAAACTCGAAGGTCTGGCCGCAGATGGCGCATTTGTGCTCCTGCCGCTCATAGGCCGCCAGAACATCTCGGCGGTCGAAGGCACGGATGGACAGCTTCCGCATATCCCCGGTCAGCAGGTACTCATAGATGCCGGATTTGCGGGTCACGTCCTCGTCCCCCATCAGCCGCTGGATTTCAGCCTCCAGCTTCTGGGGGTCCAGATCCGTCCGCTTGCCGTGCTGGTTGAACAGAAGTCCCCAAGGCAGGCCCTTCATCTCCCGGCGGGTCTTGGGGAAGATGGCCTGCACCCAGTCGATAACGGAACGGAAGTAATTCCAAAGCTGCACGGCGCTGGGGTCGTCCTGATGCTTGGCCATGTACTGCTCGATGGTCTCCCCCTCGGCGCTGGCCGCCCAGAGGATGGCCGTCTCCAAGTATTCCTGCCGGATGGACGAGCCCTTCAGGTAGTCCCCAGCCAGGGTGCCGGCGGCGCAGCCGGTCTTGGAGAAATACCGCTTGGCGTCGCTGGTCCAGCTGCCGGCATAGACGGCGTTTCGCAGCTCCTGGTCGGTGAGCTGCTCCCCGGCGATGTTGATGATCCGGAACCAGTCCAGCTTCTCGCTGTCCGTGCCGTCACAGACGTACACGAACAGGGGGTAGTCCAATATCTGCCGCTTTTTGTCAGAGGGCAGGTTGTAGAAGTATTTGTCGTCCACGGAGAAGGAGCCGTCCACATACTCGCACAGGGAGATGGTGCGCTGCTGGCCGTCCAGGACCTCGAAGCCCTCGGCGCCGTCCTCCTTTTTCACCTTGCACCAGTAGATGACATTCAGGGGCAGGCCCTTCATCACCGTGCGGATGACCTCGTCCCGCTGGGCGTCCTTATAGACGAACTCCCGCTGATACCGGGGGCGGATGTCCAGCCGGCCGTCATAGCCGACCACGCCCTCCTCCGCGTCGTTGAAGTAGCCCTCGCACACTTGGCCCACGGTGACCTTCAATTCGTCTATCTGCATTTATTATCCTCCTTTGGCGGCTCCGGATGTTTGTTGCGGATAAGGATTCTTGGATAGGTATTCTTTAATTTCTCGTTTATCCATATCGTTGGCGTTGCGTTCAGGTCGCTGTAATTGGGATATTCGTCCTTTGTATAGACATGCGACCGCAAAGCGGGGTCTCCTGCGCCTCTTTTTGCCATACCAATTATTTCAAATTGCTCGGGACTATATTTATCCAAAAATGTAATCGGCACACCCATCATACCGGGATAATCACATGGAATATCTACTGTTATGCTCACTTCGATAGCGTCGTAATTATCGTACTTTGGATATAGCTCCGGGCTATAGCGTTTGACAAGGATCATTTCCTCGTGACGTTGTGTAAAATCCAGATTTGTGAACCAGCGGATTCCTTTGACGCGGATAAACTTCCGCCCGGTCTCGTCAATGCCGCAGCCCGCCGCGTCCAGCGGATAATCGTCCGGGACATAGAACGCCCGGTCTCCGGAGTGTATACTTGGGCCGATCCATACCTTGTTGTTCATCAAAAGAGGGAAGAATTCTTTGTAAGTAACTACGTTGATATTTCCAATGATAATAAATCTTTTCCCATGCTCCATCAGAGTTGCCACATACTCCCGGAACAGGGAGAACGGCGGATTGGTGACCACGATGTCCGCCCCGTCCAGCATGGCCAGACACTCCGGGGAGCGGAAATCGCCGTCGCCATCCAGCTCGGTCAGCTGGTTCTCCCCGGATCTGAACAGTTCCGCCACATCCAGCATGTCCACGCCGCCGTCGCCGGTGGTGTCGTAGACCTGGGTCACCACCGCCTTATAGGGGCGGTTTTTGTTTTCCTCCACGCCGGTCACGTCGAGCAGGGAAAGCTGCCGGTTGGCGATGGGGGACCCGGCATAGCAGGTAGCGATCAGTTTTTTCAGGCCCAGCCGGTTGAAGTTCAGCACGAAGTATTTAAAGAAGTTGCTCTCGAAGGGGTCATCGCAGTTGCACAGGACGGTCTTGCCTTGAAAATGCTTCTTGTAATGGCGCAGTTCCTTCTCGATATCCGTGAGCTGAGTGTAAAACTCGTCCTTTCGGGCCTTGGCCGCTGCGTTGAGGTTTGAATTCCCTGCCATAACTATGCCCCCTGACTGATAAGAAGCATCCGACTTTTTGCCGAAAGCAGTATTTATATTACTACTTTTACGCATGACTAGCAAGAAAATTTCAATTTTGTTTGATAAGTCACAAGTTAATCTATACTTGCCTTGTATGGGGTGAGGCAAGATGAAAGGCGATCGGCTGGCAGAGATCAGATATTTTCGGGGAGACACACAGGCAACACTTGCAGAAAAGCTACATGTCACCCATTACACCGTGTCGAGTTGGGAGCAGGGAAAGAGTACACCGCGGGAGGAAACGCTCGTAGAGATCTGCCGGTTATATGGTGTCTCGGCCGATTTCCTTCTAGGCCTTTCCGACACTGATCCTGACTTTGACCGCCAAAAGCGACAGGAATCCCTGACCTCCGACGAACAGGCCGACATCCGCGATTATGCGGAGTACCTTATCTGGAAGAGGAGCCGCCGGGCAAAGAATACTCGGACAGGCACAAAATAGCGCACACCAGGCGACAGGATCAAAGCGCCGCCTTCAAACAACACAAAAAGAGGTCATCCATAAATTTTATGGATGACCTCTTTTCACGTTAAGACTATAACAAAATCGTAGCAATTGGTTGCTGCGCTCTCGTTTTATCTTGCCGCATTTTAATGCAGTCTTTATGCCGGCCGGGCAAATGCTAACGCACATTTCACAAGACTTGTGGCACAATTATACCATGTCAAGCGGTTCCGGCGTCAGCTGGGAGCACGACTAATATCTTTTTGGTATAACAGCGCGGAGCGTCTGTTATGCCGCCAGGGAGGTGAGGGCCGTGCGCCGGATGGAGAGAAACCTGTCCACATCGCAGATCATCATCGTGGGCTTCGGGGCCCTGATCCTTCTGGGCGCTTTTCTGCTCATGCTCCCCATTTCCACTCTGGATGGGCGAGGCGCAAACTTTGCCGACGCACTGTTCACAGCGACCTCCGCCGTGTGCGTCACCGGCTTGGTGGTACGGGACACCGCCTCCTATTGGAGCGGCTTCGGCCAGGGGGTACT
>CANQMO010000023.1 GCA_947624985.1 uncultured Oscillospiraceae bacterium | reverse complement strand
CCGTTTACCCATAACTATACCCCCTGTCGTAGTCATTTTCCTACAACAGGGGGCTTCTTGTCTACTGTCCACTTTTTGTGGGCCGCTGCACTCGGACAGAGGCTCTTTGTGTTACCGGGAGGGGGTTCAGTCGTCCCGGTCCGCCTCCAGGATATCGCCGGTGAAGGGGTCGATGGTGTACTCATACTCCAGGCCGCCGTGACGGAACTCGATCTTGTATTTTAGCTCCGTGCGCACCCGGTCCACCTGCTCCTGGGTCAGGCCCGCGTGGTCCAGCGCCACCTGTATGGCCGTCTCCTGACCGATGACGGTCTCGGCGGCGGAAGCGTCCGCGTCGGGCAGGGCCGGGCCGGGGGCCGTGGCGATGGAGGCGCCCAGGCCCTCGATCACGTCGCCGGTGAAGGCGTCCACGCCGAAGTCTCGCTCCTGACCATCGATGATCAGCTCCACTGTGTAGTGGGGAGTGCGCTCGTCGATCTCCGGGTCCACTTCCTCAAAGTACCAGCCGGTGAGATAATCGTCCATGGACAGGCCCGCGTACTCCACCGCGGCCATCAGCGCGGCGTTCTGGCCCACGGGCATGTCGGGCGCGCCGCAGCGGAACAGATCCTCCAGCTCCTCGTAGGACAGCAGCGTCAGGGCGGCCGGGTCCAGATCCTCGTTCAGGGCCACGATCTGGTCCACCAGATCGGCCTTGCCGCCGGTCCGGCCAAAGGCGTCCGCCCGCAGGGTGAAAAGCCCCGCCCCCGCCAGCAGCGTCAGGGCCAGGCATATGGCCGCGAGGCCCCGTCCCCAGTGGCTGTGTTTACCGGTGATATGTGTGTTTTTCATAGTAGATTCTCCTTTCCGTTTTTCATGGTTCAGTCATCCCAGTCGCGCTCGTGGTCCAATATGGCCCCGGTGGCGGCGTCGATGGTGTACTCGTACTCATAGCCGTCGCAGGTAAACTCGATCTCGTACTCGATCCGGCCGTCGTCCCGGTCCTGCTCACACTTGAGGCGGCTGACCTGCCCCTCCGCGAGGCCCGCGTGATCCAGGGCCGCCGCGACGGCGGCGTCCCCGCCCACGTCGCCGGTAGGTTCCGGGGTGGAGACGGTCTGGGCGGCGCGGGGGTCCCGGTCCCGGTCGGAGCCGACGATGGTCCCGGTGGCAGCGTCGATCTCATACTCGTATGCGCAGCCGCCGGCGAAAAACGTCACCTCGTAGCGCAGGCGCCCGTCGTCATAGTCGGAGCGGGTGGTGATGGCGTCGGCGTCCTGGAGCCCCGCGTCGGCCAGGGCCAGAGCCTCGGCGTCCGCCTCGGTCACGGCGGGGGTATCGCTCCGGGGCAGCGCCGGGGCCGTCACGGCGGGGAGGGGCTCGCCCCGGATGACCTGACTGGTATAGGCGTCCACGCCGTACTCCGTCTCCCGGCCGTTTACGAACAGCTCCACTTCATAACAGGGCGTGCGCTCGTCAAGCTCCGGGTCCACCTCATAGGCGGTACAGTCGGTCTCGGACAGGCCCGCGAAGTCCAGCGCCGCCCGCAGGGCGGCGTCCTGGCCGATGGGCATGCCGGGCGCGCCGGTCTGGAGCAGGTCCCGCAGTTCCTCCACGGACAGGGCGGCCAGCTCGTCAAAGGACAGGTCCCCGTTTAACGCGAGGGTCCGGTCGATCAGATGGGCCTTGCCGGTGGAGATGTTGTTTTTTTGTGCCCGGGAGTTGAGGCCCGCGTCCGCCGCCACGTTCTGGCTCAGCACGGAGGCCGTATTTTCGGCGCTTTGCAGCACGCCGTCCACGGAGGCCACCAGCTCCTGCTGGAGCCGGGCGCCCCGGGCGGTGTCCCGGTCCTCCACGGAGATGAGGATGGCGCTGTCCAGCCGGTCCAGATAGCCGTTGCGGACCAGAGCCCCCACGATGGCGTTGACCGCCACGTCCAGCTTGGCGCCTTTCAGGTCCCTGCCCCCGTCCATATCCGCCAGCACCGCGGCGGCCTCGGCGTTCAGACCGGCGCAGGAGAGTACCTTTTCGCTCCGGTTCACCTTCAGCTCGATACTGGGGTTTACGTCCAGACTGACCACGGAGGCCACGGCGTAGGCCCGCTGATAGAACGCGCCCCCGCCGCCGCCCAGCAGAGCCAGCGCCAGACACGCGGCGATCAGGCTCCGGGCCCGGGGCCGTTTCCGGCGGCGGGCCGCCGTTGTCCCGTTCAGGTCGATCACATTTCCCTTTTCCGCCCCACAGCGGGAGAGGACGGCGTCCAGATCGTCCGGGGCGGCGTGATCCAGCGCGCTTTTCAGGCGCTCCTGCAGCTCCCGTTCGGTCATTTGGCGTCATCTCCTTCCAGCAGAACGCGCAGTTTTTTCAGTGCGCGGTGGTATTTTGACAGGACGGTGGCGAGGGGCAGGTCCAGAAGCTGTCCGATCTCCCGGTGCTTCAGTCCCGAGGCGGCGTGGAGCAGCACGATCTGCCGCTCCCGGTCCGTGAGGCTTTCCAGCGCGGTCTGAAGGACCGCCCGGTCCTCGGCCGTGACGCCGGGGGCGTCCGCGGGGATGGCGTCCCAGGCGGCCTCGTCCATGGTCTGGACCCGGGCGTCCCGGCGCAGGCGCATGAGCGCCAGATTCCGGGCCACGGTAAGTATCCAGCCCATAGGCGAGCCTCCGGGCCGGTACTGACCGGCGCAGTCCCAGATACGGACGAACGTGTCCTGGGTCACATCCTGTGCTTCGTGGGCATTTTTTACAAGGCCCACCGCCATGGCGTAGACCGCGCCCCTGGCCGCGCCGTAAAGCTGACCCAGCGCGTCCCGGTCGCCGGCCGCCACGCCGGTGATGAGCGCCTCCAGACGGGCCCTGTCCGGAGAGAGCGCTTCCATTGGTTTTGCCGCTTCCTGCATCTTGCCCCGATCTCCTGTCGTAGAAGTAATGTCTGGGGAAAGGATTTTATTGCATAAGAAAAAATTTTTTCGGAAGGAGAGCGCCTCCGGCGAGATCACGGCCGTTGTGTGGCGGCGGGGACCGCCTCCCCGAAGGTGACGGACACATCCAGCGTGTCCCCGTTCCGCCAGACGGTCAGCTGCGCCGTGTCCCCGGCCTTGTAGCCCCGGATGAGGGCCACCAGAGCGTCCGCGTCGGACACGACGGCCCCGTCCACGGCGGTGACCACGTCGCCCGCCAGAAGCCCCGCGGCCTCCGCGGCGCTGTCGGGCTGGACGGAGCGGATGTAAGCCCCCGGCTGCTGCCGGTAGTACCGGGCCACGGCGGGGGTGTAGGTGCCGTCCAGCACTAGGCCCAGATAGGCCTTGCCGGAGACATATCCCTTGGTGATGAGCTCATTGGCGATACGGCAGGCGTCCGCGCTGGGGATGGCGAAGCCCAGACCCTCCACGCCGCTGGCGGTATACTTGGCCGTGGCCACGCCCACCACCTGGCCCCGGGCGTTGTACACCGGGCCCCCGGAGGTGCCCCGGTTCATGGCCGCGTCGAACTGGAACATATTGGCTGACACGTTCTCGCCGGTGGCGATACGCCGGTCCCGGGCCGACACCACGCCCCGGGTCATGGTATAGGGAAGGTCGGCCATAGGGTTGCCCACGGCATAGACCGTCTCCCCCACGGTGAGGGCCTCGGAATCGCCCAGCGCCGCCGGGGTGAGGCCGCTGGCCTCGATCTTCAGCACCGCCAGGTCGCTGTCGGACTCCGCCCCCACCACCCGGGCCGGGTACAGGTCCCCGGAGAAGGTGACCGCGGTGACGGTCTGGCCCCGGAGGACGGCGGATTCGATAACGTGGTAATTGGTGAGGATGTAGCCGTCGTCGCTGACGACGATACCGGAGCCGGTCCCGGTCCCGGCGGTGACGCCCACCACCTGGCCGCAGGCCATGACGTAGATATCCTCCCCGGCCATGGGGGCGGCGTCGGCGGGCCCGCACAGAGAGAGGGGCCCGTCCGGGTCCTGCTCCTGAACGGCTTCGGCGTAAAAGTCGGCGGCGGAGGCGGTCCGGGCGGCGGTCTGGTCCTGGCGCCGGTCCCGGCTGAGGATGTAAAGGCTGCCCACGCCCAGGGCGGCGGCGGCCGTCACCAGGATCAGGCAGATGGCCAGCAGGGCCTTCATGCCGATCTGCCCCCGGTGGCCGGCGTCCTCCTCCCGGGCATAGTACCGGGCCGGGTTATAGCCATACGGGGTCCGGCCCTCCCGGGGGGCGGAGCGGTAAGCGGCGTCGCTGTACGCCGAGGGCTCCTCCGCCGGGGGGACCATATCCTGTTGCGGCTGCCGTTCGGAAACGGGCCGTTCGTCCCGGTCCCTGTCCATCCTGGACCTCCCACATCGATGTTTCTGTGGGTACTATAATACTTTCTCCCGCACGAAATGTTAACAGTTTGAAAAAAGCGAACGGCGCCCCGGGCGGGCCTTCGGGGCCGGTCATAAAAAATCCATAATTTATTTACAGATTTCTCTGGAAATATGGACCGAAACAGGCTACATTATATTCGGTAAGGACCGTGAAACGGTCCGCTCCCCGGAAGGAGGACACACAATGAACGACTATGACAACAACAGCTACGATCCCGTCGACGCCTCGGCCCATTACGGGGCCGGATACAGCGGCGGCGCGCCGTCTCAGCCGGAGGCCGGCGGCCGGCAGAAGCGCCGGGGCATGGGCCCGGGGGCGGTGATCGCCGTGTGCCTGGTCTGCACGCTTCTGGCGGGCGCGCTGGGCGCGGGCGGGACGTACTTTTTCCTGCGGGGCGGCTTTGGGGGCCGGGATATGCTGGCCCAGGCCACGCCCGCGCCGCTGCCCGCGGAGGAGCCGGCGGCTGCCGCGCCCGCGGCCGGGTCCGGCGGGACGGACGCCGCGGCGGCGGATACCGCCGCGGGGCAGGAGGTGTACGCTCTGGCCACCAGACAGGTGGTGGGCGTGACCACCGAGATCACCTATACCAACTTCTTCGGCCAGATCAGCGCCGCCAGCGTGTCCGGCACGGGCTTCATCATCAGCGACGACGGCTATATCCTGACCAATAACCACGTCATCGACGACGCCCGGCAGGGGGGCTATGAGGTGTCGGTGCTGACTTACGACGGCGCGGAGTACACCGCCGACATCGTGGGCTACGACGCGGCCAACGACATCGCCGTGCTGAAGATCGACGCCACCGGCCTGACCCCCGTGACCATGGGCGACGCCGGGGACATCGTGGTGGGCCGGACCATCTACCCGGTGGGCAACCCGCTGGGAGAACTGAACTTCACCATGACCACCGGGATCATCTCCGCCACGGACCGGGCCATCACCACCGACCAGGACAACGGTCCCATCAACATGTTCCAGATCGACGCGGCGGTGAACGAGGGCAATTCCGGCGGGCCGGTGTACGACGGCGACGGAGAGGTCATCGGCGTGGTGACGGCCAAGACCAGCGCCACCGGCGTGGAGGGTCTGGGCTTCGCCATCCCCATCGAGGACGCGGCCCACATCGCCCGGCAGCTTATCGAGTACGGCTATGTGACCGACAGGGCCAGCATGGGTATCAGCAGCTATACCCTGCCCGACTCCGTGGCGGACCGGTACGGCCTGGTGCCGGGGGCCTATGTGACGAGTGTGCAGGCCGGCGGCCCCGCGGCGGAGGCCGGGCTACAGGAGCGGGACGTGATCACCGCCGTGGACGGCAAGACCGTGGCCGGGTCCACGGAGCTGACCGCCATCGTGCGGGGCTACGACGTGGGCGACACGGCGGAGCTGACCGTCTGGCGCGCGGGCGAGACGCTGAAGCTGTCCGTGACCTTCGGGGAGAGCCAGCGCCCGGTGGAGACCACCGCGCCTCCCCAGCAGGAGCAGCGGCAGTATTACGGGGACATGGAGGACTTCTTCCGCCAGTTTTTCGGGGGATTTTGACCACTTAGTAAGTCAGGACCACCCGCATAGCGGGTGGCCTGCTCCACCCCTATAAGGGGTGTTACTGGCTTGGCCTAAAGGCCTACGATACCTCTTTCTTGCGCACACATGCCCTACAGCCAATTTGATTGGCTGTGGGGTTTTCTTTCTTTGCTCTGCGAGCTCTCATAACTTCTACAAATTTTTGGAACCACGTTTTCTATAACGTCTCCCTATTTCCTCTCTTGCTCATTCCCTGTTCCTGTGCATAGGTATAACCTTTTTGGCCCCACGGGCATAGCCCGTGGTTCTTTGTAACAAAAGGGAAAGCCCGGCTCGGTGAGCCGGGCTTTTTGCGCGCTTCTATGGTATAATGAGAGAAAATGCGGTGAGGTGAGACGATGGAACAAGCAAGACGGCCGGAGGTCCTGTCCCCGGCGGGAGATCGGGAAAAGCTGGTCATGGCGGTGACCTACGGGGCGGACGCGGTGTATCTGGCCGGGCCCGGCTACGGCATGCGGGCGGCGGCGGGGTCCTTCGGCCCCAGGGACATGGTCCGGGCCGTGGACTGGTGCCACAGCCGGGGCGTAAAGGTCTATGTGACGGTGAACACCATCCCCACGGACGAGCAGATGGACGCCCTGCCGGCGTATCTGGAGAGCCTGGCCGCCGCCGGGGCGGACGGGCTGATCGTGTCCGACCTGGGGGTGCTGGCCCTGGCGAAAAAATACGCGCCCCGCGCCGCCGTCCACATCAGCACCCAGGCCGGCGTCATGAACGCCGGGGCCGCCCGGGCCTTTTACGACCTGGGGGCCAGCCGGGTGGTGCTGGCCCGGGAGATGGGCCTTGACCAGATAGCCGAGATACGCCGCCGGGTCCCGGCGGAGCTGGAGCTGGAGGCATTTTGCCACGGGGCCATGTGCGTGTCCTTCTCCGGGCGGTGTGTGCTCTCCGACTATCTGGCGGGCCGGGAGGCAAATCAGGGGACCTGCGCCCAGCCCTGCCGCTGGCGGTACCGGCTGGAGGAGGAGAAGCGCCCGGGGGAGTATCTGGACATAACCGAGGACGGGGGCACTTACCTTTTCAACTCCCGGGACATGTGCATGATCGACCATGTGCCGGAGCTTCTGGCGGCGGGGGTGACCAGCCTGAAGATCGAAGGCCGGACCAAGTCCGCCTATTACGCCGCCGTGGTGACCAACGCCTACCGGCACGCGGTGGACGCGGCCCTGGCGGGAACGGCGCTGGACCCGGTCTGGCGGGAGGAGGTGCTGTCCGTCAGCCACCGGCCCTATTCCACCGGGTTCTACTTTGGCCAGCCGGGGCAGTATACCGACGACGCCCGGTATTTTTCAAGATATGATGTGGCGGCGGTGGTAGAAAGCTGCGACAGCGAGGGCAACGCCGTCGTCACCCAGCGCAATAAATTTGCCCCCGGCGACGAACTGGAGCTTCTCATGCCCGGGGGAGAGAAGCCCATCCAGTTCATTTCCGGGGAAATACGGGACGAGGCCGGCCAGCCGGTGCCCGCCGCCAGCCACCCGAAGATGGTCCTGCGGCTGAAGCTGCCCGTACCGGCGCCGAGATACGCCGTTTTGCGCAAGCGCCGGACCGAGGACAAGCCCGGCCACGCCGTGGAGACGGCGTGAGACGGATCGCGTCCGGCACAGGCCCTAACAACGTTCAAAGCCTGTCTATTTTGGTATCGGGACCGGTCCGTCGTCGTCGCACGCAGGCCAGGTCTCCCTTTGCCGCGAAACGGCAAAGCTCGAATGGCCCGCGGCTCCTCCTCTCCCAAAAAGGCAGGCGTGCCTTTTGGGGACCCTAGCACCCGCTCGCGTTCCGCTTACGCGTCCGAAAATCGCGGGCGGAAACGCTTCCGGCCCGGTCTTCGGGCTTTCGGTGCGCCGCCCTAAAGACCATGGCAGGCCAGGACCGGCAGTGTCCGGCACAGGTCGTTCGCGGCGCAAGCCGCGGGTTCTGGGACGGATACTGCCGGACTGGCCTTAACAGAGTAAAAATAGAATACCTTTGGTCCGAACAGAGCAAAATAAGACGTCGCTTCACGCCCGCTCCCAGAGCAGGGCGTTGTTTTCAAACCGGGCGGTGAGCCGGCCCGTGTCCTTCAGCCACGCCAGATAGGACCGGACCGCGCTGCCCACCAGGGCGTACTGCTCGAAATTCATGGTCAGCCCGTAGGCGGTGAACAGCCTTTGCAGCACCGTCTCAAAACAGACCGGCTCCCGGCATATGCCCAGAATGTCCTCTGCCACCGAGAGGGTCACGTCGATGTTGTACTGGGCCAGACCGGAGATGTCCTCCGCGGCGGGGGCGTGGGCGGGCACGAACAGGGCAGCCCGCATGGTCTTGACCTTCTCCAGCGTGTCCAGATAGGCTCCCACATCGTAGAGAAAGCCCACCCGGTACTTGTCCAGCGTCTCTCGGCTGGACAGGCAGTCGGCCAGGAACACCACGTCGTCCGCCGTGCGAAGGCCCACCATATCGAAGCTGTGGCCCGGCAGGGGGATCAGGGAGAAGCCCTCCGGCAGCGCCGCCTCCGTCAGGTATGCCGCGTCGCTGTCCTGCGCCAGCAGGAACTTGTGGCGCAGGTTCCTGGGCGGGCAGCCGCCGTACAACAGCGACGGCTCCAAAATGGGGTGCCGGGTGAAGGCGCACTCGATCCCAGGCGCGTATATTTTGCAGCCGGTCTGGGCTTGCAGGTACCGGTCGCCGCCGATGTGGTCGGCGTGGGAGTGGGTGTTGTAGATGGCCGCGAGACGCCACCCATTGGCGTCCAGAAGCTGGCGGACCTTCCGGCCCGCGTCCTTGTCGTTGCCGCTGTCGATGAGACACACGCTGTCCCCCTCCAGCCGCACCAGCCCCATTTTGGCGGGGCTTTGGATGTAATATGTCCGGTCCGTGACCGGGATCAGTTCATACATGGTCCATGCCTCCCGTTATTTCTCAGCGCACACCTGGAAGATGAAGAATTTCAGGTAATTTGAGTCCTCCGCGCCCCACAGGATGGGGTGGTCCGGGGCCTGGGTGCGGAATTCCACCTGCCGCAGCCGCCTGCGCACGTTATTGGCGGCCTGCCGGACGGTCTGGCCCAGCAGCGCCGCGTCCACGAAACGGGAACAGGAGCAGGTGGCCAGATATCCCCCGTCCTTCACCAGCTGCAAAGCCCGCAGATTGATCTCCCTGTAGCCCTTCACCGCGTTTTTCACGGCACCCCGGCTCTTGGCGAAGGCCGGCGGGTCCAGGATCACCAGGTCGAATCTCTCCTTCTTTTTAATGAGGTCGGGCAGGAACTGGAACACGTCCGCGCACTGGAACGCGACCCGGTCCGACAGGCCGTTCAGGGCCGCGTTCTCCCTTGCCTGCGCCACGGCAAGCTCCGAGGCGTCCACGCCCAGCACGCTTTTCGCCCCCGCCAGGGCCGCGTTCAGGGCGAAGGAGCCGGTGTGGGTGAAGCAGTCCAGCACCTTCGCGTCCCGGCACAGGGGCCGGATGGCCCGGCGGTTATATTTCTGGTCAAGGAAAAACCCGGTCTTTTGCCCCTCGGCCACGTCCACCATGTACCGGACGCCGTTTTCCACGATCTCCACCCTGGTGTCGAAGGCCGGGCCGACGAAGCCCTTTGCGCGGGCCAGCCCCTCCCGCTCCCGGACCGGGGCGTCGCTGCGCTCGTATATGCCGCGAACGGCAATGCCGTCCTCCGCCAGCGTCTCGGTCAGCAGGTCCAGAATGTCCGTTTTCATCCGGTCGATCCCCAGAGCCAGCGACTGGACCACCAGCACGTCCGCGAACTTGTCCACCACCAGCCCCGGCAGAAAGTCCGCCTCCCCGAAGATCACCCGGCAGCAGGACGTGTCCACGGTACGCTTCCGGTACTCCCAGGCATTGCGCACCCGCATGCGCAGAAAGTCCCGGTCGATGACCGCCCCCTCGTCCCGGCTCATGACCCGGACAAGGAGCCTGCTGTTCCGGTTGATGAAGCCCTTGCAGAGGAACCGGCCTTTGCAGTCCTGAACGGTCACGATGTCGCCGTCGTCAAAGTCGCCCTCCAGAGAGGCGGCCTCGTTGTCGTATACCCAGGGCCCGCCGGCTTTCAGTGCCCGGCCTCCGTCCTCTTTCAGGGTGACGATACCCTTTTCCATGCCATCACGCCTTTCTGGGGATATTTTACATGGTAAGCGGGAGGCCGTCAAGCTTCGCGGCCTTCCATGCGGGCATGGTCCGGCGGAGAGGGTGGCGCGGACCTGGGCCCGCCCAGGACCCGGTCTATCCCCGGCAGGGCGGAGATGAATATCAGCGGCACGAAGTTAGAGAAATACCGCCACCTGGCCTCCCAGCAGATCAAAAACAGCAGCAGGCCAAACACGGCCAGCCGTGGGACCAGAAGGGGGACCGCGCCGCTACGGGGCGAAAAGGCGTCCTGCGCCGCGGATAGGATCATCAGCGCATAAAGCGCTAGAAGGACGCCCGTGCAAATATGTCTGTACGCTCCGTTGTGCGCTCCGCCGGGCAGCAGCCACTCCCGCTGGCCCGTCTGGCTCAGCGGCTCCCCGCCCAAACAGTCTGACAGTCCGTAGGTGCCGTCGCCAAAACAGATATTTCCTTTTACGGTGAGCAGACGCACAAGGCCGTCGGGGCCCAGATCCCGGAGCCGGTCTTTTATCTCCGCTTTCAGCGCCGCGTCCTGTTCGTCCGCGTCCGCGAACGAACGGGTGAAGGCGTAATCGGCGGAATTGTACATACCCGTGCCCGTCAGACCCATCATCACCCAGTGGAGCAGCGGCGTGCGCTCCTGCTCCACCTGATCACGGTCCAGATGCTGGTAGATTGTATGCTCCAGTCCGGCCTGGCCCAGCAGGAGAACGGCCGCCACCACGACCGTCATGGCAGCCGTCCGCCTCCAGGGCCGGGTCAGTACGCTGTCGATGGCGATGGCGATGAACGCGATCATGACCGTTGCCTTGATCTGCGCGCCCAGCGCCACCGCGCCGCCCATCAGAGCATAGAGCAGCAGACGCGTCCGAAGCCGGGGCTGTTCCTTTGCCAGCAGATAAAGCCAATACGTCAGGATCGGGAAGGGCATGCTCAGCGCGTCCGTATAAAACGCAGGGGCGATAAAATAGAATGGGGGACTGACGGCAAACAGCGCATAGGCCATGATCTGACCGTAGACGCCGAACAGCTTTCTTGCCGTCAGGCCGGTCACGAACATCGTGCCGACGGAGAGCAGGCAGTTGACCGCCGTTGCCGCCAGGTAGTAGTCGTGAATGCCCATCCCGCGCGCCAGCCGGAAGATCAGGTACAGGAAGCGCAGGACGCCGAAGTTGTTGAAAAACCGGGCGTAATAATCGTAATAGGAGGAAAACGAGCCGGTCTCCACCCATTCGACGGCGCCGCCGTAAACGGCGTCGAGATCGAATACGGGCCGGTAACGGAGCTGCGCCCCCAGCGCCATTTGCAGCGCCGCCATCACGGCCAGAAAGACGGCTGTTATAACGCCGGTGTGTTTCTTCAGCGCCGGCTCGTATTTTTTTACCAGCTGTCCGACACACAGCAGGACCCCCAGGGCGAGCGAGACGCAGACCAGCAGCCGGACCTCTTTATAGCCGTAATAATACCAGCCGCCGTTGACGATGATATGCGCCGTAAGCCAGGTGAAGCACAGCGCGAAAACGCAATAGAACAGCCGGACGAGCCCTGCGGGCCCGGCAGGGCCCGCATCCGGTACATGTTTTTCCAACGTACGCATTTTTGGCTCAGGGCCTTTCGGTCGGTTTGGGCGTGACGGCCACGGCCTCGGCGTCTTTGACGGCCGGCGCGGCATCCGAGCCCGCCGGGGCGGCCGGCGCCGTGGCCGCAGGCTGGGCCAGACACGTGACGCTCTCCGCCAGGCCCAGCAGCTCTTCGCTGGTGAGGCCGTCGGCGCTCAGGAGAAAGGCGACGGTCCCGTCCTCTGTGAGCCAGACCAACCGCAGGGGCGTTCCGTCGGGGTACTCGATCAGCCCGGCGGGCTGACCCTGGACGGTGGTGTCCGTGACGGTGCAGACTGCGTCCGGCTGATCCGCTGGATGCTCGAGCCCGCTGCGGTAGTTTTCCACATAGCCGGCATAGGTCTCGTTCACCGCCGTCTCACAGCGCAGTTCGATGGCATTGCCGGCCTCGTCCGTATAAAACCGGCGCACATAGCTGTAAGTGCCGCCGTAGAGGGAACCGGGGGTGCCCTGATCGAAATAGGCGCCGTATCCCTCCGGCAGATCGGCGGGGGCCCAGTCTCCCAACTCGGCGATGGCGGCCAGCGTGTTCTCGCTGACGGCCGGCTTCTCGCCGGTGAGGGTCACGCTCCCGGCAAGGGATATGAGATCCACGTCGTCTGCGCCGTCCTGGGCGGTCAGCACAAAGCCCACGCCTCGCTCCTCGTCGGTCCAGAGCAGCGACCGGTAGTTGCCGTCCTCTCCGATGGTGTACAGTGTGCCGGGGCCGCCGTTGACGGTGATATCCTCTTTTTCCACCACGTCATCCGGCAGCAGCGTCTCGGAGCCGGGCTCGTTTCCGCCCTTGGTGTACGTCAGGTCCAGCCGTCCGCCGCCGTCCCGCTCCCAGCACATGGTGGAGAACCCGGCTGAATAGAAGGAATCGGTCATGGTGAAGCCCTCTGGGACAGCGCCCATCTCCCAGACGCCCGGCAGCACAGGGACAGGGTCGTCCCCGGTGGGCTCGAAACCCACCTCGATGAGCGGCTGCGTCTCCCCGGTATCCATGTCGGTGGCCTGGGTCTGCCGCTCGACGATCACGATACGCTGGTATACCGCGTAGGCCGTCACGGACAGCAGCGCGGTCAGCGCCGCTGCCAGCAGCGCGATCCGCAGGGCCCGCCGGGGCAGCTTTGTGCGGGAAGCGGCGGGCTCCGTCAGCCGCAGGGCGTCTATGCGCTCCGCCACCCGGGCCCTGATCCGCCCCGGGTCCGCCGGCGCCCGGTCGGGCAGGTCATAGACGTCGTCCCGATAATTTTCCATAAGGTCACTGATACGCGCGATCATAGTTCTCGTCTCCCTCCGTAAGAATGTTCCGCAGCCGGTCCCGGCCCCGCTTCAGCCGCTGGCGCACGGTGGCCGCCGGCATGTGCAGCAGATCGCCGATCTCGGCGGCTGTCTGGCAGTAATAGTAGTGTCGAACGAATATCTCCCGGTCCGGCTCGGCCATAGCCCCCACCGCCCGGCGGACGGTCTCGTCCCGTTCCCGGACGGTGACCAGCGTCTCCGGGTCCGGGCCCGGCAGGGCGATCCCGTCGTCCTCCAGGTCCAGATCCGCCCCCGCCTGCCGGAGCTTGTTGATGGCCCGGCTGCGGGCCAGGGAACCAAGGTATCCCTTCACCTGCCCGGACCGGGGCTTGGTCCGGTTCCTCCACAGGGTCACGAACACGTCCGCCGTGACCTCCTCCACATCCTGGGCTGTCATGGTCCGGCCCAGGATGTTCCAGGCGATGGCGGACACATAGGCCGTATACTTGTCGATGAACCAGTCCAGGCCCCCGGGCCTGTCCTCCCGGAGCAGGGCCAGGGCGCGTTTCTCATTCAAGGGCGCTCGCCTCCTTTGCGTTCTGTCTATAGAAACCCCAAACAGGCCGGCGGCGTGACAAAAATTTCGCCGGACACTTCAAAAGCTCGCGTACTTGTATTATAATTGACTCGGGAGGAGAGAAGAAATGAACCTTTTTTTGACATTGGCGTTCCTGTTTTTCATCGGCTCCGTGTTCGGCTGGGTGCTGGAGCTTTTCTTCCGGCGGTTCATCTCCGCCGCCAACCCGGAGCGGAAGTGGATCAACCCGGGCTTCTGCACGGGGCCCTATCTGCCGCTGTACGGCTTCGGGCTGTGTATCCTGTTTCTCATCGCCAGCCTGGAGGACACCACCGCCATCCAGGATCCCGTCTGGGAAAAGGTGGTGCTGTTCGCGTGGATGGCGGTGTGCATGACGGTCATCGAGTACATAGCGGGTATCATGAGCATTAAGATCGCCAAGGTGAGGCTGTGGGACTACTCCAACGAGTGGGGGAACATCCAGGGGATCATCTGCCCGAAATTCTCCTTTTTCTGGGCGGTGCTGGGAGCGGCCTACTACTTCCTCATCCACCCCCACATTCTGGGGGCGCTCCACTGGCTGGCCCAGAACCTGGCGTTCTCCTTCGTGATCGGCATGTTCTACGGGGTGTTCTTTGTGGACCTGGCCCACTCGGTGAATCTGGTGACCAAGCTGAAAAAATTCGCGGACGAGAACGACGTCATCATCAAATACGAGAACCTGAAGGCCCACATCCGCGGCCTCCAGGAGCAGACGGAAAAGTATCACTTCTTCCGCCCCTTCCACACGCCCCGGGCCCTGGCGGAGCACCTCCGGGAGCGGATGGAGCAGGTCCGGGACCGGGAGGACCCGGTCTTTGCCCCCCGTGCCCGCCACAAGAACGGAAAATGACCACGCGGAAAACCAAAAGCGCGCCGGAAACACACGCTTCCGGCGCGCTTTTACAAAATAAAGTCATTTTCGTGCGGCTTCCTGCTGCTCCCGGATCTTCTTTTTCCAGCAGCGGTGGCACATGGCGGTATAGGTGTCGTTGCCGCCCAGCAGGACCTGCTGGCCCTCGGTGACCACATTGCCCGCGGCGTCCAGCCGGGCGTTGACCACGGCCTTGCGCCCGCAGGTGCAGATGGTCTTGATCTCCGTGATGGAATCGGCCACCTCCATGAGCCGCCGGGCCCCGGGGAACAGATGGGTCTGGAAATCGGTCCGTAGGCCGAAGCACATCACCGGCACGTCCGCCTGGTCCACGATATCCCGGAGCTGGTCGATCTGGGCGGGGGTGAAAAACTGGGCCTCGTCGGCGATGATCACGTCGCACCATCCGGCGGACTGGTACAGGTCGCCGATGTTGTCCACGGGGGAGATCACGTCGCCCTCGGCGGTCAGGCCGATCCGGGAGCGGACCGTGGTCACGCCGTCCCGTGTGTCCGTGGCGGGCTTGATGAGCCAGCAGCGCATGCCCTGTTCCTCATAGTTGAACTTGGCGATGAGGGCCTGGGCCGATTTGGACGAGCCCATGGCGCCGTATTTGAAATAAAGCTTAGCCATATCAGTCTACCTCCTGTAGATGGGCCTGGATACGCCGGATGAGCAGCTCCATAGCCACCTCGTTGTGTCCGCCCTCGGGGATGATGATGTCCGCCCGCCGTTTGGATGGCTCCACATAGAGCTCGTGCATGGGCTTGACCGTGGTCAGATACTGGTTCACCACCGACTCCAGGCTTCGGCCCCGCTCCCGCACGTCCCGGACGATCCGCCGCAGGATACGCACGTCCGCGTCCGCGTCCACGAACACCTTGATGTCCATGCTTTTGCAGAGAGCCTCGTTCTCCAGGATGAGGATACCCTCCACCAGCACCACCGGAGCGGGCAGGATACGCTGGACCTTGTCGGAGCGGTTGTGGACGGTGTAGTCATAGACGGGCTCGTCCACCGGCTCCCCCCGGCGCAGGGCCTCCAGATGGCGGATGAGCAGTTCCGTCTCGAAGGCGGCGGGCTCGTCATAGTTGAGCCGGGAGCGCTCCTCCATGGTCAGCGCGTCGTGGGCGTGGTAGTAGTTGTCGTGATACAGGGTGCAGACCCGGTTTTCAAACTGGCGCTGGAGCCGGCGGGTGATGGTGGTCTTGCCGCTGCCGGTGCCGCCGGCGATGCCGATGACGAGCGTGCTGCCCATGAGACGGTCCCCTTTCTTTTTTACATTGTAAAGTATGATATCACAAATGACCATCTTGCGCAAGGAAGAAGATGAACAGGAATAATATGGGAAAATTGACACTATTTTGCAACATATCGTAGCCGTCTTTTTATTTCTTTGCCCGTTGCGCGGAGCGAGGGGACATGCTATAATCAAGGCGTATGGAAAAGGGTAACAGCCCGAAAATCACATATTATTTTTAAGGAGGCACCCCATGAAGAAGATCCTTGCGCTCATCCTCGCTCTGGTCATGGTCCTGTCCCTGTCCGCCGTCGCTTTCGCGGACGAGGCTGTCAATCCTGACGACATCGAGGACAACATGACTTCTGAGGACAACACCTATGAAGTCGCGTTCGTCACCGACGTGGGCCAGTTGAAGGACAAGAGCTTCAACCAGGGCACCTATGACGGCGTGAAGCTGTACGCCAGCGCCAACGGCCTGTCCTACAAGTACTATCAGCCCGCCAATGGCGACCAGGCCACTGACGACGACCGTATCGACGCCATGCAGGCCGCTGTGGACGGCGGCGCGAAGGTGGTCGTGTGCGCCGGCTTCCTGCAGGAGACTGCCCTGCGGACGGCTGCTATCGCCAACCCGGACGTGAATTTCGTGTTCATCGACGGCTATCCTCTGTCTGACGACGACGGCAACACGCTGGCCAACGTGGCCGGCATCTCCTTCAAGGAAGAGCAGAGCGGCTACTTTGCCGGTTATGCCGCCGTGAAGGAAGGCTACACCGAGCTCGGCTTCGCCGGCGGCGGCGGCGGCACCAACCCGGCCTGCTGCCGTTACGGCTATGGCTACGTCCAGGGCGCCGCGGCGGCTGCCGAGGAGATGGGCGTGAACGTCAACATCAACTACACCTGGAACTACGGCGACACCTTCTCCGCTTCCCCTGAGCTGCAGACCATGATCAACGGCTGGTATGAGAACGGCACCGAGGTCGTGTTCTCCTGCGGCGGCTCCATCTTCCAGTCCATCACCGCCGCCGCCGCCGAGAACGACGGCGACGTCATCGGCGTGGACGTGGACCAGTCCTTCGAGTCCGACACGGTCGTCACCTCCGCTCTGAAGGGCCTGAGCGCCGCCACCAGCTGGGCTGTGGGCAAGGTGTATGACGGTTCCTGGGAGGAGATCGGCGGCACCGGCACCAGCCTGGGCGTGGACGACGATTCCGTGGGCCTGCCCACCGAGACCTGGAGCCTGGAGAACTTCACCGTTGAGGAGTACGAAGAGCTTCTGGCTTCCATGAAGGCCGGCGACCTGGTGGTGGACGACACCGTCCTGGAGGGCGGCGACATCGCCAACGCTTCCACCGACTACGTCACTGTCAACTACATCGAGTGATCTGAACGGTCACAACCGGAAGGGGAAGAGCGCCACTCTTCCCCTTCTTCCTTAAAACTGATCGTTAAACTTCCGGCAAAACCCACACAAAGGAGGAGGAAGCATGGAGCAGACCCCGGAATACGTCATCGAGATGCTTCACATCACCAAGGAGTTTCCCGGCATCAAGGCCAATGACGACATCACTCTCCAGCTGCGCAAGGGCGAGATCCACGCTCTGCTGGGCGAGAACGGCGCGGGCAAGAGCACGCTCATGAGCGTGCTGTTCGGCCTGTATCAGCCGGAGCAGGGGGAGATTCGCAAGAACGGCCAGCCGGTGAAGATAGAGAGCCCCAACGACGCCACCGCCCTGCACATCGGCATGGTCCACCAGCACTTCAAGCTGATCGAGGTGTTCACGGTCCTGGACAACATCATCCTGGGAGCCGAGGACACGAAGATGGGCTTTTTGCAGAAGAAGGACGCCCGGGCCAAGGTGGAGGCGCTGTCCAAGCAGTACGGCCTGTATGTGGATCTGGACGCCAAGGTGGAGGACATCACCGTGGGCATGCAGCAGCGCACAGAGATATTGAAAATGCTCTACCGGGACAACGAGATCCTGATCTTCGACGAGCCCACCGCGGTGCTGACGCCCCAGGAGATAGAGGAGCTCATGCAGATCATGCGCAACCTGGCCGCCGAGGGCAAGAGCATCCTGTTCATCTCCCACAAGCTCAACGAGATCATGGAGGTCTCTGACCGGGTGACGGTGCTGCGCAAGGGCAAGTATGTGGGCACCATCGACACCGCCGGCACCACCAAGGAGGAGCTCTCCCGCATGATGGTAGGCCGTCCGGTCCAGCTGGTGGTGGACAAGGACGAGGCCCGGCCCGGCGAGGCGGTGCTCACCGTGGAGGGGCTGTGCGTACCCTCCCGGGTACATAAGCACGACGCGGTGAAAGACGTGTCCTTTACCGTCCACGCGGGCGAGATCGTCTGCGTGGCGGGTATCGACGGCAACGGCCAGACGGAGTTCGTCCAGGCCCTGACCGGGCTGGAGAAGACCAGCGGCGGGAAGATCACCCTCTGCGGCCACGACATCACCCATCAGTCCATCCGCGCCCGCAGCAAGACCGGCATGAGCCATATCCCCGAGGACCGGCACAAGCACGGTCTGGTGCTGGATTTCACTCTGGAGCAGAACCTGGTGCTCCAGCGCTACTATGAGCCCCGGTTCCAGAACCACGGCTTCATCCGCTTCGACGCGGTGCGCTCCTACGCGGAGGGCCTGATCAAGCAGTACGACGTGCGCTCCGGCCAGGGGCCCGTCACCGTTGCCCGGAGCATGTCCGGCGGCAACCAGCAGAAGGCCATCGTGGCCCGGGAGATCGACCGGAACCTGCCGCTGATCGTGGCGGTGCAGCCCACCCGGGGCCTGGACGTGGGCGCCATCGAGTATATCCACAGACAGCTGGTGGCCCAGCGGGACGCGGGCAAGGCGGTGCTGCTGGTGAGCCTGGAGCTGGACGAAGTGATGAATCTGTCCGACCGGATCCTGGTCATGTACGAGGGCGAGATCGTGGGCGAGCTCGACCCGAAAAAGACCACGGTGGAGGAGCTGGGCCTTTACATGGCCGGCGCCAAACGCCAGGGAAAGGAGCGTGAGACGGCATGAAGAAGAAAACGCCCCTGATGCAGCGGGACGGGACCCGCTCGGTGCTGGCGTCCCTGCTGTCCATCATCATCGGCATGGCCGCCGGCGCGGTGGTGGTCCTGCTGGTGGGCCTGTTCAACAAGAGCATGAGCCTCAAGACCGCCTGGGAGGGCATTCGGATCATCTTCCTGGGTATCATCAGCACGGGCCGTAACGCCGCGGGCGCGCTGACCTTCGGCTTCAACCCGGTAAACTTCGGCAATATGCTCTTCAGGGCCACCCCCCTGATCCTCACCGGCCTGTCCGTGGCCGTGGCCTATAAGACCGGCCTGTTCAACATCGGCGCGCCGGGCCAGTATCTGGCCGGCACCGCCGCGACGCTGTTCATCGCTCTGGAGATCCCCTCCAGCGTGGTCCCCGCCTGGCTCATCTGGATACTGGCCTTTCTGGGCGGCATGGCCGCCGGGGCCCTGTGGGGCGCCATCCCCGGCATGATGAAGGCGCTGCTGAACATCAACGAGGTGCTGGCCTGTATCATGACCAACTGGATATCCGCCAACCTGGTCACCTGGGCCTTTGACGTGTCGAACCTGAAAAACACCGTGGAGAACACCAAGACCGCCTATATCTACAAGACCAGCTTCAACGGGGTGCAGACCCCCAAGATGTTCCTGGACAAGATCTTCCCCGGCTCTCAGGTCAACGGCGGTATCCTGATCGCCATCGCGCTGGCCATCCTCATGTACATCATCTTTACCAAGACCACCTTCGGCTATGAGCTGAAGGCCTGCGGCGCCAACCGCCACGCGGCCAAGTACGCGGGTATCAAGGACAAGCGCAGCATCGTCCTCTCTATGGCCATTGCCGGCGCCATGTCCGGCGCCGCCGGAGCGCTCTACTATCTGGCCGGCAACACAGAGTTTTACTGGTCCACCTACCAGTCCCTGCCCGCTACCGGCTTCAACGGCATACCCGTGGCGTTGCTGGCGGTGTGCAACCCCATCGCCGTCATCTTCACCGGCATGTTCATGTCCATGCTGGACATCGCCGGATTGCAGCTGACCAACCTGACGGCCTATAACGAGTACATCACCGACGTGATCATCTCCGTGATCGTGTATCTGTCCGCCTTCTCCCTGGTCATCAAGCTGTGGCTGGGCGGCAGGACGAAAAAGACCGGCGACGGACCGGACGCCAACGCGGAGACGGGACCCGCCCCCGCCGTGGGAGCGGCCGCCGGAAAGGAGGCGCAGAAGTAATGTCATTTTTGATCCGTCAGACGCTTATCTATGCCGTGCCCCTGATGATCGTGGCGCTGGCCGGCGTGTTCGCCGAGCGCAGCGGTATCATCAACTTGGCGCTGGAAGGCATTATGATCTTCGGCGCGTTCATCGGCGTGCTGTTCGTGCGGCTGGTCCAGCAATGGGGCTGGTTCGACGCGGCCAAGCAGATGGACAACTGGGTGGCGTTGCAGGGCTTCGTACTGCTGACCATGGCGGTGTCCGCCGTGCTGGGCGCGGTATTCTCGCTGCTGCTGGCCTTCGCCGCCATCAACCTGAAGGCCGATCAGACCATCGGCGGCACGGCCCTGAACCTGATGGCCCCGGCTCTGGTGCTGTTCCTCATCCGGCTCATCGCCAACCAGAACACGCTCCAAATGGCCACCGGCGACGCTGCCAGCTGGTTCATGATCAAAAAGACCATGTTCGGCTTTGACAAGAAAGCCAAGCTGGGCTTTTTGGCCAGTACCTTCCTGGACAAGGTGTACATCACCACATATGTGTGTATCCTGGTGTTCATCGTCCTGTCCATCATCCTCTATAAGACCCGGTTCGGCCTGCGGCTGCGCTCCTGCGGCGAGAATCCCCAGGCGGCCGACTCCCTGGGTATCAACGTGGTGAAAATGCGTTACGCCGGCGTGACCATCTCGGGCGCCCTGGCGGGCATGGGCGGGTTCGTGTACGCGCTGACCACCGCCAACTGTGCCTCCACCGGTGACGTGGCCGGCTTCGGCTTCCTGGCTCTGGCCGTGATGATCTTCGGCAACTGGAAGCCGCTGAACATCGCCGGCGCGGCGCTGCTGTTCGGCCTTTTCAAGTGCATCGCCGCGGCCTACGCCAGTATCGACATCAACGGCGACGGCGTCTTTCTGCTGGCCAACATCGGCCTGAACGCCAACTTCTACCGGCTGCTGCCCTATCTGATCACGCTGATCGTGCTGGCGTTCACCTCCAAGAGCTCCCGGGCCCCCAAGGCCGAGGGCATCCCCTACGACAAGGGCCAGAGATAGTCGTTTAAACGCGGCAAAGCAACAAAAAAAGAAGCCGGCGGTTGCCGGCTTCTTTGATTTTGTAAGGTCATTCCGCCGCGTCGGAGATCATACCGTAACCGCCGTCGTTGCGCTTGTAGACCACGGAGAACGCCCCGTCCTCGTCCTGGTTGCGGAAGGCGAAAAAGGCGTGGCCCAGCAGATCCATCTGCATGACCGCCTCCTCCGGGCTCATGGGCTTGAGGGAAAAACGCTTGGTGCGGATGATCCTGTACTCCGCCTCTTCCTCGTCGTCGGGGATGGACACGGGGGCGGACGAGCGCTCGAAGGCGCCGTCCCGCAGACGCTTTTCCAGACGGGTCTTGTTCTTGCGCACCTGCCGGAACAGAGCGGCGCAGGCGGAGTCGATGGAGGCGAACATGTCGCTGGTGGTCTCGGTGACCCGATAGAACATGCCGTTGTTGCGGATGGTGACCTCCGCCGTGCAGCGGCCCCGCTCCGCGCTGAAGGTGACGGACGCGTCGCTCTCCGTGCGGAACAGCTTGTCGATCTTGCCGATCTTCTTTTCCGCGTAGGCCTTCAGCTCATCGGATACCTCGTATTTTTTGCCGGTGAATGTGAATGTCATAGCAATCGACCTCCTTTGTGGAAATTGTACCACATGTTTCCAAAGAGGGCAATAGTTTTTATAAATATTTCCCAGTTTTTGGGGTGGCGAGACGGTAAAAGACCCGCAGCACCGCCAGCAGCACCAGCGCCACGGTCAGCCCCAGAGTAGCGCCGGACAGGTCGATACATACGTCCCGGAGCTGGGCGGACCGGCCGACGGAGAACAGCTGGATGCACTCATCCACGGCGGCGGCCGCCAGGCACCCGGCCTCCGGCAGGAGAAACCGGCTGCGTCCGTCGCGGCTGACGCACAAAAGGCCCATCAGGTAACCCAGCAGGGCGTACTCGGAAAAGTGGGCGGCCTTGCGCACCAGGAAGGACGCGCTCCGGGAGAGGATATGGTCCTCGATGGCGCTGGCAAAGTGGATGACGGGCATGCTCAGCCCGTCGGGCAGGCGCAGGGCCAGGCGGATCATGGCGCTGCGGACCTGCCCGGAGCGGATATGCTCCAGCGCCGGCTCCACCAGAGCCAGGATCCAGTTGCTCTCCCGGCTGGACAGGTCTCCGGGGAGCAGGGAGTTTATCCAGATGAACGCCAGCGTAAGGAGCACGGAGGCGGCGAGGATCTTTTGAGAGAGTTTTTTCATGGCAGTATTGTCCGTCCGAAACCGGTTTTTGTCAAGACGCTATTGACTTTATCCAAAACTGTGCTACAATAAACCTGCACAATTTCATAGCCTTATCAAGAGTGGCGGAGGGACCGGCCCTGTGAAGCCCGGCAACCTGTGCGAGGAGCAAAAGGTGCCAATTCCGGCGGTGTAAATCGAAAGATAAGGAACAGCTATGTTCTTGCCCGCCGACCTCCGGCGAGCTTTTTTTGGCTAAATTTTTGCAAAGGAGATCTGTTATGAGTCACTATCTGTTTACCTCCGAATCGGTCACGGAAGGCCATCCCGACAAGATATGCGACCAGATCGCTGACGCGATCCTGGACGAGATCATGGCCAAGGACCCCCAGGGCCATGTAGCCTGCGAGTGCACGGCCACCACCGGCATGGTGTATGTGATGGGCGAGATCACCACGAGCTGCTATGTGGACATCCCCAAGGTGGCCCGCCAGGTGCTGCGGGAGATCGGCTATGACCGGGCCAAGTACGGCATGGACTGCGACACCTGCGCGGTGATCACGTCCATCGACGAGCAGAGCCCGGACATCGCCATGGGCGTGAACGCCAGCCTGGAGCAGAAGTCCGGCGGCGACGCGGCGGAGCTTGAAAACGGCGCCGGCGACCAGGGCATGATGTTCGGCTACGCCTGCGACGAGACCCCGGAGCTCATGCCGCTGCCCATCAGCCTGGCCCACAAGATGGCCCGGCGGCTGGCCCAGGTCCGCAAGGACGGAACGCTTCCCTATCTGCGGCCCGACGGCAAGACCCAGGTGACCGTGGAGTATGACGAGGAGGACAAGCCTGTCCGGGTGGACACGGTGGTGGTCTCCACCCAGCACGCCCCGGATGTGGAAAATGAGCAGATCCGGGACGACATCATCCGGGAGGTCATCACGCCCATATTGCCCGAGCGGCTCAACCACGGGGACGTGAAGTGCTACGTCAACCCCACCGGCCGCTTCGTGGTGGGCGGGCCCCAGGGCGACTCCGGGCTCACCGGACGGAAGATCATCGTGGATACATACGGCGGCAGCGCGCCTCACGGGGGCGGCTCCTTCTCCGGCAAGGACCCCACCAAGGTGGACCGGTCCGCCGCCTATGCCGCCCGCTGGGTGGCCAAGAACATCGTGGCCGCCGGCTTTGCCCGCCGCTGCCAGGTCCAGATCGCCTACGCCATCGGCGTGGCCAACCCGGTCAGCGTGAACGTGACCACCTTCGGCACCGGCAAGGTGTCCGACGAGCTGCTGCAAAACGCCGTGAACCAGACGTTCGACCTGCGCCCCTCCGCCATCATCCGCGACCTGGACCTGCGCCGGCCCATCTACCGGCAGACGGCGGCTTACGGCCACATGGGCCGGGAGGACCTGGACGTGCCCTGGGAGCGGACCGATAAGGTCGACGCTCTGAAGGCCGCCATCCCCGAGCCCAAGGAGGCGCTGGTGCCCTCCTCCGAAAGCGTAAAAAAAAAAGACCGTGGTGGAAGTTCTGGGCTAAAGGATGAGCCTCAAAAATAACTATGCGGAAGGAAAACGAGCTATGAGCACGATCCGAGATATCGAGTTAGCCCCCTCCGGGGAGAAGAAGATCGCCTGGGTGGAGCGGAACATGCCCCTGTGCCGGGCCATCGGCGAGGAATTTGAGCGGGAAAAGCCCTTCGCGGGGCTGAAGGTGGCTCTGTCCGTGCACCTGGAGGCAAAGACGGCGTACCTGTGCCGGGTGATGGCCCGGGGCGGCGCCGAAATGCACATCACGGGCTCCAACCCCCTGTCCACGCAGGACGACGTGGCGGCGGCCCTGGTGGCCGGCGGGCTGGAGGTGCACGCCGTGCACGGCTGCACGGGGGCGGAGTATGACGCCAACATCGACAAAGTCCTGGCGGTGGGCCCCAACATCATCATCGACGACGGGGGCGATCTTGTCCACCGGATACACACGGTCTACACCGACCTGCTGCCCGGCGTGATCGGCTCCTGCGAGGAGACCACCACCGGTATCATCCGCCTGCACCAGATGCAGCGGGCCGGGACCCTCCGGTTCCCGGCGGTCACCGTCAACGACGCGGACTGCAAGCACCTTTTCGACAACCGCTACGGCACCGGTCAGTCCGTCTGGGACGGTATCATGCGCACCACCAATCTGATCGTCGCCGGCAAGGACGTGGTAGTGGCCGGTTACGGCTGGTGCGGCAAGGGCGTGGCCATGCGGGCCAAGGGCCTGGGCGCCCGGGTCATCGTCACGGAGGTGGACCCCATCCGGGCTATCGAGGCGGTGATGGACGGCTTTACCGTGCTGCCCATGGCCGAGGCCGCCAAGATCGGCGACATCTTCTGCACCGTCACTGGCTGCGAGCGGGTCATCACCGAGGAGCACTTCCCCCTGCTGAAGGACGGGGCCATCCTCACCAACGCGGGCCACTTCAACGTGGAGGTGGACATGGAGGCGCTGGAGAAGTACGCCGTGTCCCACCAGGAGGCCCGCCACAATATCGAGGGCTACACGCTCCCCAACGGGCGGACGGTTTTCGCCATCGCCGAGGGGCGGCTGGTGAATCTTGCCTCCGGCGACGGGCACCCGGCGGAGATCATGGACATGAGCTTTGCCATCCAGGCCCTGTCGGCCCGGTATCTTGCGGAGAACAAGGGCAAGCTGGCCCCCGGCGTGTACGCCGTGCCCCGGGCCATCGACGAGGACGTGGCCCGGCGGAAGCTGGCGGCCATGGGCGTGGCCATCGACACGCTCACCCAGGAGCAGAAGGACTATCTGGGCGTGTGAGCAAACAGGATAAAGGCCCTGCCGTGAATGCGGCGGGGCCTTTTTTGACGGCCGTTTCTTTTACACGGCGGCAGGGGCATCCAGCTTCTTTACCGTCAGAGCGGCGGTCTGGCCGGTGCCGAACGTCACGTCCGCGGCGCTGGGAGACGTCAGGGCGAGGTCGATAACGTCGCCCGGGGCCAGCGTCACGATAACGGAGCCGCTCAGCGGCGTCTCCACACCGCCCGTCAGCGCTACAGTCTGGGTGGCGGACGGGTCGGCGGTGTCGTTCACACGCACGGCCAGCGTCAGCGACTGTCCGCCGGTGGTGCTCACCAGAGCGGAATAGTTGATCTCATAGTCACCCGCGTCCGCGATGGTGATCTCATTGGCGGTGGGATACGTCGCGCCAAGCGCCGGCATGGTAGCCGCCAAAGGCACCTGCGTCGGCGTGCCGGCGGCCAGGTCCAGGGTAGAGCCGGTGACGTTATACCGTCCGCCGTAGGCCGCGAGACCCGTCGGTGTAGTAGCCACAGGACCCGTGGGACCGGTAGGTGCATTTATTTATGAACCCCTCACGAAACACTTTTTTCGCCGACAACGTAGAGGTCATTTTTATTGTTCTCGATGAACTCTACGATTCGGCGATACTGGTCTTGAAACCGAAACTCGATCTCCAGTCCCCCACCCTCATGGACATAGATGGTATCTATCAATTCCGTGACGATGCCACGGGATAGGGCGGTAATATTCCGGTGTTTGAGAAAGGCGGTAAGGTATGGGTCGCTGTCAGGCGATATGCCGTGGCTCAACGTCTCGCACTCGTCCTTGATCTGTGCTATCGTCTGTTCAAGCTGTTCGATCTGCTCGTCGCACTTGACCTTCATCCGGCGGTACTGGTCCCGGCTGATGTCACCGTTTTTCCAGTCCATATAAAGGCCGTCTGCAAGGGCGGTAGCTTTCTCCAATTCCTTTGTCCGCTGCTTCAGCGCGGCGTTAAGCCTCACGGATTCTGTCTTAATCACAGGTGCCGCATTGATCTCTCCGACGATTTCAGCTAGGCGTTCTACCAAGGCGATTTGCTCCTGGATAGCTGCAAGCACCGCAGATTCCAAAACGCTTACTCGGATGGCGTGGGTGGAACAAAAACCCTTTCCCTTTTCCGTGTGCGTTCTGCATTTGTAATACACCTGCTTTTTGGACGTATGGCGGTACATACCCTTTTTGCAATCGGCACAGCGGAGCAGTCCGGCAAACATATAGACCTCTTGTTTCCCGGCAGGCGTCCGGGTATCTTTTTGGTGCAAGCTCTGGGCAGCCTTAAACACTTCCTTGCTGATGATCGGCGGGACAGCGTTTTCAACGATGTACCATTCATCTTCCGGGACTGCGGTACGCTTGTGTACCTTGTAGCTTATGACCTTTTGCATACCCTGACGCATGACCCCGATATAAACCGGGTTTTGCAGCAGACGGCTGACGGAGGGCATGGACCACAATCCATCATTTTGCTTGGCGTGAGGGTTTTCATAGTGGAAGCCCTTTGATCGCTTATAGGCGGTGGGGTTCGGGATGCCCAGTTCATTGAGCTTTCTTACGATCCCGCCCTTGCTCATGCCGTCAGAAACGTACCATGTGAAAATATCCCGCACGATTTGTGCCGCGTCCTCGTCTATGATGAGGGCGTTTTTGTCCTCCGGGTCTTTCAGATACCCATAGGGGGCAAAGGCCCCAATGAACTCGCCGTTCTCCCTTTTATGCTTGAATGTCCTGCGTATGTCAGCAGAGGTCTTATAGGCATATTGCTCGTTCATAAAGCCGGTGATGCTGACCTCTAGGCTGTGTACCACTTCTGGATTTAGGTATGTGTCAATGCAGGGCTGGTACAGGGAGATAAAACGTGTGCTGTATAGGGGGATAAATTCTTCCAGGAAAAAGCCCTGATTTGCACTGTTCCGAAACGCCCGCGAGAGATTTTTTACGATGATACAGTTGATCCTGCCGGACTTCACATCGCGCACCATGCGCTGAAAGTCCTCACGTTCAATGTCCGTCGTGCCGCTGGTGCCGTCATCGATATAGGTATCAACGACCTCATACAGACCGTCCTCGAAAAAGCGAGGCAGCTCGTCATTCAGTATTTTGTCTTGGTTGACAACCGATTCAGAGACTACGTTGCCGTCCTCGCGGGAAAGGCGGATATACTTACCCACTCGCCAGACGATCTGCTTGGCCGCCGCCCTGGTCTGCTCTGTCCTTCTAACTCTTGCCAACGGGGAAGCCTCCTTTTCTTCCCGCTTTATACATCTTAATTGTATCAGGAAGAGCCGTCAGCGTCAAATTTGTACCCCTTGTTTCAGCCCAGTGAAATACCGGGTCACAGATTCCTCCAGGGTCGGCCCATTCTCTTTGAATGAGATCATGACCGGGGTGTTGCCCACGCGGAAACAGTACAGATTCTTCAGCTGTGCCGACAGGCTTTCCAGCTTTTGCATAGGCGTGTCGCCACCGATCATCGTTATGCTTGAAATGTCCGTCAAGCTGCCGCTTTCAAATAAATCACGGCTGGCTTTCTCCATTCGCTCTAGTTCTGCCAGATCTATCATAATAGGACACCTCCTCTCCCCAGTCTATGTATAATGGCTCGGCCACTATGTTTTGGCCGTTTGTCCCGAATGGATGTCAACACAAAGGCCCGCTTTTCAGCGGGCCAAGAGCAGAAAAATGCGTCTCATGGTGAGACGCATTTTCCGCTTGGTGATTGATATTCAGGACAAGATCAGGCGGCGGCTGGCAAGCCGCTCCATAGGTTGTGAGCCTCCCCCCATGCTCATGGCAGGGCGTCCTACGCTGTGACGCATAGCCGACGCAAGTATCTGACCCATGTACGCCTCATGGCCGGCAGCTTTGCCAAAGCTGTGTGCGGCGCGGTGTTTCTCGCTCTGCCCTCCTGGGGCGTTGTGGCGCACCCGCCGTATGGCTCCGACGCACATGGAACGTGTCTGATTCGCCCTATACTGCGCCGTCAGTCGCTACGCCGCTTTCTTTTTCAAGCGCAGAAGGCTCGGCTCCTGCTGAAAGGGCGCACAGGTGGGTGGTGTGACCTAGACGTTAAAGGAGAGAACGGCCCGCATGAGCTTGGCACGCAGGCGGTCCCGGATGTCCATGTCTATGCCATAATAGAAGTTGCCGCGCTCGTCACGGAGCTTTCGCATGGACAGGCTGGATATGTAGCTTTCGTAATGCTGCACGACCGTCATCATGGCCTCCGGGTCGCCCCGTGTGGCCGCGACGATCACCGGGTAGGGCAGCAATCCGCGCTCCTCATTCGCCGGGTCATTGATCAGAGTGTTCATTGGCACGTTTCCTCCAAATGGCGTTTTAGAAGCTCCAGAGAGCTTGTCCGTCTGCTCTGTACCGTTGTTCTCGGAATACCCTGGAGTCTTGCGATCTCCGTGTCATTCATATCGAAAAAGTAGTACAGTAGGACGGCGCTGCGTTTTTCGTCCGGCAAGCTGTGTAGGGCGTCGGCAAGCTGCTTGGCTGTGATCTCCTTTCCTGCTACGGAGAAGGTCTTTTCGTCCTCGTCGTCCTTGAAATACTCGTCAAAGGCGACAAGCTGGTTTTCCTCCTGGGGTGACAGGTCGGAAAACGACACCTCCCGTAGCTGCTGCCGGTTTATGCCCTGGTGAGCGTTGATCGCCTCGTTTTTCAGTACCTTTTTACAAAAGGCGTTGAAGGCGCAGCGTTTCTGCCATTGGTCGCGTACAGGATCACTCATGGTTCCTCACCTCCTTTCGCAGCCGCGAAAGCGGGTGATTGTCCCTTTCGTAACCCCTCTACAATGGGAAAGGCCAAAGTGCCGAAGTTGCCGGGGCCTTTTTTGCAAAAAGGGCAAAAAAAGACCCGTACAGCGATAAACTATACGGGTAGGTGAAACTGTATTGCCGTCCGGGTGAATTTTGGTTTCATATTCAAAGGTGCAATCGCACCGGGAGGCGCACAGGCTTTTTTTGATGGGAAGTCCTCAATATGCCCTTGCCGATATGATATTGGGATCACGGCGGCTACCTCCACAAGCCGCCGTAATAAAGGATTTCAGCCAAAGGCCCGGAAAAACAGAACACGACGGCTTGATTTCTCAAAACCGCCGTGTTCTGGCATGAGGATATGACAACTTGACTGCTCGACGGCGGTTTTTTTCTTTTCTGCCGTCGGGCAGATCGTTTGATTTTAGAGAAGTATAAAACGGAGGAACCTGTAATAAAATTTCATATAACATGAAAATTCATTACATTTTCATGCCGTGGCATGGCCTGTAAAATGGTTTCGGGTGATGTATGGTATGAGTGATAATAGCCTTTTGTTTGACTACGAAGGCTTTGGCCAGGCTGTCAAACAGGCCAGAGAAGCAAGGGGTTGGACACAAGCGTATCTGGCGGAGTTGGTCTGCCGTGGGGATCGGACCATAATCAACCTTGAGAATCATGGGAACGAAAGTAAGGACGAGGAGAGCAAAGCACCTAATCCTAGCTTTGATACGTTTGTCCGACTGGTGACGATGTTCAATATTTCTGTGGATCAGTTTTTTCATAGGGAAGGCCAGCCAGATGATGACTGCAGCAGGCACATTGATACACTTATTCATTTGCTGGATAAGAAGGAGCGTATGGTAGTTGAGGCTTCCGTTGAGGCTACTACCAAGGCGCTGATAAAGGCCAGAGAAACGCCCGCCGAATAACGCCTTTGCGTGTCAAAATGCGTCTCATGGTGAGACGCATTTTGGCGGTGTCTGGATAATGAAGAAGTACCCGCCTGCATCAGAGCCGCAGGCGGGTACTTCTATGGGGTCGCCAGCGGCTTGTCCATGTCAGTTTGTCGTATAAGAAGTTGTAAACAAAAAGCAATAAATGAAACTTTTTGTAACTATCGGGTGGTGAATTATGCTCTGTCCCCCGTTAAGGGGACGGAGCATAATTTTTTGTTGCCCGCCCTATTGCGAATTAGTTTTGTATACTATTTGAACTGTTCTAAACCGTCTTTTGGCCGTTCACTAAAGTCTTGCGGTACAACGATGCCGAAGTACGCATTACGCCTCCAGTTCGCTAGAGGTTTCATCAAAAGCAAGAGTTCTATTTGCTTAATTTGATAAGAAGGTTCCAGCAAGCAGGAAAATTAGTTCTCTATGCAACGGATAGTATATGTAGAAGAACCATTTGCCAGAATGTCCGCGTTGACCATTGTAGAGGACCATGAACGGCAGTGCCCAGAACATTTTTAGTTGGCTCCGATCTAAAAAGGTCATGGCAAAGCCATAAGTCTGTATCTGCATTAGGTCGTACAGACCCCAGACCTGCGTGGCCAAGGCACCCGCATAGCATACCGCACAGAAAACAGCGAACACCACACACTGACGCTTTTTCGTCCCAGCAAAATACATAGCCACACCTAAAATGATCACACCAATGCCGTAATCCACCGAGCTGAACGACGGCAGAATACTTTCCAGCAGGCCGCTCAAAAGAAAACCCACCCGACTGGACCCGTCAAGGTTGAGGGCGTATGTCATCTCCAGCAACGGCAAGTATACTACTGTTGGTATAAGCGAGATTGCCAGACCTAATACACATATACCCACCGTCCACCAGTTCTTTTCCCTGCCTGCTTTTATCATCGTCTCGATGAGTACGGCGTACAGGGCAACGTAGAAAAACGAAAAGATGATGTTGCCCGGTGTGAAGTAATTGAACCGCTCCCCGAAAAGCTGATTCATGGCGGTGACGAAAAGCCCTATCCCCATTCCTGCTAGGTACAACCGCAGGACGAACCGCTTTTTGCTCCGGGTGTGGCGGATGCTCTGCACCAGCAAAAACAGGAAAATGGGCATAGCCAGCCGCCCGATGGTACGCAGATATGACCGATACTGCATCACAAAAGGCACCTCAAAGGCAATTGCGCCAATGTGATCTAGGGTCATGAAGATAAGGGCAATAACCTTCAGTTGAAAGGCGGATAACCCTTTAGAGTTTTTCAGCACCGTTTCACCATTTGAGTTTTCAATTGTATATTCCATAATGATATATCTTTATGAAGTTCCGTCCATGACTGAAATCAACTCTTCTGCATAGCCCCGCAACGTCTCCAAAGGCTCTTTCTCGCCGGGGACACACAGTTGGAAAAACAAATCGCGCTCCTGATCCAGCCAGCAAAGCGTGCTCTGGGGGCCGTTCATGTCCTCCGGTATATACAGTGCCTCATGACCGCAGAGGTCAAGCTCTACGCTCTCTGGGTAAATCTGACGCCAGCTATCCAGTTCCCACTGATTGACGCTCTTCGTCAGCGCCGGGTCGGAGAACACCCGTTTGTAGATAAGGCTCAAGCCGCTGTTGTCCGCTTCTCTGGAATAATAGCTGCTGCTGTACAAGGCGTACACGGCCACATCCTGTCCGTCCCGCTGCCGATACCCGTCACGCTGGCAGATTGTTTGTTGCCAAAGGAACCCATAGCCGTCCGGCCCCTCTGCCGGCCAGTCCAGGTCCCCCAGTTGGGCAAGAATCCAGGTTTTTTCTTCCTCTTCACTATCAAAAGAGGGAAGGCTTGCGGCATCTTCCGGCGCTGGATTGTGCCGGGTCATATAGTCGTCCTCCCAGGCGGCGTATTTTTCATCCATCTCTTTCATACCCTCGGTCAGGTCCAGAGGTGTGCCGTCGAATTTCTCCGCCAAGGCATCGAAGTCAACGGCATCCGCGAATGCCTCCAGATCCTCCCGGCTTTGGGAATGATCTGACAAGTATATATACGCCCCCGGCGTCTCTGCCAAGATAATGCCGCCCTCATTAGAGAGGGCCAGCGTCAACTCCTGACCGCCTACTGTATAGTTCCACTGGTCATAGTCCGCAGGCAGATGGGCGAAAATAGTGGTGAAGGAGCCCTTAACACTCAAAAACATGGTAAAACCAGATGCCATATACTCGTCCCAGTCCTCCGTGTTTTTAGACCCATGCAGCTTGAACGTGCCGTCGTCATAGACATAGCCGCTATATGCGTCCCACTCCCCGTAGATAAAGGGTTCCATATCCAGAAGCTGACACAGACTCTCCAGGCCTAGGGTGGTATACCTATCCTCGCGCAACAGGGTAGACCTATGCTCATGCGGCGATAGGCCGTATTTTTTCATGATGGTGTCCAGTTCCCTCGCCTGGGATTGGGTGACGGCGGAGTAATAGAAGCAATAATTGTCCGGCGTCTCATGCCATGAATCATCCTGGTTGTTCTCCTGCCGGATGGTTGCTTTTTCTTCCCACCATCTCTCCTGCAGCGTTTCCCACTCCAGAAATGCCTCATACTCCGGCGTGCCCTGGTAGCCCACCAGCGACAGACTCACCCGGGACGCGGGAGAAGTGGTTGCGATAGAGGTCTCGCCGCTGACGATATCGACCGTCGTCGTGTTCTCTGGCAGTTGATAGTCCTGAATCCGGGCCTGGTACACAGCGTAGGCTGTTACGCCCAGCAGCATGGTCACTGTCGCTGCTATGGCTACGCCCAGCACCCGACGGCGAGCGGCATGGGCACCTGCATGATGGGGAGAATCCTTCTCCGGCAGACTGGTTGCTTCGGCTGTTGCCCTCATAACTGCTTCGACGTGTTCTAAAAAAGAGTCCGTAGGAAGATAATCATCATCATAGGATTTGCGAAGCACCTGCTCGATGTCGTTGTACTTATCTTTCATATTTCATCAATTCCTCCTTCACCATTTGTCGGGCGGTGAAAAGTCGGTTCTTTACGGTTCCGACTGGCAACGATAGAGTTTCCGCTATTTCATTCAGTTTCATTTCTGCGCCGTAGTACAGTGCAGTGGGCAAACGGTATTTCTCCGGCAAAGAAGCTACAATACTCCTTACAAGCATTTTTTCTTCCATGTCGAGCAACACTTCTTCCATGTTGCCGCTTTGAACATCAGTGTTTTCCTCAAAAGGCACACTTGGCGCAATCCGTTCTCGACGAGCGTATTTCCGCTTCTGATCCTTCCAACAGGTCAATGCAGTCCGATACAGAAATTGCCGGATGTTGGATTGATCCGTGGTTTCTTTACCTGTTTCCAATATTTTAAGAAAGGTGTTTTGAAAGAGGTCCTCACCATCTTCCTTGCTGAAGGTAATGCGGCGGCAGAATTTGTATATTTCGTCACCGTATTCGCGTACCAGAAAATGCGGACAGACGTTATTCTTCTTGTGTAGATCTACCATCGTAACCCTCCTTTGTGCTGCACACTTATTATATCGTCATGAGAATCAAAATGGTTTAAATTCACTGTACCTCCCTTGTATTACTATAGGGTATATTCACGCATTTGTCATGTTTTGGGAAAACACCGTCAAGCAAGTGTTGTCAAGCGCGTGAAATGCGGCCACGGGAAAAATGCGTCTCACGGTGAGACGCATTTTTCTTACTCCCCGTAGTACACGGGCCTGCCGATGGTGACAAAGCCGCTCTTGCCCGTGATAACGACGCCGTTTAGGGAACCGCTGGCACAATGGACAATGAGGATGTTCCCGTTGGCGTCCCAGCCGCATACGATCCCGATGTGGGAGTCGCCGGGGTAAAACACAAGGTCGCCGGGGATTGCCTCGCCCCAGCTGATGGCCCGGCAAGCGTTGTGCTGAGCGATACAGCCGCCGCCGTGACCGATGATGTACTCGCCGCCGCTCTGATTGTAAAAGCACCAGTCCACAAAGCCGGAACAGTCCATGCCGTAGGGCCGGTATGTTCCCGTTGTGGGGCTGCCTGCGGCCCATACCTGGGTGGACGTTCCCCAGCGGGGGTCCCATCCCAGGACAAGGGATTTGCCGCCCCAAAAATAATGCACCTTGCCGACGAGGGACAGGGCGTACTGGATCACCGTCCGGCGCTCGTTGGACAGGCCAGCCGGGAGGTTGTTCCATACCTCAATGGCCGTCGCGTCGGAGATTTCAAGGTCGCCTATAAACAGGCCCCATTCCTCCAGTTCGTCCATGAGGGCCTCCATCGCCTCCACCTGATAGCGGGTGAAGCCGTAGTGCACCGTCATATCCGAGGTGGTGGCCCCGTTGATGGTGATGGTCAAGACGCTCTCCGTATGGCTGTCGTCTATCCCGTCGTCCGGGTCTGTGTCCGGGTGTTCGATGCTCTCCGTGGAGGTGGATATGGTGGTCATATCCCAAAAGACGGCGCGGAGCCGTTCCACGCGCTCCGCGTCCAGTGTGATAACGTCCATGCCGTCGTCGGCAGCAGCGGTCTTGGCCGCAAAGACGGCTATCACATTTCGCCAGCTTGGGGGCCTGCCCTGGATGTTCACCGTATCATACCCAGCTTGAAGTGCCTCCAGCTGGGCGTTGTATTCCTCGTTGATCTGGGACATGGCCGTGGGGAGCGAAACGGCGTCCGGGGCCTCCGGCTCGTCGGTGAACAGGATGCCAAAGGGCGAGGACACGATGGCGGCCACAAGGAAAATGAGGCATACCACGGCGATGAACACGCTGCCGCCCAGGAGGGCGACAAGGGCGCTGATAAGGGCTTTTGTGGCCTTGGCCGACGCCTCCACGATCTTCCGGGAGGCAACGGCGGCGGCGCGGGCCGCCTTTTTCGTCTGCTGGACAAGCAGCTGTCGCCCGGCCTCCTGCGCCCTGCGCTGGCGTTTCTTGGCGCTGGTGATGGCTGCCTGTCTCCCCGCACTCTGGGTCGTGGGTGAGATCCGGGAGGAAAAGACAGTCCGGCGCGTCTCTGGCCGGGTCTTGATAGCAGCGGGGCCGAGCCGGGGTTTCTCCTTGATGGCCGGGGCGGTGCCGCAGGTTCCTCGCTCCCGGATGGCCGGGAGGCTGGCGGTGGTTTGGCCCGGCTGCCCGGTCACGTTGGCTGGGGTCGCGCTCCCGACGGGACCGGAGAGGGTGCCGCCCGGTGCCGGGGACGATATGGGGGCTGTGGGCGCGGCCTCCCGTGAGGCGGCTGCTTGCTCTGCGACGCGGGTCTGCTTCTCATTCCAGAGCTTTTTAGCGGCGGCCATACGTTGCGCTTTTTGAATGGCGTCGGATGGCGCGGCGCTGTTGGTTGCTGCTGGCGGGGTCGTGGGGGCCGTTATGGGCGCGGCCTCCGGCGAGGCGGCTGCCTGTTCTGCGGCGCGGGTCTGCTTTTCCGTCCAGAGTTTCTTTGCGGCGGTCGTGCGCTTGGCATTCTGGATGGCAGCGACGGTCTGCGCCGATGTGACGCCAGCGGCCCGTTCCACCTTTTCCACGGGCGCGGCGGTGCGCTGCTCGTCGTCGGGTGCCTTGCCATCCTCGGCGCGGCGGGTCTTGATGGATTGATAGATTTGATCAACAGCGGCGGCGCGGGCTGCTTTTTCGATGATGGGCTTGCCCTTTGGCCCGCTGGACTTGTCCTGGCTGGCGCTGTCTTTGGTCTTTATATCGCCCTTTTTACGGGTGCGGATGTTCTTGCTTTCGGTTTCTGCGATAATGCTCACCTCCTATGAGCGCGAAAAAATGCGTCTCCTGGTGAGACGCATTTCTTGACGTGATATTATTCTTTATCAAAGCCACGAATACTACCATCTGCTACGGTATATCTCGTCCAGCTGCAGCAGTGATTCAAATAGTTCGTCCTGCAATTCCTTTTTGGACAGACTTTTTACATAAGCGCGAATTTCTGCAAGGTGTTCTTCTTGACGCTTTTCTTCCTCGCGTTCAGCTTCTTTTACTTCTTTCATGTACTGTTTCGCTTCATCGGGGAACGCGGCAAAATA
>CANQMO010000022.1 GCA_947624985.1 uncultured Oscillospiraceae bacterium | reverse complement strand
GTTTCCATCTCCCAATCCAGAAAGGATGTGGCAATCATGGACGCAATGCCATGCACGAAGATCCACAACTCCAGATGAAACAGCTCTGCTTTCTCCCTGGAAAGCCCCGTGTTTTTTATAATCAGGGGGATGATCACATCCATTTCCCTGCCTGGTTCCGGCGGCTCCCCTTTGCGGTTACACATGAAAAGCAGCTTGAACAGTTCTTTTTCTTCTTTGGCAAAACGGATATAGCCCATGCCGCTGGCTTTATAGGGGGGATAGTTTCCCGCAGCCATATCCTCTGCAAGATAGCTTTGGTACAGGTCTTGCGCGGCAGCCAGAACGGCGCCCTGAACTTCCTCCATATTTTTGAATAGTCCGAAAATCGGCTTGACCGAACAGCCCAGCTCCTCCGCCAGTGCCCGTGCGGTGAGCCCGGCGGGCCCCGCTTTGCGCGTGACGTTCACAGCGGCGTACGTGATCTCATCCCTGGTGAACCTGCATTTTGGCGGCATAGATGTCCTCCTTCTCGTTAAGCAACTGTTGTTGCGAAACATCTGTTACTTAATATACGCTCCTGCTTTCAAAAAGTCAAGGGGCATATGGTTGGATATATCCCCAAAAATAGGGAGGGATATCCCCGATAAAATATAAATCATACACAAAACAGGCCGTATAAATCTAGTAAAAAAGCCGGTTTATATTTTCTTGTATCTACACGTGTTTACTTAGGCGGATTTTTGTGCTAAAGTGATAACATCGAAAGTCCGGGAGCGGCGGCTGTTCCGCAGAGAGGCAGAACCGTGATAACAAGAAATGACGTGGCAAAAAGGGCGAATGTTTCCCCGGCCGTTGTGTCGTATGTGATCAATAACTCCAATTATGTGAGTCAGGAGAAGCGGGAAGCGGTGTTAAAGGTCATCGATGAACTGGGATACTTTCCCAACGCCTTGGCCAGAAGCCTGAAATCCGGTAAGTCCAATCAGATCCTATTGCTTACTGACGACATCCGCAGTGAGATCTTTTCTGAGATACACTTTTACATGGAGCATGTGGCCGCAGAGCACAATTACACCCTGACCGTGTCCTCCTATTCCGGCGCCAACGCGTTTACCATGCTCAATGCTCTTAACAGCCGGCAGTATTGCGGAGCGTTCATCTTCTCCGCGCTCATTCCCCTTAAGGACGAGTATCTGCGCCGGCTCAATAAGATCGCCGAAGGCGGGATGCCGGTGGTACTGTTCATGTTTGCCGAGACGGACAGTGAGATCAGCCCGATGATCACCCAGATCCTTCCCAGCATTCGGCAGGCTGTTTGCGGCGCCGTAGATTATCTTTTTGACGAGAAACATCACCGACGTATCGCTTATCTGGGCGACGGCGACCCGGAGAAGACGCTGGAGCAAGACAATGGAGAGGGGCTGAGAGTGAACGGCTATCAGGATTCCCTGCGCAAGCACGGTCTGGCGCCAGAGAAAAAGTACATTTTTTTCCTGGACGCGCTGAAATATGAAAGCAGGAAGTATCTGAACGTGGAGGGCGTCATCGACGCCTACTTCAGGATGGAAGAAAGTCAGCGCCCCACTGCTTTCTATGTCAATTCCGATATCATGGCGGCGGAACTGATCAAGGGCTTTTTCCAGAGAGGTGTTTTTGTACCGGACGATCTGGAGGTAGTGGGGTTTGGCGACACGCTGTCCGCTTCCATTATCGTGCCTGAGCTCACTACGGTGCGGCTGCCTTGTAAGGAGATAGGGGAGACCGCCATCGACGCGCTGATGGAGAAGATATCCGGTCATGCGACGGCAGATCAACATTTTGAACTGGCCCTTGTCAAACGGGCCAGCGCTTAAGAACCACTCTCACGAAATCCCATGGGCTTCATTTATTGCCAGACATTTACACGAGTAAATATGATCGTCAGGCGATAATTTGGACAAGATCATAAAGAAAATCATACGAAGGAGGAACAAAAATGAAACGAATCTTAGCACTGTTGTTGGCGGTCGTCATGTGCCTTGCGCTGTTTACGGGGTGCAGCAGCTCCGGTTCCGGTCAGGCTTCCGGGAAGGAAGAGCCAAAGGCAGAGGGCACGGCCCAGGAGGATGTGCAGGAGGAAGGCGCGGACAGTGACGCATCCGGGGCAAAGGTCATCCGTCTGGCGGCCAGTGACTCGGCTGATTATCCCCTTTGCAAGGCGGACACGCTGTTCCAGGAAAAGATGGGCGAACTGAGCGGCGGAACCGTTGAGGTACAGACGTTCTTTGACGGTATCCTTGGCGAGGAGTCCGACACGGTGGAGAGCTGCAAACTGGGCATGCTGGAGCTGACCCGGGTGAGCGCGGGCAACATGGTCACGTTCGTTCCTGAGCTGGCGCTGTTCAATCTGCCGTTCCTTTTCAAAGACAAGGAACACTTTAACGCAGTCATTGACGGCGAGGTGGGTGAGATCTACCAGGAACTGTTTGAGAACGCCGGTCTGAAGCTCATTGCTCTGTATGACGAGGGCACCAGAAATATCTTCACTATCAATGGTCCTGTGGCTACGCCCGATGACTTGAAGGGCCTGAAGATCCGCACCATGGGAGCGCAGAGCATCCAGGACGGCTTTACGGCCATGGGCGCGTCTCCCACACCGATGAACTCCGGGGAGGTTTTCACCTCTCTGTCTCAGGGGCTGTTGGACGCATGTGAGAACAACTACTCTTCCGTGTATACTCTCAGATGGTTTGAGACGGCAAAGTATTTCTCCAATACGGAGCACCTTCGTGTGCCCAGTGTTCTGTGTTGCAGCCTGGATTACTGGAACAGCCTGACCGAGGAAGAACAGGGCTGGATCCTGGACGCTGCCGCTCAGGCGAAGGCCTATGCATCTGAGATATTCGACGACGGCGAGAAGGAGGCGTTCGACAACCTTATCAAGGCGGGCTGCGTCTATACGGAGCTCACCGCTGAGCAGCGCAATGCCTTTGCCGAGAAGTGTTCGGACGTCTACCAGAAGTATGCGACGACCGATGAAGCAGTGAAGATCCTTGATATCATAAACGAGTTGGGCGCGTGACCGTCCGCAGGGACCGGCCGGGACCTCCGGCCGGCCCTTTTTCAGAGACAGCCCTCCCGTACTGGGCGTGGGAGTAATATGGAGAGAGGGTATTATGAAGTGGTTTTTCAAGGGTAAGGCACTTGCCGACATGCTGATCAAAGCGGTGTTAGGCGTGCTGACATGCGCGATATGCCTTGTGGTCCTATGGCAGGTCTTTACGCGGTTCGTTCTCAACAATCCGTCCTCGTGGACGGAGGAGGTCTGCCGCTATATGCTGATCTGGATATCCATGATCGGCGGTTCGCTCGGTCTGAGCAACGGCACGCATATGGGTCTGGTCCTGGTGACGGACAGGATAAAAAACCGGTCGCTGAAGGCCATGGTCCATATATTATCCTATGTAGTGTGCGCTGCGGTGGGATACGTGTTCATCCGGTACGGATACATCTTTGCAATGAGCGGGATGAGCCGCACGATGATGTGCTGCGGGTTTCCCATGGGATATATCTACATGGTCATCCCCGTGTGCGGGGTCATTGTAATGGTCAACTGTCTTGGGATCGTGCTGGAAGATGTTTCCATGATCCACGGGGCGAAAGCGGATCCGAAGAGGTAGGTATCTATGGTAGCGATCATTCTTTTTGTTGTCATGTTCGCGCTGATGTTTTTGGGCGTACCGATCGTGTTCTCGATCTGCGCGGCCGGCATCGCGGCGCTGGTCCTTGGCGACGTGAGCGTTCCGCTGACGCTCATCGTCCAGCGGACATTTACCGGCATGGACACGTTTTCTCTGTGCTGTATCCCGTTTTTCATTCTGACAGGTCAGTTCATGGCCAGCGGCGACCTGTCCAAGCGGCTGCTCAGACTGTCGGAGGTGTTTGTAGGCAGGATACCGGGCGGTCTGGCTCATGTGAACGTAGTGTTCAGCATGCTCTTTGGCGGGATGTCCGGCTCTTCGTCGGCCGACGTAGCCGCGGAGGGGCCGATCCTTATGCCTATGATGCACCAGGCCGGCTATGATGACGGCTTCACAGTGGCTGTGACGGCGACGACCGCGACCATCGGCGTCATCATCCCGCCCAGCAATATGATGATCATCTATGCCATGGTGGCCGGGTCCATATCCATCACCGATATGTTTCTGGGCGGGATCATTCCCGGGATCCTCATTGGCGTTACATTCATGACCGTATGCTTCCTGGCGGCGAAGAAGCACGATTACCCACGGGGTGAGATCATGGATTGGGGTCAGAAGAAGGAGGCGCTCAAAAAAGGCTTCCCGCCGCTGATAACCTTTGTGATCATCATCTTTGGAACGCTGCTGGGTATTTTTACGCCGACAGAGTCCGCTATTGTCGCGGCGTTTTACAATTTTATCCTGTCCAAATTTGTGTATAAGAGCCTCAAGTGGAAGGATCTCCCCAAGATGTTTGTCAATACCGCGTTCATGACCGCGGGGGTCATGATGCTCATCGGTGTGTCCTCCATTTTTTCCTGGCTGCTTGCGTACACAAAAGTGCCCGATCTGCTGGTGAACGCGATCTTCTCGATCACGCATTCCAAGTATGCGGTGCTGGGGATGATGATGCTGGTATTTCTCCTGATCGGTATGGTTATGGACGACGCGCCGGCGTGCATCATCTTTGTTCCGATGTTTCTGCCTATCGCCATGCAGCTGGGCGTCAACCCCGTTCAGTTCGGCGTCTGGTGCGTGATGTGCCTGGCCATCGGTCAGTATACGCCGCCCGTGGGCGCGGTGCTGTTTTTGAGCTGCAAGATCGGCAAGTGTTCGATCGAAAAAGCTACCAGGGCGCTGATACCGTTTTTTGCGGCGGATATCATCTGCTGCGTGCTGGTGATCCTGTTTGAACCGTTGACCACCGCGCTGCCCGCGCTGGCGAAGCTGTTTGTGAACTGAAAAGAAATGACGAGGAGACATCAATGAGTGTGATAAAAGAATTAACGGTGGAGAAGTTGCACGCGAGGGTGTTTTCCACCCGCGCTGAGATGGGGGAGCACGCCGCCCGGGAGGCGTCGGCAGCCATTCGTGACGCGATCGGAGAGAAAGGACACGCAAATGTGCTGTTCGCCGCGGCGCCGTCTCAAAATGAGCTCCTGGCGGCCCTGTGCTCGGACGAAGAGATAGACTGGTCCCGGGTAGACGCTTTTCATATGGACGAATACGTTGGACTGCCGGCAGAGCACCCCGCGGGGTTTGGAAACTTTCTCCGCAAGGCTATCTTTGACAGGGTCTGTTTCCATAGCGTTTGGCTGTTGGATGGAAACGCGGCGGACCCAGAGGCGGAAGCGGAGCGGTATGCGGGACTGCTGCGGGAGCATCCGCTGGACGTGTGTCTTTGCGGTGTGGGCGAGAACGGCCACCTGGCTTTCAACGACCCGGGGGAAGCGGACTTTCATGACGGCAAACTGGTGAAGATCGTGACTCTGGACGAGGTCTGCCGTCAACAGCAGGTGAACGACGGGTGCTTTGAAAGTCTGGAGCAGGTCCCGCATTCTGCGCTGACGGTGACCATACCCGGCATCCTGGCGGCTGACAGGATCTTCTGCGTGGTCCCTTCCGCCACGAAAGCGAACGCGGTCAGGCAAATGCTGGAGGGCCCTGTGTCAGAGGCATGTCCCGCTTCAGTTCTGCGTCAGCATGGCGAAGCGAGAGTGTATCTGGACGCGGATGCAGGCCGGTGTATTTTGGAGAGAGAGGAGTGAGAGACAATGCGCTATTTTCTCCCTTTTGGAGCAGACACACTGTGTTTTGACCTGCCGGAGGAGCGTGTGATGTATTATGCCGCGCCCATGAAGCCGGAGATACCGTCGGATACAGACGCGCTCATTGAACAGTCGCTGGACGCGCCTGTCGGTACGGGACGGCTCGAAGAACTCGTTAGCCCTGAGATGAATGTCCTGGTCCTCATCGATGACGTCACCCGTCCCACGCCCAAGAAGCTCATTCTCACCCACGCCCTGCGGCGGCTGGATCTGGCGGGCGTTCCCAGGGAGCATGTGACCATCTGTGTAGCACCGGGGACCCACCGGCAGATGACGGAGGAGGAAAAGCTCCAGCATATCGGCCCCCAGATCCTGAGTACCTACCGTTTTCTCAATCTGAGCTATACCGACCAGGACGAGATCGTTCACATCGGCGACACGCCCAGCGGGATACCCATCGATGTCTACAGGGTGGCGCTGGAGGCAGATTTTATTATGGGGATCGGTAATATCGTGCCCCATGTCTCTGCCGGCTGGGGCGGCGGCGCTAAGATCGTCCAGCCGGGTATCTGCGGTGAGCGCACTACCCAGGGGACCCATCTCATCGCGGCGTTAGACCAGAATGTGATGGAGACCTGCGGAAATGCCGATAACCAGTGCCGTCGAGAGATGGAAATGATCGCCGCGCAGGTCGGGTTAAAATTCATCATCAATACGGTGATGGATGAGGACAAGCATGTCCTGGGCGTCTTTTCCGGCGACTTTATCGCCGCCCACCGGGCCGGTATCGAGATGGCCCGTCAGGTCCTCAGCCCGGAGATACCGTGCCGGACTGATATCGTGATCGCCTCCGCCAATCCCGCCGATGTGGACTTCTGGCAGGCGGACAAGCCCTTTGTGTTTTCTCAGTACGGTCTGAAGGACGGAGGTACGCTTATCTTTGCCCTGTCCGGGGAAGAAGGGCTCAGCGGCAACGCGCCACATCACGAATATGCGCTCCGGCACTATTGCACGCTGAGTGAGCAGACCATCCGCGAATATGTAAAAAAAGGGCTTATCGAAGATCTCATCGCCATTGACAACCCCATCCATCTGGACCAGGTGAGAAAGCGCGGCGTGAATACCCTTCTGGTATCCAAGGGCTTTACGAAGGCGGATGCGGACGCGCTGGGATTTGAGCTGTGCCGGAGTATGGAGGAGGCCCTGGCCAAGGCGGACGCGCGTCAGGGGAGTGACAGTACCATTGGCATCATCCCCTACTGCGGCGAGACGATGGTAAGGGTGAGGGAACAGCGATGAGATCGGAAGAGATACGCTCCACCGTCCTTGTTCCGCAGCCGGGGGAGCCTGTCCGGTGCGTGCTGGAAGATGAGGTGGAAGGCGTCGGACTGCTGTGGCGGACGCTGCCGGTAGGTGGGACGCTGTCGCTCCCGGCAGACGGACAGTGTGCCAGGGTGCTCATAACGGTGGAAGGAGAGGTAACGGTCCGCTCTGCCGGAACGGAGGCGAAACTGGGAGAGGGGGGGGTCTATGTGCCAACGCCGGATGCGCCGGTGGAGGTGTACGCTCCGTCCGAGGCGTGCATGCTGGAGCTGCGGCGGCAGGTGACAGGGGAAGAGATGGCGGCTTTTCGGGAGGGCATGCCAGGGCCGTATACGGTCGATTATGACAGCGCGCCCACATACTCGGAGGACTGCAAGAGCGAAAAGACCGTGAGCCGCATGCTCATCCCTGCCGGGATGATCCCGCGCTTTGCCATGGGCAGTGTGGAGACCGGCGGCGACGACATGGTAGCGCCCCATGAACATCCTATGCTCGAGCAGATATTTTTGGGGCTGAAGGGGAACGACTGCACAGCCGTCATCGATGAGCTGAAATACCCCTTTCCCGAGGGAATGCTGCTGCATATCCCCCTTGGCTCCAGCCATGGGATACTCTCGGCGGGAACGCAGCAGGTCCGCTACCTCTGGATGGACTTTCTATTGGATGAGACGGCCATGGAGTATATGCGCACCGCGCACAGAATGGATGGCCCGCAAAATACGAGACGATAAAAAAAGGAGAAAACATATGGAGATGTACAGGCAATTCACGGTCGACGATCTGACGCCGCCGCCCAGACCGGAGACAGATCTGCTGTTTGGCGGCTCCGGGGCTATGTGCGGGATGATGTTCTGCGATGTGACGGAATACGGCAAGCTCAACCAGCACGAGGACCAGGAGGGTTTTCTCGTGCTGGAAGGCCACGGAAGCTTTCGCATCAACGATGAGGATGTGAAGGTGGGACCGGATATGTCCATTCTTATCCCCGCGCACACTTGGCATGCCTTCCGGAAGGATCCGGATTCACCGGATATGAAGATCTTTTATTTTCATGCGGCGAATTGAGCCTTCGAGGTAAAGCCCCGCCCGGACCGCTGGTGGCCGGCAGGTGTATAACAAAGGTAGGCACATGGAAACAGCCATGTGCCTACTCTTTTCATTATACCCCGGACGGCGCGGTCCGCAATGACGGTCGGGATGGACAGAGCATAGGATGTGGGGGAGATGATAGGATGCGTGGCGGCATGAGGCGGGCGGCGGCGGTCATAGCCGCGCTGGCGATGATGGCGATCGGCTTCGCGCTGGGGCTGCGGTCCGGCGGCGGGCGCGCCGCCGAAAAGCCTGATTACGGCGCCTGTACCCCCGCGGAGCTGTCCTGGATCGCCGAGGGGATGGAGCGTATCAGTCAGATGAACGACGAGCTGGAGCGCGTCCGGAGGCTGATGGAGGCCGCTCCACGCCCCGCCTCCGGGCCCGGCGGATCGGAGGCGGCGGCCGTCGCCGATACGCCCTGAGAACAGAGGCATACGCAAGACTGTACGCAGCCGGACGGCCGCGTACTTCTTTACAAATGTATGGGCCGGCGTATTTTTGCTTGCATTTTTTCAGAACAGGGTGTAGAATTTACGCAGTTCTACTGTGTTTTCCAGCGTTACCCATATTTTGAAAGAAAGAAGGAGTTACGCATGGCAGCAAAGTTTGAGATCAAAGCGACAAAGAATGGTGAATTCGTGTTCGATCTGTATGCCACCAATGGCCAGATCATTGCCACGGGTGGCGAGACCTATTCCAGCGTGGGAGCGGCAAAGACCGGAGTGGAGAGCGTGCGTAAAAACTGCGCTGTCCATGTGGAGGATCAGACCAAGGAGGGATATATGCCCCTGGTTCACCCCAAGTATGAGCTGTACAAGGACAAGAGCGGCCAGTTCCGTTTCCGTCTGAAAGCTTCCAACGGTGAGATCATTGCCGTCAGCGATGGCTACAAAGCCAAGAGCAGCGCCAAAAACGGCATTGCCTCCATTGGCCGCAACGCCCCGGAGGCTCCTGTCGTCGAGCCGGAGTAAACAGTATTTCAGCAATTTTAGCGATCAGCGCTCCCGCCTGGGCGGGGGCGCTGGTCTTTTGTTACAAAGAACCACGGGCTATGCCCGTGGGGCCAAAAAGGTTATACCTATGCACAGGAACAGGGAATGAGCAAGAGAGGAAATAGGGAGACGTTATAGAAAACGTGGTTCCAAAAATTTGTAGAAGTTATGAGAGCTCGCAGAGCAAAGAAAGAAAACCCCACAGCCAATCAAATTGGCTGTAGGGCATGTGTGCGCAAGAAAGAGGTATCGTAGGCCTTTAGGCCAAGCCAGTAACACCCCTTATAGGGGTGGAGCAGGCCACCCGCTATGCGGGTGGTCCTGACTTGCGTTTACTTTTTTTCGATATCCGCCCGGCGGAGGACCTTCACCACGGTCAGGAAGAAAATGGAGATGTCCCGGCGGAAGGAGAGCTCTTCAAGGTAGATCCGGTCATAGGCGGCCTTCTCGGAGGCGGTGAGCCGGTCCCTGCCGTTGATCTGCGCAAGGCCCGAGATACCGGGCCGCAGCAGGTACACGTCCAGCGCCCGCCGAAGCCGCCGCACATCATCCTCCTCCGGGATGAGAGGCCGGGGGCCGATGAGGGACATGCTGCCGGTGAGGACCAGAAAAAGCTGGGGCAATTCGTCCAGACTGGCCGCCCGCAAAAACCGCCCCACAGCCGTAATACGCTGGCCATGGGCCATGCTGCGGAATTTATACAGCGTGAAAAGCCGCTCGCCCCGGCCCACGCGCCGCTGGCGGAACAGGATGGGCTCGTCGGGACCGGACAGCTTCACCGCTGCGGCGATGACGAGCATGGGCGCCGCCAGCACCGCCAGCAGGACCAGCGCCAGCGCCACGTCCATCGCCCGCTTCACGGGCAGGTACCGCCGCTGGCGGGGCGTGAAGCGGTAAGAACCCACGCCTTCATATGTCTTTTTTCGATCTTTGTCCGCCAATGATCAGCCCTCGCTTTTTACACGGGCAATTATAGACCGTCCGCCGCGGGGCTGTCAACCGGCCGGTCATACCTCTCCCGCCCGGTGACAGGCCACCTCGTGCCCGGCCAATGGACGGAGCGCCGGCGCCTCGGTCCGGCAGCGGTCCGTGGCGTAAGGGCAGCGCGTGTGGAAACGGCAGCCGGCGGGCGGGTCTATGGGACTTGGTATCTCCCCCTGGAGCAGGGCCCTGCCCGTGTCCCGCAGGCGGGGGTCCGCCCGGGGGATAGCGTCCAGCAAAAAACGTGTATAGGGGTGCAGGGGCCTTGTGTAGAGGGAGGCGGTGTCGCCCACCTCGCAGAGCTTGCCCAGGAACATCACCGCCACCCGGTCGGCCATGAACCGGACGACGGACAGGTCGTGGCTGATGAACAGATAGGTCAGGCCGAAGCGCTCCTGTAAGTCCTTCAGAAGGTTCAGTATCTGGCTCTGGACCGAAACGTCCAGGGCTGAGACCGGCTCGTCGCAGACGATCAGCCTGGGGTGCAGGGCGATGGCCCGGGCGATACCGATACGCTGGCGCTGGCCGCCGGAGAACTGGTGGGGATACCGGTAGAGGAATTCCTCCGGTATGCCTACCGCGTCCAGCAGCTCCCGCACCCGCCGGGTGGTGGCCGCCTTGTCCGGGCAGAGGCCGTAGGTCACCAGAGGCTCCGCCACGATGTCCCGCACCGTCATGCGCGGGTCCAGCGAGGCGTAGGGGTCCTGGAAGATGAGCTGCATTTGCCGCCGGTAGGGGGCGAACGCGCCCGGGCGCAGGCCGGTCAGGTCCGTGCCTTCAAAAAGCACGGTCCCGGAGGTGGGGGGGATGAGGCCGATCAGCGTCCGGCCCAGGGTGCTCTTGCCGCAGCCGGACTCGCCCACCAGCGCCAGGGTTTCCCCGGCGTAGATGGTCAGATCCACATCGGAAACGGCGTGGACCTTCTTCCGGCCCTTGGCGGGGAATTCCCTGACAAGATGTCTGCCCTCCAGCAAGATCTCCTTCGCCATCATTCACGCCCCCTTTCAAAACAGCGGCACCAATGGCCGGGGGAGAGCTCCTCCAGCGCCGGGCGTTCCGCCTGACAGCGCTCTACGGCATGGGGACACCGGGGCGCGAAGGCGCAGCCCGCAGGCAGCCGCAGCAGATTCGGCACGACGCCGCCGATGGCGGGCAGCCGCCGGGGCGTGGCGTCCAGCCGGACGACGGAGTCCATCAGCCCGCGGGTATAGGGGTGGGCGTAGCTGTCAAAGAGCGTCAGCGCGTCCGCCTGCTCCACGATCTTGCCCGCGTACATCACATATACCGTGTCGCACATCTGGGCGATGACGCCCAGATTGTGGCTGATGAGCAGCACGCTCATGCCGGTCTCCCGGCTCAGGTCGCGGATGAGCCGCAGGATCTGGGCCTCGATGGTCACATCCAGCGCCGTGGTGGGCTCGTCGGCGATGAGCAGCTTTGGCTTGCAGATCATGGCCATGGCGATCATCACCCGCTGGCGCAGGCCGCCGGACAGCTCGTGGGGATAGGCGTTATACCGCTTTTCCGGCTCCGACACGCCCACATGGGACAGCATGCGGATCACCTCCGCTTTGGCGGCGGAGCGGGATATGTCTTCATGCAGCAGCAGCGCTTCCCGCATTTGCTTCCCCACGGGGATCACCGGATTCAGGCTGGTCATGGGCTCCTGAAAGATCATGGCCATCTCTCTTCCCCGGATGGGCTGTAGCTCCCGGTCGGTCAGGCCGGTCAGCTCCCGGCCGTCCAGGCGGATACTGCCGCCGGTGATACGGCCAGGGTATTTCAGCAGGCCCATCACCGAGCGGGCGATCATGCTCTTGCCGCAGCCGGACTCGCCTACTATGCCCACGACGTGCCCCCGGGGAATGAGGAGCGACACGTCGTCCACGGCGGGGACATAGCCCCGCTCCGTGAAAAAGCCGGAGCAGAGGTGTTCTATTTTCAGCGTCATTTCATCCATATGGCGGGCCTCACTCGTTGTTCAGATGGGGGTCCAGGGCGTCCCGGAGGCCGTCGCCCAGGAAGTTGCAGCTCAATACCACCAGCATGATGGCCGCGCTGGGCGCCAGACTGATCCAGGGGGCGTTGTAGAGGAACTGCCGACCCATGTTCACCATGAGCCCCCAAGAGGAATTGGGCAGCTTCACGCCCACGCCGAGGAAGCTGAGGGAGCTCTCCGACAGGATGGCGGAGGGGATGTTCAGCGTGAACAGCACGATCAGCGCCGGCAGGCAGTTGGGCAGGATGTGCCGCAGGATGATCCGGGCGGGCCGGACGCCAATGCTCCTGGCCGCCTGGACATACTCCGTCTCCTTCAGGGAGATGGTCTCGCTCCGGGCCACCCGGGCCACGCTGGCCCAGCCCACCAGAGCCAGAGCCAGGAAAATGTTCATGACCCCGTCTCCGAGGGTGTACATGATCACCATGGCCAGCAGCAGAGAGGGGAACGCCAGCATCACGTCCGCCAGACGCATGATGATATAGTCCGTCTTGCCCCCGGCGTAGCCCGCGATCACGCCCAGGGCCACCCCGATGATCATGCTCACCAGCGTGGGGACCACGCCCACGGCCAGGGAGATACGGGCCCCGTACAGAAGCCGGGTCAGCACGTCCCGGCCCATCTCGTCCGTGCCCAGCCAGTGGGCGGCGGAGGGGGCCTGTAGCCGGATAGAGGCGTCGCCGCTCACCGGGTCGTAGGGGCTCAGAAAGGGTACGAATACCGCCGCAAAGATCAGAAGGACCAGAAATACCGCCGAGGCCACCGCCAGCTTGTTTTTGCGGGCCATGCGCCGAAGCTGCACGGCCATGCTCTCGCTCTCGCCGATCTGGCTGGCGAGGTCGGCGGATATGACGTCCGTTTTGCGTTTGCGCAGCGCCATGTCAGACCTCCTTCCTGATCCGGGGGTCCAACACGCTGTACAGGCAGTCCGCCACCAGATTGCCCGCGATCACCAGCACCGTGGCAAAGATGACGGAGCCCTGCAAAAGCGGCACGTCCCGGCCTGAGATGGCGTCGATACAAAGCCTGCCTATGCCGGGCAGGGAGAAGATCGTCTCCGTTATCACCGCGCCGGACAGCAGGGAGGAGATCTGGATGGCCATGACCGTGACCACCGGGATGAGAGCGTTTCGCAGCGCATGGAACACCACCGCGCCGGGCACGCTCCGGCCCTTGGCCCGGGCCGTGTCTATGTAGTCGGACTCCATGACTTCCAAAAGGGTGGAGCGGGTCAGCCGCGCCACGGACCCGGCGCTGCTCCAGCCCAGGGCTATGGCCGGCAGCACATAGCAGACGAGCCCCTCTTTCGTGCCCTGGATAGGGAACCACTTCAGCTTGTAAGCGAAAAAGTATTGCAGCACCATGGCTGTCATGAACACCGGCACGGAGATACCCAGCAGGGAAAAGCCCATGCCTATCCGGTCGGCCAGCCTGTCCTTGCGCATGGCGGAGACGACGCCGCAGAGGATGCCGATGGTCCAGGCCACCAGCGCCGCCAGCACGGACAGCTTGATGGTCACGGGGAAGTATGTGGCGATCAGCTCCGACACCGGCTTGTGGTACTTGATACTGGTACCCATGTCGCCGGTGAAAAGGCCGGTGATGTATACCCAAAACTGCACATACCACGGCTTGTCCAGCCCGAGTTCCGCAGAGATCTGCTGCACCACTTCCTCCCGGGCGTGCTCGCCCATCATGGTCAGGATGGCGTTGCCCGGCAGGATACGCAATATCAAATAGATCACAAGGACCACCCCGATCAGGACCGGGATGGCGCTGACGACGCGCCGAACGATACTTTTTAACGTAGACAAAAGGGCGACACTCCTTCAATGGGCCCCCGAAAAACAGGGTCTGTATCTGTGCGTGAATATACCGGTCGGGCGCAGGGACATTTCCTGCGCCCAACACGGTATATTATACGGTTTTAAAAATGCCTGTCAACCTCACTTCATCTGCACGTCACGGACGAAGAAATTGGAGAAGCCGGCCCAGTGGGGCACGAAGGACTCCACCTTCTCGCCAATGCAGAACAGATGTGCCCGCTCGTACAGGGGGACCACGGCGGCGTCCTCCACCACGATGGCCTCCTCGATGGCCTGATACTCCGCCATACGCTCGTCGTCGTCAAGGATGGAGGAGGCGGCGTCCACCCGGTCCTTGATATCCTGGTCGGCGTAGTTCAAAGAGCGCCCGGAGGTGCTATTGGAGAAGAAGGTGGCCAGGATATTGGCGGGGTCGTTGTAGTCCATGGTCCAGGTGCCCACGAAGGCGGGCATCTCTTCCGTGCGACGGAAGTCCAGCCAGGCGGACTCGTCGTAGCTCTGGATCTCGGCGTTGATACCCACAGCCGCCAGATCCTGGGCGATCTGCTGGTACACCATGGAGGTGGTGTCGCCGCTGGAGGAATCCAGGGAGAATTCAAAGGTGATCTCGCCCTCCTCATAGCCGGCGTCGGCCAGCAGGGCTTTTGCGGCCTCGGGGTCGTAGACGATGGGCTCCAGGTCCTCGTTGTGGCCCCAGACGCCGGTGGCGATCATGCCGTTTTCGATGATCCCGTCGCCGCCATAGAAGTTGTCCAGCAGGCTCTGCCGGTCAATGGCCATCTGGATGGCCTTGCGGACGTTCACGTCGGACAGGTACTCGTTCGTCTCGTTCATGCTCATGAACGTCACGCCCACCCGGTAACCGGGAACGATGGAGTCGGCGTAAGTGGTCTTGTAGGTGCTGTCGATGATGGAGGCGTCCAGCGCGTCCAGGTCGATGATGTCCAGTTCGCCGTTCTGGAACATCAGGTTCTGGGTATTGGCGTCAGGCACCACGTTCATGACCACCACGTCCGCGTCAGGGGCCTCGCCCCAGTAGTTCTCGTTGCGGGTCAGGGTGAAGTGGTCATTGGGGACCCACTCGCTGACGACGTACGGACCGGAGCCGATGGTGTCCGCGGGCTCCATGCCGAAGCCGTCCGTGCTCTCCACGGTCTGCTCGTCGATGATGCTCATGGCGGGGGAGGTGAGCTCGGCGATGTAGCCGGCGTTGACGGCCTCCAGGGTCAGGGTGAAGTTATAGTCGTCCTCCACCACGATACCCTCCAGTTCCTCCGCCTCGCCGTCCAGCAGGGCCTGTGCGCCGGAAACCTCCTGGGCGATGTCGTAGTTGCAGGCGCCGGGGACCGTCAGTAGATGTTCAAAGGTGTATTTCACATCGGAAGCGGTCAGGGCCTCGCCATTGGAGAAGGTCACGCCCTCCACCAGCTTGAAGGAATAGGTCAGCCCGTCGTCGGACACGCTGTAGTCCTCCACCAGAGAGGGAACGATGTCCGTGGAGCCGTCCGGCTGGACCTTTATCTCAAAAAGCCGGTCAAACACATTGTGGGGAATGAAGTAGTCGTCCGTGGTCAGAGCCACGTCCATGGTCAGGATGTCGCTCTCGGAGGCCAGGTTCAGGACCTTTTCCTCCTCCGCCGCGTAGGCGGGGATGGCCGCCAGGCTCATCACCATCACAAAGGCCAGAACGAACGCCAGGTGCTTTCTCATACAGAAATACCTCCTATAAATTGCTTGCTCCAATATACAGGAAATGTTCCGCAAAGAAAATGGCATTCAATGCTGAAATGTTTGAAAAAAATGCTCTATGGACATATCTTGCGGTATGAGACAGGCGGTGTTACAATAATAGTATATCACGATCTCCGGGAGGCGTTGAGATGAAATGGTTGATCGCGTCCGATCTGCACGGGTCGGCGGAGTGCTGCGAAAAGCTGATGGAGGCGTTCCGGCGGGAGGGAGCGGACCGGCTCCTGCTGCTGGGGGATATACTATTTAATAGTATGGGTGCCGGCGACAAACAGGCGGTGGCGGAAAAACTGAACGCCATGGCGGAGCGTATCACCTGCGTTCGGGGCAACTGCGACAGCGACGGCGACGTGGCAAGGCTGGCCTTTCCCGTGGAGGAGGGGTATGTGAAGATACCCGTGGGAAGGTACATGATGTTCGCCACCCACGGCCACGAGTACAACGAGACCCGCCTGCCGCCCATGGACGAGGGAGACATCCTGCTGCACGGGCACACCCATGTGCCTATGACCCGGCGTTTTTCCCATTACCTGTGCTTCAACCCCGGCTCTGTGGCCGTGCCGCTGTACGGGAGCATTCGGGGGTACATGACGCTGGAGGACGGTCTGTTCCGGTGGATGACCCTTGACGGAGAAGAATACCGACAATACCGTATCGAGTGAGAAGGGCCTTCGAGCCCGATACTATGATATCCTGGCGAGGAGCGTGACCGCTCCCCGCCTTTTTCTTTTCAGCCGTCCGGAAGGGCGGCGTTTTATTTTTTGGAGGGAAGACGGAACGTATCTTTTCCCGCGCGTATATCGTGGTTATTTTGTCAAAACTAGATGTTGTAGCGGCAAAAACGTCAAAATACTATTGGAAAAAATTGTTATGAGGAAAACTGCAAAAAGTGAGAATTAGCCCTTGCTTTTTCGGAAAAGGGTCTCTATAATAAGAGGCGAAGTGGGGCGAAGTGGGGTAAAGTGTTTAATAGTCCCACAAAAAAAGGCGGAGGTGAACCGGATGACAGGGGAATACCAGCATTCTCTGGACGCGAAGGGCCGTCTGTTCATTCCGGCGCGCCTGCGGGATGAACTTGGAGCGGAGTTTTTCGTGACGCTGTCCATGGATCACTGCCTGTGCGCATACAGCGCGGAGCAGTGGCAGATATTCTCCGACAAGGTAAACGCCATGCCCTATGTGAAGCAGCGGGCCATGCGGCCCCTTTACGCCTTTGCCTGCAAGTGCGAGCTGGACGCCCAGGGGCGTATCCTGCTGCCGCTGAACCTTCGGGAGCGGGCCGGGCTGACAAAGAACGTCACCGTTCTGGGCTCCAACAACCACGCGGAGTTCTGGGACAGCGAGGAGTGGGCCGCCATGCGTGACGCCGAGGCGTCGCCGGAGAACATCGCGGCTGTCATGCAGGAATTTGATTTCTGATGCGGCACGAGAGCGTTTTGCTCCAGGAGTGTGTCCGCTACCTGGATATCGACCCCGACGGGGTGTATGTGGACGGGACGCTGGGAATGGGCGGCCACGCGGAAGCGGTGGCCCGGAAGCTGACCGGCGGACTGCTGATCGGGATCGATCGGGACGACAGGGCCCTGGCCTTCGCGGGCGAGCGGCTGGCCCCTTTCGGAGGCCGTGTCAGGCTGGTAAAGGGCAATTTTGGCGACCTGGGCCAGATATTGGACGGCCTCGGCGTCGGCCAGGCGGACGGGATGCTGTTCGATCTGGGGGTGTCATCGCCCCAGCTGGACGACAAGGACCGGGGCTTTTCCTACATGCAGGACGCGCCGCTGGACATGCGGATGGACGAGACGGCGCCGGTCACGGCCCGGGACATCCTGAACACATACTCGGAGGCGGAGCTGCGCAGTATCTTCTGGCGCTACGGGGAGGAGCGGTATGCCGGGCGTATCGCCGCGGCGGTGGCCGCCGCCCGGGAGGAAGCGCCCTTGGAGACCACGGGCCAATTCGTGGATATCATCCGAAAGACCATGCCCGCCGCGGCGCTGCGGGAAAAACAGCACCCTGCCAAGCGCTGCTTTCAGGCGGTACGCATTGCCGTCAATGACGAACTGGGCGCTCTGGAGCGGATGCTGGACCAGGCGCCGGACCGGCTGAAGACCGGCGGAAGGCTCTGTATCATCAGCTTCCACTCTCTGGAGGACAGGCTGGTAAAGGAGGCCATCCGAAAACGTGAGAACGGCTGCACATGCCCGCCGGACTTTCCGGTGTGCACCTGCGGCTTTGTAAAGACCCTCAGAAGCGTCACCCGCAAGCCGGTGGTACCCGACGGGGAGGAGCTTGCGAGAAATCCGCGGGCCAGAAGCGCCCGCCTGCGTATAGCGGAGAAGGTGTAAGATCATGCAGGACGTCAGGACATTCAAATCCTATAACTTCGTCACCGGCGCCGTGGACGGCACCATGGCCTATGATTTCTCAAATCCGGGCCTGTACGAAGACGAGGAGCTATATGATCTGCCCCGGGAGCAGCCCAGGCGCAGGGAGAAGAACCGGCAGCAGGAGTGGATCAAAGAGGACGTTCGGCCCGAAGCGGGCGCCGTGGCGTCCGTCCGGAACCACCAGGGGCTGTCCGTCGTGTCCATGCTGGGCGCGGTGGCGGCGGTGATCCTGCTGACCATGATGCTGCTGGCCCAGATTCGGCTAACGGACATCTCCGACACCGCCGCGAAGCTGGAGGACCAGATCTCCGCGCTGGAACTGGAACGGGACAAGCTGACGGTGGAATATGAGACCATCTTCAACCTGAAGGATGTGGAGGAGTACGCGGTGGACGTTCTGGGGATGCAGGAACCGGACGGCCAGCAGATATACTACCTGACCGGCGTGGCCTCCGCCGACAAGGCGGTGGTCATCACGAAAGACGACACGGACATGTTCTCTCTTGGGGTCGCGGACCTGCTTTCTTCCGTCAAGGCATATTTCAGTTGACAAGGGTATTATACTGGTAATGACGGAAAAAGTTTGCGTCGCTGCCAAAGGAGAAGCCGTATGTTCAGAAAACGCCGGGAAAATGCAACGCCCGATTCACAAAACAGCATGATGCTTCGCCGCACACTGTTCCTTATGACAGTGTGCGGCATAGTTGCATTTATACTTCTGGGGGCGCGGCTGTTCCAATTGCAGATCCTGGACCACGACATGTATGAGTCGGCGGCGGTGGAGCAGCAGCTTCGCCAGACGAACGTGCCGGCCAAGCGGGGCACCATCTACGACCGGAACATGAACATACTGGCCATGAGCGCCTCGGTGAGCAATATATACATAAGCCCGGCGGAGATCGTCATGTACGACGAGGACCCGGCCCTCATCGCCAGCGGGCTGTCCTCCATCCTGGAAATGGATTATGCCGAGATCTTTGAAAAGACCACCCATACCGAGAGCTGGTATACCACCATCGCCCGGAAGGTGGAGGACGACGTGGCGGACAGGGTCCGCGCCTTCAAGGAGGAAAACGACCTTCTGGGCGTGAAGATCGAGGAGGCCAGCAAGCGGTATTATCCTTACGGCAGCCTCGCCTGTCACGTCGTGGGCTTCGTGGGGTCCGACGACCACGGCCTTTCGGGGCTGGAGTTTTACTATGACGATCTGCTCTCCGGCGTGGACGGGCGGATCGTGCGGGCCACCAATGCCTACGGAACGGACATGTTGTTCACGGATTTTGAGGATTACTATGACGCCGAGGACGGCAAGAGCATCGTTCTGACCATCGACGAGACGGTGCAGTATTATCTTGAAAACCATCTGGAGACCGCCGCGGAGCAGTACGATCTACAGGACGGCGCGGCGGGGATCGTCATGGACGTGAATACCGGCGGCGTGCTGGGCATGGCGTCTCTGGGCGGGTTCGATCTGAACGACTATCTGACCATCAGCGAGGAGGCCCAGCAGCGGGTCAACTCCGCCGACGTCCATTCCGAGGAGGAGCGCAACACCCTTCTGGAGGCGGAGCGTCAGGAGCAGTGGCGCAACAAGGCCCTGTCCGACACCTATGAGCCCGGCTCCGTCTTCAAGATCATCACCCTGGCAGCGGGCTTGGAGAGCGGCGCCGTCACCACCAGCTCCACGTTCTACTGCGGCGGCAGTATCGACGTGCTGGGCCGTACCGATCCGCTGAACTGCGCGAACATATACGGCCACGGCAACCTGACGCTGCAGGAGGCGGCGATGTATTCCTGCAACGTGGCCTTCGTGACCATCGGTCTGTGGGTGGGCGCCGAGCGGTTTTATGATTTCGTCCGGGCCTTCGGCCTGTTCGACAAGACCGGACTGGACCTGACCGGCGAGTCCGGCAGTCTCTGGTGGTCGGAGGACGTGTTCTTCAACAAGGGCAACCTGTCCCAGCTGGCGGCGGCCTCCTTCGGCCAGACCTTCACCATCACCCCCATGCAGCTGATCACGGCGGTCAGCGCCGTGACGAACGGCGGGTATCTTTTGGAGCCTTATTTCGTCAAAGAGGTGATCAACGCCGACGGCACGGTGGCCAGCCAGCGGGAGCCGAAAGTCATCCGGCAGGTCATCAGCGAGCAGACCAGCAAGACCTGCTGCGACATCCTGGAACATGTCGTGGGCGAGAAGGACGGCACCGGCGTCAACGCCTATGTGCCCGGCTACCGGGTGGCGGGCAAGACCGGTACGTCCGAGGACGTGGTCTATGAGGCCACCCACGGCGAGAAGAAATACATATGCTCCTTCCTTGGCTTCGCCCCGGCGGACGATCCCCAGGTGGCGGTGCTGGTGCTGCTGGAAAACCCCGGCCCGGACAGTATCGTCGGCGCCAGCGGCGGTCAGATGGCCGCGCCTACGGTCGGCGCGGTGCTGCGGGACGTGCTGCCGTACCTGGGCGTCGATCCGGTGTATGGCGAGGGTGAGGAGGCGCTGGTGGATCAGCGGGTGCCCCGTCTGGTGGGCAAGACGCCGCAGGAGGCGGAGGCCCTTCTGAAGGAGGCCGGATTCACGCTCAAGTCCACCGTGGGCTCCGGCGCCGCGGTGACGGCCCAAATGCCCGCCGCCAACGCCAGAGTGGCCGCCGGCAGCGAGATCGTGCTCTACTGCGGCGAGGAGCCGGATACGGAGCCGGTCACCGTGCCCGATCTGCTGGGCCTCAGCTACGAGGTGGCCCGGGTGCGGGCCGGTATGTACGGGCTCTATGTCCGGGGCGAGGGCACCATGATGGAGAGCGATTACATCCTGACAGTCGATCAGAGCGTAGAGGAGGGCCAGCTGGTGGCTCCCGGCACGGTGATCACCGTCACGCTCAGCGACTGGACCAAGACGGGAATTTTCTGATATGAAGCTGAAAGAACTTTTGACGGACGTGTCCGTCCTCGCCATGACGGCGGACCCGGACACGGAGATACGCGATATCCGCTATGACTCCCGGGCCGTGGAGCCGGGGGACCTGTTCGTGGCGGTGGAGGGATTCCGGAGCGACGGACACGGATTCATCCCCATGGCGCTGGAAAAGGGCGCGGCGGCGGTGCTGTGCCAGCGCCCCCCGGAGGGGGAGGACGTCCCCTATGTGCTGACCGACGACAGCCGCCGGGCTCTGGCGCTGGTCTCATGCGTCTATTTTGGCCGTCCGGCGGAAAAAATGACAATGATCGGCGTCACCGGCACCAACGGCAAGACCACGGTCACCCTCCTTATCAAGCGCCTGCTGGAGGATGTTTTGGGCGCCAGGGTGGGCCTTGTGGGCACCATCTCCAACTGGATCGGCGACCGGCAGATCGAGACGGAGCGCACCACGCCCGAGTCCTACGATCTGCAAAAGCTGTTCGCCCGGATGGCGGACGCCGGCTGCACCCACGCGGTGATGGAGGTATCCTCCCACGCGCTGGCGCTGGATCGTGTGGCGGGCGTGCATTTCGACGCCGCGCTCTTTACGAATCTCACCCAGGACCATCTGGATTTCCATGGGACTATGGAAAACTACGCCGAGGCCAAGGCGCTGCTCTTTTCCCGGTGCGGTCAGGCGGCGTTCAACGCCGACGACACCTGGGCCCCGTTCATGCTGGAACGGACTGCCTGCCCGGCGGTGACCTTCTCCGCAGCTGGGAAGGGCGCGGACCTGTGGGCGGCGGATGTGAAGCTGTCCGCCGCTGCGGTGGACTTCACCGCCTGTGAAAAGGGCGGGCGCGCGGCCGTACATCTTGCGATCCCCGGGGCCTTTTCCGTCTCCAACGCCCTGGCCGCCATTGCCGCCGGCAGGATGCTGGGGCTGAGCCTCGACCAGTGCGCGGCGTCCCTTGGCCGGGCCGCCGGCGTGAAGGGCAGGGTGGAGGTGGTGCCCACCCCCGGCGACTTCACCGTCGTCATCGACTACGCCCATACCCCCGACGCGCTGGAGAAGGTCCTCAGGACCATGAAAGAGGCGGCCAAAGGCCGGGTGGTGGCCCTTTTCGGCTGCGGCGGGGACAGAGACAGGACCAAACGGCCCGTCATGGGCGCCATCGCCGCCAAATACGCGGACTTTTCCGTCGTCACCAGCGACAATCCCCGCTCTGAGGACCCGGAGGCCATCATCGCGGATATTTTACAGGGCATGCCCGGCGAGGCGCCGATGAAAGTGATCGTCGACCGCCCGGCGGCCATCCGCTGGGCCATCGACAACCATCTGCCGGGCGACGTGATCGTGCTGGCCGGCAAGGGCCACGAGACCTATCAGGAGGTCTGCGGCGTCAAACGCCGCATGGACGAGCGGGAGATCGTGGCGGAGCACCTTCGTAGGAGTGAGAGACGATGAACATGACTATGCGGCTTATCCTGAGCTTTATCACGGCCTTTATCGCGGCTGTGCTGATCGGACAGGTATATGTGCCGTGGCTGCGGAGGATCAAGGCCGGGCAGGAGATCAAGGAGATCGGCCCCAACTGGCACAAGTCCAAGGCGGGCACGCCCACCATGGGCGGCGTCATTTTTATCGTGGCCGTGACGGTGGTCGTGTTCTCCTTCGGGCTCACCTCCATCCGGGACGGCGAGCTGGGGGCGCTGTTCGTACTGCTGTTTTCCCTGTTTTACGGCGCCATCGGCTTTCTGGACGACTATGAGAAGCTGAAAAAGAAGCAGAATCTGGGACTGTCCGCCCGGGCCAAGTTCATATTGCAGCTGGCGGTGGCGGTGGCGCTGCTGTACCTGCTGCGGCTGGAGGGGTATCTGACCCCGTCGCTGTATGTGCCGTTCTGGCATGTGACAGTGCGGGTGCCTGAGTGGTTCTATTTCGTGCTCTGCGCGTTCATCGTGGTGGGGACCGTGAACGCGGTGAACATCACGGACGGGCTGGACGGCCTGGCCGCCAGCGTCTCGGTGCCGGTGTTCGTGTGCTATACGGCCCTGACCTTCGCCTGGGGGAACAAGTTCAGTTCGCTGGGCGTGTTCTCCGCGGGCCTGACCGGGGGTCTTTTCGGTTTTCTGGTATATAATTTCCACCCGGCCAAGTGCTTTATGGGCGACACGGGAAGCCTCTTTCTGGGCGGCGCCGTGTGCGGCATGGCCTTCGCGCTGGATATGCCGCTCATCCTGGTGCCCCTTTGTATCGTGTTCATCTTTGAGACCCTCAGCGACATCATACAGGTGTGTTATTTCAAGCTCACCCACGGCAAACGGTTTTTCAGGATGGCCCCCTTCCATCACCATCTGGAGATGGGGGGCTGGCTGGGCCATAAGTGGTCGGAGGTGCAGATCGTCACCATGTTCACCGCGATCTCGGCTGTGGCCGCGGTGGTGGCGTTTTTCTCCTGCGTGACCCGTTACGCCTGAGGGGAGATTCTGTTTGGAGGTGAAAGCCCGTGGCGGCTAAGGTCGAAAACGCGACAAGCTATGAGAACACCCGGCTGGCGGACTATACATATGACAACTCTATCGAGCGGGGCTCCGTTGACGTGCCGTTTGCCATGCTGACGCTGCTGCTGCTGGCGGTGGGCGTGGTCATGGTGCTTTCCGCCAGCTTCGCCCGGGCCTATTACGACCCGTCCAGCGAGACCGGCGGCAACGCCACCTATTACTTCGTGCGCCAGGCCCTGTTCGCCCTGTGCGGCATTGGCGTCATGTTTGTCTGCTCCCGGTTCCCCATGAGCTTTTACCGGCATATCTCCGGTATCGTGATGCTGGTGAGCCTGGCGCTGCTGACGCTGGTTCTGGTCCCCGGTATCGGCGAGAAGGTCAACGGCGCCCGCCGGTGGATCAACCTGGGCTTCACCACGTTCCAGCCCTCGGAGATCGCCAAGATCGGCGTCATCATGTTCTTCGCCGTGCTCATATGCCGGTTCAAGGACAAGATGAACACGCCCAAATACGGGATCGTCCCCTTCGCGGCGGTGCTGGGGGTCGTGTGCCTTTTGCTGGTGCTGGAGCCCCATATGTCCGCCATCATCATCATCCTGGCCATCGGCCTCGTCATGCTGTTTCTGGGCGGGCTGCCGCTTTACTGGTTCATCGGCGGCGGGACCATCGGCGCGGCGCTGATGGGGATAGGCTACGCGCTGTTCCCCTATGTGCGAGACCGGTTCACGGCCTGGCTCAACCCCTTTGCCGACGCCTCGGACGCGGGCTATCAGATCGTGCAGAGCCTTTACTCCATCGGTTCCGGCGGCCTGCTGGGGCTGGGCCTTGGCAACTCCCGGCAGAAGTATCTTTACCTGCCGGAGGAGCACAACGACTTTATCTTTTCCGTGGTGTGCGAGGAGCTGGGCTTCATCGGGGCCATCCTTATCCTGGCGTTGTTCGCCATGCTCATCATCCGCGGCTACTGGCTGAGCATGCATGTGCGCGACCGGTACAGCGCCCTGGTGGGCGCCGGTATCACCACGCATTTGGCCATGCAGGTCATCCTAAACGTGGCCGTGTGCACCAACTCCGTCCCCTGCACCGGGATATCCCTGCCGCTGTTCAGCTACGGAGGCACAGCGCTGCTGCTGCAAATGGCGGAGCTTGGCATCATTCTGTCCCTGTCCCGGGACATACCGGAGAAACGCTGACCTATGAGAGTTTTATTCACCTGCGGCGGCACCGCCGGACATATCAACCCCGCCCTGGGCGTGGCGGGCCGTATCCGGCAGATCGTCCCTGACGCGGAGATCCTGTTCGTGGGCGCCGAGGGGCACATGGAGACCGAGCTCGTGCCCCGGGAGGGCTATCCCATCCGGACCGTGCGCATATCCGGGTTCCGGCGGAGCCTGAAGCCCCGGCTGATCTTGGAGAACGTCCGGGCCGTGGGCAGGGTGTTTTCCTCCTGCCGGGCGGCGAAAAAGTACATACGGGAGTTCCGGCCGGACGTGGCCGTCGGCACCGGCGGATATGTGTGCTATCCGGTGCTGAAGATGGCGGCGGAAATGGGCATACCCACGGCGGTGCATGAGTCCAACGCCGTGCCGGGGCTCACGACCAGGCGGCTCGAAAATACCGTCGATAAGATCATGGTAGGGCTGGCCGACAGCCGCTCTTTCTACAAAGACCCGGACAAGGTGGAGGTCACCGGCACTCCGGTGCGCGTGGCGTTTCAGGGACTGGACAGGGCCAAAGCCCGGCGGGAACTGGGTCTGGACCCGGACCGGCCCGTGGTGCTGGCCGTGTTCGGCTCTCTGGGCGCGGAATATATGAACGGCGCCATGGAGCGCTTCATCCGCCGGATGGGGACCGGCGCGGACTTTCATCTGATTTACGCAACCGGCAAGCGCTACTATGAGGACGTGCGCCGGAGCCTTGACGGGGCCGGCGTCTCCGGCGGCGACGCGGACGTGCGGGAGTATATCTACGATATGCCCCGGGTCATGGCCGCGGCGGATGTGATCATATGCCGCAGCGGGGCGTCCACCATCAGCGAGCTGACCTATCTGGGCAAGCCCGCCATTATGGTGCCAAGCCCCAATGTGGTCAACCACCACCAGGAGAAGAACGCCATGGTGATGGAGAGGGCCGGGGCGGCGAAGATGTTGCTGGAAGGACAGTTTGACGGAGAGCAGCTTTATGAGACGGTCATGGGACTGCTGGGCGATCCGGCGGCGCTGGAGGCCATGCACGCGGCGTCTTTGAAGCTGGGCGTCAGCGACGCTACGGACCGTATCGCGTCCATCGTGCTGGGCCTGACGGAGAAGAACAGGCCGTAACGCCGCCCGGCGGCGCGTCACATATCCCTCCGGCGCGCATAGTATGTCTTGATGTTTTATCCAGACATACTGGCCGGAGGGCGATCATGAGCATTTGGCGAGTGCAGGGCGGATATCCCCTGGATGGGAGCTTGACGATCCAGGGCGCGAAGAATGCCGTGCTGCCGATCCTGGCGGCGGCGATACTTACAGGCTGTGAGACGGAACTGACCAACGTGCCCGCGCTGCGGGACGTGGAGGCGTCGCTGGACATACTGCGTCACCTGGGCTGCGGTGGGTCCCGCAGCGGCGATGTGGTGAGCGTCGATTCCCGGGGCCTTACCGGGTGGTGTATCCCTCGGGAACTGACCGGACGCATGCGCTCGTCCATCGTCTTTCTGGGGGCGATCCTGGGCCGGTGCGGCCAGGTGCGTATCGCCATGCCGGGGGGCTGCGAACTGGGCCCCAGGCCGGTGGATCTGCATTTGGCGGCCATGAAGGCCCTGGGGGCGGATGTGCGCGTGGAGGACGGGCAGATCGTCTGTACCGCGGACGGCCTCACCGGCGGACCGGTGCATTTGGAACTGCCCAGCGTGGGCGCCACGGAAAACGCCATGATCGCGGCGTGCGCCGCCAAAGGCAGGACGGTCATCACCAACGCCGCCCGGGAGCCGGAGATCGTGGAATTGCAGGGTTTTTTACGGGTCCTGGGCGCGGATATCGACGGGGCCGGCACCCCGATGATCACGGTGCGGGGCTTTTCGCCCAACGCCCATGTGGGGTGGCGGATCATGCCGGACCGGATCGTGGCGGCCACCATGTTGTGCGCCTGCGCCTGTGCCGGCGGCGATGTGGAGCTGCGGGGCCTTGATCCGGCCCATACCGGCAGCGTGGCGGAGGAACTGGCCGCTATGGGCGCCCGGCTGGAGACTGGGATCAGGCGGCTGCGTATCCGCTGCGAGGACCGGCTCCGGGGCGGACGGACCGTCATCACGGAGCCCTATCCGGGCTTTCCCACCGACGCCCAGCCGCTGATGATGGCGGCCAGTCTGAAGGCCGAGGGGCGGACGGTGTTCGTGGAGAACATCTTTTCGGACCGCTACCGCCAGGCGGCGGAGCTTTCCCGGCTGGGCGCGTCCATCCGGGTGACGGGCCGGACGGCCGTGGTGACGGGCGTGGATCGGCTCCATGGAGCCGCCGTGACGGCGGAGGATCTGCGGGGCGGCGCGTCGCTCATCATCGCGGGCCTCGGCGCGGAAGGGGAGACCGTTGTCTCCGACACGGGCCATGTGGCCCGGGGCTACGAGGGATTCGACAGGGCTCTTGAGGCCCTTGGCGCGAACATTGAGATAATCGACTGAGAGGTACTGACATTGGCCACACGAGATCGCTACGGCGCCGCAAGAAAGAAGAAAAAGAGGAGCGCGCTTTTCGCACCGCTGTCATTTTTGCTGGTGCTGGTCGCTTTTGTGTTCGGCGTGGGCGTATTTTTTCGGGTGCAGACCATCGAGGTGACCGGCCTGGAGACCTATACCGCCGACGAGATCATCGAGGCGTCCGGTATCGACGTGGGAGACAACCTGTTTTTCATCGACCGGGCCAGCGCGTCCAGCCGTATCTACTCCCGCCTGAGCCAGGTGGAGGACGCCAATGTGGAGCCGGTGCTGCCCAATAAGCTCATCATCCGGGTGAGGGAGAGCAGCGCGGTGGCCTATGTGGACTGGATGGGCACCTACTGGGTGGTCACCGGCAACTGCAAAATGCTCAAAAGCGCCACGCCCGACGAACTGACCGGGCTCATCCAGGTGCTGAATCTTTCCCCGGAGGAGCCGGAGGCGGGCAAGCCTATGAAGGTGGCGGAGGAGGACAGCCTGAAGCTGTCCTACCTACAGGAGCTGCTGGGGGCCGTCGAGGAACTGAACATGGTCCAGGACGTAAATCAGCTGGATATGTCCAACCCCGCCAACCCCTCCTTCCAGTACCAGGGCCGGTTCACCGTGCGCATGGGTTCCAACGACAACACGGACTATAAATTGCGCATGCTTTTGAGCGGCGTGCCGCAGCTTGACGCGAACGAAACGGGCACGATAAACCTGTCCGACGGCGTCACGGTGCGCTTTACGCCGGGCTGAGAGAGAAAAAAAGAAATTTTTTCCGTCGTTTGACATAATATTTTTAAATAAACTATTGACCTGCGCCAAAATCCGTAATAAAATGTAACATATGTAATTTGGGCGGAGCGTGCCTGTCTATTGACGTGTGCCCATATCGAAATACACGGGAGGCAAATGAAGATGGCAGTTAATTCGGTTGAAACCGGTCCTGAGAATGTTGTTACCCTGAAAGTTGTCGGCATCGGCGGCGCCGGCGGCAACGTTGTGAACAGGATGGTCAGTTCCGGGACATCCGGCGTGGAATTCATCGCTGTCAATACGGACAAGCAGGCGCTCTCCATGTCTACCGCGGACCAGAAGATCCAGATCGGCGAGAAGCTGACCCATGGTCAGGGCGCCGGCAGCGACCCCAGCGTAGGCGAAAAAGCCGCGGAGGAGAGCCGCAATGAGGTTGCCAAGGCCTTGGAGGGCACGGACATGGTGTTCATCACCGCCGGTATGGGCGGCGGCACCGGCACCGGCGCCGGTCCCGTGGTGGCCGATATCGCCCGGGAGGCGGGCGTGCTGACCGTGGGCGTGGTCACCAAGCCTTTTGGCTTCGAAGGCAAAAAGCGTATGACCCAGGCCATGCAGGGTATCGACGAACTGCTGGGCAAGGTGGACAGCCTGCTGGTCATCCCCAATGACCGGCTGAAATACGCCACCGACCAGAAGGTCACCTTTGCCAACGCCTTTGAGATCGCGGACGAGGTCCTCCATGAGGCCGTCACCAGCATTTCCGGCCTCATCAAGAACACCGGATTCATCAATCTGGACTTTGCCGACGTGTGCACCATCATGCGCGGCGCGGGATTCGCCCACATGGGCGTGGGACATGCCGTCGGCAAGGGCAAGGCGGAGGACGCCGCCCAGATGGCCATTTCCAGCCCTCTGATGGAGACCTCCATCAACGGCGCCCACGGCGTGCTCATCAACATAACCGGCTCCGAGGACATGGGGCTGGACGATGTTGAGACCGCCGCCAATTTGGTCCAGGCCGCGGCCCATCCTGACGCCAACATCATTTTCGGCGCCTCCTTTGACAACTCCATGGACGACGAGATCCGCGTGATCGTCATTGCCACTGGCTTCGACGAGGGCTCTCAGACCGCCAAGGCGGTCTCCGCTGCCACCACGCAGCCCAAGCAGGAGCAGGCGGACGATGTGGAGCAGCTGTTCACCCGGGGGGAGAAGGCGCCCGAGGAGAAGAAAGCCGCCGGACCTGCCGCGTCAGACGACGAGGACCCCTTCGACAGTATTTTCCGTATCTTCAACTCAAAATAACGACAGGACAAGCGAACACCGGCATGACGTGCGTCATGCCGGTGATTTTTATGCTACTGCCTGTCCATATCCCGTTCCAGCTTTTTTGCCAGCGCCTCCAGCTTTCGCACGGCGGCCCGGTCGCCCTCCATGGCCAGCGCGGACTGATCCGCGACGGGGGCCAGGTGGACCCGGCCCTGGGCGCCGTTGACGGTGAGGCCGTCCGTAAAGTCCGCGCCGAACTCCGCCAGCGCCTCGCCCATGGCCCGCATGAGCCTGGCCCGGTCCCGGCAGGGCACGATACGCCGGGGCGTCTCGGCGGCGCCGGGCAGGTGGTACAGGCCGTTCAGCGCGTCCAGATTGCACTGGTAGTAAGCCTGGGGCGTGCCGATATCGCACCAGTAGCCGTCCATCACCCTGCCCCGCATGGGCACGCCCTCCCGCAGCAGCTTTGGGAACAGATCCCGGGCGAAGTCGTAGGGCCGCCCAGGCGGGATATGCGTCAGGACGTCCGGGCTCAGTACATAGATACCCGTGCTGACCTGGTCCGTCACCACCCGCTCCCAGTCGGGCTTTTCCAGAAAGCCGGTGACATACCCCTGCCGGTCCGTGATCACAAGACCGTAGGGCAGAGGCTCCGCCTGGGCCGCCAGAGCGATGGTGACCCCCTCCTGATGGTCCGCCGTCAGCGACGCCAGATCGAAATCGCAGGCGCTGTCGCCGCTCATCACAAGAAACTTCTCACCGGCCGTGAAGTCCGCGCAGTTGAGCACCGCGCCGGCGGTGCCCAGCGGCGCGTCCTCCTGCCGGTATTCGATATGGACGCCAAAGTCCGCGCCGTCCCGGAAATGGTCCCGGATGATCTGGGGCTCGTAGTGCAGGGTAAAGCACAGACTGTCAAAACCGTTTTCCCGCAAAAGCGCCACGGTCCGCTCCAGCAGAGGCGTGCCCAGAAGGGGCATCATGGGCTTGGGAAGCCCGCCGGAGATACCTTGCAGGCGCGTCCCGGCCCCGCCGGTGAGTATGACCGCTTTCATCATTTCACCTCGCGGATAGTATGTGGAGGGGCGGAGGAAAAATGTATTTGTATTATCATGCCAGTTCTGCTATAATAATGCAGAATATGTATCTTGGAGCAGTGCGCCATGAATAAGTTTGCCAAAAGATTGGGCGAGCCGGCTTCCCGGCTCTATATACTGTGCCTTTTCATATTCGCCGGGATCACGGCGCTGTTTTTTCATGAGAACTACCTGGCCGCCGGCGAGGCCGTGACGGCCGCCGTGCTGCTGGTCGTCCACACAGGTCTGGCCCGCCGCCGGAAACGGGAGCTCATGGAGTATATCCAGTCCGTGACCTACGATTCGGAGGTGGCCCGAGACAACGCTATGCTGAACTTCCCCCTGCCCATGGCGGCTTTTTTTGCCGACTCCGGCAGACTGGTCTGGGCCAATCAGGAGTTTTTCCAGATCTGCGGGCGGAAGGAGCCCAGCGTCAACGTGTCCGTGACCGATCTTGTCCCCGCTTTTCAGGGCAAGTGGATCCTGGAGGGCAAGAGCCGCTGCCCCAGCCTTGTGGAGGTGGGCGGACGGCGCTATCAGGTCCACGGCAATCTGGTCCGGGGCAAGGAGGGGGAACAGGTCTCCGGCTCCATGGGCGTCACCTACTGGGTGGACGTAACGGACTATGACGACATCAGGCTGGAGTACGCCGCGTCCCGGCCCGTGATCATGCTCATCATGATCGACAACTATGACGAGCTGATGAAAAACGTCCCCGAGCGGGCGAAAAACGACCTGCGCAACGAACTGGAGGACCGTTTCGTCCAGTGGACGGAGGGGATGCGCGGCTTCCTGCGCCGGTATGACCGGGACCGGTATATCTACATCTGCGAGCGGCGGTATTTCGACAAGCTGGCGGAGGGCAAATTCGCCGTGCTGGACACGGTGCGGACGGTCACGAATACCTCCGGCATCCACGCCACGGTGAGCATTGGCGTGGGTCTGGACGGTGCCAGTCTGGAGGAGGACTTCAATTTCGCCTCCATGAGCGTGGAGATGGCTCTCAGCCGGGGCGGCGACCAGGCGGTCATCCGCAACAGGATGAGCTTTGATTTTTACGGCGGACGCGCCACGGAGGTGGAGACCCGCACCAAGGTGAAGAGCCGCGTGGTGGCCAACGCCCTGGGGGCGTTCATCAAGGACGCTTCCACCACATATATCATGGGCCACCGGTTCGCGGATATGGACGTGCTGGGCGCGGCGGCGGGTATCTGCTGTATCGCCCGCAGTTTCGGCAAGCGGGCCCGTATCGTCATGGGCAGCGCCCCCAACGCCTGCGAGAGCATGATCGAGGAGCTGAAGCGCCACAGGGAGTATGATGACATCTTCGTCACCCCCCGGGACGCCATGCTCCAGGCCAATTCCCGGAGCCTTCTGGTGGTGGTGGACACCAACCGCCCGGAGCAGGTGGAGGACGAGGCCCTGTTGCAGAGTATCAACCGTCTTGTGATCATCGACCACCACCGGCGGGCCGCCACCTATATCGAGAACGCGGCGCTGACCTTCCACGAGCCCTACGCTTCCTCCACATCGGAACTGGTGGTGGAGCTTTTGCAGGAGCTGGTGGAGCAGGACAGTATCGCCCGGGTAGAGGCGGAGGCGCTGCTGGCGGGCATCGTGACGGACACGAAGAACTTTACCATCCGTACCGGCGAGCGGACCTTTGAGGCGGCGGCGTTCCTGCGCCGGACAGGGGCCGACACCGTATCTGTCAAACGGCTGCTGCAAAGCGATATGCAGCACACCGTCAGCCGCTATTCGATCCTGGAGCGCTCCACTATCTACCGGAGCAATATCTGCCTTGCGGTCATGGACCACGAGGTGGACCGGGTGGTGGCCGCCCAGGCGGCGGACGAGATGCTGAACATCTCCGATGTGGAGGCGTCCGTGGTGTTGTACCCCACGGCGGACGGGGGCGTGATCCTCTCCGCCCGGAGCATTGGGAGCCTGAACGTGCAGGTGCTGCTGGAAAAGCTGGGCGGCGGCGGCAATCAGTCCGCGGCGGGCGCCCAGATACAGAACACCACGATCGCGGAGGCGGAGGCCAGGCTCAAGGCCGCCATCGACGAGTATCTGGATCTATAATGATCATTATGACAAGGGGGAGAACGACATGAAGGTCATCTTACAGCAGGACATCAGAGGGCAGGGCAAGAAGGGCGAACTGAAAGAGGTCTCCGACGGCTACGGCCGCAACTACCTGCTGCCCCGGGGGCTGGCGGTGGAGGCCACGGCGGACAACCTGAACGCCATGCGCCTGAAGGATAAGGCCCGCCAGGCCCAGATCGCCAGAGAGAGGGCCCAGGCCCAGGAGAACGCGGAAAAACTGGGCGCGGTGGTGGTCCATGTGAAGGCCAAGGCGGGCGCCGGCGGGAAGCTGTTCGGCTCCGTCACCTCCAGCCAGATCGCCGAGGCCTTGGCCGCCCAGCACGACATCCATATCGAGAAGAACCAGATCGTTCAGGCCGAGCCCATCAGGCAGTTCGGCACCTTCCAGGTCAAGTGCAAGCTTGGTTACGAGATCACCGGCACGATCCATGTGATGGTCACTGAGGAGAAGTAACGGATGGACGAGCTTTTGGGGCGCAAAGTACCCTATTCGGCGGAGGCGGAACAGGCGATCCTGGGCGCTATGCTCATCGATCCCGCCTGCATACCCGATGTGGTGAACAGCGTCAGGGGAGCGGAATTCTACATCGACGTCAACCGGGATATCTTCGAGACCATATTCGCCATGTTCAGCGTGGGCGCGAAGATTGACCCCGTCACCGTGCTGGACGAAATGCGCACCAGAGGCTGCTGGAAGGAGACCTCCCAGCGGTATCTGCTGGAACTGATGGATGTGACGCCTACGGCGGCCAATGCGTTGCAGTACTGCGAGATCGTCCGGGACCGGGCGCTGCTGCGGGCGCTGGGCGCCTCCGCCACGGAGATCGCCGAGAGCGTCTATCAGGACAGCGGCCAGGGCCAGCAGGTGCTGGAACTGGCGGAGCGGAAGATCTATGCCCTGCGAAAGCAGAGCAGCACCGGCGGGCTGGTGCCCATGACCAACGTGTTGCAGGACGTGCTCAGCCAGATCTCCCAGGCCGCCGCCGGTGGCAGCCAGCTTCCCGGTCTGTCCACCGGCCTTGCGGATATCGACGAGTGCTTGCAGGGCCTGGGCAACGGCGACTTCGTACTGATCGCCTCCCGGCCCGGCATGGGCAAGACGAGTATCGCCCTGAACATTGCCGTGAACGCCGCCAAGACCTCCGGCAAGACCGTGGCCATCTTCTCTCTGGAGATGAGCCGTCAGCAGCTGGTGCAGCGCATGCTCTCCTCCGAGAGCCACATCGACCTTTACCAGCTCAATCAGGGCCGGCTCAATTCCGAGGAATGGGGCAAGCTGGCGGAGGCCGCCGGCGTGCTGAGCAAGGTGGATATCCGCATGGACGACAACCCCACCATGACGGTGGCGGATATGGCCGCCCAGTGCCGGCGCATAGAGGATCTGGGACTTGTGGTGGTGGACTACCTGCAACTGATGCAGTCCGCCGGAAGCGGCAACTCCTGGGCCAACGAGAGCCGGACCCAGGCTGTCAGCGACATCAGCCGCATGATGAAGGTCACCGCGAAGGAGCTGGGTGTGCCCCTGGTGTGCATGAGCCAGCTGAGCCGCGCCAACGAGGGGCGGCAAAACAAGCGCCCCATGCTCTCCGACCTGCGTGAGTCCGGCTCCATCGAGCAGGACGCGGACGCGGTCATCGGCCTTTACCGGGAGGGGTACTACAATCAGGAATGCGAGGACCCCAACAGCGCCGAGGCCATCATTCTGAAAAACCGCCACGGCCGGGTGGGGACCGTGTATCTGCGGTGGCTGCCGGAGTATACCACCTATGTGAACGATGACCGGCATCACGATGAAGATGGATACTGAGCTGCTGCCGAAGGACGGGCTCATTCTGTGCGCCGTGTCCGGCGGAGCGGATTCCATGTACCTTTTGTGCTGTCTTAGGGAGATGGGTTTTCCCGTGGCGGCCGCCCATTTCAACCACGGCCTGCGGGGAGAGGAATCGGACCGGGACGAGGCGTTCGTGCGCTCCTTCTGTGGCGAAAACGATATCCCGTTCCTCTCCGAAAAGGGGGATGTGCCCGCTTTCGCGGCCCGGGAGAAGCTGGGACGGGAGGAGGCGGCCCGGGCGCTGCGGTACGCCTTTCTGGAGAGGGCGGCGGACGCCCTGGGCGCGGCGGTCATCGCCACGGCCCACACCGCCGACGACAACGCCGAGACCATGCTGCTGCACCTGGCCCGGGGGTCCGGGCTGAAGGGCCTGGGCGGTATCCCGCCGGTACGGGGCCGGATCGTGCGGCCCATGCTGGGCGTGACGGCCCGGGAGGTCCGGGACTGGCTGGACCGGCGGGGGATCCCCCATGTGGAGGACTCCTCCAACCGCTCCGACGACTATGCCCGCAACCGGGTGCGTCATGAGGCGGTGCCGGCGCTGGAGACGGTCAATCCCGCCTTCGTGCTGGCGGCCGGCCGGACTGCGGCGCTGCTGCGGGCGGACGAGGCTTTTTTGCGGGACCTGGCGGAGACCTTTCTGCGGGAACACGCGGATGAGAGCGGTGTGGACGCGGGGGCGCTTTTGGCGCAGCCCTGGCCGGTGGCCTCCCGGGCCGTGCGTCTGCTGGCGGGCTGGGATCTGTCGGCGGAGCATGTGGGGGCCATACTGAAGATCGCCGGAGACGGCGGCCAGACGGATGTGCCGGGAATGCGCGTCGCGAAAGCGGGGGACAGGCTCCTGTTCGGCGTGCGCCGGGCGCCGGTCCTGCCGGAACGGACGGTGACCGTGCCGGGTGAGACGGCCGTACCGGAGGCGGGCGTGACCGTCCGGGCGGTGAAGTTCACAGCGTGTACCGAAGTTGTTCACAAATCGTACAACATTTTTTTCTTTCAATGTGAGAATATATGTGGTAGTATAACTGTCGCTGGCCGAAAGCCGGGGGACGCCATGCGTCCGGCGGGCCGGGGCTGCACAAAGACCCTCAAGCAGCTTTTTGCCGAGGCCGGTATCCCCCCGTGGGAGCGGGACGCCGTGCCGGTGCTGCGGGACGGGGCCGGTGTGCTGGCCGTGATGGGACTGGGGCAGGCGGAGAGAGCCGCGGCCCGGCCCGGGGACAGAGAGATCATAAAGATAGAATTTATCCGGCCGTGAGCCGGACCAGGGAGGATAAAGTCATGCATCCAGATGTGGAAAAGCTGTTTGCCACCGAGGAGGATCTGAAGGGTATCGTGGCCCGGCTGGCGGCGCAGATCAGCGCCGATTACAAGGGCAAGACGCCGCTTTTCGTGGGCGTGCTGCGGGGCTGCTTCATCTTTATGGCCGATCTGGTCCGGGCCTGCGACATCGACTGTACCGTGGACTTCATGGTCGTATCCAGCTATGGCAAGGGCACCACGTCCACCGGCGCCGTGAAGATCATCAAGGACCTGACAGAGAACATCGAGGGCCGGGACGTGATCATCGTGGAGGACATTCTGGACAGCGGCAATACCCTCAGCTATCTGCGCAAATACATGCTGGCCAGAAAACCCGCGTCCATCCGTATCGTGACGCTTCTGGACAAGCCGGAGCGCCGGACGGCGGACGTGCAGGCGGATTACGCGGGCTTCACCATCCCTGACGCGTTCGTGGTGGGCTACGGTCTGGATTATGGGGAAAAATACCGCAATCTCCCGTATATCGGCGTATTGAAGCCGGAAATCTATTCATGAGGTAAGAAAATGGATAATATGCCTGGCAACAACAATAACAGTCCCAATCCCGGTCCCGGCGGTCCCGGCGGTCCCGGCGGCCCGAATCAGGGCCCCGGCGGTCCCAACCGCCCGAGCCGCGGCCCGGGGGGCCCTAACCGGCGCGCCAGAGAGATCGGCTTTTACGCGCTGGTGCTGGTGCTTTTGCTGGCCACAGTCTTTTCCTTCACCAACTCCAATCGGTCTGTGGATCTCAACTATTCCGAGATCATCGACCTTTTCGAGGCAAAACAGGTGGAGTCCTTCGTCATTTCCGGTAACGAGCTTTATCTCTACCTCCGGGAGCCCTTCAAGGGCCAGACGGAGATCACCCGCAACCTGCGGGACGTGGACCAGTTTTATGCCGACCTGGGCGAGCTGATCCGGGAGCAGAAGGACGCGGGCGTCCTCACCGAGTATGACGACAACGAGGGCTTTGTGGCGCCCTGGTGGCTGAGCTTCTTGCCGTATCTGATCGTGGTGGGCGTGTTCGGCGTGCTGTGGTATGTGATGATGAGCCGTGCGACCGGCGGCGGCGCCGGCGGCGTGGCCAAGTTCTCCAAGGCCCGGACCCGCGTGGCCGCGGACGGACAGACCAAAAAGACCTTTGCCGACGTAGCCGGGTGCGACGAGGAGAAAGAGGAACTGCAGGAGATCGTGGAGTTTCTCAAAAATCCCTCCGCCTATACCGCCATGGGCGCGCGTATCCCCAAAGGCGTGCTTCTGGTGGGCCCTCCGGGCACCGGTAAGACGCTGATGGCCAAGGCCGTGGCCGGCGAGGCCGGCGTGCAGTTTTTGTCCATCTCCGGCTCCGACTTCGTGGAGCTTTATGTGGGCGTCGGCGCCAGCCGTGTCCGGGACCTGTTTGATCAGGCGAAAAAGGTGGCGCCCGCCATCATCTTCATTGATGAGATCGACGCCGTGGGCCGCCAGCGCGGCTCCGGTCTGGGCGGCGGCCACGACGAGCGCGAGCAGACGCTCAACCAGCTTCTCGTGGAGATGGACGGCTTTACGAACAACGAGGGCGTCATCGTCATGGCGGCCACCAACCGGGCCGATATCCTGGACAACGCCCTGCTCCGTCCCGGGCGCTTTGACCGGCAGGTGTTCATCGGTCTGCCCGACGTGAAGGGCCGGGAGGAGATCCTGCGCGTTCACGCCAAGGATAAGCCCTTGGGCGACGATGTGGATCTCAACTCCATCGCCCGGGGCACCGCCGGTTTCTCCGGCGCGGATCTGGAGAACCTGCTCAACGAGGCGGCCCTGCTTGCCGTGCGCAGACATCGCCGGTTCATTGTCAATGACGACATCGACGAGGCCATTTTGAAGGTGGCCATGGGTCCGGAGAAGAAAAGCCGGGTCATCACCGAAAAGGAGCGCCGGCTCACCGCCTATCACGAGTCCGGCCACGCCATCGCGGCCAAGTATCTGGAGCATGTGGACCCGGTGCACTATATCACCATCATCCCCCGTGGCCAGGCCGGCGGCTTCACCCTCATGCGTCCCAGCGAGGACAAATCATTCCAGGCCAGGAGCGAGATGTTTGAGCAGATCGTCATGGCCCTTGGCGGGCGCATTGCGGAAAAGCTGTTTCTGGACGACATCTCCACCGGTGCCTCCGGAGACATCCAGCAGGCGTCGAAAATGGCCCGGGCCATGGTCATGCAGTACGGCATGAGCGACAGGCTTGGCCCCATCAGCTTCGACGATTCCAGCCACAGCCTGTTCATCGGCCGTGACTTCGGCACCACCAAGAGCTATTCCGAGGAGACCGCCGCCATCATCGACGAGGAGGTCAAGCGTATCTTTGACAAGGCCAGTGCCAGGTGCGAGGAGCTTCTCACCGAGCACAGAGAGCAGCTGATCGCCGTGGCGGAGTATCTTTTGGTACACGAGTCCATGGACGGGGCGGATTTCGACTACTTCTGCGACCACGGCCAAATGCCGCCCAGGACGGATAATAAGCAGCCGTCCTCCAACGGCCAGACCGCTGCCGCCGGGGCAAACGGGCCTGTCTGGGAGAAGGAGCCGCAGGCGCCTGCGCAGGAGCCGGATCATGTCCCGGAGCCGGACCCGACCCCGCTGGCGGGCCAGACCGGCGACGACACACAAGCGTAGATCGACAATAACGGGCAAGGCGGGCTGAGCGCCCGCCTTCGCCGATAGGAGCTACTTATGAAACTGGGAATCGTGGGTCTGCCCAACGTGGGCAAGAGCACCCTGTTCAACGCCCTGACCAACGCCGGGGCGGAGTCGGCCAACTACCCGTTTTGCACCATCGACCCCAACGTGGGCGTAGTGGCGGTGCCGGACGAGCGGCTGGACTTTCTGGGGGAGATGTACCACCCGAAGAAATACACCCCCGCCACCATCGAATTCGTGGACATAGCGGGTCTGGTGAAGGGAGCCAGCCGCGGCGAGGGCCTGGGCAACAAGTTTTTGGGCAACATCCGGGGCACGGACGCCATCATCCATGTGGTCCGGTGCTTTGACGACCCCAACATCATCCGCCACGAGTGTTCCACGGACCCGGCGGGGGACATTGAGACCATCGACCTGGAGCTGATCATGGCGGACCTGGAGATGGTCCAGCGCCGGCTGGAGAAGGCGCAGAAATACGTCAAGTCCGGTGAGAAGAAATATGCCAGGGAGGCGGACGTGATGGCCCGGCTGGCCGAGTGGCTCAACGCCGGCAAATCCGCCCGCAGCTTCCCCTGCGAGGGGGAGGAGGCCCAGATAGTGGCCCAGTCCGACCTTCTCAGCCTCAAGCCCATCATTTACGCCGCCAACATGGACGAGGACGGCTTCGCCCAGGCGGAGCAGAGCGCCTATTATAAACAGGTCAAGGCCATTGCTGACGCCGAGGGCAGCATGGTGCTGCCGGTGTGCGCCCGGTTCGAGCAGGACATCGCCGAACTGGAGGACCCGGCGGACAGGGAGATGTTCATGGAGGAACTGGGCGTCCGGGAATCGGGGCTGGAGCGGCTGATCAAATGCTCCTACGATCTGCTGGGGCTCATCAGCTTCCTCACCTGCGGGCCGGATGAGTGCCGGGCCTGGACCATCACAAAGGGCACCAAGGCCCCCCAGGCGGCGGGGAAGATCCACACCGACTTTGAGCGGGGCTTCATCCGGGCCAACATCATCGCCTTTGAGGACCTGCGCGCCTGCGGCAGCGAGGCGGCGGCCCGGGAAAAGGGCCTTCTCCGGGCCGAGGGCAAGGAGTATGTCATGCAGGACGGGGATGTGACCCACTTCCTCTTTAATGTCTGAGCGTATCCGCTGGCTGGACGGCTGGCGGGGGCTGGCCTGCTGGCTGATGGTGTTTTACCACTTCATGTTTGATCTGACCATGTTCGGGTGGCTGCCTTACAGCGTCACCCAGCGGTGGCCGATGTTTTTTCTCCAGCGGTTCATCGCCCTGAGCTTCATCTTCCTGAGCGGCGTCAGCGCCCGGTTTACCCGATCCAATCTCCGCCGGGGATTCGTCACGCTGGTAGCGGGATGTCTGGTGCAGGCGGCGGCCGAACTGGTGGGCGCGCCCATCCGCTTCGGCATCCTGCAGTTTCTTGGCTGTGCCATGCTCTTTTGGCATTTTTTGGGCCGGTATGTTGAGCGTGTCCCGGAAAGGGTCGCGCCTTGGCTCTGGGGGAGCCTGTATCTGCTCACCCGGATCGTGAGCTATACCACTTTTATCGACTTTCCCTGGCTGTACTGGCTGGGGCTTCGGGCACATGGCTTTGTATCCTTCGACTGGGTGCCCTTTATCCCCAACATCTTCATGTTCTTTCTGGGGGCCTGGTTCGGCGGCAGGGTGCTGGCGAGCGCCCCGGACAGCCGGCTGCGGACCGCCTCCGCCCCCCGGGCGCTGACTTGGACGGGGGAGAGGACGCTACTTATCTATCTGCTCCACCAGCCGGTGCTGTACGGGGTCTGCTGGATGATTTACAGGATCACGGCTTGACAACGGTTTTCAACAGTGTTATATTGCCATTGTTCAAAGGCGATGACGGGAATTGCGCCGGTATACGCCCCCCAGAGAGAGAGGGCCGCAGGCTGGAAGTCCTCTTGGAAAACGGACCGGACGCTGACCATCCCCGAGCCGCGGGATCGAAAGGAAACGAGTATATCCCGCCGTGTGACGCGCGTGAAGCGTTTTCGAGTGAAAGTTTAGGGTGGGACCGTGTGTATTTTACGCACCCCTGACAGTTGTCAGGGGTGTTTTGTTTTTATGGAGGGAGACAATATGGAATACGATTTCAGTGACGCCGAATACAGAAAGATGTACCGGCACACCACCAGCCATGTGCTGGCCCAGGCGGTCAAGCGCCTGTTCCCCGAGGCCAAGCTGGCCATCGGCCCGGCCATCGAGGACGGGTTCTATTACGACATCGACGTGGATCGCCCCTTCGTGCCCGAGGACCTGGAGGCCCTGGAGGCGGAGATGCGCAAGATATGCAAGGAGAAGATCAAGCTGGAGCGGTTCGAGCTGCCCCGGGAAGAGGCCATCGCTTTCATGCAGGAGCGCAACGAGCCCTACAAGGTGGAGCTTATCCAGGACCTGCCCCAGGACGCGGTCATCAGCTTCTATAAACAGGGCGACTTCACCGACCTGTGCGCCGGGCCCCATCTGGACTCCACCGGCCGGATCAAGGGCAACGCCATCAAGCTGACCAGCGTCAACGGCGCTTACTGGCGGGGCGACTCCAGCCGGCCCATGCTCCAGCGTATCTACGGCACCTGTTTCCCCACCAAGGCGGAGCTGGACGAGTACCTGGCCCGGATCGAGGAGGCCAAAAAACGCGACCACCGCAAGCTGGGCCGGGAGCTGGGCCTGTTCGCCTTCCGGGACGAGGCCCCGGGCTTCCCGTTCTACCTGCCCAAGGGCATGGTGCTGAAAAACACCCTCGTTGACTACTGGCGGGAAGTGCATAAGAAGTGGGATTATCTGGAGATCAGCACCCCGCAGATCATGAAGCGCACCCTGTGGGAGACCTCCGGCCACTGGGATCACTATAAGGACAATATGTACACCACCGTCATCGACGAGGAGGACTTTGCCATCAAGCCCATGAACTGCCCCGGCAGTATCCTTGTCTACGATCTGGAGCCCCACTCTTACCGGGACCTGCCTCTGCGCTATGGGGAGCTTGGCCTGGTCCACCGGCATGAGCTGTCCGGCGCGCTCCACGGCATGTTCCGGGTCCGCTGCTTTACCCAGGACGACGCCCATATCCTGCTGGCCAAGGACCAGATCAAGGACGAGGTCATCCGTATCGCGCAGCTTTTTGATGAGGTGTACAACCTCTTTGGCCTGCCCTATACCATTGAGCTTTCCACCATGCCCGAGGACCACATCGGCTCCGTGGAGGATTGGGACATCGCCACCGCGGCCCTGGCCGACGCCATCACCAGTATCGGCAAGACCTATGAGATCAACCCCGGGGACGGCGCCTTCTACGGTCCCAAGCTGGACTTCCATATCCAGGACTCCCTGGGCCGGACCTGGCAGTGCGGCACCATCCAGCTGGATTACCAGCTGCCCGGGCGGTTCGATCTGGAGTATGTGGGCGCGGACGGCGAGAAGCACTGCCCCGTCATGATCCACCGTGTGGTGTTCGGCTCTATCGAGCGGTTCATCGGCGTGATCACCGAGCACTTCGCCGGCGCGTTCCCCACATGGCTCAGCCCCGTGCAGGTGAAGATCCTGCCCATCACGGACCGGACCATGGATTACGCCAGGGACGTTGCCGCGAAGCTACAGGCCGCCGGCGTGCGGGTGGAGGTAGATACACGCAACGAGAAGCTGGGCTTCAAGATCCGGGAGGCTCAGATGGAGAAGGTGCCCTACAAGCTGGTGGTAGGCGACAAGGAGGCCGCCGAGGGCACCGTGGCCGTCCGTACCCGGGACGCCGACAAGGGCGCCATGCCCCTTGCCGATTTTATGGCGAAATTGCAGGAAGAGATCGCTTCCAAGTCCAAAACTTCGCTTTTTTGATCTAGCATAATCGGACAGGCCCCCTCGTAGACTAGATTCAGTTTACGAGGGGGTTTCGATATGAGCAAAGCAGAAAAAAAGCTGTGCGCGGCGCTGGCGGTACTGTTCATCGTCAATATATTCATCATCTGCTTCGTCCAGTTTGCCGACGCCGTCACCTATCAGAAGGGCTCCACCGGCTCCACGGTGACGACCATACAGGAGAAGCTGTCCCGCTGGGGCTATTATTCCGGCAAGGTGGACGGGGTATACGGGTCCAAGACGGTGGAGGCAGTCAAGTATTTCCAGAGGAAAAACGGCCTGTCCGTGGACGGAAAATGCGGACCGAAGACGCTGGCGGCCCTGGGTATCAACGTGTCCACCACCAATCAGAGCACGTCCGGCGACGTGGACCTGCTTGCCCGGCTCATTTCCGCCGAGGCGAGAGGGGAGCCCTATGCCGGCCAGGTGGCCGTGGGGGCGGTAGTCTTGAACCGGGTAAAAAGTCCGGCGTTCCCCAATACCATCTCCGGCGTGATCTATCAGTCCGGCGCCTTCTCCTGCCTACAGGACGGACAGTTCTGGAAGAGCGTGACGGACAGCGCCTATAAGGCGGCCCGGGAGGCCCTCAACGGCTCGGACCCCTCCGGCGGCGCCATCTATTATTTCAATCCCGCCACGGCTACAAGCAAGTGGATCTGGTCCCGTCCGCTGCTCACCGTGATCGGAAAACACCGCTTCTGTGCCTGACCCTCCCGCCCGGGAGGGTCTTTCTAAAAATTTCTTGAAAAAGTTATCAATTTGTTCTTGACAAAGGATGGGGGAAATGATATATTAGCAAAGCGCCTCGCGGGGAGGACTGGGAGGCGTGAGTGTACCTTGTAAATTAAACAATGCAAA
>CANQMO010000021.1 GCA_947624985.1 uncultured Oscillospiraceae bacterium | reverse complement strand
CATCGCTCTTAACGATGTCGCTGGTATCAAACGTGAAGCCCTCCGCCTCATGGGCCTTGCCGTCATACTCCGCGCTCACAGTATTGCCCGTGACCGTGGCGCTCAGCGTCTTCTTGTTAATGACCAGGTTGGCCGTGCCGGCAGTCACTGTGAACTGAGCAGTCACGTCGTTTTCGTTTTCGTCCTTCACCGTGACACCGGTAACAACGGTGGTCACAGGATAGGTCCCCGCCTCGGTGCCCGTCGCGCTGGCGCTCGCGCCTTCCACGGTAACCTCGAACTGATTATCCCCTTCGCCAATGGGGAACGTAGTGGCTTTAAAGCCGTTCACGCTGTGTTCCTCACCGTCATAGGTGTATGTGCCACCATTGGGCTCCATGGTGATCTGGAACTTCTCCGTCCGGTCTTTGACCTCCAGCGTGCCCTCGGTCTTAGTGATCGTGTAGTTGTCCAGCTTCGTGCCATCCTTCGCCGCATACTCAAAGGTGTTGTTGCTGGAGCCTACCACGGTCTGGCTGCCGGTGACCTCATAGGTCACGCCCTGGCCGTCCACGAAACCTTCGCAGGTGACCGTGGGATCCGTCAGAGGCTTGCCGTCGTATTCCTTCTCGGCGCTGGCGGACGTCACGCTGGCCGCTTTCTTCGTGACTTCCACTTGGCCGTCGGTGACCTTCGTCACCGTCAGGGTGTAGTTGTCCGCCTTCTCGCCGGTGAGCTCGAAGTCCTCCTTTGTCAGATTCATCTTCGCCGTGCCCGCGTCGGTCTGGCTGGCCTTGGCGCTCTTGCCCGACACCAGCGTCACTTTAACGTCATCGCTCTTAACGATGTCGCTGGTATCAAACGTGAAGCCCTCCGCCTCATGGGCCTTGCCGTCATACTCCGCGCTCGCGGTATTGCCCGTGACCGTGGCGTTCAGCGTCTTCGGCGTGATGGTCAACTTTGCGTCGCCGGTGTAAGTGACGGTGGGGTTATATGTGCCGCCATTACCGGTGACCTTAAAGCTATCATTCGTCAGGGTGATCGAATAATCGCCCACATTAACGGCGTCGCCTGTGAAAGCGGCGGAACTGTCAAGCTCAACGCCCAGGCCGGTCTCCGTTGCGCCGGTTATCTCATAGGTGTACAGGCCCGCCACATCGTTCGGAGCGTATTTCTCGCCCTTGTAGGGCATTGCAACCGTCTTGCCGATGATGCTGATGGTAACGGAGATGATCTCCTTCCACTGGGCCGTCAGCGTGATGTCGCCGGAGACACTCTCAATGGTTCCGTTGGGCTGATAGGTATGGCCCTCGCCGTCCTGCCAGCCGGTGAAGATATAGCCGTCGACAGTCGGCGTCGTGTCCGGGATGGTATAGGTCTCGCCCTCGGCCACGGAGCCGGTCTCCGGTATATTGGTGGCGCCAGTCTGGGTGCCACTGCTATAGGTAACGCTGTAAGTGGTCACGTCGTTTTCAGGTACTTCGGTAACTTCCGGCTCGGGGGTGGTCTCCGGGGCGGGCTTTTCCGCCGCGCCGTAGATACGCTGATTGGCCTCGCCGGTGACGGTGAGGTCTTCCAGTTTCTCCACCTTGACGCTGTGGCCCGCGTCCTTATACCAGGTCAGCTCGTAGCCGGCGGCGATCAGCTGCTCCACGCGGGTCTTGATGTCGCCGGACAGGGTCACCGGGCCGCCGGCGGTGGCCGGGTCGATCTGCACGGGGATGGGCGCCTGCTTCACGCCATCCACAGTCAGTTCAAAAACAAGCTGGAGGAGGGTGTTGCCCTCGATACCGGGCTGCTCCATCCCGCCGTTGGACTGGGGGACAGGGGTGGATGAATATTCATTCAGATTTTCATTTCCACCCTGTTCGGGCGCCGCCGTGGGGGCAGGAGCCTCCGTGGGGGCCGGGACCTCGGTAGGTGCGGCTACAGGCTCCGGCGTGGGCGCCGCCGTGGGGGCAGGCTCCTCCGTCGGGACCGGTGTCGGTTCCGCTGTGGGTTGCGCCGCAGGCTCCGGCGCGGGCTCCGCCGTGGGTTCCGGCGCGGGCTCGGACTGGGTCTGCGTCTCCTTGGGCTCCGTCATGCCTTCCTCAGCGGCGATAACAACAGTGGGAAAGCTGCTGAACGCCATGAGAAAAGCCAGGAACAGGGCCAAAAATCTCTTGGAAGTCTTCATTTTATGTACCTCCTCTTGCTGATAGACCGTTCCGGTGCATTAAATATAATGTAAGGATTTACCTTCCCCTCCGGGGGGATCGGCGATGACGACATACATATATATAATTATCCGTCTATATATAAGGACGTAAGAAGGGGGGCAAAACGGACCACTTTTTTTGAAAAAAATTGAAAAAATCCCAAAAAAATCTTCCTTATCCCCTTTTTGGACTCCCGGACGGCACCAAAATATCCCTTTCCGGTTAATTTCGCGCATTTTTTACGGTTTCGCTTGAAAAACGGCGTGTTTTCTATATAATACTACTTATGCTGGCCCCTGCTGTTCGCACCGGCGGACCTTCCGCAGATCCCGCCGGGAGACACAGGCGCGGTCTTCGAGGGATATTTCGGGGATATTCAATATATTCATTTGTATTCCGTCATTATTCTACTGTTTTTGGTTTAATATTCGTTATTTTCCGGGATTGAATATGCGATAAAAGCAATGAAAAATCCTCCGAAAGGAGTGGATTTCGTATGAATATAAATGAAAATATTCAAAATGAACGTGTTCCCTCTCCCGAAGAGGAACGGGAGGCACTGCTGCGGGAGCTGATGCCGAAGCTGGGCATGCAGAGCCAGGCGCCGGCTATGAAAAACCGGGCCGAGGCGTGGAGAAAGTATCTTCTGCCCAAGCTGCTGGCGGTGCTGGTGGCGCTGGGCGTGGGGGCGTGGCTGTTCTCCCCGGTCTCCTTCAAGAAGGTGGAGGCCGTGGCGGCGGACGGCGGCGTGACGGTGGATTTCTCCGTGAGCAAGGCCGTGCTGCTGGACAGCGTATCGGCGGAGATGGCCGGCGCGCCGGTGCGGACCGAGACCCTCTCTCCCGGCTCCTACCGGGTGGAGGCGCCGAAAAATGGGACGCTGACGCTGTCGGCCCGGACCTTTTTCGGCCAGGTCACGGAGACCACGCTGAACATCACCGCCGTGGACGCCGAGCCCCCCACCGTGCGTGAGGACGAGCTGCGCGACGGCGAGATGTACATTTACCTTGCGGATGACGGCTCCGGGGTGGACTGGGGTTCCGTGAAGGTGTCCGACGCGGCCACGGGCCGCGCTCTGGACGGTCTGGACGTCAACGAGGCGGAGGGCTTTATCCGCTTCCCCTTCCCCGACGCGCCGGCCCGGGTGTCCGTGGCCGACAACAGCGGCAATCCCCTGACCGTGCTGCTGCAACTGACTGAGGAAAACTGAACCCCTGCGCTGCTTTTTCCCCGTGACCGCTTAGACGGGCATACGATGGTATGAGGTAAGGCGAATGGCGAACAGCAGTTTTGACCAACAGTATTATAGTTTACTTGCCAGCCGTATCCGGGAAGGCGACTCCGACGCCTTTGCGGAGCTTTACGGCGCGACGTACGACACCATGTACCGCCGCGTCCGCTCCCTGCTGCACGACCCGGACGACGTCCATGACGCCCTTCAGGAGATCTATATGTCCGTGTATGAGAACATCGGCAGCCTGCGGCTGGACCGGCTGCTGGTGCCCTGGATGCGGCAGATCGCCTACCACGTCTGCTGCGATATGCTCCGGCGGGACCTGCCCCGGCGGGAGCGGACAGTGGACCTGTCGGACAATACCCTCCCGCCCCAGAGCGCGGACCTCTCCCTGCGCCAGGTCTATGACCGGGACACCTGGGAGCGGGTGATGGGCATTCTGTCCCGGCTGCCCGTGAAGGTGCAGCAGGCCTTCACCCTGCGGTATGAGTTCGGCATGAAGCTGGAGGAGATCGCCGGGTCCATGGGCGTGAGCCCCGCGTCCGTGAAGCGGTACATAAACATGGCCCGGGCCGCCCTGCAGCGCGAGTTCGTCAACTGAGAGCGGAGGCGTCATTCCCCATGCGCAACGCGATGAAAACCATACTGATATGCGTGCTGGCGGGGCTTTTGTCCCTGGCCGGCGGCGTGACCGCCCTGGCGGACGGCGACTATCTCCCCCAGGCCCCCGGCAGCGTCGTGCTGGGCGAAGAGCCGCTGGTGGTGGACGTGTCCAACGCCGGGCAGGGCTATGTGATGGCCCGGTACAGCGGCGCCGCCGCCAAGGCCGTCGTCCAGCTCACCGGCCCGGACGCGGTCACCTATAAATACTTCCTGCCGCCGTCGGAGGACTTCATCCCCCTGCCCCTCACCGCCGGCAGCGGGACCTATGCCGTGGACGGGTATGAGAACGTGGAGGGCAGCACCTACGCCACGCTTTTCAAGCAGTCGCTGGACGCGGCGCTGGAAAACGAATTGCTGCCCTACCTCTACCCCAACCAGTATGTGCTTTTCAGCGGCGACAGCCAGGCCGTGCAGACCGCCGCGCAGACCGTCTCCGGCGCGGCGGACGATCTGGACGCGGTGGAGCGGATATACCACTTCGTGATCGAGAACGTGACCTATGACGACGAGAAGGCCGCCACCGTCCGGGCCGGATACCTGCCCACCGTGGACGATACCCTGGCCACCGGCACGGGTATCTGCTTCGACTACGCCGCCCTTACCGCCGCCATGCTCCGCTCCCAGCATATCCCCACCCGGCTGGAGATCGGCTATTCCGGCAGTATCTACCACAGCTGGATCAGCGTGTATATCCCCGAGGCGGGCTGGATCGACAAGCTCATCGAATTTTCCGGCAACGACTGGACCCGTATGGACCCCACCTTCGCCTCCAACGCGGACAGCAGCAGCGCCATATTGGAATATATCGGCGACGGGTCCAACTACGTCGTCCAATACCTCCACTGAAAGGAGCCTCATTATGAAACCCCTGTCCAACGCGGAGCTGGCCTTTTTCTGCGGCCAGCTGGCCATGATCCTCCGCTCCGGTATCTCCACGCTGGAGGGCCTGCATATCATGAGCGAGGACGCCCCCGCCGGTGACGGGCGAAAGCTGCTGGAGGGCATGATCGGACATATGGAGACCGGCGACAGCTTCCATGAGGCCGCGGAGGCCGCCGGGTGTTTCCCGGCGTATATGTGCAGCATGGTCCGGCTGGGCGACCAGTCCGGCCGGCTGGACGACGTGATGGGGTCTCTGGCCGCCTATTACCGGCGGGAGGACGCCCTGGCCAGGAGCATTCGGAGCGCCGTGACCTATCCGCTGGTCATGCTGGGTATGATGGTAGTGGTCATGCTGGTGCTGGTCGTCAAGGTGCTGCCTGTGTTCGACCAGGTGTTCCGCCAGCTTGGCGCCGGGCTCACAGGCGTCTCCGGCGCGGTGCTGCGGATGGGGCAGGCCATGAGCCGGTACAGCGTGGTGTTCATCGTCGCGGCGGTGGTCCTGGCGGCGGTGTGCGCGTATTTTCTGGTCTCCCGGAAGGGCCGGCAGAACCTGCGGGGCTTCGCCACCCGGTTTTTCGGCACGCGGAAGCTGGCGGAAAAGATCGCCTGCGCCCGCTTCGCCAGCGGGATGCACCTGGCCTTGAGCAGCGGGCTGAACATCGACGAGAGCCTGGACACCGTCTCCCGGCTGGTGGAGCACCCCACCGTGGGGCAAAAGGTGCAGGCCATCCGGCAGACGGTGGCCGAGGGCGGCAGCCTTTCCGACGCCATCGTTCAGACGCAGATGTTCACCGGCGTTTACGCCCGCATGATCGGTATCGGCGTCCGGACCGGCGCCGTGGACGAGGTAATGCGCCAGATCGCCGAGGAGCTTGACGGCGAGATCGAGCAGGATATGGCCGGCGCCGTCGCCAAGCTGGAGCCCACCCTGGTGGCGGTGCTGTCGGTGGCGGTGGGCATGATCCTTCTGAGCGTCATGCTCCCCCTGATGGGGATCATGAGCAACATCGGCTGACGGGAGGGGCGGCCTATGAACCGATTTCAAAAGGCCCCATCCCGCTTCCGGGCATTGGGGCGGCTCGCTCCGGCAGTGTTCTTCCTGCTGGTGCTGGCGCTGTTTCTGGCGGGGCTGAACAGTCTGTCCGGCGTCACCGCCCGGCAGGAGGCCGAGGGGCTGGAAAACTCCATCGTTCAAAGCGCCGTCCACTGCTATGCTCTGGAGGGCTTTTATCCGGACAGCCTGACCTATCTGGAGGACCACTACGGCCTTACCTATGACCGGGAAAAATATGTGGTGTCCTATGAGGTCATCGGCTCCAACCTGATGCCGGACGTGTCCGTCATCCCCCTGCGGTGAGGCGGCGCCATGGGTAAAAACGACCGTACACAGACCCACACCGCCGACCTGCTCTTCACCGTCGGCCTTTTCTGCGTGTTCGCCGCCGCGGCCTTCATCCTGGTGATGATCGGCGTCGGGGCGTACCGGAACACCGTCTCCGACATGCAGGATACCTTCTCCACCCGCACGGCCATCTCCTATGTGGCGGAGAAGATACGCCAGCACGACGCCTCCGGCGGCGTATCCATCGGCCAGGTGGAGGATCTGCCCGCGCTGGTGCTGTCCGACCACCTGGGGAACGGCACATATCTCACCTATATCTACTCCGACGGGGAGCGGCTGTACGAGCTCACCGTCCGGGCGGACGCCGACGTCACCGTCTCCATGGGCGACGAGATCATGCCCGTGGAGGATTTCACCATCACCAACGCGGGCGGGGGCTTTTACGAGTTCTCCGCCTCCGACAGCGGCGGGCGCACCGTCCGCTATCTCACCCATCTGCGCAGCGACGGCTGAACCGGCGCGTCCCGCGGGAAAGGAGGGGTCCGCCGTGGGCAGTCACAACAACACACGCTCGAGCCTGTTTCTCATCGAGCTCATCATCGCGCTGCTGTTCTTCTCTCTGGGCAGCGCCGTGTGTGTGCGGGCCTTTGCCAGGGCCCATACCCTCACGGTCCAGGCCCGGGACCTGAGCTTCGCCTCCTCCGCCTGTTCCAGCGCCGCGTCTGTGGTCAAGTACACCGACGGCAGTCTGGAGCAGGTGCGGGCGTATTTTCCCGGCGCTTTCGCCGACGGGCAGGATGTGGCGGTGTGCTACGACGGCGGCTTCGCCCCCTGCGGTGTCCGGGACGCGGCATACACCCTGCGCATCCACACCGAGACCGTGTCTCTGGACCGGAACGCCAGCATCCGCATGGAGGACCCGGAGGGCCGGACGCTGTACGCTCTGGACCTGCGCTGGCCCGACCTGGAGGTGGACTATGGGCAATAGACAAAAGCCCGGGGGCTCCATTATCAGCACCGGCGTCACCTCCGTCGTGCTGATCTTCGTGATGTTGTCGCTGCTGACCTTTTCCGTCCTCTCTCTGGTCAGCGCCCAGGCCGATCTGCGTCTGAGCCGCAAGAGCGCCGGCCGGACCACGGACTACTATGAGGCGGAAAACCGGGCCAACGCCATCCTGACGGGCCTGCTCACCGCCGATGACCCCGACGCCTTCGCCGCCGCGTCGGCCGTGACCCTGACGGAGGACGGCCGCGCCGTCTATCAGGTGCCGCTGGGGGAGGATCAGGTCCTGGCCGTGGAGCTGACGCTGCCCGCGGACGGCCAGCCCTGCCGGATCGAACGCTGGCAGGCGGTGTCCGGCTACGAATGGGCGCCGGACGATACTTTGGATCTTTTCGGCACGGGCGCGCTGCCTGGCGCCGTGGACATGGAGGACTGACCATGACTGTTTTGGATTTTCTCACGGAGGCCACCGAGCAGGGCGCCAGCGATCTTTTCATCGTCGCCGGGCGCGCGCTGTCTTACAAAAAGGGCGGAAAGCTGCTGACCTTCGGCGACGAGCGGGTCATGCCGGAGAGCACGGAGACGCTGGTGAGCGAGATCTACCGGCTCGCCCACCGGGATATCTCCCGCCTGCGGCAGACGGGAGACGACGACTTCTCCTTCGCCATACAGGGGCTGTCCCGCTTCCGGGTCAGCACCTATGTACAGCGCGGCTCTCTGGCCGCGGTGATCCGGGTCATCACCTTCGACCTGCCGGACCCTGTCCGGCTCGGTATCCCCGCTCCGGTCATCGGGCTCAGCGGTCTGAAAAAGGGCCTGGTGCTGGTCACCGGTCCCGCCGGCAGCGGCAAGTCCACCACCCTGGCCTGTATCATCGACCAGATCAACCGCACCATGGAAAAGCATATCATCACGCTGGAGGACCCCATCGAGTACCTGCACCGGCACCAGAAGAGCATCATCAGCCAGCGGGAGGTGAGCTCCGACACCGCCAGCTATAACGTGGCCCTGCGGGCCGCTCTGCGCCAGAGCCCGGACGTGATACTGCTGGGCGAAATGCGGGACTATGAGACCATCTCCATCGCCATGACGGCCGCCGAGACCGGCCATCTGGTCCTGTCCACCCTGCACACCCTGGGTGCGGCCAACACCATCGACCGGATCATCGACGTGTTCCCCTCCGGCCAGCAGCGGCAGATCGCCGTGCAGCTCGCCAGCGTGCTACAGGCCGTGGTGAGCCAGCAGCTGCTGCCCGCCGCCGACGGAGGCGTCACCGCCGCCTTTGAGATGATGACCGTCACCACCGCTGTGCGCAACATGATCCGGGAGAACAAGATCCACCAGATCGACGGGCTCATCTACTCCTCCTCCGCCGACGGCATGTTCTCCATGGACGCCGACCTGCTGCGGCTGTGCAAAAGCGGCAGGATCACCCGTGAGGAGGCTCTGGCCCACAGCACCAACCCGGATATGCTGGCCCGGAAGCTGTAAGGAGGAACAACGCTATGAAACGCACGCTGACCCTCCGAGAAACGATCTCCGTGGCCAGTATGCTGTTCGGCCTCTTCTTCGGGGCCGGGAACCTGATCTTCCCCGCCTATATGGGCCAGGCGTCCGGGGCCAACATGCTCCCGGCCCTGGGGGGCTTCCTCGTCACCGGCGTGGGACTGCCCCTGCTGGCGGTGGCGGCGCTGGGTATCTCCCGGGCGGACGGGCTGCTGGCCCTCAGCAGCCGGGTCGGCAGGGGCTACGGGTACTTTTTCACCTGCGCGCTGTATCTGACCATCGGTCCCTTCTTCGCCATCCCCCGGTGCTTCACCGTCCCCTTCGAGGCGGCCGTGGCGCCCATCCTGCCGGAGGGCGTCTCAACGGGCACGGCGCTTTTTCTTTTTTCCGCCGCCTTCTGCGGCGTAATGCTCTGGTTCTCCCTGCGGCCCGGGAAGATACTGACCTGGATCGGCAAGGTCCTGAACCCGCTGTTCCTGGTCACCTTTTTCGTCACCATTGGTTACGCCCTGCTGCGGCCAATGGGCAGCGCGGCGGACGCGGAGCCCGTGGGGGCCTACGTCTCCGCCCCGCTGGCGCAGGGCTTTTTGGAAGGCTACAATACCATGGACGCCCTGGCGGGACTGGCCTTCGGTATCGTGGTGGTGAACGTGATCCGCTCTCTGGGCGTGAAGGAGCCCGGGGATGTGGCCGTCTGCACGGTCCGGGCCGGCGTTTTCGCCTGTATCCTCATGGCGGTCATCTACGCCATGACGGCCCTGGCCGGGGCCCGGAGCCGGAGCGTCCTCCCGCTGGCGGACAACGGCGGCGCGGCGCTGATGGATATCGTCCGGTACTATTTCCCCGGCGCGGGCGCCTATCTGTTCGCGCTGATGATCCTTCTGGCCTGCGTCAAGACCGCCATCGGCCTCATCACCAGCTGCTCCGAGGCTTTTGTACAGATGTTTCCCCGCTCTCTCAGCTACAACGGGTGGGCGGTGCTGTTCAGCCTGATCTCCTTTGGCGTCGCCAATTTGGGTCTGACGGACATCATCCGCTTTTCCCTGCCGGTGCTGATGATGCTCTACCCTCTGGCCATGACCCTGATCCTGGCGTCTCTGGCGGAGCGGAGGCTGCGCCTGGACCGGACCGGTCACCGGATCGTCACGGCGGTGACGCTGGTGTGCGCCGTGGGGGATCTGATCGCCGCGCTGCCGGAAGGCGCGAGGGCTTTTCTGCACCTGGACGCGGTCCGGAGCGTCTACGCCCGGGTCCTGCCCCTGTATGACATCGGGCTGGGCTGGGCTCTGCCGGCGGCGGCCGCGTTCCTTCTGGCGGCGGTCATCCGGCGGCTGAAAAAAATCTGATACGGCGCGTTTCCCCCACCTCTTGCGGGGTGGGGGAAACTATATTATACTGCCGTAAGAAAAACGGAAGAGAGGTCGCCCAATGAAAAGGGAGAGCTTTGGCACCCGGCTGGGCTTTTTGATGGTCAGCGCCGGGTGCGCCATCGGTATCGGCAACGTGTGGCGGTTCCCGTATGTGGTGGGGCGGAACGGCGGCTGTGGGGGACGCTGTTTTTCCTCTTCATGACCTTCGCCAGCTTCACGACGGTCATCGCCGTGTTTGAAAACCTGCTGGCCTTCTGGGTGGACTCTCTGGGCTGGAGCCGGAAAAAGGCCGTGCTGCTCAACGCCGTGCTGGTGCTGATCGCCAGTCTCCCCTGTGTGCTGGGCTATAACCTGTGGAGCGGCCTGCGTCTGGTGGGCGGCAGGGACGTGCTGGACAGCGAGGACTTCATCGTCTGCAATCTTCTGCTGCCGGTGCTGATCCTCATCATCCTCGTCAAGGGACTTATATGAAGCAGGGCCCCCAGCCGTTTTGGCTGGGGGCCCTGCTCTATGCTTTTTACGCGCCCGCGCCGCCGTCGGCGGCGGTGGCCTCCGGCACCGCGTCATAGTCCCATTGGTGGTCTGTACCGGCCATCCAATCGCTGGTCACGTTGAAATAGTCCCAATCGTCCTCGTCCTTCTCCACGTCCCAGGTGGGGTCCGCGCAGTACCACGCCCCGTCCAGCCGGACCATGTTCCAGGCGTGGTCCGCCGTGTTGCCCCGGGACGCGCCGATCACGGTGATACACTCCACATCCGCCATATCCATCAGCAACTGGAACGTGGACGCCACGCCGATACATACGCCCTTGCCATTGGCCAGAGGGCCGTAAGGGTCGTAGGAGGCGGGGTCGATACGCCCCAGGGGGTCGTAGTGGTCCTGATCATAGATCACATTGCCGGTGACCCAGGCGTACAGCGCCTTTTCCCGCTCATAGTCCGTCATGTCCGGCGTGGTCTGTTCCTCAACGACCGCGGCGGCCAGATCCAGTATCGCGGCGTCCTTGTCCGAAAGACCGGCGGCCTCGCCGCTGTCCCAGGCCGCCAAAATGGCGGCGGTGTCATAGACGGTCATGTCGTCCTTACCTGGCGGGTCGAAGGGCTCCCGGTAAAACCAGTCGTAGCTCGCCAGAAAAGCGTCCTCCGCCCTTTCGGCATCCTGACAGATTAGAAGCGCCGCGTCCCCGTACTGGGACACCGCCGCCCGGGAGCCGTGAACTATGTCCGCCTGCTCGGGGGCGTAACCGGTAAAGTCCCCCTCCCGAACGGCGAGATACGCCGTCAGAGCCTCCCCGCCGGTATCGGCGGCCTTCTGGTCGACGAACCGCACCACGGCGATCTCAAATGCCTCCGCCCCGCCGGCCCGGTAGACGGCACAGTCCGTCCAGGATCCGCTCTCCAGGCCGTAGACGGCCTCCAGATAGTACGCCAGCGTCGCCTCGTCCACCGTCGCGTCCAGCCGCTCCAGATCGTCGATGTCCCTGCCGCAGCCCGTCTCCACGATGTACCCGGCGATCTTTTCCACGGGGATATCCGCCAGAGACGCCTGTATCTGCTCCTCACCGGCCCACGCGGGACCGGCTCCCCACAGAAACGCCATCAGCATTCCCAGCACCGCGCTCAAAAATCTCTTCATTCCATGAGACCCCTTTTGCCAGTTGCTCTCTCGACACACTGTCCGTGTCTCCGACATTATACACCACCGCCGCCGCCATGTCTATAAATTGAAAAAAATAGAATTTTACCGTACCGTGTGCTATACTGTCCTCACAGATAAAATCGGGGAGGAATGGGAATATGGATAACTACACCGATCGCGAGGACCGGCAGCCATCCGTCAAAGCCAGCGGCTGGGTCACGCTCCTGCGGGTCGTGGCCATCATCAACATCGTGCTGGGGTGCCTGCTGTCGCTGATACTGGGCGTGGGCGTCATGCTCAGCGGGCAGGTCCCGGGATTCCTGGGCGTGCTGCTGGGGCTGCTGATCATGGGAGCGGGCGTGCTGCTGTCGTTCGTCAACGCGGCCACCATCATGGTGTTTTTGAACATGGCGGCGGACATACGCACGATCCGGGCGGCGGCGGAGCGCCGGCACTGAGATCCGGTCCGGCAGCAAACTGCGGAGACGGCAATGCCGTCTCCGCAGTTCATTTTACAGCTTTTTCAGCTTCACCCGAAAGGCGATGGACCGGGGCGTGGTCATGGAATCGAACTGTACAAGGTGCGCGCCCTTTTTCAGGTCCGCCTCCACCACCGTTCCAGGGCCCAGATGGGCGTGCTCCACCCGGTCGCCGGGCGCGAAGACCTCCGCCTGCACATCCTCCGGCAGATACCGCGCGCTCATCTCGATATACTCCCGGGCGTCCGCGATGAGCCCCTCCCGTGGCGGCTGGGTATGCTCCACCAGCGCCGGGTCGATGTCCAGAACGAACCGGGAGGGGTACCGGGGCGAGCCGTCCAGATTCCGGCCCTCCGCCTCGGTGAGGTAAAGCCGCCTCTCCGCCCGGGTCATGGCCACGAAGGCCAGCCGCCGCTCCTCCTCCATGGCGGGCAGGGTCCGCACCTTCCGGGAGGGGAACACCCCCTCGTTCATGCCGCACACAAACACATAAGGGAATTCCAGCCCCTTGGCGGCGTGGACGGTCATGAGCTTCACCCTGTCCCCGGGCTCGGCGGCGTCCTGATTGGAGAAAAGCGCCACATGGGCCAGATAGTGCTCCGGCGTCGCCTCCTCCCCGCAGGAGGTCTCGTATTCGTACACCGACTGCTTCAGCTCCGCCAGATTGTCCAGCCGCTCCTGGCTGCCCTCGGTCCGCAAAGCCTGCTCATAGCCGCTCTCGTTCAGCAGCGCCGACAGCACCTCCGACACGGGCCGGCCCGCGTAGTCCGCGGAGAACGCCTCCACGAGCCCCACGAACCGGGCCGCCTTGGTGCCCTTGAAGATATCCTCGTCCAAAGTCCGCAGCAGCGCGTCATAGAGGGAGCAGCCGAACCGCTCCGCGGCCTGCTCCAGGTACTTCATCCGCCGCTGGCCCATGTTCCGCCTGGGCTTGTTGACGATCCGCCGGAAGGACAGGTCGTCCCGGTAGACGATCATGCGCAGATAGCACAGCGCGTCTTTTATCTCCATCCGGCTGAAAAACTTCACGCCGCTGTAGATGGTGTACGGCACCTTGCGCCGGATGAGCGTCTCCTCCACGGAGCGGGTCACATAGTGCGCCCGGTAGAGCACCGCCATGTCCTTATAGGGCACGCCGCCGTCGTGAAGGGCCTGCATTTGCAGCGCCATCCACTCCGCCTCCTCCTCCGCGCTCCGGGCGTGGTGGCACAAAACGCTCTCCCCCGCCGGCAGCGTGGGGATCAGGTCCTTTTTTATCCGGGTGCGGTTTTTGTCGATGAGGGAATTGGCCGCCGCCAGGATCTGGGGCGTGGAGCGGTAATTGCGCATCATCATGACGGTCTTCGTGCCGGGAAAGCGCTTGTCGAAGTCCAGCAGGTACCCGTCCAGCGCCGCCGTCCGGGTCGCGGAGCACACGCCCCGCCGGTCCGCCTTTCGCCGGGGCGCGGGCCGCCTTCCCCCGACGGCCCCGTCCAGCGCCCGGATAAACTCCGGCGTGGTGCCGCAGCAGCCGCCCACCGCGGCGGCGCCCAGGTCCAGGCCCCGGACGAGCGCCTGGGCGAACGCCTCCGGCGTGGTGTCATATTTTCCCGTGGCCGGGTCTGGCAGCCCCGCGTTGGGCTTGAGGATGATGGGCGCGTCCGTCCAGTGGGTCAGCTCCTCCGCCAGCGGCAGCAGTTCCCCGGGGCCCAGCGAGCAGTTGAAGCCCATGGCGTCCACGCCCAGTCCCGACAGAGTAAGGCCCATGGCCGGCACTGTGGTCCCCACGAAGGTGCGCCCCGTGGCCTCGAAGGTCATGGTGACCCACACGGGCAGGGAGGTGTTCTCCCTGGCGGCCAGTACCGCGGCCCGCACCTCGGCCAGGTCGCTCATGGTCTCGAATATCACCAGATCCGCCCCGGCGGCCTCCCCCGCCGTGACCATCTCCTTAAAGGTGTCATATGCCTCGTCAAAGGTCAGCGTCCCCAGAGGCTCCAGAAGCTGGCCGATGGGTCCCACGTCCAAAGCCACCTTTACGTCGTGGCCTTCTCCGGCGGCCCGGGCCGCCCGGACACCGGCAGCCACCAGGTCGGAGACGGCGTAGCCGCTGCCGGCGGCCTTATAGCGGTTGGCCCCAAAGGTATTGGCGTACAGCACCCGGCTGCCCGCCTGCACATACTGCCGCTGGACCGCCGTCACCTTTTCCGGCGCGGTGATGTTCCACACCTCCGGCATGGCGCCCAGCGGCAGACCGGCGGCCTGTAGCATGGTACCCATGGCCCCGTCCAGCAAAATGACGTTATCTTCCGCCACAGCGGCCCCCCTCCTTTCGGATCAGACAGCTTTCAAACCGCGCGCAGCCGGCGCAGCCCCCGGTCCTTTTCGGCCGGGGCGTTTCCGCCACGCCCACCAGGGCGGTGACGGTCTTTTGGGGCGTCATGAGCCCCCCTGGCGTGAGGCTCGCCCCAATGCGCCTGGTCACGTCCAGCACCCGGCAGAGCTCTTCCTGCTGGGCAAGGGGCATGTCCCCGTAACCGGGGCTGAACCGGTCCGTCAGATATTTCGGCGCAAACGCCTCGTCCAGGTCCGCGCACAGGTTGTCGCACACATTTTCAATGGCCGCGCCGGCGCAGGCGTCCAGCGTCACCGCCAGGGCCATATCCTCCACCTGGGTCCGGCGCAGCAGCGCGTCCACCTCCGCCCCCAGCGTGGCGGCCAGCAGTATCACCTGCCCGCAGCCGGCAAGATGGGAGCGGATATCCTCCCCGGCGGGATGAAAGTCCGTCCCGACCAGGGCCCCGTCAGGCAGAAGGTCAAAAAGCCGCCACACCGCCCGGGGGCGCGCCGTTTCCAGCAGCAGCGCCTCGCACCGGTCCAGCGCCGGCAGCAGCTCCGCCGCCGCTCCGTCCCGGCAGCCCAGGTATCCCAGCGCTTCCCGCCGGTCTATGCCCGTCAGTCTCGGCTCCATGGCGTCTCCTCTCTTGCCTGTTTTGCCATTATACTACCACATTCGTGACCGACCCGCAAGCCGCCCCGGAACATAAAAAAGCGCCCGCAAGCGCGGGCGCCTACAGGTTTTATGGTTCACTCGCCGTAGGTGGCGTAATAGTCGATGGTCTCCGCCGCGGCCTCCAGCAGCGCCAGGTCGGCCTCGGCGGCCAGCTGAGCAGCCAGCTCCTCGCAGTCGTCGGCGTAGTCCAGAAGCTCCAGAATACGCTTCTCCTGGCTCTTCTGGTCGTGGGCCTCCTTCTTCTCCGTGATGGCGTCCTTGGCGGCGTCCACGCTCATCTTGGCCTTCAGCACGGTGCTGGACAGCTTGCTCTTGCCCCGCTCCGCGGCCATGCGGGCGGCCTCCTCGCCGGCGGCCATGTTGCCCTTGACTTCGGCGATCTTCTCGTCCAGCTTATCCTTGGCCAGCATACCGGCCACCTGGGCGGTCTCCGCCGCGTCGGTGAGCTTGGCCTTGACCTGCTCCATTTTCTTCTGAGAATCCGCCAGTCTTTTTTTGATGTCTTCCATGTCTGGTCCTCCTTGTTTCGTATGCTTATTTACAACACCCGCCTTCCGGCGGGATGATGTGCTCTCAATGGCGGAGGATGGTCCGCCAGCCCCGGATATCCACCGGCTCGTACCGACGGCGAAGCTCCTTCACCACGGTGTTGCGGTCCGCGTCGGCGATGATCACGTCATACTCCCCCGCCTCGCAGCCGAAGGTGACGGTCTCTTTCGCCCCCACCATATCCGCCAGCCGCCGGAGCATGGCCTGACGGGACACAGCGGCGTCGTAGACACGCAGGAAGCTGTAGCCCTCGCCAAAATAGTATTGATCCGCGGCCACCCGGTATGCGCCGGACCAGGGCTGCGCCAGCAGATCCTCCCGGGCCTTTTCTATCCGCTCCGTCCTGTCCACCACCGTGAGATAGACGACGTTCTCATACACGTCCTGCGGACTTCTCACATAATTGCGGTACAGGGACCGCCGGCGGGTCTCATAGGCTTCGCTCATGGCGTCGTTGGCCAGATCCCGGTAGCGGATGATGAGCGTGTCGCTCTGGATGATGTGGCAGAAAAAGGGCAGTTCCCGCTCCCGAAGCCAGATCATGACGCGCCGCGCGTTTTCCGGCGGTATGGGCACGGTGTGCAGATACTGCATTTTATTGACATCATACATCGCCGCCCCGTCCAACGTGATGATGGGCAGGCGCAGATCGACCCCCTGCAAACGCTCCCGGACGGTGGCCTGGGACGCCCGGGTGGAGATGGTGAACAGGGCCCCGTCCTCGATGAGCCGGTTCAGCTCCACTCTGGAGTAGGGGGAGAGTGTGCTGTCCTGCCGGAGGATGGTGTGGCCCAGGCCGGAGACGAACAGCGTCTCGGTGTGGCGGGCACGGGGCAGCTGCACCCGGTTCACCACCTCCGCGATGGCCAGGCCGATCACCGTGTCCAGCAGGCGGTTGAGGGCGTAAATGTAGGCGTTCACGCCCTGAATGTGGTTGATGGCAACGCTCAAAAACACCACCGCCGCGAAGCTGGCAATGCCGGAAAGGCGCATCAGCACCGTGGAGTAGATGGTCACGCCGGTGAACAGTCCCACCAGCAGATAGTGTATGTACTCCTCCGGCGCCCCGTCGGGCAGGACCAGTATCTCCAGCGATATCAGCGCGAGCCCCCAGGCCGCGCCGATCAGGGTGCCCAGCACCTTCTCCTTCGCCACGGCCCGCATGCTCTTAACGTAGGGCTGTATCCCCGAAAGCACCGCGATGGCGGAGAATATGGGCAGTCCCTGCCTGCCCCGCAGCAGATATACCCCGAAGCACAGCCACACGGAGATGACCGTTCGCAGTATCCGCTGACCGGGCAGGGGCGCTTTTCTTTTGTGCCCTTTCATCTCCATCCCCCGCTGCTCTGTGGTCTTTTCAAATTTTACCACATCGCCCGGAGAAAAACAACCCGCCCCCGGACCCCCGAAAGCGCGGCGATCCGCAAAACGGCCCATAACAGTAATTGACAAAACAACGCATGGCCGGTTATAATTCTATTGTATTTTCATATATGAGAATGGTCGTTCACGAAAGAGAGGGTGCCCCATGGAGCCGGACGGAAAAAACAGCCCCAGCAGCGATTTTTTGGATTTCAGCGATCTTTCGGAATATTGGGACGTGCTGGATCGCCGTTCTGACGGCGCCGCCGCCGACCGTCCCCGGGACGTGGACAGAGAGCCCCGCCGGGCGCAGGAGAAAGCCGCGCCGCCCAACAGCCCCCCTCCCGAACCGTCCCATACCGCCGCGCCCCGCACTACTGCGCCCCGCGCCGACGCGTCCCATACCGCCGCGTCCCGCGCCGGGCAGCGCCGGGCGGCTCCCTCCCATACGGTCGCGGCGCGCAAGCCCCCGAAGCGCCGCCCCACGCCCCAGGAAAGGAGACGGCGCAGAAGGATGAAGCTGCTGCTCGCGCTGCTGCTGATATCCGGCGCCATCTACGCGGCGGCCAATATCATCGTTTTCCGTGTGAAGGATTTCCAGGTGTCCTCCGCCACCGCGGACCAGCAGGTGCTCTCCTGGAAGAAGTCCCGCGGTGTGGACAGCTACGATATCTACGACAGCGACGGAACGCTTCTCACGGAGCTTGGCGCGGACAGGGACCCGCAGTACGCCGTGGACGGACTGAAGGGCGGTACGCGCTATACATACACCATCGTCGCCGTGAAAAACTTTCTGGGGAAGCATTTCGGCAGAGCCGTGGAGTGCTCCGCGTACACCATGCCGGATACCGTGCAGGATCTGACCGCGATGAATTCCGGTACAGGCGCGCTCCTCAGCTGGGAGGACAGCGGCGTCAGCGGCTATGAGGTGCAGTACACCGATGGATACAGCGAGGCAAAAATGGTAGAGGCAAAAGGCAGCGACGCCGACGGGCTCAGTATCCCCGATCTACAGGAGGGGGCCCAGTATACGTTCCAGGTCCGCGGCTTCGTACAGGACGGGGAATCCCGTATCTATTCCGACTGGATCTCTTCCGAGCCGCTCACCGCGGTCCATACGGCGGACATGACCGGTATCGACGTGGCAAAGCCGATGGTCGCTCTCACCTTTGACGACGGACCGGATTACGGAGACGTCACCGATCGCATTCTCGCCACGCTGAAGGAATTCAACGGGCACGCCTCCTTCTTCCAGGAGGGGGCCAGCGCGTCGAATCTGCCGGAGTTGATGACCCGCATAGCGCAGGCGGGCCACGAGATCGCCTCCCACACATATGACCACTCCCATTACGGTACCGACGTCACGCCGGAGGATATCATCAAGGCCGACGACGCCATTGAACAGGCCATCGGCAGAAGGCCGAGCGCGTTCCGTTCGCCGGGCGGCTCTACCACGGACCTGATCCGGGATATCTGCATTTCCGAAGGCATGCCGATCTTTTACTGGAGTATCGACACGGAGGACTGGAAATCCCGGGACGCCGACTCCGTGTGCGACGTCGTTATGAACAACGTCTCGGACGGCGATATCATCCTGATGCACAACGTCTACGATTCCACCGCGGACGCCGTGGAGCGTATCGTACCGTTCCTTGTGGAAAAGGGATATCAGCTCGTCACGGTCAGCCAGCTCGTACAGGCAAAGACCGGTAAGCCCCCTGTGCCCGGCACCCAGTACGTCACCGCGACCATCACGAACTGACGGGCCTCATAATGATTATAATGGCCCACAGCGCGCCATGAAAAACGAACGGCAAAACGCCGGGACGGCAGGTAACTCCTGCTGTCCCGGCGCTTTAGCAATGGCCGTTCGGACCTCGCTCAACGTGGCGTACACGGTAGCGATCTCCAAGGTCTTGGGGATGTGGGCGTCCGGCCGGGACGGCCGCGAGATGTTTTGTCAATGTATACGCCGAAAACATTTTTTATTGTTTTCGCGCCTGTAACTGTGAATTTCAAACGCGGCTTTTGACGATGTGATACCGGCGTCGTACTCTGGGCGCGCCGTGCTTTTTCCTTCTCTGTCGCTCGTTTTGATCTGCGTACGTCTGTTGCCGTACAGATCGTTTCCGACAGAATTTGGATTTCATATTGGGGGGAGAATTGCAAAACATAACCCCGGACAAGTCAATAGGACGGCAATGCAAAATGGCATCCGCCGTTTTGCGCAGCCGGTCCTGCTCTTTGTCCAATGCAACGGAAAGGAGTAAAAAGGTAATGGCTAATCGTTCCAATCAGCTTGTGAACCCCAATGCTCGCGACGCGATGAATCGCTTCAAGATGGAAGCCGCCTCCGAGGTCGGCGTCAACCTGAAGCAGGGTTACAACGGCGACCTGACCAGCCGTCAGGCCGGTTCCGTTGGCGGCCAGATGGTCAAAAAGATGATCGAGGCCTACGAGAACGGCATGAAGTAAATCCCTCTGTAAGAGAGAGGCGGCCCGGCAGAAATGGCGGGTCGCTTTTTTTCGTTGAGCGGCTTTCCCCGGATGAACGGCGTCGACATCGCCGACTCCACCGAAGATATTGTTGCTTCATCCGTCCCGAGACACAAAGAAATATTATATGCCGTGCGCCAGCCGGCTCCCGAAAGGCCCATTTCTATTTTATATCTTGCCCCTTGTCTTTCCCCTCCCAATGTCCTAAAATGTAGAAAATAGTGTGATCCTGTGAGGACGGAAATGGACGAGAAAAAATATGCCGCCCACATCAGAGAGGACGGCAGCATTCAGACGGTAGAAGCACACCTGGCGGGGACGGCTGAACTGGCGGCGGGCTTCGCCTCCGCCTTCGGCGCGGCGGAGGCTGGGCGGTTCATCGGCAAAGCCCATGACATCGGCAAGTATTCGCAGCAGTTCCAGCGGCGCATACGGGGCGGTCCGATCTGCGACCACGCCACTGCCGGAGCCATCGAGTGCGCCCGTCGAGGCGCGGACTGGGCGGCAAGCGCGGTGATGGGCCATCACAGCGGGCTGCCTGATGTGGGGAACATAGGCGACGTGCCGGGGGATGCCACCTATTTCGGACGGCTCAAAAGGGGTCTGGCCGGCGGCATCCCGAATTACATGGATGACTGGGCCGGTGATCTGCAAAACGCGCCCGGCCTGCCTGGCTGGGGACAGGACGCCCTGGCGGATTCATTCCTCGTTCGGATGCTCTACTCCTGCCTGGTAGACGCGGACTACCTGGACACGGAGCGGTTCATGGCCCCGGCCCGGGAACGGGGCGCATATGACACGCTTCCGGCGCTGCTGGACAGGCTGAACGCCTACGTCAGCCGGTGGAGCGATCCCCAGACGGCACTGAATAAGAGGCGCTGGGCGATCCTTTCGGCCTGCCGTGACAGCGCTGCCAGTTCAAGGGGACTGTACACGCTGACCGTGCCCACCGGCGGAGGAAAGACCGTGGCCTCCCTGGCTTTCGCCCTGGCCCATGCGGTGAAAAACGGGATGGACCGGGTGATATACGTCGTGCCTTACACGTCTATCATCGAGCAGAACGCCCAGGTGTTCAGGGAAATACTGGGGGACGGCAATGTTCTGGAGCACCATGCGGGATCACTGACAGATATGGACGAGAACGCCACGCCGGAACAGCGCCGCCAGGCCCTGGCCGCGGAGAACTGGGACGCGCCGGTGGTGGTGACCACGGCGGTGCGCTTTTTTGAGGCGTTGTACGCCAGCCGGTCCTCACGGTGCCGGCGGCTTCACAACCTGGCCAATAGCGTGCTCATCTTTGACGAAGCCCAGATGTTGCCGGTGGAACACCTGCGGCCCTGCGTAGCGGCCATCGCTCACTTGGTGAAGGACTTCCGGGCCACGGCGGTGCTGTGTACGGCCACCCAGCCGGCGCTGGATACATACTTCAGTCTCTACGGACTGGCGCCTGCCGAGCTTTGTCCCCACGTCACAGCGGATGCCGGCGCTTTCCGCCGGGTGACCTTCCGCTTTGCCGGGCAGCTGGACGGACCGGCGCTGGCGTCAGAGCTTTCCGAGCGGGATCAGGTATTGTGTATCGTCAACACCCGCAAACAGGCGGCGGATCTGTTCGCCGCCCTGCCGGAGACAGGCAGCTTCCATCTGTCCACGCTGATGTGTCCCGCCCACCGAAGAACGGTCTTAACGGCGATCAGAGACAGGCTGAAGGCGGGAAAAGTCTGCCGGGTGGTATCCACCTCCCTGGTGGAGGCCGGCGTGGATGTAGATTTTCCGGCAGTGTACCGCCAGATGGCGGGTCTGGACTCCATGCTCCAGGCCGCGGGCCGGTGCAACCGGGAGGGAAAGCGTCCGGCGGAGGACAGCGTCGTCACCATATTTGAAGGCAACGGGACGCCTCCCCTGTTCCAGGCAAATGTCCGCGCGGCCCGGGAGGCATTGGCAGACGGGGGCGACCCTGCCGCGCCGGAGGCTGTAGGACGGTATTTCCACAGTCTTTTCGACCTGCGCGGAGAACAGAGCATGGACAAATGCGGCGTGCTGGACGCTTTCCGTCACGGACTGGAGGGCCGCGCCATGCCCTTTAGAACGGTATCGGAGAGGTTTCGTCTGATCGACAATGCCACCAAGACGGTATATGTCCCCTGGGGCGAGGGCGCGGCCTTGACGGAACGGCTTCTTTCCGGCGAGCGGGGCCGGACTCTGTACCGTCAGGCGGGACAGTATAGCGTATCGGTATATGAGCAGCACTTCAAGGCTCTTGCGCCCGCGCTTACGTTTCTGGACGAGGACAGTGCCGTGCTGAATGACATGAGCTTATACAGCGATATGACCGGCCTGTCTCTGGAGGCGGATCTCGGCAGGGCCCTGTTTGTATAGCTGTACATTTTATCGGACAGGAGGGACGATATTATTCTTTCACACACGATCATGACATCCAAAAAGAGAAAGGAGTGAACGCTTATGCCCATTTGCGTAGAGGTGTGGGGCGATTATGCCTGCTTTACAAGACCGGAAATGAAGGTCGAGAGGGTAAGCTACGACGTGATGACGCCGTCCGCTGCCCGGGGGCTCATTGAGGCGATATATTGGCATCCCGGGCTCCGCTGGGTCATCGACCGCATTCACGTGTGCAGTCCCGTCCGTTTCACCAATATCCGGCGCAACGAGGTCAAAGATGTGGTCAGCGCCCGAAATGCCAGGGCTGTGATGGAACGGGGGGCCGGAGAGCTGTACCTTGCCACACCGGAGAGTATCCAGCAGCGGGCGGCCATGGTGCTGCGCAACGTGCGCTATGTGATTGAGGCGCATTTTGTTATAACAGACCGGGCTTCGCCGGAGGACAACTCCGGCAAATTTCAGGACATCATGCGGCGGCGGTTGGAGCGGGGCGAGTGCTATCATCAGCCCTGCTTCGGAGTTCGTGAGTTCCCGGCGCACTTTGCTCCATGCAGCAGTATACCGCCCTGCCCGGAGGAACTGAAGGGAGAGCGGGATCTGGGGTGGATGCTGCTGGACATGGACTATTCCGACCCCGCCGATATCAGACCCCGGTTTTTCCGGGCGTACCTGCGGGACGGTGTGATGGAGGTGCCTTTAATGACTGACCGGGAGGTGGTCGGATGATATTACAGGCATTGGTACAACTGTATGAAGACCTGGCCGCCCAAGGAAAGGTAGCCCCTCCCGGTTGGGGTCCGGCCAAGATCAGTTACGCTCTGTGCATTGACCGGGAAGGACATCTCACGGAGGTGGTTTCCCTTCAGGAGGAGCGCCAGAGCGGGGAGAAAACGGTCCTCGGCCCCCGGGACATGGAGCTTCCGGCCGCTGTGAAACGGGCGTCGAACATCGCCCCCAATTTTTTGTGGGATAATTCCGGTTATCTGCTGGGCATCGACGACAAGGGAAAGCCGGAGCGGAGCAAAAAATGCTTTGAGGCATGCCGTCAGCTGCACCATTGTGTACTTGACGGCGTAGACACCCCGGCAGCCAGAGCTATCCTGGCCTACTTCGACCACTGGGAGCCGCCGGCGGCAGACGACCCCCGGCTGGCCAGGTATATGGAGGCCCTGTTGGGCGGCGCCAATCTGGTATTTCGCATAGACAATGCGTTCCCCCAGGATGACCCCGCCATCCGGGCCGCCTGGCAGGCGTACTACGACAAGGAAGAGGGCGCCGTCATGCAATGCCTGGTCACGGGTATCGAGGGTCCTGTGGCTTCGATCCATCCATCTGTCCAGGGCGTGCGGGGCGCGCAGTCCTCCGGCGCAGCGCTGGTTTCCTTCAACGCTCCGGCATTCTGTTCCTATGGCCAGGAACAGAGCCTGAACGCGCCGGTGAGCCGGTATGCCGCTTTTGCCTATACCAGCGCGCTCAATTATCTTTTGGCGGACAGAAACAGCGTCCAGACCATCGGTGACGCCACCGTCGTCTGTTGGGCCAGGGGCGCCGACCCAGCCTATCAGGCTTTCAGCGCGGCGGTCCTGTTCGGTGCCACACCGCCAGCGGGGCTGACGGACGCCGGATTGCAGGCAGCATTGCGGAGCCTGGCGGATATGAGGCCCTGTGTGGATCTGCCTCTGGACCCCGCGCGGCCGTTTTATGTGCTGGGACTGGCGCCCAATGCGGCGCGGCTGAGCGTGCGTTTCTTCCTGCAAAACACCTTTGGCGCGATGATGAAAAACGTTCGGGACCACCATGAGCGTATGCGTATCGTAGGGTACGACCACGCTGAGGACAAGCTTGTGCCCCTGTGGGATCTGCTGCGCCAGACCGGCAGGGCCAAGCAGGTCAGCCCCGTGCTGGCGGGAGCCGTGGCCCGGTCCATCTTTTCCGGTACGCCCTATCCCGCGGCTTTGCTGGAGGCGGTCACGATACGCATCCGCGCCGACCGGGATATAAACCGGCAGAAAGCCGCGATCCTGAAAGCCTATTACCTGAAAAATCAAAACAAAGACTGTCCAAAGGAGGTCCTGCAAGTGAGTCTGAACGAAGCGAGCACTAACGTTCCCTACACTCTTGGGCGGCTGTTCTACATCTATGAGGCCGTACAGGAGGCCGCCAATCCCGGTATCAATGCTACCATCAAGGATAAGTATTTCAACGCCGCGTCCGCCACGCCCGCCGTCATCTTCCCGCTGCTTGGCAAGCTCAGCCTGAAACATCTGCGCAAGCTGCCGGTCAAACAGCGCAATTTCTACGAAAAGCAGATCGGACAACTCAAGGCGGTGCTGGGCGAGCAGTATCCCGACCATCTGACCCTGCCCCAGCAGGGGGCCTTTGACCTGGGCTATTATCATCAAAGACAAAACCGTTTTACGAAAAAGGAGGATACCTAATATGGAACCGATCAAAATGGACCCTATCAGCAATCGCTATGAATTCGTCATCCTGTTCGACGTGGAAAACGGCAATCCGAACGGCGATCCGGACGCAGGCAATATGCCCCGCACCGACCCGGAGACCGGCTGCGGACTCGTCACAGACGTGTGCCTCAAGCGGAAGATCCGCAATTATGTGGAGACGGTGAAGGGCGAGCAATGCCCCGGTTATCGCATTTATATCAAAGACGGTGTACCTCTGAACCGCAGCGACGCCGAGGCCTGCGCCTATGTGGGCCTGTCTGTCAAAGACAGCAAGGACGCGGATAAGGTCCTGAAGGAGGCCAAAAAGAAGGATAAGGATCTGGATAAGAAGATCAGAGACTTCATGTGCGGTAATTTCTTTGACATCCGTACCTTTGGCGCTGTTATGACCACCTTTGTGAAAGGCGCGCTCAACTGCGGCCAGATCCGCGGCCCGGTACAGCTTGGCTTCGCCCACAGCGTTGACCCCATCCTGCCCCAGGAGGTCACCATCACCCGCGTGGCCATCTCCACTGAGGCCGACGCGGAGAACAAGGGGACCGAAATGGGCCGGAAGTACATCGTGCCCTACGGCCTGTACCGGGCCGAGGGGTATATCTCCGCCAATCTGGCGCAAAAGACTACCGGCTTTTCCGAGGAGGACCTGGAACTGCTGTGGGACGCCATCCTCAATATGTTCGAGCACGATCGCAGCGCCGCCCGCGGCAAGATGGCCGTCCGGGAGTTGATCGTTTTCAAGCACGAAAGCGCGCTGGGCAACGCCCCTGCCTACAAGCTCTTCGATCTGGTAAAGGCAGAGAAAAGGCCCGACGTCACCACGCCCCGCGCCTACAGCGACTACACGGTGACCGTGGATGAGGCCAGCCTGCCGGCAGGGGTGACCTGCACGCGGATGGGATGACGGACCTGCGGGACAGAACGCTCCCGCTGTCCGGCATACAGCATTTTGCCTTCTGCCGCCGTCAATGGGCACTCATACATCTGGAGGGCCAGTGGGAGGAAAACCTGCGCACAGCGGAGGGCGAATTGCTACACAGCCGTGCCCATGAAGATGGACTGCGGGAGCGTCGTGGCAATGTGCTTACGGTCCGGGGCCTGTCTGTTTTTTCCCAGCGGCTGGGCCTGAGCGGCAAGTGCGACGTGGTTGAATTCCACGCAGACAGTGCCGGCGTCCCTCTGCAGGGAGAGCCCGGCCTGTGGCAGCCGTTCCCGGTAGAGTACAAGCGCGGCGCACCAAAGAACGGCGATGCGGACCAGCTGCAGCTGTGCGCTCAAGCTATGTGCCTGGAGGAGATGCTCTGCTGCCAGGTGCCGGAGGGCGCGCTATACTACGGTGAAACACGCCGGCGTGAGCCGGTCCCGTTCACGCCGGAGTTGCGCGCCCAGGTGGAGACCATGTGCAGGGAAATGCACGATTACGCCCGCCGGGGCCATACGCCGAGAGTCAAGCACCGAAAAGGCTGTGCCGCCTGTTCGCTCAAGGAGGTCTGTCTGCCCGCAATGACGAGATCGCTCTCTGCCGCCACATACCTTCACAGGCATATCTACAGTGAGGAGGGTTTATGAGAAAACTGATAAATACCCTCTTTGTCCTCAGCGAGGATGTGTATCTCTCGCTGGAAGGCGAGAATGTGGTCCTTCTGCGGGGCAGCGAGATGGCAGGGCGGTATCCGCTGCATACACTGGAATCTATTCTGTGCTTCAGCTACAAGGGCGCCTCCCCGGCACTCATGGGCAAATGTGTGCATGACGGGAAAAACCTGGCTTTTTTCACGCCCCACGGTCGATTTCTGGCCCGGGTGAGTGGTCCCTGCGGCGGGAACATCCTTCTGCGGCGGGCCCAGTATCGTCTGGCAGATGATGTCACAGCCAGTTGTGCTCTGGCCCGCGATCTCATCCTTGGCAAGCTCTATAACTGCCGTTGGGTTCTGGAACGGGCGACGCGGGATCACCCCATGCGGGTAGATGTGGCGGCGCTGAAGGAGGCATCGGAGCAAATCAGACAGTTGCTGCCAGAAGTCGCCGCCTGTAGTTCGTTGGAGACCCTCCGGGGGCTGGAGGGGAAGGGCGCCGCCTGTTATTTTAATGTGGCCGGGCAGCTGATACTGCAAAACAAAGACATATTTTCCTTCAACGGACGTAACCGCCGGCCTCCCCTCGATCCCATGAATGCGCTGCTGTCCTTCTTATACACACTTCTGGCCAATGACTGTGCCGCTGCGTTAGAAGGTGTAGGTCTGGATAGCCAGGCAGGTGTTCTCCATCGGGACAGACCCGGGCGCAGCTCTCTTGCTTTGGATCTGATGGAGGAGCTGCGGCCAGTCCTGGCCGACCGGCTGGCTCTGACATTGATAAACAGCCGGAAGCTCGGCTTGAAAGACTTCCAATACCAGCCCAGCGGTGCTGTGTTTCTGAATGACGGCGGCCGTAAGACCGTACTGACGGCATGGCAGGAGCGAAAGCGGGAGGAACTGACGCACCCCTATCTGCGGGAAAAGCTTCCCTGGGGCCTTGTACCCCATATCCAGGCTCTGCTGCTGGCACGCTTTCTGCGAGGAGACTTGGACGGTTATCCTCCCTTTTTCTGGAAGTGAAGTATACATATGCTCATACTTATCACCTATGATGTGGACACGACCAGCGCTGCCGGGCGCAAACGTCTCCGTCGGGTCGCCAAGCTTTGTGTAGATTATGGCCAGCGGGTACAAAATTCCGTGTTTGAATGCGATATGGACGCCGCCACGGCCCAGTTTGTAAAGGCAAAGCTGCGGGACATCATCGACCCGGAAACTGACAGCCTCCGGTTTTATAACTTGGGCAACAAATATCAAAAGCGGGTGGAGCATGTGGGTGCCAAACCGGGATACGACCCGGACGGGGTGTTGATAGTCTGAGTGCGAACAGTAAGCGCTCATGTTCTCTGCAAGTCCTTCGCACCGGAAAAATGGCTGTTTTCAGCACGATTTTACGGCTGCGCGCCCTGTGTCTGACCTGTAAAGTTGAAATAATTACCCAACTTTGATAAACATGCCGGAGATGATCTGTGCATGTTTGATGTCTCCGCCCTCACGGGCGGAGCGGATTGAAATAAATTCGGCCCATGTATAGCCGTTTAACTTCGGGGTCTCCGCCCTCACGGGCGGAGCGGATTGAAATCACATGGTACTCTGCCGCAACGCTCTCCCGCTCCGGTCTCCGCCCTCACGGGCGGAGCGGATTGAAATTGGACCATGTAGGGGTACACCTGATCCGTGCAGGTCTCCGCCCTCACGGGCGGAGCGGATTGAAATTCGTAGCCGCCGGAGCGCTGCACGAAAATGTCACGTCTCCGCCCTCACGGGCGGAGCGGATTGAAATTCTCAGCCTATTACCCGCCCGGCCTGTCCTATGACGTCTCCGCCCTCACGGGCGGAGCGGATTGAAATTGCTTTCATCTGATAAAAAGCCTGTGTATGCCGGTCTCCGCCCTCACGGGCGGAGCGGATTGAAATCGCGGCGGCCCGGGCCGTTTCGGCACTTTCCCGGGCCGTCTCCGCCCTCACGGGCGGAGCGGATTGAAATTCGTCTGGTGTACTGGCCGTTGATATAGATCGGCGTCTCCGCCCTCACGGGCGGAGCGGATTGAAATTTGTAGCTCTGCCGGGCCAGCGCCGCCCACTCGTGTCTCCGCCCTCACGGGCGGAGCGGATTGAAATATCACGGCGGTCAGCGCCGAAAAGGCGGATTTTGTCTCCGCCCTCACGGGCGGAGCGAATTGAAATATCGACGGGATAGGCCGAAGATTGGTGCCCTGGGTCTCCGCCCTCACGGGCGGAGCGGATTGAAATCAGTGGTCGGCGATCCTGGCCTTGAAGGTGCCGAGTCTCCGCCCTCACGGGCGGAGCGGATTGAAATATGCAGTTTTCAAAACTCCCGCCCTGGACCACCGGTCTCCACCCTCACGGGCGGAGCGGATTGAAATCAGCTCTACCTCGGCTTCGCCGCCATTGTCGCGGGTCTCCGCCCGTAAGGGCGGAGACATCGAAATGACCCAACATCTTCGTCAGTAAGAGAGCGGCGGCCCGGCAGAAATGGCGGATTTCTTTTTTATGTTAACTATATTATATAAATATAAAAAGAGGCCGTCCACGGCCTCTCCTGCTATGCGGGGAACAGCGCCTTTTTGATCTGGCCCACGGCGTTCTTCTCCAGCCGGGAGACCTGGGCCTGGCTGATACCGATGGCAGCCGCCACCTCCATTTGGGTCCGCCCGTCGAAAAAGCGCATGGACAGTATCTTCTTCTCCCGGTCCGCCAGCTTGTCCACCGCCTCGGTGAGGGCGATCCGCTCCAGCCAGGCGGCGTCGGTGTTTCTGCTGTCCCCGATCTGGTCCATGACCGACATGCTCTCGCCCGCGTCGGAATAGACCGGCTCAAACAGGCTCACCGGGTCGGATATGGCGTCCATCGCCATGACCACCTCTCCCGGCTCTATGCCCAGCATTTTCGCCACGTCCTCCACGCTGGGCTCCCGCTGGTTGTCGTTCATATAGGCCTCCTTGGCCTGCATGACCCGGTAAGCCGTGTCCCGCAGGGACCGGCTCACCCGCAGGGCGCTGTTGTCCCGCAGGTACCGGCGTATCTCCCCGGAGATCATCGGCACGCCGTAGGTGGAAAATTTCACGTCCTGGGTGATGTCGAAGTTGTCGATGGCTTTGATAAGCCCTATGCAGCCCACCTGGAACAGGTCGTCCACATTCTCGCCTCTGCCGGAAAACTTCTGGATCACGCTCAGCACCAGCCGCAGATTGCCACTGATGAGCTCCTCCCGGGCCTGCATGTCTCCGGCCTTGGCCCGGATAAGGAGCTGTTTCGTCTCGTCGCTTTTCAGCACCTTCAGCCTGGCAGTGTTTACGCCGCAGATCTCCACCTTGCATTGCAATGGACTATCCCCTCTCGTTCGTCTTGTCAGGCAGAGATAGTTTTGCCAGATGGGGCCAGTTTGATTCACAGCGGACCGCCGGACGAAAAATGCGGCGTACCCCTTTCTTTTTTGCCGCAGGTATGCTATAATACTGCGCCGGATAGCGAGTATATCATTAAAATGTAAGATTTTGAGGAATTTCGCCCATGGCCAATCCCTACAAGACAAGAGAGGGCGGCGCGACCGTCACCGTATTCGTTCCCTACGACTGCCAAAACCACTGTCCGTTCTGTATCAACAAACAGGAATACGCGGACACGACCGGGTTCAGCCTGGAGAAGATATGCACCAGCATACGGCGGATGGACGCCATCACCCCCCGGTGCGATTTTGTGTTCACCGGCGGCGAGCCTATGGCGGATCTGCCGAGCCTCCAGGTGATGCTCGACTGCATCCCCACCACCCACCGGGTGTTCATCAACACCACCCTGCCCGTATTCCCGGACCAGACCCAGGAGGACGTGCTGGCTTTTCTGACCCGCAACAGGGGCAAGATCACCTGCGTCAACATCTCCCGCCACATGCAGAAATATGTGGAGGAGTCCCCGGACGAGCTCATCGGACGGCTGCCTGTGCCGGCCCGGGTCAACTGCGTGCTGTGGAAGAATTATCCCGATCAGGACCTGCCCGCCTTCGTAGAGCGCTGGAAGGGCCGGGGCGTGTCGATCCAGTTCCGCTACGACTACACCGACACCACCCCCGAAAACCTCTACCGGGAGGAGGGGGACAGGATCCTCCGCGATCTGAAAAAGTATTTCACCTACAAGGGGCTGGACGGCTGCCGCATGCGCAACGGTTATCACTTCGAGTATGACGGCGTGGAGATCACCTACCACAAGACCCTGCCCTACTCCACCATCACCGAGACCGGCCCTGACGGGGTCACCTACGACATCCTCTATGACGTGATCATCAAGCAGAACGGGGACATCCACTCCGACTGGACCGGCGTCATGATGGACGTGCCCGCCTATGAAAAGGTCGTCTTTGAGCCGGACGACCAGCACTGGATCGAGCGGTGCTGAGAAAATAAGATCATCCCCCGGACCGGCCGGTCCGGGGGATGATCTTATTTTGCGCGCATGTCACGACGCGCTGTAAAGCTTCACGATGTTGAGCAGTATCTCCACGACCTTCTCCATATCCTCGGCGCACACGCACTCCATGGGGCCGTGGCAGTTGTGCCCGCCGGTGCCAAGATTGGGACAGGGCAGGCCCATGAAGCTGAGCCTGGCTCCGTCGGTGCCGCCCCGGATGGGCTCCACCACGGGCGTCACTCCCGCCGCCTCTGCCGCCTTTTTGGCGTTGTCGATAAGGTGCATGCAGGGCTCTATCTTCTCGCGCATATTGTAGTAGCTGTCTTTCACGTCCAGCTCCACCTTCGCGGTGGGATGTGCCGCGGCCGTCCGGGCGCACACCTCTTCCAGCAGGGCCTTGCGGCAGGCGAACCGCTCCCGGTCATGGTCCCGGATGATGTACTCCATAACGGCCTGCGCCGCGGTCCCCTCCAGCCGCTCCAAGTGGAAAAAGCCCTGATATCCCTCCGTCCGGGCGGGGATATCCTCCGGGGGCAGAGCGGCGTTGATCTCCTGGGCGATGAGCAGGGCGTTTTCCATGATGTCCTTTGCCGAGCCCGGATGGACGGACACGCCGGTGATACGGACCGACGCGCCGGCGGCGTTGAAGTTCTCATACTCGATGGAGCCCACCGCGCCGCCGTCCACCGTGTAGGCATATTCCGCCCCGAAGGCGGCCACGTCGAAGTGATCCGGCCCCTCCCCGATCTCCTCGTCGGGCGTGAAGGCCACCGCCACGGGCCCGTGGGGCACGTCCCCGGCCATGAGCCGTGCGCACATCTCCACGATCTCCGCCGCGCCGGCCTTGTCGTCCGCGCCCAGCAGCGTGGAGCCGTCGGCGGTGATGAGGGTCTTGCCGGTCATGTCCTTCAGAAAGGGGAAGTCGGCGACACGGATGATCCGCCCCTGCCGGGGCAGGACCACATCGCCCCCGTCGTAGTTCGGGTGGGGCACCGGGACCACGTTCTCGCCGGGAAAGGCCGGAGAGGTGTCCATATGGGCCAGAAAGCCGATCGTCGGGGCCTTCTCACAGCCGGCGGCCGCCGGGACCCGGGCGGTGACGATGCAGTGCTCGTCCACTGTGGGCTCTTCCAGTCCCAGGTCGCGCAATTCCTCCGCCAGAAGCCGGGCCAGATCCCACTGGCAGTCCGTGGAGGGGGTGGTGCCGGTCCTGTCGCTGGACTGGGTATGGACCGCCGCATAGCGCAAAAAGCGCTCCGTCGCGCTGCTCATAGGGGCAGATGGGAGAAGAAGTAGGGAAGCTGCTTACGCCACCAGGGCCAGTCGTGGCACACGTCCGGGCCCCAGTAGTCCGCCCACACGGGCACGTTCTTCACATGCAATATGGACTCCAGCCGCCGCTCATGGGCCATCATCTCCTCGTCCCAGGCGCCCTGCCCGGAGCAGAGGATGATGTTGGACTGCCGGTACAGGTCCAGCCAGGGGTGGTCCGCCGCCATATTGGGGATGAACTGGATGGGGGAGTTGGCGTAGGTCAGGTCGTCGTGGTAGTTGCCGAAGAAGAAGCCGGCGTCGAAAAGACCGCTGAGGGAGATGACCGTATCGAACAGGTCCGGCCGGCGGAAGAAGAAGTTGGCGGCGTGGAGAGCGCCCATGCTGCACCCGGTGGTCATGGCCTTCACGCCGGCGGCGCCAAGCTGATACACCCGGGGCAGCAGCTCGTCCGTCACATAGGCGAACCACTTCTCCTGCAGCTCCAGCCGCTGCCGGGGGGTCCCCTGATCGCCGGACCAGGTCTCCCCGTCGATGGCGTCCACACCCACCACCATCACCCGCCCGTCCTCGATCCAGGGGGCGATGGTGTCCACCATGCCGTAGTTTTCAAAGTCGAAGAACCGTCCGTTCTGAGGCGGAAAAGCAAAGCAGGGCTTGCCCCCGTCGCCGTAGAGCTTGAATTCCATGTCCCGGCCAAGTATCTGGCTGTACTCCTTGAAATACCGTGTATTCATAGCGTAGCTCCTTTTATAATGATTATCTGATGGCGAAACGCCGTAAGGCGTTGCGCCGAGCCGCTTTGCGGCTGGAGCAAAACAGCTATGCTGTTTTGCCAAATATTCATTGCAATGAGCATAGCGCAAATGATCCTCGGATCATTTGCTGCCAAACGTGTCGTTTGGCAGCGAAAACATTCGTTTTCGCCTTGCGATGATCATTATCAGCACCGCTCCAGTACGAAGCGGATGAATTCCTTTGCCTCATCCTCCGTGTCGGCATGGATGGTGTACATCTGGTTGCCCATGGCGTCGGCCAGGGCGTCGGGCATCCGCTCGCACATGGCCATCTGCCCGCCGTAACGGGCCAGGACATCCTCATGGGAGCGGACGTATCGGGCGCTGTCCCGGCGGCTGGCGTAGGCGCAGAAGTGGTCGCTGCCATCGGCGGGCAGCCGCCGGCAGTCATAGGTGGCCATGTCCGCCCAGATCTGGTAGACGTCCGTACTGTGGGCGAAGTTTATCATATCCGGGGTGTAGCCTCCGGCGGGGCGCATGTTGACCTCCAGCCCCACGAAATCGCCCACCTCGCCCAGGCCGGGCTTGGCCTGAGTGAGCTCGAAAAACTCCAGATGGATGAACCGGCTGGCCGCGCCAAATGCCTTGGCGGTGGCCCGGCCGCGCGCCGCCAGCTGCTCCGGCACTTTGTCCACCACATAGTAGGCCAGGTCGCCCTGGTCGTTTACGATGTCCGCGATGGAGGGCGGGAACACGGCGGAGGACTCGATCAGCGGCTCGCAGCGCGAGTCCATCACCGCGTCGTAGGAGCGGATGGCGCCAAAGACGAATTCCTCCATCACATAGGGCTCGTCGGGCTTTTCCGCGAAGAACCGGTCCAGGTCCGCCTGCTTCTCCAGCTTCCAGGTGTGGGACGCGCCCACGCCGTTGTCGGGCTTGACGATGACCGGCCAGCCCACCTCTTTGATAAACGCCTTGGCGGCGGTCTTGGTGGTGACCACATGGCACCGGGCCGTGGGGACCCCGGCCTTGGCGTAGTACGCCTTCATGCCGGACTTGCTCTTAAAGGGCTTGACGGCCTGGCTGTCCACGCCGGTGGTGATGTGAAAATCGGTCCGCAGGCGGGCGTCCTGCTCCAGCCAGTACTCGTTGTTGCTCTCCAGCCAGTCGATCTTCCCGTAGCGGAAGGCGAAGAAGGCCACCGCCCGGAACACCTGGTCGTAATCCTCCAGGCTGTCCACCCGGTAGTACTCCGTCAGGGCGTTTTTCACGCACTCCTCCAGCCCGTCATAAGGGCAGTCCCCCACCCCCAGCACGTTCACGCCGTTGCGTCTGAGCCTGTCGCAGAAGTTCCAGTATGTACGGGGAAAGTTGGGGGATATAAAGACGAAATTCACGGTATGCCGCCTCCTTTAATCACGGACCGGGACGATCTCGATCCAGTAGCCGTCCGGGTCCTCGATGAAGTAAATGCCCATGGCCGGATTCTCAAAGCAGACGCAGCCCATGGCCATATGCTTTTCATGCAGCGCGTCGTACTGATCCGTCCGAAAGGCCAGATGATACTCCTGCTCTCCCAGGTCGTAGGGCTCGGTCCGGTCCGCCAGCCAGGTCAGTTCCAGCTGGAAGGGGCTGTCCGCCTCGTCCTTCAGAAAGACGATCTTATAAGACCCGTCCGCCGCGGGCTTCTCCCGGGCCGGGGTCAGGCCCAGCGCCTGCTTATAAAAGGCCAGGCTCCGCTCCAGGTCGAACACATTGAAGTTAAAGTGGTTGAAGGTAGTCATTGGCTCCGTCCTCTTTCCGCGGTCTCAGTCCGCTTTTTTATCGATCCACTCGGTCTTATATTTGGAATAAACGATCTTCTGCTCCGTGTACAGGCTGGAATAGCCGGAGAGCATGTAGCTGACCGCGCTGCACAGAGCGAACAGCACCATCCCCTCCCCGCCGAACAGCTCAAAGCTCAAAAGAAGCGACGTGACGGGGCAGTTGGTGGACCCGCAGAACACCGCTGTCATGCCCAGGGCCCCGGAAAAGCCGTGGGGCAGTCCCAGCAGCGGGCCCATCCAGGTGCCGAACGCACACCCCACGCAAAGGGCCGGCACGATCTCGCCGCCCCGGAGGCCCGCCCCCATGGTCAGGGCCGTCAGAGCGATCTTCAGCAAAAAGGCGTACCATATCGTCTCGCCGCCCAGCAGCTTTCGGATGAGCTCGTCCCCCGCGCCGCTGTAATCCTGCGTCCCCAGAGCCAGGGTGACGGCCAGGACCAGCGCCCCGCCGGTAAATCCCCGGAGAACTGTGTCTTTTATGTACCTGGCATACAGCCGCCTGGACTGGTGCATGGCCTCGCAGAAGAGCACCGACACCAGCGCGCACAGGGCCCCCAGCGCCAGGGTCTGGGCCATGGAGGCCGCCGTCAGGGCCGCCGGCGCGCCCGCCGCGTAGCCCACCAGACCGTGCAGGCCCAGGGCCCGGGCCAGCAAAAACGCCCCCACCGAGGATACCAGACAGGGCACGATGGTGGCGTAGTGCATGATACCCACGCTGACCACCTCCATGGGGAACACCGCCGCAGTGATGGGGGTGCCGAACAGGGCCGAGAACGCCCCTGCCATGCCGCACAGGACCATGATACCCCGGTCCTTCTCGTCCAGACGGAGCTTTTGGCCGATAAAAGAGGCCATAGAGCCACCCAGCTGCAACGCCGCGCCCTCCCGGCCCGCCGAGCCGCCCGCAAAATGGGTCAGCACCGTGGAAAAGAAGATCAGCGGCGCCATCCACAGTTTTATGGGCGAGCCGTCCCGGGCGGAGAGGATGACCTGATTGGTGCCCTTGTCGTTCTCCATGCCGGTGACCTTATAGGCCAGGGCGGTCAGCGCGCCGCCCAGCGGCAGGAACCAGATGAGTTTCGGCCGCATGATCCGCAGGGCCGTGACCGTGCCGATACACCAGTGGAAGGCCACCGCCGCCGCGCCCACCGCCGCGCCGGTGAAGCCGGCCAGCACCAGCCACTTGGCAAAAGCCGCGAATCCCTCCGCGCCCGTTTTCAGCCGCTCTTTGATCTGCCGCACGCGCCCGCTTCCCTTCCGGTACAACCCTGCAAAATAGCAGCACCAGTATAGCACATTTCCGCCGGATTTGCATCCGCCCGGGGAAATTTCTACCACCGCGCCAAAACCGCCCGGCCGGGACGGTGCCCGCCGGACGGTTTTTGGTCAATTTGTAATAATTTTTCTCAGCGAAGGCCGGTCAGGCCGAGCCGCGCGGGAGCGATCACAGAGTCGCCGCCAGCGCCCGGGCCTTCTCCTCCGCGGCGGCCACCAGCGGCTCCGGGTCCGGCGCCATGTCCAGCCCTTCGGCTGCCACGCACGCGAACTCCCCAAAGCCGTAAAATTTCCGCAGCGCCCGTATGTAGCTGCTGCCCTGCTCCATGTCGGTTCCCTCGTAGTATCCGCCCCGAGTGGTGAGAAGGATGAGCTTCCTGCCCCGGCACAGGCCCTCCAGTCCGTCCGCCACGGTCCGGAAGGTGATACCCTCCACGCTGATGTTCTCCACATAGATCTTCAAAAGCGCCGGGAAGCTCATGTCCCAGAAGGGGGCGGCGAACACCACCGCTTCCGCGCCGGCGAACTGCCGGGCATAGTCGAACCGGGGCCGGTCCAGGGCCCCCTCCTCCAGCAGCCGGTCCCGCTCCCGCAGGCTCTCCCCCGTCAGGGGCCTCATCCGTTCCTCGTCGGGGCGGATCACGCTGATCGTATACCGGGCCTCATCCAGGCCCTTCACGAACGCCCGGGCCAGCCGGGCCGTGCGGGACCGCTCCCGCCGCACGCAACAATCCACCAGCAATACCTCTTTCACGCGGAGCCCCCCTTTCCTTTTATATTGCTATTATACAGGCGTTCCCCCCACAACGCAAGATTTTTCTGTAACATATTGGGCAGTTTTTATAAATTTTCTTCGTTTTTCTCAAAAAACTTTGCCATTTACCCTAAATCGGCACAAAATGCGCCCGCACCCAAGGGGTGCGGGCGCATGGGTCTTCTCAAATCATTGCGCCGGGCTTTCTCACACCACTTCTATCTGGCACATCTTCATGGTCTGCAACGCCGCGGCATGGCTTTCCGGGGTCACCCCCGCGCAGGCGTCCGCGATCACCCGCACCGGGGTCTCCGGCAAAAACGCCTTGACCAGCAGCGCGTTGGACACCACGCAGATGTCCGTGCAAAGGCCCACCAGCGTCACGTCCAGTTCCTCGTCCTTCCCCATGGCGGCCAGCTTTTCCGCCAGCGCCACGGAGCCGAAGGAGGGCTTGTCCACGATCTCCGCCTTGCCCAGGGCGGCGGCCACCTTCCCGTTCAGTTCCCAGCCGGGGGTGCCCTTCACGCAGTGGACCACCGGCAGGTTGCGGCCCTCCTGGGTGTTCAGATAATCCTCCGTATGGGTGTCTCTGGTGGCGATCACGTCCGCCGCCGGGTATTTTCCGATCTCCTCCACCACCCGGTCCACGATGGCCTCCGCCTCGACCGTGCCCAGGGCGCCGTCGATGAAATCCTTCTGCATGTCGATGACCAGAAGCAGCTTCCGCATGGTATATATCTCCTTTTCAAAAGGTTTTGCCATAGTGTAGCACACCGGCGCACGGCATGCAAGAATTTTGCCGGCGGCAGTAGCGGCGGCGGGTGATTTGTGGTATGATTCCCATAGTAACGACAGCGAAGGAGACACGCCATGATCCGTATCGACGAGGAAAAACGGCTTTTCGATCTCTGCACCCGCCACACCGCTTACCAGATGAAGGCGGACGGGTACGGCGTGCTGCTGCACACCTACTACGGTCCCCTGTCCGGGCTGGACGGGGACATGTCCCGGCTCATTGGCCGGGCGGACCGGGGCTTTTCGCCCAATCCGCCGGATGCCGGAGAGGACCGGACCTACTCTCTGGACACCCTGCCCCAGGAATACCCCGGGTGGGGAACGGGCGATCTTCGCCTGCCCTGTATCCAGGTGGAGCTCGCCGACGGCAGCGCCGTGGCGGACCTGCGCTTCACGGGGTTTGAGCGCCAGGCGGGCAAGTATGCGCTGGACGGTCTGCCCGCCTTCCACGGGGAGGGCTGGGAGACGCTGGTGATACGCATGGAGGACCCGGTCTCTCATCTGCGGGCGGCGCTATACTACGCCGTGCAGGAGGAATACGACCTAATCACCCGCGCGGTCCGGGTGGACAACGCCGGCGCCTCTCCCGTCCGGCTCCGGCAGGCCGCCTCGGCCTGTCTGGATCTACAGCGGGCGGACATGGACCTTATCACCTTCGACGGCTGCCACATGATGGAGCGCGCCCCCAGCCGGGGCGCGCTGCGGCCCGGGGTACAGGCCGTAGGCAGCGTTCGGGGGACCTCGAGCCACCAGCACAACCCCTTCGTCATCCTCTGCGAGCCCGGCGCGGATGAGGACGGAGGCCTCTGCTACGGGGCCATGCTGGTCTACAGCGGCAACTTTGAAGCCGCCGTGGAGCGCAGCCAGTTCGAGACCGCCCGGCTGGTGCTGGGCATAAATCCCCGCGGGTCCTGCTTCTCTCTGGCCCCGGGGGAGGGCTTCACCGCCCCGGAGGCGGCGCTGATCTGCTCGCCAGACGGCCTCGGTCCCATGAGCCGCCGCTTACACAAAGCTATCCGCAACTGCCTTGTTCGGGACCCCTGGGCGGGCCGGCGGCGGCCCATCCTCCTCAACAGCTGGGAGGCGGCCTACTTCGACTTTGACGCGGAGAAGCTCCTCTCCATCGCCGGAGAGGCGGCGGCGCTCGGCGTCGAGCTCTTCGTGCTGGACGACGGCTGGTTCGGCCACCGGGACAGCGACGACTCCAGTCTGGGCGACTGGTATGCATATGAAAAGAAGCTGCCCGGAGGTCTGAAAGCGCTGGCCGGGAAGATCAACGATCTGGGCATGGACTTCGGCATATGGATCGAGCCGGAGATGGTCAGCCAGGACAGCGGCCTGTACCGGGCCCACCCAGACTGGGTCCTGGCCCCCGCGGGACGGGACCCTGTCCGGGGCCGGGGCCAGCTGGTGCTGGACTTTACCCGTCAGGACGTCCGGGACTGCGTTTTCGATCAGCTGGCCGCCGCGCTGGAGGGTGTGAAGCTGGCGTACATCAAGTGGGACATGAACCGGAGCCTGACCGGCGCCTGGTCCGCCGCGCTCAGCGCGGACCGGCAGGGGGAGGTATATCACCGGTATGTGCTGGGGGTGTACGAGCTTTTGGAGCGGGTCCGCGCCGCCTGGCCCGAGGCGCTCATCGAGGGCTGCTCCGGCGGCGGCGGACGCTTTGACGCGGGCATGCTCTACTACACGCCCCAGATCTGGTGCAGCGACAACAACGACGCCATCGACCGGCTGCGCATCCAGTACGGCACCTCCTTCGCCTACCCGGTCTCCGCCATGGGCGCCCATGTGGCCCCCTCCCCCAGCCACGGCAACGGACGGGTCACGCCCATCATGACCCGGGGCGTGGTGGCCCTGTCCGGGACCTTCGGCTACGAGCTGGACCCCCGGACCCTGACCGACGGGGAGAAGCAGGCCGTCCGGGAGCTGAACGGGATATATAAGGCCCGCTGGGAGCTTCTCCATAACGGCGACTACTACCGGCTCACAGACCCCTTCCGGAACGGGCCCTATACCGCCTGGGAGCAGGTGTCCCCCGACAGAGACACGGCGCTGGTCAGCGTGGTGTTCACCGCGTGCCGGGCCAATCACCCCTTCTACGCCCTGCGCCTGAAGGGCCTTGACCCGGCGGCCCGGTACCGGGTGGACGGGGTTGAGACGTATACCGGCGGCGCGCTGATGGCCGCGGGCCTGCCTCTGCCCATGCCATGGGGCGACTACGGGGCCCTGCTCTACTGTCTTGAACGGGTGAACGGCTGACCCATCCGGGCCGGCCGTTTTCTTTTTTGCGGGGGCTTGCCGTTTGCGGGCAAGAGGTATAAAATAGAAATATACCAAACCTGTATGTTTTAAGGAGACTGCCGTGAAAGCCCCTGTCTACACGACCCAATATGACAAGATGACCCGCCAGAGCATCCCCTCGCTGATCCTGGAGCTGGGCCTGCCCACCACCGTCAGCATGCTGGTGACGAATCTCTATAACCTGGTGGACACCTGGTTCGTGGGACGGATCGGCACCAGCGCCTCCGGCGCCACGGGGGTGGTGTTCGGGCTGATGGCCATTTTGCAGGCGGCGGGCTTCATGTTCGGCCACGGCGCCGGCAGTTACATATCCCGGCTGCTGGGGGCAAAGCATGTGGGCCGGGCCCGGCAGTTCGCCTCCACGTCCTTTTTCGCCGCCCTCGCCGCGGGACTGCTCATCGGCGGGGTAGGTCTGGCATGCCTGACGCCCCTTTGCAGGCTCCTGGGCTCCACCAGCACCATCCTGCCCTATGCCCGCGTCTACGCCATGTACATCCTGCTGGCCGCCCCCGCCATGGTCACCAGCTGCGTCATGAACAACATCCTCCGCTACGAGGGCCGGGCGGCGCTGGCCATGGTGGGGCTCGTCAGCGGCGGCGTGCTGAACATCTTCGGGGACGCCCTTTTCATGATGGGCTTTCACATGGGTATCGCCGGGGCGGGGCTGGCCACCATGCTGAGCCAGTATGTGAGCGCGCTGATCCTGTTCACCATGTTCCACACCGGCAAGACCCAGACGGTCTTTTCCCCTCGGTACCTGCCCCTGCGGCCCCTGCCGGAGGCGGACCGGGAACAGAGCGACGGTCCCGTACCGGCCGGTCCGGCGGCTCAGCTGACCATGCTGAGACGCATCGTCGTGGCGGGCCTGCCCAGTCTGTGCCGGCAGGGCCTGGGCAGTATCTCCACCATGCTTCTCAACGGCCACGCCAAGCTTTTCGGGGACGCGGCCATCGCCGCCATGAGCATCGTCAGCCGGGTGTGCAATTTCCTGTTCTGCGTGGGTCTGGGGATCGGCCAGGGCTTCCAGCCCGTGTCCGGCTTCAATTACGGCGCCAGGCTCTACTCCCGGGTCCGCAGCGGGTTCTTTTTCACAATCGGCTTCGGCACGGTGCTGATCTCCGCCTTCGCCGCCTTCGGCGCGGCCTTCGCCGCCACCATCGCCCGGGTCATGCGGGACGACCCGGAGGTGATCGCCATCGCCGTGCCCGCCATGCGGGCCCAGTGCGCGGCGCTGCTGTTCATGCCCCTTTCCGTGTGCTCCACCATGCTCTTTCAGAGCATTGGTCTGTCCGGACGGGCCACGCTGCTGTCCACCATGCGCAGCGGCGCCTGCTTCATCCCGCTGCTGGTGGTCCTGTCCCGGGTCTGGGGCCTGCCGGGGATCATGTACGCCCAGCCTCTGGCGGACGTGCTGGCGGGGGTGGTGTCCGTACCGTTCCTGGTCCACTTCTTCCTCCGCCTGCCCCGCGACGACACGGCGGCGTAGAGAGCCGCGTCCGGACCGAAGAAATATACAAGGCGCGCTACGAATGCCCGGTGCTCGTAAGACAGTATGACCCCGAAAAATGAACATCTGGCAACTGCCTTACGGAATTAGAATTGAACAACGGACAGCGGATGGTGCTAAAGTGCGCCCTCCGCTGTCTGCTTTGAATAGGTTAAAAACTTTGAAGTATGTCACGCAATGAACCCCGGTTTTTGAGGGGTGCCGTATGTTACCCTTACCCCCCTGACTTTGGCGCTCTGAAAGCCCCATGCCGCAAGGGGTTCAGAGGCTCTAAAGCGTGACATCGAACCCCTGTTTTTCATAGGCTTTTATATGCAAGGCAGATACTTAAATATTTTGAAGTATGTTACGCAATGGACTCCGGTTTTCGGGGTGCGCCATATACTACCCTTACCCCCCTGACTTTGGCACTCTGAAAGCCTTGCGCCGCAAGGGGTCTGACCGGCCAAAAGCGTCACATCGAAGCCTGTTTTCACAGGGTCACACATATAGCAGCAAATCGTTAAGTATTTTTAAGTATGTCCGCATATAGACCCCCATTTTCGAGTGTCGCCATATACCACCATTACCCCCCTGCATTTAACGGGTCCAACCTCTTGCGGCAGAAGAGGTCCAGGGCACTTAAATGCGGACATCGACCACTGATGTGTGAGATAAAGAACAGATACTGCGAGAGGGGCGACAGCGGAAATGGCTGTCGCCCCTCTTACAGACAGGGAGAGCGGAAACGGGCGGGGCTGTCAATGGCGGCTCAGAGAGCCGTTCATCTTGACCATTGACAACAACGGCGGCTTCTGCTAGGGATGCTTATGCTAGGACAACAGAGGCAGAGGGAATGTTTCGGGTCCGTCAGAAAACGGCATTATTTATCGCGTCCCAGCAGGTAGTCGATCGACACATCAAAGAAGTCTGCCAATGCCATCAATGATTTGACAGACGGCATCTCTACTTTTTCATATCGGCCGATCATGTTCTTTGACAGCCCACAAAGTTCTCCCAAGGCTCTCGCATTGATTCTTCTCGCCTCCCGAAGTTTCCGCAGGCGGGCGGGGAAAAGCTCATCACTCATGTGTTTCACCAACCATTTTATTTAATATGCGATGCAGGGCGTTCATTGATAGCCGTGGGTACGGACATTCTGCAACACGATGGCAAAACCGTCTGGCTTAAGGCGTATTCCGTCGCCGTTGCAGTATTCGGCCCAAAGGTTGCCGCTTTCATCCGTCAGTACGTACTGGAATCTAGATGCTGGGTTCACATCTTCTCTCTGCTTGGGGCCTCACGCCTTTTGCCGTCGGGACCATTTCAAAATGACAAATGGGATACACACGACGCCGATCAAGAACGGCACCGTAATAAGCATCCAGGGCGACCAGACACTCATGCCGAAGATGTGGAATATGTTGTAATTCAAATAGTCATAGCTATTACCAACCAGAGGCAGGTACTGGCTCACAGCCATCAGCCATTTGGGCAGGTAGCGCCCAAGTACATCCGGCACATATACAAACGCCAAGCTGAATACAAGCGCCAGCACGTTATTTTTCACCAGGGCCGACATGAGCATGACCAGGCCCGCATAGCCGAATACGCCGATCAGGCCAAAGGCCAACTGATACAGTTCCGCCTGGAGCATATTCCAAGGGGCCACGGCCAGCAGACTTATGTATTGGATGGGCAGGTCCCACCCGGACGTGCCAAGATAGATTAGCTGCACCAGGACCTTGCCGCCCGCGATGAGCAAATAAAACTCCAGCGCAAAAGCCAGGCCATTGAGGACCTTGACCCGGGCCAGTTTTTTCCAACCGTATTTCGTGGTATGCAACAGGGGCGCGGTGTTGTTGTGCCACTCCCCAGAGAAAAGAAACGCCAGCGCGATAGCTAGATAGGGTGCCAGCTTTGACCAGCCAAAGGACAAGTCGTTCCAGCCCTGGGTCCACTCATAGGGCCAAGGCTCCTCGATCTGGCTGTTCATATCCAGGAGCATCTGCTTGTCGGCCTCGGTCATCCCCTCGTTCTGGCGGGTGGTCTCCAGGGTGTGCTCCAGAAGGTCCGCCCGCCGCTGGTAAAAGTCCGTCAGCTTCGTCGTGTCCGCGTAGAGGATCAGGGGCTGATATTGTTGGTTCTCTGGGTCCTTCAGTTCCGGGTAGAGATCACGGAGGATATCCGATGCTAAACTCCAGTCTCCCTTGGATTGAAGCCCCGGCAGGTTCATAACGTCATAACTCTGATACTCCTCCACCATCTTTTGTAGCGTTTCGTCCGTCCAGTAGTCGCCGAATTTGGAAAACTCCTCTTGATAGCCTCGGATGGCGGAATAGCCGTCAAAATTGTTATCGTACATATTGGTGCTGTCATTTTTGGTGCCAAAACCGGGCCATTGATACCATATCACGCTCCCCCAGATAACACTGTATACAAAGCACAATAGTACGCAGAGCCATACCCGAGGTGTCCGCCACAGCCTTTTATGTTCCAAAACAAACAGTTCCATGTTACGCCTCCTTCGATCCAAAGTGATAGAGATACGCATCGTCTAATGTGGGTTTGCAAGGTACGGCCCCAGGGTCCGGCTCTTCTTCCGATATAATGCGAAGCACCACGTCCTCCCCTTCATGCCGGTAGTTGGCCACAGTGAAGTCCGCCTGCCAGAGCCTTGCCTGTTCATTGGGGACCGTCAGTTCCCATACCTTGCCCTTTACTTGTTCTGCCAGTTCCTCAACTGTTCCGCTGGTAATAAACTGGCCGGCGTTCATAATAAGCACCTTATCCGCGATGGCTTCCACATCGGACACAATGTGGGTGGACAGGATCACGATCTTATTCCCGGCATACTCCGACAGAAGATTACGAAGCCGTACCCGCTCCTTGGGGTCCAGGCCGGAGGTGGGCTCGTCCAGAATAAGCACTTGTGGATTGTTCAAAAGGGCCTGGGCGATACCCACCCGCTGCTTCATGCCGCCGGAAAAGGTCCTGATCTTCTTGTCCGCTACGGCAGAGAGGTCCAGCATACCCAAAAGCTCTTTCACTCTCTTACCAGCCCGGTCCCTGGGGATTCCTTTCAGAGACGCAATGTAGGAAAGAAATTCTGCGGCGGTGTAAGTGGGATAGTAGCCGAAGTCCTGGGGCAGATAGCCAAGTATGTCCCGGTATTCCTCTCCCATGGCGGCGATCTCTTTCCCGTCCAGGCGCACCTCCCCGGATGTAGGTTCCAATATGGCGCACAACATCCGCATGAGAGTTGTCTTGCCCGCTCCGTTGGCCCCCAGCAGACCATAGACGCCGGGCGTCAGCTTGGCGCTGACGCAGTCCACGGCGATTTTTCTGCCGTAGTGCTTTGTCAGCCTGTCAATCGACAATTCCATACATGTTTACCTCCTTGTTGGCATGGATGATATAGGTTATCTCTTTTGCTAAAAGCCAGGAATAGAACAATACTGCCGCGATCCATATCCCCAGGGCGGATGCTTCATACAGCCATGGAAGCAGGCGGGCAGACCACCGCCAGAAGAAGATAGAGACAAGGGCGATAGCCATACACAGGGGCGCACCGTCTTTTCTTCTTCTGCGGATAAGGGCCAGCATAGTGGTCATGCAGGTCAGATAGGGCACCAAGCAGTAGAGGATCACCCGGCCCAGGTTTTCAAAGGACCTTTGCAGCCAGACCTCCAGTGCAAGCAGGAAAGTAAGGCACACCAGCGCACCACCACCTGCCAGGATCAGCCGGGCCAGGGCAAGCTGCGCCCCGGAGGTGCGGGTGGCCGCCTCCACTTCGCTCACCCGGCAATACTGCCCCCGGAAAAAGGTCGGCATGACGACCAAAATGAACAGCGGCATCCAGGATGGCAGCGCATAGGCGCTCATGGAGTAGGTATATGCGACGTGGCAGGTCACAAGCAGAACGAGTAACTGCGGCAGCAAAAGGGATTTCCCTTCAAAGTGGAACACATCGGACAAAAAGCCCCAAAAGTTCTGCCGAAGCTCTGTTGCGTTATCCGCCTGTCTCCGCATAACCGCGATGCAGATGCCGGATGTTTTCTCCATCTGTACGGGCATGATGTACTCGTTTATTGTCTGGTCAGAATAATCTTTCAGGCGCTTTTTCAGTTCTCTTTTATTCATGGTCGCTCTCCTTCCGCATATTTTTCAGCGCCAATCGGACCCGACTTTGCACCGTCCGCATATTGCAGCCTGTCACCTTTGCGATGTCTCGGTATGAAAGCCGCTCTATGAATCGTAAGACGATCACTTCCTGCTGTCCCGGGGGGAGCCTTTCTAGAAGGCGGCTAATCTCATCCCTGTCCTCAACTTGGTGGAGCATATCCTGTTCGTCCACCAACTGCACTGTATCATCCAAAGTGGCTAAAGTTGGCTTATTGCTCTCCTTGTTGCACAGTCGGCGGGCAATTGTGAAGATATATGCCTTGAGCCGTCCTTCTTCTCTATAATTGGGTAAGGCTTCAAACAAGTGTATAAATGTTTCCTGCGCCAAGTCCTTCGCCATTTCCATGTTCCCGCAGCGGCTTCTGCAAAAGCGAAGGATGGAGGGATGGTAGCGATACACCAGTTCTTCAGCGGCGGCTTCATCGCCCTGACGGATTCTGTTTACCAGTTGTTTATCGTTCATGAGGCACCCGCTTTCTGTCTCTACAATGGTAATGCAAGTAGAAGAGCAAAATGATTAAACAACATTCCACTTTTTCAAAATTTTCTTTTTCCAATATGCCATTATAGTGTGATTGGCTGTTCTATGCCAGCTTGCCAAAGTAAAAGCGTCCCGCAGGGACGCGCAGCCAGCTCCGGCACGGAGCTGTTCAAAGGGGTTTGGGGATGCTTCCCCAACAAGCAAAATGGTCATTTCAGCGGGAAGCTGGAATGACCATTTTTCGCATGTGGTGCTCCACATACACTGCTTGCCAGTTTTGCACCTGGGCAAAATCTGGCAGACAGGAAAACGAAGTTTTATGCGTGTGGTGCCACACATGCCCTGCTTGCCAGGATTGCGCGGAGGCAAAAGACTGGCAGGCAGGAAAACGAAGTTTTTGCATGGTGTGTACCACCATGCCCTGCTTGCCAGGATCGTAACGGCCCATTTTGATTGCTGCCAGATTCTTCGGTTTTGATTCAAAGGACACAACTGCGGCCTTGTAAAATCGCTCGTGTTCTGCTATCATGCTTTAAAGCAAATTCTTGACCTGTTCATTCTGTTTTGGAGGTCTGCCATGAGTGAGGAAGTGAGCAAAACTGAATCCGGCCTCTCGGAGAAAGACCAGAAGATCCTCTCCATGCTCACTCCAGGTGAGCGTATCATCCTGGAGCGTCTGCTGGAACTGCACCCCTCGGACAAAGCCTTTGACCTTTTCGAGACGATGCGGAGCGAGAAGCCAAATGAGGAGATTCCCACATACTACTTCTCCAATCCGGACCCGTACTTTGAACGGGAGCCGCTTCCGGCGGACCATGACGTTCACGAAAAGCGCCGCGATGAATCCGGAACGCTTCATGTCCAGAACCTTTCTGCAAACGAGCTGCCGGAGATCACGCTGATCAAGGAAATCAGCGGGACTGTCTACACGGTCACGGGCAGCTATGACGGGATCGAGCTTCTTGACAGGAAGCTGGAGCGCATCATGGAGCAGAACATGACCGGCGCGGAGGCAGAAGAATGAGCGAGGAAAAGAAATCTGCTTCTATCGAACAAGCCAATTCTGATAAGGCAGTTGCCCCCAAGAAGGAGGTATCAAA
>CANQMO010000020.1 GCA_947624985.1 uncultured Oscillospiraceae bacterium | reverse complement strand
GACAGCTTCATCCACTTCTACAACCATGAGCGCATCCAGTTGAAGACTGGAGTGGCGCCGCTCTCGCTGCGCCACTCAGCTTAAATCCTATTTCCTACTCAGTGGTCTCTTCTTTTCCCTGTCCGTTTCTTATGGGGCTGTACAGATTGCCGCCGGCTTCTCCATTTTACGGGGATTTTACAGACCGCCGGTAGCTGATTTTACATTGTAAAGGTATCCTGAGATAGAAAACAGGACGGAACTATGAAGAAAAAAGCCTTTGAAAACTTTGTATACGGAGTATTCCTGCTGCTGGGCCTGATCACAGTGGGCTGTGTGCTGCTGATCACGGTATATCTGATCGTTTCCGGACTGCCGGCTATCCGGCAGATCGGACTGGGGGAGTTTTTGCTGGGCCGGACCTGGGCATCCACGGCGGCGGACCCCCGTTTCGGCATCCTGCCCTTCATCCTGACGAGCGTGTACGGCACGGCGGGGGCCATCGCGCTGGGCGTACCCGCCGGGTTCCTCACGGCGGTGTATCTTGCCAAGGCCGCGCCGCCCAAAGTGAAGGCTGCGGTGTCCGCGGCGGTGAGCGTACTGGCCGGCATCCCCTCTGTGGTCTACGGTCTGGTGGGCATGCTGGTGCTGGTGCCGGGTATCCGGACGGCTTTCCATGTGCCGGATGGGGCCAGCCTGCTGGCGGCCATCGTCGTGCTGGCGGTGATGATCCTGCCCAGTATCGTGAACGTGTCCATCACGGCCCTGGAGGCGGTGCCCCGGGAATACGAGGACGCGTCTCTGGCGCTGGGGGCCGCTCCCACGGAGACCTGGTTTCGGGTCAGCGTTCCGGCGGCCAGAAGCGGCATCGCCGCGGCGGTGGTGCTGGGGGTAGGCCGGGCCATCGGGGAGGCCATGGCGGTGATGATGGTGTCCGGCAATGTGGCCAACATGCCGTCGCTTTTCGAGAGCGTGCGGTTCCTCACCACGGCTGTGGCCAGCGAGATGAGCTACTCCAGCGGTCTGCAGCGGCAGGCGCTCTTCTCGATCGCGCTGGTGCTGTATCTTTTCATCCTACTCATCAACGGGACGCTGAATTTCTTCCTGAAACGAGGAGGGAGAGACTGATATGGAGGAGAGGATCTCCACAAAACGCCGGGTGCGGATCGCCCTGCTATGGGTCCTGATGGGTCTGGCCGCCGCGACCACCTGCGCTCTGGTGCTGTTTCTCGCGGTCTACGTCATGGCGAAGGGCGTGCCGGAGATCACTTGGACCCTCCTGAGCACCAGGCCCAGCTACCTGACAGGCAACATTGGCATCCTGCCGGATATCCTGAATACAGTTTACATAATAATTGCCGCTCTGGTGCTGGTCATCCCCCTGGGGGCCGGCGCGGCGGTATATCTTACGGAGTATGCCAAAAACCGGAAGCTGGCTGCGGTCATTGAGTACGCCGCCGAGACGCTGTCCGGCATCCCCAGCATCATCTACGGTCTGGTGGGAATGCTGTTTTTCTGTTCGTTTCTGGATATGCAGACATCTCTCCTGGCGGGGGCGCTGACGCTGGTCATTATGAACCTCCCCACCGTCATGCGCACCACCCAGGAGAGTCTCAAGACCGTCCCCCAGAGTTATCGGGATGGGGCCTTCGGTCTGGGCGCGGGAAAATGGCGGGTCATACGCACTGTGGTGCTGCCAGGCTGTGTGGACGGCATCGTCACGGGCTGTATCCTGTCTGTGGGACGGATCCTGGGCGAGTCGGCGGCGCTGTTGTTCACCGCCGGCTTTGCCCACACGGTCCACGGCTTTTTCGAGGGGCTGTCAAATTCCGGCGCTACCCTGACGGTGGCCCTGTACTTTTACGCCAAGGAGGAGGGGGAGTTCGGGGTGGCCTTTGCCATTGCCGCCATCCTCATGATCCTGACCCTCGTCATCCAGTTGGCGGCTATGCTGGCGGGCCGGTATTTCAAAAGGAGGCGGGGCAGATGAGCGCCATCATTACCGTCAGGGACCTGTGTCTGTGGTATGGAAACGTCCAGGCCCTGAAAAATATCGATATGGACATCCCGGAGCATGCGATCACCGCTCTGATCGGCCCCTCCGGCTGCGGCAAGAGCACATTTTTAAAGACGCTGGACAGGATGAACGACCTGGTCCCTGGCGTGCGTATCACGGGCGAGGTAAAGTATGCCGGACGGGACATCTTTGCCCCCGGCGTGGACGTGAACATGCTCCGGCGGGATGTGGGGATGGTTTTCCAAAAACCCAATCCTTTCCCCATGAACGTGTATGACAACGTGGCCTATGGGCCCCGGACCCACGGGGTCAGGAGCCGGGCGAAACTGGATGAGATCGTAGAGCGGGCCCTGCGGGACGCGGCCATTTGGGACGAGGTGAAAGATCGTCTCCGCAAAAACGCCCTGGGGCTCTCCGGCGGACAACAGCAGCGGCTTTGCATTGCCCGGGCCCTGGCGGTGGAGCCGAAGGTGCTGCTCATGGATGAGCCCACCAGCGCCCTGGACCCGATCTCCACGGGAAAGATAGAGGACCTTGCGGCCCAGCTCAAAGAGAAGTATACTATTGTCATCGTCACGCACAATATGACCCAAGCGGTGCGCATATCCGATCAAACGGCCTTCTTCCTGCTGGGCGAGCTTGTGGAGTATGGCGGCACGGAGCAGATCTTCTCCCGGCCGACGGACAAACGGACAGAGGATTACGTCACAGGGAGGTTTGGCTGATGCGCGCGGTATTTGACGAGCAGCTTCAGGCGTTGGAGCGGGAGATGGTGGAGATGGGTTCGCTGTGTGAAAATGCCATCGCTCTCTCCACCAAAGCGCTGAGCGAGGGAGATGGTGCTCTGGCCCGGTCCGTGGGGGACCTGTCCGCCCGGATCAACGAGAAGGAGCGTCAGATCGAGGGCATGTGCATGAAGATCTACCTGCGCCAGCAGCCGGTGGCGTCGGACCTGCGCACGGTATCGGCGGCTCTGAAGATGGTGACGGACCTGGAGCGTATCGGCGACAACTCCGGGGACATCGCGGAGATCGTGGCCGGGACGCCGGCGGTGTCCGCCCTGGACGCGGAGGATGTGGAGGACCTGGCCCGGGCGGTCATCCGGATGGTGACCGGCAGTCTGGATGCCTTTGTGACAAAGAGCGTGACGGCGGCCCGGGAGGTGGCGGCCTATGACGACATAGTGGACGGCTGTTTCTCCCGGGTAAAGCAGCGGCTTTTCCGGGCGCTCCGCGCCGGAGAGCCGGCGGGGGAGCAGGCACTGGATCTGCTGATGGTGGCCAAATACCTGGAACGCATTGGCGATCACGCGGCCAACGTGGCAAAATGGGTGGTATTTTCCGTAACAGGGGAAGAGGAGGGTGTTCCATGAGCCTTATCTATTGTCTGGAGGATGACGAGAGCATCCGCAACCTCATACTGTACACGCTGGACGCCGCCGGGTATGAGGCCCGGGGCTTCGGGGAGAGCGGGGCCTTCTGGCAGGCGGTGAGCGAGGTAGTGCCGCAGCTGGTCCTGCTGGACATCATGCTGCCCGGGGAGGACGGTATCCGGGTGCTTACCCGTCTGCGCTCCCAGAGCGCCACGGCCCGGGTGCCCGTTATCATGACCACCGCCAAGGGGACGGAATTTGACAAGGTGACGGGTCTGGATCAGGGGGCGGACGACTATCTGGTAAAGCCCTTCGGCATGATGGAGATGATCTCCCGTATCAAGGCGGTGCTGCGCCGGACGGCGCCGGAGGCGGACAGCGCCGTGCTGCGGGTGGGACCGCTGACGCTGGACCAGGGCGAGCACACCGTCGCGGTGGATGGGCGGCGGGTGACGCTGACGCTGAAGGAGTATGAGCTTCTGCGGCTTTTCATGTCCGCTCCGGGCCGGGCCTTCGACCGGGAGACGCTTTTGCAGCGGGTATGGGACATGGACTACACAGGCGAGACCCGGACGGTGGACGTGCATATCCGCTCCCTCCGGTCCAAGCTGGGCCGGGCGGCGGACTGTATCGAGACGGTCCGGGGCGTGGGATACCGGATGGAGGACAAGTCATGACGAGAAAGATATTTCGCAGCCTGTGCCTTGTGGCGTTCACGGTGTTTCTCTGCTCGGTGGTGCTGATCATGGGTGTGCTGTACGACTACTTCTCCCGCATTCAGACGACCCAGCTTCGCATGCAGACGCAGCTGGCCGCCCAGGGGGTGGAGCACGCCGGGCTGGATTACTTCGACGGTCTGGATATCCGGGACTACCGTATCACCTGGATCGGCGCCGACGGGAGCGTTTTATTTGACAGCGACGCAGATACCGCCGCCATGGAGAACCACCTGGAGCGGGGAGAGGTGCGTCAGGCGCTGGCGGAGGGATACGGCGAGAGCCACCGCTATTCCGCCACCCTCATGAAGCGCTCGCTGTACGCCGCCCAGCGGCTCTCGGACGGCACGGTGCTGCGGCTGGCCATCGCCCAGAACACCATCCTCACCATGCTTCTGGGGGTGGGGCAGGGCTTCGCGGCGGTGATCGTCATCGCGCTGGCGCTGTCGGTGGTGCTGGCCCGGCGGCTGTCGAAGCGTATCGTGGAGCCGCTGAACGAACTGGACCTGGATCACCCTCTGGAAAACAGGGGGTACGAGGAGATCGGGCCGCTGCTGCGGCGCATGGACAGCCAGCAAAAGCAGCTTCGGGAGCAGAACGCCCGGCTCATGCTGGACCAGGCGGAAAGGGCCCAGGCGGAGCAGGTCCGCCGGGAGTTCACCGCCAATGTATCCCATGAACTGAAAACGCCCCTGCATGTGATCGGCGGCTACGCGGAGCTCATCCAAAACGGCATGGTCAGGCCCGAGGACGTGAGGCCCTTCGCCGGAAAGATATGCGACGGGGCCCGGCAGATGGGGAAGCTTTTGGATGACATCATCAGCCTGTCCCATCTGGACGAGGGCGCCGGCGATATGCAGTTTGAGGACACGGACCTGTACGCGCTGGCAAAAGACGCGGCGGAGGAGCTCGCGGCCGCGGCGGAAAAGGCCGGCGTAAAGATAGCCGTCACCGGGGAGAGCACGCCCCTGCGGGCCATCCCGGCCCTGGTCCGGTCCATCGTGTTCAACCTGTGCGAGAACGGCGTGAAGTACGGCCGGCGCGGCGGCACGGTGACTGTGGACGTGAAGGCCCTTCCGGCGGCGGCGCGCCTCACTGTCACGGACGATGGCCCCGGCATTCCCGCCGACCAGCAGCAGCACGTCTTTGAGCGGTTCTACCGGGGGGATAAGAGCCGGAGCAAGGATATCCCCGGCACGGGCCTGGGACTGTCCATCGTCAAGCACGCCGCCCTGGTCCACCACGCCTGGATCGACCTGCAAAGCGCCCCCGGCCAGGGGACCACCTTCACCGTCACCTTCCCCAAAGAGATATGACGGCGGCGATTTAGGATATTATGTAAACAAATTACATAGAACGAAAATGAGCCTGCCGCGTTCCGCGCGGCAGGCTCACAGTATGGGAAGCCGGATCAGGATTATATAGATGGCGGTCCCGGACAGGATGCTGACAAGAGAGTTGCGCCGCCAGACCTGTAACAGGACCACGGCCGCGGCGGCCAGAAGCTCCGGCAGCCCGAAGGGGGCGGCGGTGAGGTCCGTGTCCCGGAGGCAGTAGATCACCAGCATACCGATGATGGCCTGGGGCAGCACCTGTCCCAAATAGGATATGTAGGCGGGGGTCCGCCGGCCCTTTCGGAAGATGAGGAAGGGCAGGCCCCGCAGCAGCATGGTGACCAGGGCCATGACGGCCACCAGCAGGGCGGCATGGGCGTCGGCGATCATCGCTCCGCCTCCTTTCCGGCGGTCAGCCGGGGCCGCAGCACGGTAAGCGCCGCCGTGATGACCAGCATGGATGGGATGAGGAAGCGCTCCGGTCCGAACAGCAGCAGACAGGCCAGCGTCCCGAAAAGTCCCGTCAGCGCGGGGATGTGGTCCCGGGCGGTGAGCCACTGCTGGGTGAAGGAGGCGATGAAAAGGGCGGTCATGGAAAACTCTATGCCCGCGGTGCTGAAGGGCAGCGCCGCGCCCAGAAAGCTGCCCAGCACGCTGCCGGCCACCCAGTAGCACTGGTCGAACAAAGAGACGAGGAAGCGGTACAGATCCGGGTCCGCCCCCGCCGGCGTCTCGCCGTCGCACAAAAGGGAGTAGGTCTCGTCCGTCAGGGCGAAGATGAGATAGGGCTTGTACCGGCCCGCGTCCTGGTACCGTTCGATCATGGAGATACTGTAGAAAAGATGTCGGGCGTTGACCATGACGGTGGTCAGTATGGCGGTGAGCACCGACGCGCCACCGGCCAGCAGCCCCACGCCCACATACTGCATGGACCCGGCGTAGATGAGAAGGCTCATGGCGAAGGACCACACCGCCCCATACCCGGCGTCGTGCAGCAAAATGCCGAAACCGACGCCCAGCACCATATAGCCCGCCATCACGGGGACAGACTTGACAAAGGCCTTTTTCACTACGCCGCCGCTGTCGCGGGGCGTTTTCTCCGTGTTCATATCCGCAACACACCCCAAGCTCAAAAAGTTTCCGGCTGTCATATGAAAACGTCCCGCAGCACAACGACTGCGGGGCGCTCTCATGGCGGAGAAGGGGGGATTCGAACCCCCGATACCCTTTTGGGGTATACACGATTTCCAATCGTGCGCGCTCGACCAGGCTACGCGACTTCTCCATGCCTGCCGGACTGCGATATAATATGCGATTCAAGCTTCCCTATTATATACGCCGGGTCCGGCAAAGTCAAGAGTATTTTCAGCCCCTCGCCGCTTTTTCGGCGGCCTGGGCCACATGCAGCACCAGCACCGCCGTCGTCACCGCGCCCAGCCCGCCGGGCACGGGGGTGATGGCGCCCGCGACGCTCTCCGCCTCGTCGAAGCGCACGTCGCCCCGGAGCTTGCCGGTCTCCGGGTCCGCGTGGATGCCGACGTCCACCACCGCCGCCCCGGGGGCAAAGTGCGACCCGCCGAAAAACCCCATCTTCCCGATGGCCGCCACCACCACGTCGCCCCGGCGCGTCTCCGCCGCCAGGTCCTTCGTACCGCTGTGACAGACGGTCACCGTGGCGCCCTGGGCCATGAGCAGCAGCGCCGCCGGCCTGCCCACCACCAGACTGCGCCCCGCCACCACGGCCCGGGCGCCCTTCAGGGGGATGTCATAAAACTGCAAAAGCTCGACGACCGCCTGGGCAGTGCAGGGGGCGAAGCCCTCTCCCGAGCCGGTGAACACCCCGGCCAGGGACCCGTCCGTCACCCCGTCCACGTCCTTGGCGGGCAGCACGGCCCGTCGGGCGGCCTCGTCGTCCAGAGGCGCGGGCAGGGGCCGCATGAGCAAAATACCGTGGACGGCGCCGTCCTCGTTGAGGGCCCGGATGGCCTCCAGCAGCGCCGCCTGAGATACCGTCTGCGGCAGGACCACGGACCTCACCTCTACGCCCGCGGCGGCGCAGCGCTTCACCGCGCCCCGCTCGTAAGACAGGTCCTCCGGCCGCTCGCCCACCCGCAGGATCGCCAGCGTGGGCGTTATGCCCCGCGCTTTCAGGGCGGCGGAGACCTCCGCCGTTTTTTCCGTAAGCGCCTCCGCCACGGGCGCGCCCTTCAACAGCATAGCCATCAGCAATACCTCCCATAAATATCCTCGTATACCTTTTCGGCCCGCTCGCGGTATTCCTCCACGAGCCGGTCCACCTCGCCGTTTACAGCCCCGGCATATGCCCGGTCTTTCATGGACCGGGTGTTCACCTTCACGTTCACCGCCGCGCCGTACAGCGCGCCCCGGCACAAAGCCGCGCCGGTGGCGGCGTCGGACACGGCAAGGGAGCTGCCCATGGCGGCGAAGCCCTCCATGAGCTCGATGGCCTCACAGCACAGCCGGACCATTTTCAGGGGCGGCTCCGCCGCCAGACGCAGACACCGCTCCATCTCCGCCTCCCGGCCCGGATCGTCCCGGGGTATGCCGTAGGCGCGGCTCAGCGGCAGAAACGCCTCCGCGTCCTCGTCCGCCAGAGCCAGCAGCTCCCCGGCCAGGGCCTTCGCCCGGTCCGTGAGAGAGCGCATTGGTTCCTCCACGGCGGCGTACCGGGGCTTCCCCAGCGTAAGCTCCCCCACCATGGCTCCCAGGGCGGCGCCCAGCGCGCCCGCCAGAGCGGAGGCACCGCCGCCGCCGGGCACGGCGGCCTTGGAGGCGAGGGCCCCGGTGAATGCGCAAAGGGTCATGTCCTTCATCTGCATGGTCTTTCGTCTCCTTTCAGTGATCTCTCCCGCAGATAGCCGATGTAGTAAAGCGACCCGCAGGCGCACACAGGCTCCTCATGGGCCCGGCACAGGGCCAGAGCCTGATCCAGACCGTTTGCCGTCTCGGCCGCCACGCCACGCACCGCCGCCGCCAGCGTCTCTGCCGGCAGCGCCCGGGGGCCCTCCGGCGCGATACACACGAACCGGGCCGCCAGCGGCGTCAGGACGTCCACCATCTCCCGCCAGGGCTTGTCCTCCATGACCCCCATGAGGACGGTGAACTGCCGGCCGGGGAAATAGTCCCGGAGCCCCGCGGCCAGCGCCCCCGCCCCGTGGCCGTTGTGGGCCCCGTCCAGCAGGAGGGGAGGCGCGCCGGGGATATACTCGAACCGGCAGGGCCACCGGACCGTGGCCAGCCCCCGGCGGATGTCCGCCTCGCACAGTCCCAGCGCCCGCCCCGCCTCGATGGCGGCGCAGGCGTTCTCCACCTGGTGCCGGCCCAGCAGAGCCAGGCCGATATCGTCCATATCCCCGTAAGAGAACCGCTGTCCGGAGAGGTCGTGGGACAGGGGATGGATCTGCGTTATGTCAACTAAATGCAAAGGCGCGCCCACCGCCCCACACCGGGCGCGGATGACTGCCTCCGCCTCCGGCGTCTGCGGGGCGCAGACGGCGGGGCAGCCGGGCTTTATGATACCGGCCTTCTCCCCGGCGATGGCCTCCGGCGTACCGCCCAGCACCGCGGTGTGGTCCAGCCCGATGGGCATGATGACGGAGACGGCGGGCTTTTCAATGACATTGGTGGCGTCCAGCCGGCCTCCCAGTCCCGCCTCCAGCACCACCGTGTCACAGCGGCGTCCGGCAAAATACAAAAAGGCCGCGGCGGTGAGCTTTTCAAAGAAGGACAGCTCCTCCAGACCGCCGCAGGCCGCTTTGACCTGCTCTGTGACGGCGGCGAAGTCTTTGAGATCTATGTCAACTCCATCCACTTTGATCCGCTCCCAGGGACCGGTCAGGTCCGGGGAGGTGTACAGCCCTGTGCGGCGGCCCGAAGCGCGGAGCATGGCGCACACCATGGCCGCGCAGGAGCCCTTGCCGTTGGTGCCGGCGATGTGTACGCACCGGAGGCGCCGCTGGGGGTCTCCCAGCCGGGCGCACAGGCGCTCCATCACCTCCAGCCCGGGGGCGTGGGTGAATTTGGGCGTGTCGGTATAGAATTGGAGAAAGTCCCGATCCATGGGACCAGTATAGCACATTTGTCCGGCGCGGGAAACACTTTCCGGGGGCGATTGACTTTTTTGGAGAAATGGACTACAGTAGCCGGCGGAGGGATGAAAATGCACGACGAATTGACGGCGGTAGACATCCGCAAAATGCAGGAGGAGATCGACTACCGGGAGACGGAACTGCGGCCGAAGCTCATCGAGGACGTGCAGACGGCCCGGGCCTTCGGCGACCTGTCGGAGAATTTTGAGTATAAGGCCGCCAAGCAGGCCAAGAACAAAAACGAGAGCCGGATCCGGTATCTGAAGCGAATGATCGCCACGGCGGTGGTGATCGAGGGGAAGTCCGCGGCGGATGAGGCGGGGCTTTTCGATAAAGTGACGCTGTTCATGGAGGACGAGAACGAGGAGGAGACTATCACCCTGGTGACCACCCTGCGGCAGGACCCGGCCAAGGGACGGATCAGCAAGGAATCCCCGGTGGGCCAGGCGGTGCTTGGCCACAAGGCGGGCGAGCGGGTGTTCGTGCAGGTAGGGGACCACGGGGGCTACTGGGCCCAGATCCGCGCCATCGAAAAGGGCGCCGACGACGACACCATGGAGATCAGCCCATACTGAAAAGACGCAGCAAAAGACCGTGCCTGAACTGCACCAGAAGAAACGGACAGGGAAAAAGCCCCATGGCGTAAGGGAAAAGATAGACGGATGTGCGAAGGCATGTCCGTCTATTTTAACAGCATGCGTTCTGTGTTGTAATAGTGAATGTAGTCGTGGACCAGCGTTCTGGCTTGGGCCAAGGTCTGGGGAGGATAGAGTCTGAGCGCTTCCGTTTTAAATATTCCAAAGAAGCACTCCATAACGGCGTTGTCGTGGGGTGTGGCAGGTCTTGACATGGACGGCGTGATGTTGTATTTTTGCAGTAGTTTCATATACCCGTTGGACGTGTATTGAAACCCTTGGTCACTGTGAAGTTGGGGCTTTGCAGTGACCTTCTTTTTCATGGCGGCTTTCACGGTGTCATATACCAGCCTGCAATCGTTTCTGGTGCTCATCTTGTAGGATACGATATGGCGGTCATGCAAGTCAAGGATAGCGGAGAGAAAGAGGGTACCTTGTGAGGTGGGGATGTAAGTGATATCCGTCACCCATTTCGTGTCAGGACGTGCAGAATAGAAATCTCGGGCCAGCAGATTGCCATATGTATGCAGAGAGGTCTGGGGGCGATATATCCTGTGCCGCCGGCATTCGCTGAGCAGGCCATACTTCTGCATGATCCGCCAGACGGTCTTGAAGTTGCGGTGGACGCCCATCTCCAGGGCCAGCCATTTCTGCATTCTGCGGCACCCAAGGCTCTTGCCGTATTTCATGCTGCGACGCTGGCAGATCATCCGGGCAATATCTTCATCCCGGTCTGGCAGATCCTTTTTGGATAGCCAGCCATAATAACCGCTTCTGGAAACGGCAAAATACCGGCACATCTCTGAGACGCTGTACTTCTCCCGGTTCCTGTATATGGCTTTGTACTTCTCTTTTGCTCTCACCTCCCTTCCATAACGTCCAGAAAATCCCGCAAAAGGTCCACTTCCATCCGCAGGCGCTTCAGTTCGCTCCGCAGTGCCTGGTTGGTCTTTAAGGCGTCTGCTTTCTTGCTGCGCGGGTAGCCTCGTCTGCGTGCCTCCTGCCTGCTTCGCTTAAAGTATTCCTTTACCTGCTCTTTACGCAGGCCTACTGCCGAGGCGATCTCTCGGTATGTTTTCCCTTCCCGCCGGAGCTGCTCCATTTCCGGCCCCTTCTGTTTTACTTTCATGTATAGTTCACCCCCTGGTGTCTTCTATCTTACACCAGGGGGTGGCTTTTCCTATTGTCTGTTTTTCCCGGTACAGTTCACCTGCGGCACGGTCTTTTTGTGTTTTTACGTTCCCACCAGCTGGCCGGTGTAGCCGGCGGCGGTCAGACGGTCATAGGCGTCCCGGACCTCCGGGGGTATGTACTGGGGTATCTGATAGCCCGCGCAGGCGTAAAGGGCCATGCGCTGCACGTCGCCCACCACGGTCTCGATGACGCCCTTCTCCGTCATGCCCACGGACCGGGCCGCGGCGATGTGCTCCGCGACGGTCACCTGGGGGGACGTGACGGTGAACGCCGCCTCCGGCCAGTAGATGGGCGCGGTGGCAAAGACCCGCCGCTCCATATAGGGCTTGTGCACCGCCAGCACCCGGCGGGCGGTCACGCCTTTTTCCGTCAGCAACTGCCGGGTGAACAGCAGGTTCTCCCCGGAGTTGGCGGAGCGGGTCTCCACCAGGATGGCCCTCTCTGGCACGCCGTTGTCCATGGCGATGGCGGCGAACCGCTCCGCCTCGGAGGTGTGCCACAGAGCGGCGGTATTGCGCCCCAGCCCCCCGGAGAACACCACTGCCGGGGCCAGACCCGCCCGGTACAGTTCCGCCGCCCGGAGGGGTATCTGCTCGTCGTAGCAGCCCAGGCCCAGGATCACGTCCGCCGGGCCCGGGGCCATGTCCATACGCATATAGTCCCACAGTATCTGTAGATCGTTGAAAACAGCCGCTTCCATCAAAGCCTCCTGTAGTCGTCGCCGCGCAGCAGGGCCGGGTCCCGGGCGGCGATGACCTCATCCAGCTGGGCCAGGATACGCGCCCGGTCCTCCTTAAGCGTGCCCTTGACGGGCAGATAATTGGAGGCGTGGTTGGAGGTGTAGTGCAGGCCGGAAAGCTCGATCTGCCGCACCAACTCCCGGACCTCCAAAAGGCTCTCGAAGGGTGTCTGCAAGGTCATCTCGCCCCGCTGGACCTCTTCAAAAAGAGGCGTGCCCTCGATGGGCATCAACGTCATGGAGGACAGGTGCCGGGGCTTCATCTCGTTGACCATCCCGGCGGTGAGAGAGGCGTTCCGCTCCAGAGCCTCCCGGCCGCCGCCCTCCAGACCGGTGATCACGATGGCCCACAGGTCGAAGCCCGCCTCCACCAGCGCACGGCCTGCCCGGAGCATGCCCTCCGCGCCCACGCCCTTTCTCACATGGCGCAGCAGCGTATCGTCCCCCGTCTCCACGCCCAGGTACGCCCGCTGCAACCCCGCCTCCCGGATGGCCCGGAGCTCGTCCGGGCTTTTGCGCAGCGTGGACAGAGGTCCGGCGTAGGTGGTCACCCGCCGCAGCCGGGGAAAGGCCCTGTACAGCGCGTCCAGCACCGTGAAAAGATACTCCGCCGGCAGGTCTATGGCGTCGCCGTCGCACAGAAAGACCGTCTCCGTATCCCGGTAAAAGGTGCTCTGTGCCATGGAGATATCCTCCAGCACGTCGGCCAGAGGCCGGATATGATAGCGCTTGGCTTTGTACATGGAGCAGAAGGTGCAGGTGTTATGGGAGCAGCCCACGGTGCATTGGAGCAGATAGCTTTTCCACTCCCCGGGCGGCCGGTAGATTTCGCCTTCGTAGCGCATGGTATAACCTCCTGGGTTTGGGGAAATCTAACAGGGATACTTGTGTGAGGTGATCGCATGACGACCCAGTTGACAGCGGTTTTTGACGACAGGGACGGGGCGGACCTGGCCCTGATGCGCCTCAGGCGCAACGGCATCGAATACTCCGTCACGGAGATGAGGGCCCCGGACCGGAAACGCCAGTCGGACATGCCCCTTCTGGATATGGCGCCCACTTACGGGCCCGCCGCCTCCGACGGCATCGTGCCCGCGGAGATGTACGCGGCGGTGCTGGGGTCCCGGGCGGTGATGGAGCGCAGCGCGGCGGCGGCCGGTCAGGCGAGGCTCACCCTGAACGTCCGGGCCGATCAGGTCCTTCGGGCCCGGGAGATCATCGCCACGGTGAAGGGGAGGGTCCTTTAACCTTCGCCTTTTATCAGCTCCCAGTATTTTTTGGCGGCCTGCTCGGTCTTGTTGTCGCCGTACTCGTAGTAATGGGCGTCCCGGAGCGCGTCGGGCAGGTACTGCTGGGCCACCCAGCGGCCGGGGAAGTTATGGGGGTACAGATACCCCTGCTCCCGCTCAAAGCCCGTGCCGTCGGCGTGGACGTTCTGAAGCTGGCGGGGGATGGGACCGCTTTTCCCCGCCTTCACGTCCGCGATGGCCGCGTCGATGGCCATGCAGCCGGTATTGGACTTGGGACAGGTGGCGAGGAATATGACCGCCTCCGCCAGAGGCAGCCGGGCCTCCGGCAGGCCAAGCTGCAGCGCCGAGTCCACGCAGGCCTTCACGATGGGCACCGCCATGGGATAGGCCAGGCCGATGTCCTCGCTGGCGGAGCAGAGGATACGCCGGCAGGCCCCCAACAGGTCCCCGGTCTCCAGGAACCGGGCCAGGTAGTGCAGCGCCGCGTCCGGGTCCGAGCCCCGCATGGACTTCATCAGGGCGGAGAGGATGTCATAATGCTCGTCTCCGTCCCGGTCATAGCGCATGGCGCTGCGCTGGGTGACGGCCCGGGCGTCGGCCAGAGTGAAGGCGAGGCCGGCCTTGCCGGGCCTGGCGGTGGTGTAAAGCAGCTCCAGCGTGTTCAGGCTCTTGCGGGCGTCCCCGCCGCAAGCGGAGGCGATGTAATCCAGCACCCCGTCCTCCACGGCGATATGGGCCCCGTCCCGGGCCTGTAAAAGCCCCAGCACCCGCTCCATGGCTTTTTTCACGTCCGGGGGCGTGAGCTGCTTGAACTCAAAGACCGTGCTGCGGGAGAGGATGGCGTTAAACACGCAGAAATAGGGGTTTTCCGTGGTGGAGGCGATGAGAGTTATCTTACCGTTTTCGATGAACTCCAAAAGGGACTGCTGCTGCTTTTTGTTGAAGTACTGGATCTCGTCCAGATACAGCAGCACGCCCTCGGGGGCCAGCAGGGTGTCCAGCTCCTCGATGATGGCCTTGATGTCCGCCAGACCCGCCGTGGTGGCGTTCAGCCGCCGCAGGGGCCGGTTCGTCCTCTGGGCGATGATCCGGGCCACGGTGGTCTTGCCGGTGCCGGAGGGGCCGTAGAAGATCATGCAGGGGATGTGGCCGCTCTCGGCAATGCGGCGGAGCATGCCGTCCCGGCCAAGGATATGCTCCTGGCCGAACACGTCGTCCAGGGTCTGGGGTCTGAATTCATCTGCGAGCGGACGGTACATAGGCGCGGTCAGCCCCTTTCGTGAAGATACACAAATTATATAGAAACCACTTGGAATTTGCAACAGGCCGTGATAAGATTTCCGTATAGAAAGAGAAAGCGGGTGTTTATCCATGCGCACGCCGGAACAGGTGAGGCATATCGTGGACGCGCTGGCGGCGGAGTATCCGCTGGCGGACTGTACGCTGGACCACAACGGGGCGTGGGAGCTTCTGGTGCAGGTGCGTCTGGCGGCCCAGTGTACGGACGAGCGGGTCAACAGGATCTCCCCGGCCCTGTTCGCCCGGTTCCCCAACGCGGAGGCCATGGCGAAGGCGGAGCCGGAGGATGTGGAGCCTTACATACGCTCCTGCGGCTTTTATCACGGCAAGGCCCGGGACATCGTGGGGGCGGCGCGAATGCTGGCGGAGGATTTCGGCGGCGTGGTGCCGGACAACATGGAGGACCTTTTGAAGCTGCCCGGGGTGGGGCGCAAGAGCGCGAACCTTATTTTGGGGGACGTGTACCGCAAACCCGGCAGCGTGGTGGTGGACACCCACTGCATAAGACTGTCCAACCGGATGGGACTGGTGGACGGCCTGAAGGACCCGGCAAAGATCGAGACGGCGCTGCGGGCCGTCCTGCCGCCGGAGGGCTGCTCCGACTTCTGCCACCGGATCGTATACCACGGCCGGGCGGTATGCTCGGCCCGGGCGCCCCGGTGCGGGGACTGCTGCGTCAGACAGTGGTGCCAGACTTATGAGAGGGAACACGATACATAATGCTATTCGACTTTGAAGGTGTGGAAAACGTCCGTGATCTGGGCGGGCTCGTCCGTTCGGACGGGGCAAAGATACGCGGCAACGCCCTTTTTCGCTCGGGCCACCTGGGCCGGGCCTCGGCGGGGGACATAGAGCGTCTGGCGGGCTGGGGCGTGAAGCGGGTCATCGACATGCGGGACAGGAACGAGCGGGCCCGCCATCCGGACAGGGCCGTGCCGGGGGCGGAGAACGTCTGGTGCCCGCCGGTGCCGGACCTGGAGGCGGTCATACCCATCAAAAGCACCGTGCCCCATGAGGTCCGGGAGGTGTTCCACGAGTTTTACCGGCTTTTGTCCCTGCACCCGGACGCCATCGGGGCCTACGAGCGGTTTTTTCAGGAGCTCCTGGCGGCGGACGGGGCCCCGGTGCTGTGGCACTGCACCCAGGGAAAGGACAGGACCGGCGTAGGGGCCATGCTGCTCATGAGCGCCCTGGGCTTTGACCGGGAGACGGTCATCGAGGAATATCTGCTCACCAACCAGTTCGCCCAAAAGCAGCTGGAGGCCATGCGTCTGGCCCGGGCCACCGACGAGGAGCTGGCCCTGATGGGCGAGGTGTTCCCGGTCTTTGAGCGCAACGCGCGCTATTATTTCGACTGTATCGAGATCGAGTATGGCAGCGTGGGGAACTATCTGGAAATGGCCCTGGGCGTGGGCCCGGAGCAGATCGCGAAGCTGGAGAGCCGGTATTTGCAGTGAGGTCCGTTAACGCTTCGACAGGTTCGGATGGATTTTCTGCCTGACCCGTGCCATAATGGTCATCGCAAGGCGAAAACAAATGTTTTCGCCGCCAAACGTGTCGTTTGGCGGCAAATGATCCAAGGATCATTTGCGCGTTGTTCATTGCAATGAATATCTGGCAAAACAGCGCAGCTGTTTTGCTAAGCCGCAAAGCGGCTCGGCGAAACGCCTTGCGGCGTTTCGCCATCAGATAATCATTATGATAAACAAAATGGCCCAATGGCGGGAAGGGTGCTGGAAAGGTCTTGCGCAAATACGGGAAAAGTGTTAATATTACCATAACGATAGAGGTAACAGTCAGACCGTCCGGAATGAAACGGAGAAGGGTGGATATGGCCAGCACAAAGACGACGCGCGCTTGCCGGGCAGGACAGACAGACAAAATGACCCGCAGCTTTTCCCGTGCGGTGCAGAATGCTGTACGGACGAGCAAGCAGTCGGGGCATCCCGTTGCCCGGTATGATGCCCAGCGCAGGCAGGCATACCTGGAGTATCCCGGGGATCGTCGGGTGTATGTCGATGGAGAGTGAGAAAAAACCGGAGATCGTGGTTTTTGCCGGGCCAAATGGGTCCGGCAAATCTACTATCACAGGCGATGAGTGGATAAAGGGCGACTACATAAACGCGGACGATATCCAGGCCGAACAGGGACTGACGGCGTATGATGCGGCCGTGCTGGCGGAGAAGAGCATGTATGATCACCTCGAGCGGGGTGAGACATTCACCTTTGAAACGGTACTCTCATCGCCCAGAAAGATGAAGCTGCTGCGCAAGGCGAAAGAAAAGGGATACTTTGTTCGGGGCTACTATATCCTGACTTGTGACCCGCTATTGAATGTAGCGCGGGTGAAGGCGCGGGTGATCGGCGGGAAGCACGATGTTCCGGAAGAGAAAGTGGTCAAACGTTACTGGAAGTCCCGCGCCAATATCCCGGCGTTTTTAATGCTCTGCGATATTTGCCATATCTATGACAACACGAACAAACTGTTCCGTATATGCCGGAGGCACAAGAATAACCTGACCTTCTATCAGAATGAGTTCTGGTCCTATGAGGATATCGACCGGCTTGTTTTCAGATGACCGAAAAACGAAATCGCAGGGCGCGCCGAGGACAGCGGCGCGCCCGCTGTGCATTCGGAAACGGTGTCCATTGCATTTTTCGCCCAAAAGCGTATAATTGAATGCTGCCGGTCAGGTGAAAGGAGGGAGCGCATGAAGCGGTTTTATACGGCGGTGGTGAAGCGCCGGGTGCTCATCCTCGCGCTCTTTCTTCTGGCCACCGGAGCGGGCGTGGCCATGAAGAGCCTGGTCCGGGTCAACTATGACGTGAACAAATACCTGCCCGCCGGCACCGCCTCCACTGTGTCCATCCAGGTGCTGGAGCGGGAGTTTTCCGGCGGTATCCCCAACGTGCGGGTGATGGTCCGGGACGTGACCATCCCGGAGGCGCTGGGATATAAGGAGCGGCTGAGCCAGGTGGAGGGCGTGCTGAGCGTATCCTGGCTGGACGACACCGCCTCCGTGACCGTGCCCCTGTCCGCCATGGATCAGGACGCCCTTCGGACCTATTACCGGGACGGGAACGCTATCTATACCGTCACCGTCTCGGACACGGACTATGTGAACGCGGTCACCGGCATACGGGACGTGATCGGGGACCGGGGCGCCGCCACCGGCAGCGCCGTGTCCCAGACGGAGTCCGCCACGGGCACCATGGACGAGGTGCGCCTGATCGGCGCTTTCGGCGTGGCCTTCGCCCTGCTGGTGCTGGCGCTGACCACCAGCTCCTGGCTGGACCCGCTGCTGGTGCTGGCGGGGCTGGGCGTGGCGGTGGGCGTCAACGGCGGGTCCAATCTGATGTTCGGGGAGATATCCTTCGTCACCAACGCCTGCGGCAGCATTTTGCAGATGGCGGTGAGTCTGGACTATTCCGTGTTTCTGCTGCACCGGTTCGAGGAGTGCCGGGCGGCGGACCCGGACCGGAACAGCGCCATGGTGGAGGCGCTGTGCAAGTCCACGTCCTCCATCCTGTCCAGCGGCCTGACCACCGTGATCGGCTTTCTGGCGCTGGTGCTGATGCGCTTCCGGCTGGGGGCGGACCTGGGCCTGGCCCTGGCCAAGGGTATCGCCATCAGTCTGGTGACGGCCCTGATCTTCATGCCGGCGCTGATACTGGTCACATGCCCTCTGGCCGACCGGCTCCGCCACCGGCGGCTGCTGCCGGGGTTCGGCGGGTTCGGACGGCTGGTCCGGCGGCTGACGGTGATCACGGTGCCGCTGTTTCTTCTCATCATCGCACCGGCATACCTGGCCTCCAACGCCAACGAGTTTTATTACGGCTCCTCCCAGATGTTCAGCCCGGACTCCCTCTATGGCCGGGACACCGCCGCCATCGAGGAGGTGTTCGGACGCAGCGACACATATGTGCTGATGGTCCCAGGCCGGGACACCGCCGTCCAGGCCGCGCTGTCCCGGGACCTGCATAAATTGGAGAACGTGACCAGCATCATCTCCTATGTGGACATGGCCGGGGCGGAGATACCGCTGGAATATCTGGACGCGGACACGCTCTCGCTGCTTATGAGCGACGACTACAGCCGCATGGTGCTCAGTGTGAACGTGCCCCCGGAGGGGCCGGAGACCTTCGCTCTGGTGGAGGCGGTCCGGGCCGCGGCGGAGAAGTATTACCCCGGCGCGTACTATCTGGCCGGGGGCGGCGTGAGCACCTATGACCTGATGGATACGGTGACGGCGGACCTGACCAAGGTGAATCTGGTGGCCATCGGGGCGGTGTTTCTGGTGCTGCTCATCACCATGCGCTCGCTGTGGCTGCCGGTGCTGCTGGTGCTGACCATCGAGACGGCCATCTGGCTCAATCTGGCGGTGCCCTATTTCATGGGCTCGGCCATCTTCTACATCACCTACCTCATCATCAGCTCCATCCAGCTTGGAGCCACGGTGGACTACGCCATCCTGATGACGGACCGCTACCGGGAGGAACGGCAGACGCTGGACCGGAAGCAGGCGGCGGTCCGGACCGTAGCGGACACGGCGGTGTCCATCCTCACCTCCGGCAGCGTGCTGGCGGTGGTGGGGCTTCTGATGGGGTATATGTCCTCCAACCAGCTTCTGGCCCAGCTGGGTCTGCTGCTGGGCAGAGGGGCGCTGATGAGTCTGGGAGCGGTGCTGCTGGTACTGCCGGGACTGCTCAGCATGACGGACCGGCTGGTGATGGGCCGGCGAAGGGTGATGCCAAAACACGCAAAACGAAAGGGGGCGGCGGTATGAAAACGGCAAAGATACCTCTGGCGGCCGCGCTGTCCGCCGCGCTGCTGCTGAGCCTGTGCCCCGCCGCGCGGGCCGCCGCACCGGCGGCGCCGGCGGAGAAAGAGGAAGTGGTTTACATAAATCTTGACCCCAACGGGCGGGTGGAGACCGTGGACGTGGTGAACATCTTCGATCTGGCCGAGCCGGGCCAGATCGTGGACTACGGCCCGTACAGCGCGGTGCGCAATATGACCACCATGGACCCGGTGGAGCTCTCCGGGGACACGGTGACCGTCCAGGCCGGGGCCGGACGGCTCTACTACGAGGGCGCACTGGCGGACGCGGCCATCCCCTGGCGGTTCGATATCCGCTATCTGATGGACGGCCGGGAGGTCGCCGCAGATAAGATCGCCGGCATGAGCGGGGAGCTGGAGATACTTCTCACGGTGCGGGAGGACCCGTCCTGCGCCGGGGACTTTTTCGCGGGCTACGCCTTACAGGCGTCGGTGACCCTGGACGGGGACCGCTGCACGGAGGTGGAAGCGCCGGGGGCAACGGCGGCCAACGTGGGCAGCGACAAGCAGCTGACCTACACCATTTTGCCGGGCAAGGGCGCGGACATAGACATAAAGGCCCGGGTGACGGACTTTTCCATGGACCCCATCGCCATCAACGGCGTGCCGCTGGCGCTGGATGTGGAGGTGGACGACGAGGAGCTCATGGCCCAGGTGACGGAGCTTCTGGACGCCATCGAGGCGCTGGATCAGGGAGCGCAGGCCATCGACGAGGGCGTGGGCGAACTACAGGACGGCGCCGGTGGCGCGCTCCAGTCCGGTACCGGACAACTGAGCCAGGGCGCGGCCGGTCTGCGGAGCGGAGCGGGGGCGCTGAAAAGCGGCGGCAGCACCGTCAACGACGGGGCGTATGCCGTGAGCACCGGCGCGGCGGAGCTGAACGCGGGGGTGCAGGAACTGAACGGCGGGCTGGTCCAGCTGCAAACAGGGCTGGATACGCTGGCCGGACGGTCTGCGGAGCTGACCGGCGGCTCGGCCCAGATCCTCTCTGCCCTCCAGCAGGTCCAGGCCACGGTGGACGGAACGGACCTGACCGGCGATGATGTGGAACAGATACGGACCGTCCTGACCGGCGTGCAGACCCAGGCGGGGGCGCTGGCTGCCAGTCTGGCCGGCGTCAACACGGCCATAGTGTCTCTGACGGACTTGCAGCAGAACTACGAGGCCCTGGCGAGCGCACTGGAAACGGCCATCAGCACGCTGAAGACGGCAGGGTCTCCGCCTGATACGACGGCGCTGGAAAACGTGCTGACCGGCCTCCAGAACAATAATGCCGGTTTTGCCACCGCGCTGGGTCAGATGTCGGGGATAGCCGACGCCGCAGCGGCTCTGGAGACGGACCTGGAGGCGATAGGCAGCGCCGCGGCGGCTCTGGCGGCGCATGTGGACGTGCTGCCTGGCGTGCTGGCCGGGGCCAAGAGCGATGTGGACACGCTGGTGGGGCAGTATGCGACGCTGGACGCCGGTATCCAGGCATATGTCCAGGGCGTGGCGGACGCCGCCGCCGGCGCGGCCTCGCTCACCGCCGGGGGTGCGGCGCTGGCGCAGGGCAGCGCCACGCTGGCCGAGGGCGCCGGGGAGCTTTACGGCGGCACCGCTTCGCTGCTGAACGGTATCGCCGGTATCTACGACGCCACCGGCGACCTGACCAACGGAGCCGGCGCCCTGAACAGCGGGGTCGCGGAGCTTCTGGCGGGGGTCGCCCAGCTTCGGGCGGGGACCGGAGAGATGGCCGACGGCACCGCTGAGATGGCGGAAAAGACCGACGGCATGGACCAGGCGGTGCAGGACAAGATCGACGAGCTTCTGAAAAGCGTCACCGGCGGGGAGGGCGAGATCGTCTCCTTCGTCTCGCCAAAGAACACCAACGTGTCCGCGGTCCAGTTCGTGATCCGCACCCCGGCCATCCAGAAGGTGAGCCCGGCGGCGCCGGAGCCTACGCCGGAGCCGGATGAGACGGTCTGGGAGCGGCTGAAAGACCTGTTTGAGTAATGAAAAGCGCCTGTGGTCCTACGGGGCCACAGGCGTTTTGTCATGCAGTTTTTGCACCAGCCGCTGGATGGGCTTTTCCCACAGATAGGTACACACGGCGGCCAGCGCCGCAGCGGCGACGAAGCACACGATGGTGTACCGGGTCTGCCAGGGCTGCTCGTACGCCTGATTGGGAAGCTCCGCCGTATAGGGGGGGATGTGCCAGTCCTTGAGCCGGCAGGCCAGGAACTGGTGCCAGATGTAGAAGTTATAAGAGATGTCCGCCAGCACCCGGGTGACGGGATTGCCCAGCGCCCGCTCCAGCTTCGGCGGGGCGAGACAGCCGCACACCAGAAACGCGCCGCCCAGCAGCCCCAACGGCAGCCGGTACAACATCTGCCCGGCCCGGATGGCCTCGTAATCGCCCACCGGCTGCACAGACATGATCCGGCACATGACCACGAGGCTCGCCACCATCCCCACCGGCGCCAGCCAACGCCGTATCTTGACGGAGGGCCGTCCCGCCCGGTCCAGACGCACATACAGCCACGCCGCTCCCATGCCGCAGGCGTAGAGGTCCAACTGAGCGGGGAGCTGGTTGAAAAGGAACGTGGTGTCGCTGTGACCGGCCACCCACAGCCGAAAGGCCAGCGCCGCTCCCGTGAGCCCCGCGCAGGTCCACCCGGGCTTTTTGGCGAACAGCCGGGCGACCAGCGGCCAGAAGAGATAAAACTGTACCTCCACCGCCAGCGTCCAGAGCGTGGCCGCCGTGGGGGAGAAGAGGTATGTGTCCCGGGCCAGGGTGTGGGTGAAGGTGAAGTGCATGATCAGATCCTTGGCCAGAAACCCGCCGGACCAGTACAGCCCCCGGGGGATGGCGTACAGCAGCGTGGTCAGTATCACGCACAGGTAGTAGCTGGGGGCTATGCGCCAGAACCGTCTGGCGTAAAAGCGTCCGGCCTCCCGCCGTCCCATGGGCCGCATCCCCTGCCGGACCACCGGCAGCGCCAGCAGGAACCCCGACAGCATCAACATCAGATCCACCATCATATAGGCGTGGCGGACGATGGATTGCAGGTTTACATAATGACCACCCACTGTGAAGCTGGGGTCCAGCCAGCTCTGCTGCCAGATGTGGAACCACCCCACCAGGAAGATGGCGGCCACCCGCAGCACGTCCGGCGCCGCCAGCCGGGACCGTCCGGCGCCGCTCATAGGTCGGCGGCCTCCGCCGGGACGGTCTTTTTCACCGGCTCCGGCAGGGGGGCGTGTTCCGCTCTGGTCTTGACGGCCACGCACCGGCAGATGGGCACGCCCTGCTCATGGAAGCGGGCCTCGTAATTGGTCATGACGCCCGTGGGGCCGGCCCCGTGCAGGTCACGTGTCACCTCCCGCAGCTCATAGCCCAGGGCGGCGAACTGCTCCAGCGACCAGTCGAACAGCCATGCCTGGTCGGTCTTATACTCCACGCGCCCGCCCACGGGCAGGATGTCCCAGTACATGGCCAGGAACCGGGGCGCGGTGAGCCGGTGCTTGGCCTCCCTTTTCCGGGGCCAGGGGTCGGGGAAATTGATGTAGATGACATCCACCTCGCCGGGGGCGAAGATGTCCGGGATATTGGCCACGTCCGTGTCGATGAAGCGGACGTTTTTTATCTCCTCCGCGCAGACGAGCTCCATGGCGGTGACCATGGCATTGGGCACCTTCTCCAGCGCCACGATCAGCGCCTCCGGGGCCAGCCGGGCCATGCCGGCGGTGAAGGCGCCCTTGCCGCAGCCCATCTCCGCCCGGACCTGGGCGCAGCCGGGGACCAGACCGGCCCACCGGCCCCGCAGAGACGCCGGGTCGAACACCTGCACCGCCGAGCACCGCTCCATGCGGGGGATGAGATTTTTTTTGTTGCGCATTCGCATATAAAAGTCCTCCAGGGGATAGTCAGCGGCCTCATTATAAAATATTTACAAATGGATTGCAAGTGAGCGCCGCTGGTTGACAGCACTCGTCAGGTGGAATAAAATTTAATGGTTTACATCACGGACCCATAGGATCGGAGGAAATAGATATGAAAAAGCGTCTGACAGCTCTTTTTCTGGCGGTGCTGACAGTCCTGTCTCTGGGCGTCACGGCCCTGGCGGACGAGAACGCTCCCACGGAGACGCCCACCCCCACGGAGACGCCCACCCCCACAGAGGTGCCCGTCCCCACAGAGGAACCCGCTCCCACAGAGGAGCCTGTCCCCACGGAGGAACCCGCTCCCACAGAGGAGCCTGTCCCCACGGAGGAAACCGTCCCCTCTGAGGAACCCGCCCCCACGGAGGAAGCCGCTCCCCTAGGGGAGCCTGCGCCTGTGGCGGAGCCGATCGCAGAGCCGGTGCCTGCGGCGGAGAGCTCCGGGACCTGCGGCTCGGGCCTGACCTGGAACCTGTCGGAGGACGGCACACTGACCATCTCCGGCACGGGCGCCATGGAAGCGGGGGGCTGGGATAAGTCCGCCATACGGAAGGTCGAGATCGGATCCGGAGTGACCAGCATTGGCGATAGGGTGTTTTATGAATGCAACGACCTGAACAGTGTAAATATCCCGGGCACTGTGACCAGTATCGGTGATGGCGCGTTTCGGTTTTGCATCAGCTTAAAAAGTGTGACGATCCCGGGCAGTGTGACTACCATTGGCACCGACGCGTTTCGCGGCTGCGGCCTAACCCGCGTGACACTCGGTGAGGGTGTGAGAACCATTGGCGACGCAGCATTTCAAACTTGCGACAGCCTGACTGCTGTGGATATCCCCGGCAGCGTGACCACCATCGGGGCTAGCGCGTTTTGGGGCTGTTCCGTTCTGACTGGTGTAGAGATCCCGGACAGCGTGACCACCATCGGCGATGAGGCTTTTTACGGCTGTGTCGGTTTGACCAGCGTGGAGCTCGGCTCCGGTGTGACCACCATTGGCAATGGGGCGTTTTACGAATGCACGAACCTGACCGGCGTGACGATCCCGGACGGCGTGACCACCATTGGCTCTGGTGCGTTTTGGAGCTGCACTGGCCTGACCAGCGTGGACATCCCTTCCAGTGTGACCTTCATCGGTGATAATGCGTTTGCCAGCTACCACTTAACGACCATCACGGTCAGAAATCCGAACTGCGAAATATCTCAGATGCGGCAAACGCTGGGCGCCCCAGGCGTCACCACGATCCGGGGCTATGAGGGCTCCACGGCCCAGGCCTATGCGGCGATGTACGAGTACAGCTTTGAAAGCCTGGGTCAGGCCCCCGGGTTTGCGCCCCCGCCTTCCACGAAAAACGGCTGGTATCGGGCGGGCAACACCTGGTACTATGGGCGTAACGGCAGGAATGTCACCGGCTGGTTGCAGATCGGCGGCGATTGGTATTATTTCAACGCCGGCGGCGCTATGCTCACAGGCTGGCAGCAGCTCGGCGGTGCGTGGTATTATCTGAACGCCTCCGGGGCCATGGCCACGGGCTGGTATCAGGTGAATGGGGTCTGGTACTACTCCAACAGCTCCGGCGTCATGCAGACCGGCTGGCTGCACCAGGGCACCGCATGGTATTACATGAATGCCAGCGGGGCTATGGCCACGGGCTGGGCCAACATCGGCGGCGTGTGGTATTATTTCAACGCCAGCGGGATCATGATGTCCGGCTGGCAGAATATTGGAGGGACGTGGTATTACCTGAACGCCTCGGGAGCCATGCGCACAGGCTGGTATCAGGTAGGCGGTAAGTGGTACTATTCCAACGCCAGCGGCGTCATGCTCACCGGCTGGCAGTACATCGGCGGGGCTTGGTATTATCTGAACAGCAGCGGAGCGATGCTGACGGGCTGGTACCAGGTAGGCGGCCAGTGGTACTACTCCAACGCCAGCGGGGCTATGCTGACAGGCTGGCAGTACATAGACGGCGACTGGTATTACCTGAACGGCTCGGGAGCCATGGCCACGGGCTGGTACCAGGTGGGCGGCCGGTGGTACTACTCCAACGCCAGCGGCGTCATGCTCACCGGCTGGCAGTACATCGGCGGGGCTTGGTATTATCTGAACAGCAGCGGAGCGATGCTGACGGGCTGGTACCAGGTGGGCGGCGCGTGGTACTACTCCAACGCCGACGGCCAGATGTTGACCGGCGTCCAGACCATGGCCGGCAAGACCTACACCTTCAACGCCTCCGGCGCTTGGGTCTCATAAAAGCATATGCGGCATACATTCTGGCACGGTCTTATTCAGGCCGTGCCAGAATCGTCCTGCGGGATCGGGCCGAATGACCGCAGGCGGTGTTGACAAAATAACCCGGGGAGGGGTAGAATCAGCAGAGAATACTCATTGATCGTACAAGGGAGGAGAAAAAGATGAAAAAACGTCTTATGGCAGCTTTCCTGGCGGCACTGATGGTCCTGTCCCTGGGCGCCACAGCCTTTGCGGACCAGGGCGCCCCGGCGGAGGGACCCGCTCCCACAGAGGAAGCCGCTCCCACGGAAACGCCCGCTCCCACAGAAGAGGCCGACCCCTCAGAGGAGGCCGCTCCCACAGAGGGACCCGCTCTCACGGAAGAGCCCGCTCCCACAGAGGGACCCGTCGAGACCGAGGAGCCTGTGGTCACGGAAGAGCCTGTTGTGACGGCGGCTCCCGTTGTGACCGAGGTCCCCACGGCGGAGGAGACGATCGCCGTGGAGGAACTGACGCCAGTCTCCACCGAGGGCGAGGCCGTCCCCGCGGCGGAGAACACCGGCGACTGCGGCGCGAATGGGAGCAACGTGATCTGGTCCTTCTCCGGGGATACGCTGACCATCTCCGGTTCGGGACCCATGAAGAATTATCCTGCTTATTATAGCACCCCCTGGACGGATAAGACACTGGCGATCAAAAAGGTCGTTATCCAGCCCGGCGTCACCTCCATCGGGGACTACGCATTCATGTACTGTTCGCAAATGACCAGCATCAGCATCCCCGGCACCGTCGCCTCCATCGGGACATATGCGTTCGGAGCGTGCGAGAGCCTGACCAGCGTCAGTCTCCCGGACAGCGTCAGTTCCATTGGGAATTACGCGTTCAGCGGATGCAATAACGTGAGCTCTCTGAAGTTCCCCAGCGGACTAACGCATATCCCGGCATATGGGTTTGTCGGCTGTGGCAAGTTGAGAGAGATCAATATCCCCGCCAGCGTCACCTCTATCGGAGACTATGCATTCATGGAGTGTGTGACCATACACCATGTGATCATCCCCGACGGCGTCGTCTCCATAGGGAAAGGGGCGTACAAAGACTGTAGAGGACTGGAAATAATCAACGTCCCGCGCAGCGTCACCTCCATCGGCGGAGATAACGCGCTGGGACCCCAATGGACCGAGGTGCGGGCATATTATGGCTCCTTCGCGTGTAATTATGCCGAAGAGAACGGCTATCCTCTGGCGGTGATCCAGTCCGGCACCGCCGGCTGGGTGCAGATCTACGGCGTGTGGTATTACATGAACGAAGACGGGAGGATGGCCACCGGCTGGCAGCAGATCGGCGGCGCGTGGTATTACTTTAACGCCAGCATGGCGATGCAGACGGGCTGGGCCAATATAGGCGGCGTGTGGTATTACCTGACCGCCTCCGGCGCTATGGCCACGGGCTGGTATCAGGTGAACGGTCAGTGGTACTACTCCAACAGCTCGGGCGTCATGCAGACCGGCTGGCTGCACCAGGGCAATGCATGGTATTACCTGACCGGCAGCGGGGCTATGGCCATCGGCTGGGCCAATATAGGCGGCGTGTGGTACTATTTCAACGCCAGCGGGGCTATGCTCACGGGCTGGCAGTTCATAGGCGGCGTGTGGTATTACATGAATGCCAGCGGGGCCATGGCTACAGGCTGGGCCAATATCGGCGGCGTGTGGTATTATTTCAACGCCAGCGGCGCTATGCTCACGGGCTGGCAGTACATCGGCGGCGCGTGGTACTACCTGACCGCCTCCGGCGCTATGGCCACCGGGTGGTACAGAGTGAGCGGCGTATGGTATTACTCCAACGCCAGCGGCGTCATGCTCACCGGCTGGCAGTACATCGGCGGCGCGTGGTACTACCTGACCGCTTCCGGCGCCATGGCCACCGGCTGGTACCAGGTGGGCGGCCAGTGGTATTACTCCAACGCCAGCGGCGTCATGCTCACGGGCTGGCAGTACATCGGCGGGGCCTGGTATTATCTGAACAGCAGCGGAGCCATGGTGACGGGCCGGCAGACCATTGACGGCAAGACCTACACCTTCAACGCCTCCGGCGTCTGGGTGCCCACTGCCGGCAGCACTTCCAGCGGCGGCACTTCCAGCGGTGGCGGCTATAGCGACACCATGACCGTCTATGTGAGCAACAGCAATATCATCCACCGGTACAGTGACTGCTCCGGAATGAAGCATTTCACGACTATGACGATGGCCCAAGCCCGCGCGCATGGCGGTACGCTCTGCCAGAAGTGCTTCTGAGCAGAAATAAGCAAACAGGCTCAACGCCCCGGCTCCGCGACAGGAGCCGGGGATTTTTTTGCAAAATTTTCATCATTCGGTCACAAAAGCACTTGCATATGGGTGTACAATAGGCAAGGATTTTTGAAGGAGGCGAACGACGTGATCCAGGTCAGCCATCTCACCAAGCGCTACGGCGAGCGGACCGCGGTAGAGGATCTGACCTTCACCGTGGAAAGCGGCCTGGTCTATGGTTTTCTGGGCCCCAACGGGGCGGGCAAGAGCACCACGATGAATATCCTCACCGGCTGCCTTTCCGCTACGGAGGGGCAGGTGACCATCGACGGATTCGATATATTTGACCAGCCGGCCAGGGCCAAGGCCCGGGTGGGCTATCTGCCGGAGCAGCCGCCCCTGTACACGGGCATGACGGCGCGGGAGTATCTGTCCTTCGTGGCCAGAGCCAAGGGCGTGAAGCTGGCGGCTCTGGACGGGGAACTGGAGCGGGCCATGGCCGTCACGGGCGTGACGGACGTGGCGGACCGGCTCATCCGCAATCTGTCCAAGGGCTACCGCCAGCGGGTGGGCATTGCCCAGGCCCTGCTGGCCGACCCCTCCGTCATCATACTGGACGAGCCCACCGTGGGACTGGACCCGTTGCAGATCGTGGAGATACGGGAACTGATCCGCTCTCTGGGCAGGGAGCGGACGGTGATCCTGTCCACCCACATCCTCAGCGAGGTGCAGGCGGTGTGCGATCGGGTGCTTCTGATCCACCGGGGCCGTCTGGTGGCCAGCGGCACGCCGGCGGAGCTGGAGAGCCGGTTTTCCAGCGGGGTCACCTACCGGCTCATGGTAAAGGCCGGGGCGGAGGAGGCCCGGGCGGCGCTGGAGCCGGTGGCGGGAGTGGCCGACGTGCTGGCCAGCCCCGACGAGGCGGGCCGTTGCGCGCTGGAGGTGTCCGTCGCCGGTGCGGAGGAGGACATGGACGAGCGGCTCAGCTTCGCCCTCAGCGACAGGCACATCCCCGTGCTGCGGCTGGAGCGGGAGCAGGCCAGTCTGGAGGACGTGTTTCTGGCCCTGACGAAGGACGCGGGCGAGCAGCCCCAGCCGAAAAAGCGCAGAAGAAAGGGGGACAGGGCGTCATGACGGCCATCTACGAGCGGGAACTGGACAGCCAGATGAACGGCCTGACCGGGTATGTGTACGGGGCGCTGGTGCTGCTGTTCGGCGGTATCTACGTCATGGCCTACCATCTGGAGGGGGCCACGGATTTCACCTATGTGCTGTACAGTCTCACCTTCATCTTTCTCATCGCCATACCGCTGCTGACCATGCGCTCCATTGCCGAGGAACGGCACCAGAAGACGGACCAGCTCCTCTACAGCCTGCCGCTGAGCATGACGAAGATCGTGCTGGGCAAATTCCTGGCGCTGGTCACGGTGATGGTGCTGCCGCTGCTGGTGCTGGCGCTGTATCCGCTTTTGGTGAACGCCCTGGCGACCAGCGGCGCCATCCCCCTCAAGAGCGCCTACGGGGCGCTGGTGGGCTTCGCGTTTCTGGGCATGGCGCTGACGGCCATCGGGCTTTTCATCTCCAGCCTCATGGAGAACGTGGGGCTGGCGGCGGGGGCCTGCTTTATGGTAATGCTGATACTGTACTTCCTCACGCCCCTGACCGGATACATCTCCGACAGCCCCGGGGCGTCGCTGGCGGCTTTCGCCGTGGCGATACTGCTCTTCGGGGCGATACTGTGGCGGCTGACCCGCAACGGCGGCTTCGCGCTGGTGTTCACAGCGGTGCTGGAGGCGGCGCTGGGGGTGTGCTTCGCCCTGTGGCGCACCCGGTTCGGGGGACTTTTTGCCGATGTGGTGGGGAACCTGGCCGTTTTCGACAGATTCGACAGCTTCAGCTATGATATATTCGACCTGCGGGCCATCGTGTACTACATAGCGGTGGCGGCGGTGTTCCTGTTTTTCACGGTCCAGTCCATGGAACGCAGGAGGTGGGCGGCATGAAGCAGTTCGTCAGACGCCTCCGGGCCTCCTTCCGCACCCGCAGCTGGCGCGCCGGAGCGTACAGCGTGTTCGCCGCCGTGCTGGTGGTGGCCATGGGGGCGGTGGCGGTGCTGGCCGTGTCGGCCCTGCCCGCGTCCATGAACCAGTGGGACATGACGAAAAACGGGCTCTACTCCATCTCTGAGGGAACGCAGCAGGTGCTGGCGGGGCTGGACAGGGACGTGACCATCTACTGGCTGGTCCAGGAGGACCACGAGAATGTGACCGTGCAGCAAATGCTCTACAAGTACGCCCAGTACGACCATGTGACCGTGACGGAGGTGGACCCGGTCCGCTACCCCGGCTTCGCCGCCGGATACACCGACGAGGAGATCACGGACAACAGCCTTCTGGCCGTCTGCGGGGAGCGGAGCCTGTACATCCCCTACGCCGACGTGTGGACCTATTCGGACTACGAGCAGTATGCCTACTATCTCAACAACTACGGCGAGGAGTACCTGGACGTGTTCACCGGGGAGGAAAAGCTCACCAGCGCCGTGCTGTATGTGACAAGTGACGTCCAGCCGGTGATGTACTATCTGACCGGCCACGGGGAGACCGGCGTGTCCGAGAGCGTTCTGAACGCCCTTGCCATGCAGAATATCAGCACCCGGAGCTTAAATCTACTGACGGAGAAGGCCGTACCGGCGGACTGCGACGTGCTGGCCCTGTTCGGGGCGGTGAGCGACCTGACGGACCGGGAAGCGGAGATGGTGCGGGCGTACCTCAAAGACGGCGGACAGCTCCTTCTCACCACGGCCTACACCCCCGCGGGCGAGACGCCCAATCTGGAGGCGCTGCTGGCGGATTTTGGGCTGGACCTGGTGGGCGGCTATGTGATGGAGTCCGACAGCCGGTATTATAATTACGGCTATATCGACCTGATACTGCCCACTCTGGGCCAGCACGCCATCACCGCGCCCCTGACGGCGGGGGAGGGCCACGCCGTCATCATGCCCGACGCCCAGGCGCTGACCGACGCCAGCGGCGAGGCCGGCCCCGCCTCCGTCACGGCCCTGCTCACCAGCTCCTCCACCAGCTATGTGAAGCTGGACGTGGAGGGCGCGGACAACTATGACCGCCGGGACGGCGACCCGGAGGGGCCCTTTATCCTGGCGGCGGCCTCGGAGCGGTCCGACACCGGCGCGCGGCTGGTGGTGTTCGGCTCCACCCGCTTCATGGAGGCGGATTTCAGCGATATGGTGTCCGGGACCAACCTGGACCTGTTTTTGAACGGGGCTGACTGGCTGTGCCGGCAGGAGCAGAGCATTTCCATCCACCCCAAGACCCTGACCGGCGAATACCTGTCCTTCACCGACAGCGCGGCCAACGCTCTGAAGGTGGCGCTGACGGTGGTGGTGCCGGTGCTGTTCCTGGCGGCGGGCGTGTGTATCTTTGTGAGAAGGAGGCGGCGCTGATGAAACGTGGAGCGCGGCTGGCGGTACTGTTTGGGGCGCTGCTGGTGCTCGTGGGCGCGTGGTATCTGGCCGCGACGCTGTCCGACCGCCAGCAGGCGGATCAGGCGGAGCAGGCCCACGGCGATCCCACGGACATCGCGGTGGGCCCGGCGGAGGAGATCAACTCTCTGGCCTGGGACTATTTCGGCGACGCGGTGAGCCTGGCGCTGGAGGACGGGACCTGGGTCAACGCCAACGACGGGACGTGCCCCATCGACCAGAACGCGGTGCAGGACCTGGTGCAGGCGGCGGCTACGGTGTCGGCCTCGGACGTGATAGAGGATGTGACGGATTTTGACCAGTACGGCCTGGCGGACGCGGCCTTCACCGTGATCGCCGCCACGTCGGAGGCGGTCGATTCCTATACCATCGGCAATACTACCCCTACGGGGGAGTACTACATACGCATGAACGGCGAGGACAAGGTATATGTGGCCTCGGCCACGCTGGCCCAGGCTTTTGAGAGGCCGCTGGACGAGCTGCTGCTTCTGGAGACCGTGCCGGAGGATATCGACGCCGTGGTGGACCTGACGGTGGAGACCGACGGGGGCATGTACGAGCTGAAGTATCTGGACGACGCCAGCGCGGTATGGCACACGGGCGCGGACCCCTGGTTCCTGATGGACGAGAGCGGCCAGCAGCCGGTCCGGCCTCTGGACACCCAGCAGGTGGAGGCTCTGTACGGCCTGGTCACGGACCTTCAGCTCACCCAGTGTGAAAACTGGAACAGCACGGACCTGGCCGAGTACGGTCTGGCTCAGCCTCAGGGCACGGCGCTGGTGGGATACCTGTCCGACGGGGGCTCTCTGGAGAGCTTCACGCTCCGCTTCGGCGACTATGTGGACGGGGAGGTCTATGTGCGGCTGGACGGCTCGAAAATGGTCTACCGGGTGGACGGCAAGGTGCTGGACGGGCTCATGCACCCGGACTTTGACGCCATGGGCACGCTGGACCCCTGCGCGCTGGACTGGGACAAAATGCAGAGCATGACCTTTGAGACGGAAGAGGACAGCTATGAGGTGATCCGCTCCGTGTCCACCCCTACGGAGGCGGACGAGGAGCCGGAGGACATCTTCACCATGGGCGAACGCAGCCTGGACGGGTCCGCCGTCGCGGCCTGGCAGCGGCAGATGGACGGTCTCCGGGCGGAGAGCCGGACGGCGGAGGCCATGGGCCGGGACCGGGTGTTCGCCATGACCTTCCGACAGGACAACGAGCAGTATCCGGAGGTGACCGTGGAGTTTCTGAGCTACGACAGCGCCAATTACCTGTGCGTGGTCAACGGCGAGGAGTATTATCTCGTGACCCACACGGCGGCGGACATCGTGATGGACAGCGCCCTGTCGTTCCTGGTGGAACTGCCCGAATAAAAGATCCCGCGAAGCCGGACGGCTTCGCGGGACTTTTTATATCGTTGACGGTCACATGTAATCCTCGTTCACGCGCTCGGGGGGATTCTCCAGCGCGTCCGGGTTCGTCAGGAAATAGCGGAAGTAGCGGAACGCGCCGCCTATGTACGCGCTGTCGGCGATACGGCTGTCGTAGGTGACGGTGTATTCCATGAGCTTGCGGTCCCGGACCTGCCCGGCCTTGTCCATCTCCGTGACGGTCCTGATCCGTCCCACGGACACGCTCACAGGCAGAGCGCCGATGCTGTTGATGCTCCGGCGCACGGAGGGCAGATGGAAGGCGCCCTCGTCGGAGATCACGGCGGAGCCGTGATAGGGGCTTTTCTCCAGAATACCGGGACGGAGCCAGCCGTGGTAATCCAGCCAGCGCAGCACGGCGATGGCGAAGCGAAGGATGAAGCGGGGAGTCTTGACCAGCGTGGAGGCCAGCCGCTCTAGCCTGTCGGCGGACTGGTCAGCCTTCAGGTTGTCCACCCGGGTGTTGATCTTACGGTACACGTCGAAGACCGTATCCGTCCCCTGGAAGCGGACGGTGACGGACATGGCGCCCGCGTCCAGAGCGCCGCTGCCGGCGGGCAGGACCACGTCTATGGTGTTGCGGGCGTAGATGAAACGGCCCGCCACGAACCGGTTCATGGCCGGACGCATGGCCAGCATGCGTACATAGGCGGCGATGACGATATGCAAAAGGGATATGCTCTCGTCTCCCTCGGCCCGGCGGCTCCGCAGCCAGGTCTCGATGGCGGACACGTCCACGGTGTCGGTGAAAGCGCAGGCGGCGTCGGACGGGGAGAGCATGGTGAAGGGGGACAGCTGGAAGATGGGCGAGATGGTGCGCATCCGCCTGCCGTCCCGGCGGTCCGTCATGCGCCGGCGGGCGTATTGTTCGGGCATGGTTGACACCTCCCAGACCGGCGAAAACGCCGGCTGTCAAGTATTTTCCTGATTATACATCGAATCGCCCCGTTCGTCAAATCAGCGGACGGCGCGGCCCGTCAATGCAGGTGGACGATGGCGGGACGCTCTTTTTCCGCCGCCGGATTCAGGGCGGTGATCTTTTCCCATACGTCCAGGTCAATGGCGCGCCAGTTTGTCTTCCACGCCTTAGTGAAATATGCCTTTGGGTCTTTGAGGATCATGACGTGCCGCAGCATGCCCAGGTAGTTTATGCCCGTCGTGCCGCGGAGAAACGCCTGCACGTTGCCGTCCAACAGCATGTCGTCCAGATCCTTGAGCGTATGGATGCCAAAGGCATCCAGCTCGTCGACGATCTCCTTATCGTTCCCGTTGAGGTCCTGCTCCTCCACGTTATGGGGGAATCTCAGTAGGAGATATTCCATCAGGGAGGTGGAGTCGATGGGTACGTCCAGCTTGTCCTCCTGGATGTTGCTTTTTACGTCCTGCGCGTACTGGTCGATCTCCCCGGAGAGCCGGTCGAATTCCGCGTCGATGAGCTCCAGCGTGCCCGCCAGGAGATAGAACCGCCGCTTGATCATCTTCGGGAGCTCGCCGCTGAATTTGTAGCTGCGATCGTGTTCGATCTCCGCCCAGGCGTGTTGAAGGAGCGTGCGGATCTGTATCTCGAAGCGCAGCCCCCTGAACGCGGCGTATTCAGGCAGATCGGCGCGGGAGCTGTTGAACTGGGCCACATAGTGGACGGACAGGTATCCGACTTTGTCCACCTCCATTACGGCGCTTTTGTCCATGGAGTTTTTCTCGTCGATGGTAAATTCCTGTTCGATGAGGTGGGAGATATCATTCACGTCGTGCTTCGTGTAGCTGATGATCCTGAGCCCGCATATGTCCGTGATCTGGCTGGTGGGGTCGGAGTACTTGCCCGAGGCGCATTTTACAAGAAAGCTGTCTTTGACCTTGGTGCGGTGTTCTATGCTGTGGAAAGCAAGGTGCTTCTGCTCCAAAAGGGTCCGGAGCAGTCCCTCCGTTTTTTCTCCGCAAAGCTCGAAAAGGTCATGGTTTGCGTTGTACCACGCCGCGCATTCTTCGACGGATTTTTTGTCCTTTTTATCCATAGTGCGCCCCCGTTCCGCCTTTTTTCTAAATTATACCGCGCGGCGCGGGGAAAGTGATTGCATAAAGGTTACAATGAAAGACCCCAAACAGACAAAAAGACCGGCCCGGGAGCAAAGCTCCCGGGCCGCTGGTGCGGGTAACAGGATTTGAACCTGCACGGTCGCCCACTGGAACCTAAATCCAGCGTGTCTGCCAATTCCACCATACCCGCCCGATGGCTCTATTATAGCGGAAACGGCGGCCCGTTGCAAGAGCGCGCGCGCAAAACCGGCCTGTGCGTTTTCGTTGACGGGGCGGGTAAATTCTGCTATCATAAAAGCACAGGCCGGATCGATTGGACCAGCCGGTCCATCCGGCGGGGAAAGGAGTCATTATGGCAAATCGCGTGATAACCATCAGCCGCGAATTTGGCAGCGGCGGGCGTACGGTAGGCAAGCAGACGGCGGAAAAACTGGGCATCCCCTGCTATGACAACGAGCTTCTGGAGAAGATCGCCGAGGAGAGCGGTCTTGCCAAGGAATACATAGCCGAGCGGGGGGAGTACACCCCCAAGGGCGGGTGGCTGGCCACTGCCTTCGCGGACCGGTCCGTGAACGGCCTGTCGGTGCAGGACTATCTGTGGACCGTCCAGCGCAAGCTCATCCTGGAGATCGCGGAAAAGGAATCCTGCGTCATCGTGGGCCGGTGTGCCGACTACATCCTGGATGGCAAGGCGGATCTGCTCAAGGTGTTCGTGTACGCGCCCATGGAAAAGCGGGCCGAGCGTATCGTCAAGCTCTATGGCGAGACCGCCGAGACCCCGGAAAAACGCCTGCGGGACAAGGACAAGCGCCGGGCGTCCTATTACCAGTTCTACACCGACATGGAGTGGGGCAAGGCCCAGCATTATCACATCTCCCTGGACAGCGACGCCATCGGTATCGACCGGTGCGTGGAGATCATCGCGGGGCTTTACTGAGCGCGGCCTATGGATAAACGCTATGCCATCTTCGATATGGATGGCACGCTGGTGGACTCTATGGACTTCTGGCGCCGGCTCGGTCCGGACTATGTGGCCCGGCGGGGTGTAAAGTGCCTGCCGGAGGGACTTCTGGAGAGAGTGCGGACCATGACCATGGCGGAGTCCACGGCCCTGCTGCTGCGGGAGTTTTCCCTTCCCGACAGGCCGGAGGACGCCATGGCGGAGATGAGCGCCGTGATGGCGGAGCACTACCGCCGGGACATTGAACTCAAGCCCGGCGTGAAGGAGTATCTGCGCTCCCTGCACGGGGCGGGGGTGTCCATGGCGGTGGCGTCCGCCACGGCCGAGCCGCTGGTGGAGGCGTGCCTGACCCGACTGGGGGTCAGGGAGTATTTCGCGGCCATCGTCTCCTGCGAGAGCGTAGGAGTGGGCAAGAGCCGGCCGGATGTATACCACGCGGCGGCCAGACGCCTGGGCGCGACGCCCGGCGAGACCGCCGTCTATGAGGACGCCTTTGAAGCGGCAAAGACCGCCAAAGAGGCGGGCTACTGGGTGGTGGCGGTGTATGACGAGACCGCCGCCGACCGGTGGCCGGACCTGCGGGCTCTGGCGGACGAGAGTCTGGAGAGCTGGGAAACAGAATAAAACGGAAAAGACAGCGGAGGGCCAGCCTCCGCTGTCTTTTACAGCTCTATTTCACAGTACTCAAAGGCGTTGATGACGGTGGTGCCGCCGTATTGGGACCGCTGGGGGATATTATAGGCGTAGGTGCGGTGGATGTGGCCGTGGACGAAGTACCGGGGCCGGTACTTGTCCAGCAGCGTCCGAAAGCACTCGAACCCCCGGTGAGAGAGGGTGTCGAAGTCGTTGAGGCCCCGGGCGGGGGCGTGGGTCAGAAGGATATCGAAGCCCTTGTGCCTCTTGATACTCGGCCACAGCCGCAGGACCCGCCGGCGCATTTGGGCCTCGGTATACATGCACTCGCCCTCCCGGTAGCGGTACGACCCGCCCAGCCCCAGGATACGCACGCCGCCCACGACGATCAGCCGGTCCTCCGCGCACACGCAGCCCTCCGGAGGGGCATTCAGGTACTCGTCGTCGTGGTTGCCCCGCACATAGACCACTGGGCACCGGGCCATGGTCACGAGGAATTCAAGATATGCCCGCCGCAGGTCCCCGCAGGCCAAGATCAGGTCGAACCCGTCCAGACTGCCGGGCTGATAAAATTCATAGTACCGCTTGGCGGGGACGTCGGAAACGGCCAGTATCCTCATGCCTGCCCTCCTTTCTGAAATGGGGTCCCTCGGGCCCAGGGGGAGCGGGCCAGCTATTTCTCCCGATTTGACGTCATGATACCCGCGATCCCCACTGTGGCTTTGCCGGTGTCGTCCAGGTCGTCGTAGGAGGGGATGGAGCCGATCACGTTCTCGTTGAGCCAGCTCATGTCGATGATCTGCTCGGTGCTGAGGACCTGATTCTTGCCCAGGATCTGCCGGCCTGACTGGTCGTAGAGCGGGCCGAGGAAGGGGTCGCAGATACCGGCCCGGATACTCTTTTCGATAAGCCCGGCCAGCTTACGGGTGGCGTCGGGCAGCTTGTCGGAGTAGCGCATTTCGATCACACCGGCGGACATGCCCCAGTAGTAATTCAGGGCCTTGTGGCTCTCGGTGTACTCGGACTGGAAGCTCTTGTCCCGGATACGCCGGAGCAGGGCCTCGTAATAGACGCCCCACTGCCAGACGGGCATGGCCAGAGTGGACTGGTTGGGCCCGTCGATGACGGCCAGACCGAAGGGGGCCCGCCCGTTGTCCCGGAGCCGGGCCAGGTCCTGGGAGGATACCAGCCGGATGCCCCGGTCCGTCAGCCGGGCCGTGGCCGCCTCCACGCCTCCCACGGAGGACCATTCCAGACATACCCTGGCGGCCGGGTCCACGGTCTGCACGCCCAGGGCAAAGGCGTTGATACCCGCCACCTGGCCGAAAATGGGGTAGTCGCAGATGTAGCCCACGTCGCTGCCGCCGGCCAGGGACCCGGCGATGACGCCGGCGATGAATTTGGCCTCGTACATCCGGGCGTAGTAGGTGCGGATATAGCGGTGGGACATATTCAGCGAGCAGTTGAGGACCGTCACCTTGGGGTGCTCCACCGCGGCCCGGAGACTGGCGGGCATGAGCCGGGGGGAGGTGGTGAATATGACGGAGCAGCCGTCGGCCACTGCCTTTTCCAGCATTTCCCGGGGGTCGGAGTCCAGAGCGTTGAAAAACGCCTCCGTCTCGATCTCATCCCCAAACACCCGCATTACATGCTCCCGGCCCAGCTCGTGGCCGTAGGTCCAGCCGGACAGGGCCGGGACCTTGTCGTGGATGAAGGCCACCTTCATGGGCCTGTCGGATTTGGGCAGCACCTTGGCCAGCAGTCCCTCGGGCTTTTCCGCCTCCGGGGCCAGCTTCACGTCGATGGGGGCCTGCTCCTGCTGGAGCGTGATCTCCTCCCAGACCTGAGAGACGGACTTTTTGATCTCCGCGCCGGTCTTGCTGCACAGGTCCTGATAGCCGTAGACCTCCATATAGGCCAGCATGGCGTCGCCCACCGTGGAGGTGAGCTTACCGCCGCCTTTGGCCTCGTAGGCGCTGCGGAAGTAGCAGTAGGCCGCGTGGAAACCGTTCCGGTCGTCGTCCGACCAGAGCTCGCCGGAGGATTTGCCGAGCAGCTGCTGGAGCCGGACATAGCTGCCGGGCTTGGAAAACTCGATATAGTTGACCCGGCTGACCCGGTAGAATTCCACGAACTCAAAATACAGCGCCGTCTCCTCGTTGCGGACCTCCGGCATGATCCGGGTGACCCGGGCCTCCACCATCTCCGCGCCAAAGAACTTCAGCACGCTGACGCGCTTGTTGCCCTCCTCCACATAAAAGCGGTTCATGTACTCATAGACCTTGACGGGCTCCCGAATGCCCTCGTCCAGATGGGCGTGGCACAGGCGCTCCCACTTGCCGGCGAACTCGGACCCCTCGGGCATAAGAGGCATGAAGTTGCGGGCGAAGGCATTGGTCCGGGCCTGGGTGCGGGTGCCCACCACGAACTCCATGGGCACCTGCACCAGCCCCAGGTCCACGCCGCAGGAAAACTGGTCCGGGGAGATGAAGGCGTCAAGAACAGGCGGGTAAGGATGCTCCCCCGCTGCGATACAGCGGCGAAACTCCTTTTGAGCCAGCTTTTGTGCGTCGGAGTAATAGTTTATCATGGCGCCTTCCTTTCCCGGCGGTGAAACGAACGGTTTTTCAGGGGGCATTGTACCTTATATCAACAGCGGGAACAAGAGGGATAATGACCAAAAAGCCGCCGGGAAGCCGGCGGCTTTTCGCGCTCATGTACAGTTTGTCCCGGCGCATATCCTGTCCATAGGGAAGACCGGCCGCTCTTGCGTCCGGGAGCGGGATATGGTATCATGCTCTGGCGCGTTGCAGGACGAAACGCGGGAAAGAGGGTTTGCCATGCTGGATTGGATCGAGAGGATAAACGGGGCCGTGAACGGCTTTATATGGGGCGTGCCCGCCATGATCTGCATCGTGGGGGTGGGGCTGTATCTGAGCTGGGGCACGGGCTTCGTGCAGCTGCGCAGATTCGGCTACGCCATCCGCCACACCCTGGGCAGGATCTTTGACAGGAAGGAGGCCGCCGACGGGTCCATGACGCCCTTTCAGGCGGTGTGCACGGCTCTGGCGGGGACGGTGGGCACCGGCAACATCGCCGGGGTGGCCGGGGCCATCGCACTGGGCGGGCCCGGGGCCGTGTTCTGGATGTGGGTCAGCGCCCTGCTGGGCATGTGCACCAAGTATTCCGAGGTGGTGCTGGCGGTAAAGTACCGGGAGCGGAACGCCGCGGGCGACTGGGTGGGAGGGCCCATGTACTACATCAAAAACGGTCTGGCGCCCAGGTGGCGGCCATTGGCGGCCATGTTCGCCGTGTTCGGGGCGGTGGCCGTGTTCGGCACCGGCAACGCCACCCAGGTGAACACCATCGTCACGGCTCTGGACGCGGCGCTGGTGAACTACGGCGTCCTGGCCGGGGACGGCACGGGGCTTTTTGACCTGATCGCCGGGATCGTCATCGCCGGGTGCGTGGCGCTGGTGCTGCTGGGGGGCGTGCGGCGCATAGGCCGGTTCACCGAAAAGCTGGTGCCCTTCATGGCCCTTTTGTACATCGTCCTGTCTCTGGGGGTGGTGCTTTTCCGTATCGACCGTGTCCCGGCGGTTCTGGGGGCTATCGTGAAGGGCGCGTTCCGGCCGGAGGCCGTCACCGGCGGCGTGGTGGGGTCCCTGTTCGTGGCCATGCGCCGGGGCGTCAGCCGGGGGATCTTCTCCAATGAGGCGGGCCTTGGCACCGGTTCCATCGCCCACGCCACGGCGGATACGGGCGAGCCGGTCCGGCAGGGGCTTTTCGGTATCTTTGAGGTGTTCGCGGACACCATCGTCATCTGCACCCTGACGGCGCTGGTCATCCTGTGCAGCGGTATAACCGTGCCCTACGGCCAGGCAGCCGGGGCGGACCTGACCATCGCCGGCTTCACCGCCGCCTACGGACGGTGGGTGAGCCTGTTCACGGCGGTGGCGCTGATCTGCTTCGCCTTCTCCACCATCATCGGCTGGGGGCTGTACGGGGCCCGGTTCATGGAGTATCTGTTCGGCACGGCAAGGGTCATCCGGCCCTTCATGGTGGTGTACGCCCTGGTGGCCATTGTGGGGGCCACGGTGGACCTGGGCCTTTTGTGGGACATCTCCGACACCTTCAACGGGCTGATGGTCATCCCCAACCTGATCGCGGTGGCGCTGCTGTCCGGCACGGTTTTCAAGCTCACAAAAGAATACTTTGACCGGGAAAAATAAAGCTGCGGGCCTGTGAAAACAGGCCCGCTTTTTTCGCGGTCATTCCAGCCGGAAGGTGACCTCCCAGGGGCCCTCCGTGGGCTCGTCCATGAGATAGAACCAGCCTTTCAGGGTCAGGCTTTGCGCCTGCTCCGGCGTCACATCGAAGACGAACTCCTCGTAGGCATAGCCATCCTCGCCGTTGCCGTTGTAGAAATTGGCCCGGACGGCGTCCAGGATGGCGCCGGGCGCCTCCATATCGTCCTCCGGCGCGGGCGTGAGATAGACAATGCCGCTGGCGGAGAACATCTTCTTGCGGGTCTGGATGTGCAGCTTGCCGTCCACCCAGGCGGCGCCGGTGACAGCCGCGCCGGGGCATATCGGGGTGGGGTCACCCGGGACAAGGCAGTCGATCTCGGGGTATTCCAGGGTGCCTGTATCCATATTCATGGCAAAGCCCTCCCGCTTCACGGTCTGGTCCGCCTCCGGCAGAGCGGTCAGGTCCACGCCGGCCACCGCGCTGTCCCATTTTTCCGTGTGGCCGCTGAATTCCCGCACGCGGAATGTCACCTTGCCGGGCTTGATGGCAGAGCCGTCCATGGTGCCCAGCTGTGCCAGGAAGGTGGCGGTGTGGGTGGACTCGTCGTAGCTTTCCCGGTAGCAGGAGCCGACGGAGTCGAAGAAGCGGTTGATGTGGTAGCTGTCGCAAAGGTCGATGGAGCCGTCGAAAAGGTCTCCCTCCAGGTCCGTCATGGCAATGCGGAACCAGGCGTTGCCGCCGTCGATGCCGGCGTCTGTCACCGTCATGCGCACGCCGTTGGCCTCGCAGGACTCGTTCACGGGCTTGAGGGCCTGGGCCACGGCGGGGGAGAAGTCGTACAAAATGGCGTAGCCCACGTCGGTATAGGCCGCCGCCGTGGCGGCCAGTGCCACGCACAGGACCAGCGCCGCCGCCAGCACGGCGATCCGGCGGATGATGGGCCGCCCTTTGCGGGCGGGTGCGTCCGCGTCGGCGATGAAGCCCTCCCGTACGTCGGTCAGAGCGGATAAGATATTCTCGGCGTTCAAAGAAATCCCTCCTTTTCCAGGTGTTGCCGCAGCCGGGACCGGGTCCGGGCCAGCATGGATCTGACCTTGCTCTGGGAAAAGCCATAGCGGGCGCCGATGGCGGCGATGGGGTCCATGAACCAGTACCGGCGCAGGAACACCCGCCGCTCCGTCTCCGGCAGCGCGGCCAGAAATCGGTCCAGGCTCTCCGTGAGCGCGGCGGCCTCCGCCACCTGAACGGGGTCCGTGCCGCCGGGGAGCGCCTCGGCCAGCTCCTCCAGCGCCGCCTCCGTCTGGCCGCCGCCCCGCTTTCGGGCGTCTTTGGCTCGCCAGCGCTTCAGCGCCGCCCGGCGGGTCAGCTTGGCAAGATAGGTCCTCAGGGACTGGGGCGCGTTGGGCGGGATGGAGCCCCAGGCGGCCAGCAGCGCGTCGCTGACGGCTTCCTCCGCGTCCCGGCTGTCCGGCAGGATGTTTCCGGCGACGGTCCGGCAGTAGCGGGCGTATTTGTTCTGTGTCTCGTCCAGGGCCCGCTCCGAGCGGGCAAAGTACAGCGCCAGTATCTCCCGGTCCTCCATGGCGGTCGCCTCCTTTCTTTCAGGGCCCTTCACCCTTATACTGCCGAAAAAAGGGAATGTGTCGCATGAAAAAGGAAAAAAGACAAAAAAAGACGGCGGGCGTCTGCCCGCCGTCCAAGCTTGTCAAAAAACAAGTTTTTGACGCTTGGGATAGTAACTGCTCGGCGGAAGTGAATCCCGCCGGCAGGAAGTCAAAAGCCTGACGTACTACGGCTTTTGACTTCGACGCGCGGGAATGCCGCGCGGCTCGCCCTGACCGGGCTTCGCTTCCGTTTATCCCTTCTTCGCCATTTATAGCATGGACAAATAGAGTTTTCCGTACTCAAACGCCCAGTTCTCGCAGCTGTAGTCTACGGCCATGGCGTTCTTGATGAGGGTCTCCATGGCGGGCTTGTTGTTGTAGTACAGGTCGATGGCCCGGCGGCAGGCGTCGGCCATGTCCAGACTGTCCGCCCACTGGAAGGTGAAGCCGGTGCCCTCGCCGGTATACTGGTTGTAAGGCTGGACCGTGTCCCGCAGGCCGCCGGTCTCCCGGACGATGGGCAGGGTGCCGTAGGCCATGGAGATCAGCTGGGAGATACCGCAGGGCTCGAACCGGGAGGGCATAAGGAAGAAGTCGCAGCCGGCGTAGATGTGGTGGCTCAGATCGTCGTCATAGCCGATCCAGGCGCATGCCCGGCCGGGATGGCGGGCCTCCAGACCACGGAGCCAGTCCTCGTACTTCCTGTTGCCGTTGCCCAGCAGCACGAAGGCGCAGTCGGTGTCCCAGAGAAGCTGGTCGATGGCGCCCATCACCAGCTCCAGACCCTTCTGCTCCACCAGCCGGGTCACCATGCCGATGAGAGGCCGGTCCAAATTGACCTCCAGCCCCGTCTCCTCCATGAGCGCGGCCTTGCATTTGGCCTTGCCCTGCATTTTGGCGCGGGTGTAGTTGGCGGGGATACGCTTGTCCGTGCCGGGCCGCCAGACGGCCTTGTCGATACCGTTGACGATACCGTCCACGTCCCCCCGGAGGGACAGCACCGGGTCCAGACCCTCGCCGTACTCCCAAGTGCATATCTCCCGGGCATAGGAGGGACTGACCGTGTTCACCCGGTCCGCCATCACGCACCCGGCCTTGAGGAAGTCCGCCATGCCGTAGCGCTCCATGAGCCCCAGACAGCCGTCGGGGATGGACAGGAAGTCCTGGACGAAATCGAACTTGCAAAGGCCCTGATAGGCGATGTTATGGATGGTCAGCAGGGTCCTGGTGCCGCCCATGGGGGAGTCGATGTACTGGGTCTTGAGAAGCAGGGGCAGCATGCCCGTGTGCCAGTCGTTGCAGTGCATAACGTCGGGGATGAAGTCCAGCCGGAACAGGGCCTCCGGCACGGCCCGGGTGAAGAAGGCGTACTGCTCGCCCTCCCGGTCGGGCATGTAGATGGGGCCGGAGAAGTATTCCTCGTTCTCGATGAGCCAAATGCACACACCGTCCAGCTCCAGCCTGTTCACGCCCACGAACTTGGTCCGCCAGCCCAGGGAGACGTAGAAGCTGAAAAGATACTCCACCTTATCGCCGTACCGCTCCTTGATGATCCGGTGATAGGGGACCATGACCCGGGCGTCGAAGCCCAGCTTGTTGAGGTATTTGGGCAGCGTGCCCACCACGTCGGCCAGACCGCCGGTCTTGGCCAGAGGCGCGCACTCCGCCGCGGTGAGAAGGATACGGGCCGGACGGTCCAGCCCCTTGTCGGCGGCCATGGCCGCCAATTGTTCTCTCAACTGTTTGACTTGCATGGCTTTTTCTTCTCCTCCACAAATTCAAAGTACTGCGCCGACAGCGGCGGCAGGGGGATATGGGCCCGGTGGGTGAATTCCCGGAAGCCCTCGGCCTCGTATTTGATCCTGCCCAGCTTTTTGCCCCAGCCGCCGAACTTCTCGTCGTCGCTGTTGAGAAGGGGCTTGAGCTTGCCGGCGGCGGGCAGGCCGATGACGAAATCGTCATAGTCCATGGGGGTGAAGTTGCACACGCACACCACGGGCTTGGCCTTTTTCCGGTCCTTGGGCCAGCGGATGAAGGCGATGGAGCTCTTGTCCCGGTCATCCGGGTTGAGCCAGGTGAAGCCCTCCCAGCTGTCCTCGATCTGCCACAGGGCGGGGTGGGACTTGTACAGCGCGCCCAGCGCCGCGCACCAGTCCTGCATTTGCTTGTGCTTGGGGTAGTCCAGCAGCAGCCAGTCCAGCTGCTGTTCATAATTCCACTCGATGAACTGGGCGAACTCTCCGCCCATGAAGGTCAGCTTCTTGCCCGGGTGGGCGAACTGATAGCCGTACAGGGCCCGGAGATTGGCGAACTTGTCCTCGTAAAGGCCCGACATCTTCTGCACCATGGAGCACTTGCCGTGGACCACCTCGTCGTGGGAGTAGGCCAGTATGTAGTACTCGGAGAAGGCGTACATCATGGAGAAGGTGAGCTTGTCGTGGTTGAAGGAACGGAAGTAGGGGTCCAGCTTGAAGTAGTCCAGGGTGTCGTGCATGAAGCCCATGTCCCACTTGAAGGTGAAGCCCAGCCCCCCGTCGGAGACGGGCGCGGTGATCTTGGCGTAGGCGGTGGATTCCTCCGCCACGGTGAAGCAGCCGGGGCAGCGGTCGTTGACGGCGGCGTTGAGCTGCTGCCAGAAGGAGTGGGCGTCGTAGTTGATGTTGCCGCCGTCCTTATTGGGCACCCACTCGCCGGCCTTGCGGCCATAATCCAGATACAGCATGGAGCTGACCGCGTCGCACCGGAGCCCGTCCACATGGTACTGCTCCAGGAAGAACAGCGCCGACGTGATCAAAAACCCCCGCACGTCGGGGCTTGCGTAGTCGAACACCAGCGTGCCCCACTCGGCGTGCTCGCCCATCCGTGGGTCAGAATACTCATACAGCGCCGTGCCGTCGAACCGGGCCAGACCGTGCTCGTCCCGGGGGAAGTGGGCCGCCACCCAGTCCACGATCACGCCGATACCGGCCTGGTGCAGGATGTCCACGAAGGACATGAAGTCCTGGGGCGTGCCGTACCGGCTGGTGGGGGCGAAGTAGCCCGTGGCCTGATAGCCCCAGCTCCCCACGAAGGGGAACTCGGTGACCGGCATGAGCTCCACATGGGTATAGCCCATCTGCTGGCAGTACTCCGCCAGGATGGGCGCGATGTTTTTATAATTGGGGAAGGTCTCCCCCTCTTTGAGCCGCCAGGAGCCGATGTGCACCTCGTAGATGTTCATGGGTCCGGTCCGCAGATCCGTCTTGGGCCGGGCCTGCATCCATGCCCCGTCTCCCCAGTCGTAGCCGTCGATGGTCCAGACCTTGGAGCCGGTGGCCGGGCCGGTCTCCGCGTGGAAGGCGAAGGGGTCGGCTTTCAAAATGCGCCGCCCGTCGGGGCCGGTGACGGCGTATTTGTAGATCTGGCCCCGCCGCGCCGAGGGGACCGCCGCCGTCCAGTACCCCTCGAAGTCCCGGGTCATGGGCGCGGCGGACGCGTCCCAGTAGTTGAAGTCTCCCACCACGGAGACGGCCTGGGCATTGGGCGCCCAGACCCGGAACACAAAGCCCTCCTCACCGGGATGACAACCAAGATACTCGTACCCCCGGTATGTACAGTCGTTCAAAACACTCATGGCGCTCTCCCCCTTGACAGAATTGGCGTCCTCTTTGTGATAATCACCAAACCTATCATATACCATCCGGGGAGATTTTTCAATAATTGACAGAAGAAAGATGTTATATTAAAATAAAAAAATGATTACCGGCGGCAGGGCGGACCGTCAGATCGGGAAGATGTCGGCGGCGGACACCTCGAAAGCCTGCCGCTGGAAGCTCTCTCCGTCGATGACTTTGGTATAGGCCCGGCTCTGGAGCCGGCCCCGGACCGCCAGCTGCGTCCCCACGGGGGACTGGGCCACGTCCCGGGCCTGCTGGCCCCAGGCGATGATGGGGATATAATCGCTGCGCCGGTAGCGCCTGGACACGGCCAGGATGATGTCGCATATCTCCCGGCCCATGGGGGTGACCCGCAGGGTGGGCTCCTTGCAGAGGTTGCCGGTGAGGGCGATGTGGTTCTCATCCTCGCCGCCGGGGCCTATCTCCCGGGCGAAGATGGTCAGCACCAGCCGGTTGCCCACGCCGCTCTTGTTGTTGAAGGAGCGAAGCTCGCCCACGATACGCACGGGCCCGGCCAGCAGCAGGCCGTCGTCCGGCAGCATGGACTCCCGGGCCACGATGTTCACCGTGTCCGCCGTGCCGCTGAGCCGGCGGGTCTGGAGCGGGAAGGTGTAAAACCGGATGCCCCGGCTCTCATGGGAATAGCGGGGGAGCGCGGTCACCAGACCGCAAAGCTCCGCCCGATTGGTGACGAAGACCTCGTCCATTGTCGCACCTCACAAGCGTTGATATCCAAGCTTATGAGGCCGCGAGACCCAATATGAAACAAATAACGCGGCGCGCGGCGCCGCCTGAGGAGGATATCTATGGAATTGAACGAGATACTGCGCCGGTGCGACCACACCCTGCTGCGGCAGGACGCCACGGTCCGGGAGATACGCCAGCTTTGTGACGAGGCCATCCGCTACAACTGCGCCTCGGTGTGCATCCCGCCCTGCCATGTGGCGGGGGCCAAGCGGTATGTGGGGCCGAAAATGGCCATCTGCACGGTCATCGGCTTCCCCAACGGCTACAACACCACCGCCGTCAAGGTCCAGGAGGCCAAAGACGCCATCGCGAACGGCGCCTCCGAGATCGACATGGTGGTGAACCTGGCCATGGTCAGGGACGGCTGCTGGGACGACGTGCTCCGGGAGATCGAGGCGGTCCGGGACGCCACCCAGGGCTATATCCTGAAGGTCATCATCGAGACGTGCCTTCTCACCGAGGAGGAGAAGCGCAAGCTGTGCGAGATCGTGTCCTCCTCCGGGGCGGACTACATCAAGACCTCCACGGGCTTTTCCACCGGCGGGGCCACCCGGGAGGACGTGAAGCTGCTGCGGGCGTGCTGCGGCCCCCATATGAAGGTGAAGGCGGCCGGCGGTATCAAGACCATGCAGGACGCGGAGGATATGATCGCTCTGGGGGCGGACCGGCTGGGCACCAGCCGGATCGTGAAGCTGGCCATCGAGATGGAGAAGCAGGCCGTGGCGGCTATGCCGTCCCCCGCGGCTCCCGTGACGGCTCCCGCCCCGTCCCCCGCGCCGGAGACGCCTGACGGCGGCCAGACCCCCTCAGAGGGGCCGGTGGAATACTGAGCCGTACAAGAACCGGGCCAGGGCGCAGCCGGGGACGCTGAGCAGGAGCCAGTACAGCGCGTACCGGACGCACACCTGTCCGTACAGGTTCAGGGGCCGGTCCGAGTAGTCCCACACGCCCCAGCCCAGCGCCACGTTCACTACGCCGCCGACCACGAACTCCAGCGCGGTGACGAGCGAGGCGCACCAGAGCCACCGGACCGGCAGAGGCAGACCGCTCCGGGCGGATATGAGATACATGAAAAGGAAGCAGACCCCGCCCGTCAGGGCCATGGTCCAGTGGGTACGGCCCCGCCAGAGTATCTCGATGGCGGCGTACGACGCGCCGCCCAGCGCCAGGACGGCCAGAAGCTCCAAAACAGTCATGGACTGATCTTTCCCGTTTTTTGGGAAAAATAGACTTGACAACGCCGGAAGAGGCTGGTATAGTATTTGGGCACGAAGAAGGACGCGACGGTATCCGTCCTCGCCCGGCCGCCATATGGAGCGCGCCGCGGCAGCAAGACCCATTCGTATGGTCATGCGCGGATACGTCTCGTATCCGCGCTTTTGCTTTCACAAAAAGGAGGTGCTCTGGCAATAGCGAACATGACACATCCTCTCAACGAGGATATCCGGGAACCGCAGGTGCGGCTGATCGCCGACGACGGCGAGCAGATGGGGATCATGTCCTCGGAAGAGGCGCTGAAGATCGCCGAGGAGCGGGATCTTGACCTGGTGATGATCTCTCCGCAGGCAAAGCCGCCTGTGTGCAAGATCATGGACTACGGCAAGTACCGTTTCGAGCAGTCCAAGCGGGAGAAAGAGGCCCGGAAGAACCAGCACGTCATTGAGGTCAAGGAGATACGCATGTCGCCGTCCATCGGCGAGAACGACTTCTTGGTCAAGCTTCGCAACGGCCAGAAATTCCTGACCGAGGGCAACCGCCTGAAGGTAACGGTGCGGTTCCGCGGCCGTGAGATGGCGCACACGGATCTGGGCAGGCAGCTTCTGGAGCGGTTTGCCGAGGAGTGCGCTGAGATCGCAAAGTTAGACAAGGGCGCGAAGCTGGAGGGCCGGCTCATGACCGAGTTCCTCTCGCCCAAGGCCCAGACCCCGCCTAAGAAACAGCCCAGGCAAGAAAAAGCAAAGGAGACGAACTGATATGCCGAAACTGAAGACCCACAGCGCTTCCAAAAAGCGCTTCTCCCTG